>CAKMJV010000008.1 GCA_927417275.1 uncultured Clostridia bacterium
TCTTGAACACCTTTTAAATACAATTGCTTATGAAAAAAACGAGTAGACAAAAGTCTACTCGTTTTTTATAGGTGGTGCCCAGAGGCGGAATCGAACCACCGACACGGGGATTTTCAGTCCCCTGCTCTACCAGCTGAGCTATACGCCCAAGTTAAAATAATGGTCGGGGTTCGAGTCCACTTATGCCCACCATGTTAATTGAGAAATAAAGAAGATTTCTCATTCTTAATGAGAAATAGATACCATTTCTCATATAGGCCCAGATAGCTCAGTCGGTAGAGCAGGGGACTGAAAATCCCCGTGTCGGTGGTTCGATTCCGCCTCTGGGCACCACCTATAAAAAACGAGTAGACTTTTGTCTACTCGTTTTTTTCATAAGCAATTGTATTTAAAAGGTGTTCAAGAACCAAAAAAGCATGTTTGATTAAGTGTGTTTCGTAAATATGTTGATTATAGCATATGGTAAGTTCAAATTTCTCTTCATTGTTTAATAGATCAAAGGACCTAGCATATAGCTTTTGTGTATCGATGACCTGAATACGATTATTTTGTAAGTCTTTTAGTACATTTAAATCAAATTTAAGTTCGGCATGAAGGTCACTGCATTCAAACCGCAAAAATTGGGTTTCATAATAAATTTCTTCAATTCGGTATCTGTTTTGAGGTGTTAAGGTACAAATCAATTGATTGGATTTAATTTTATAGCCTGTTAAATACCATTTACGCGTGTGTATGATTTTAAAAGGTGGTATAGAAAAAGGCGATGGATCAACGATTTGAACCAAGGGGACCATGTTTATTATGTCGTCGTAATTATGGAGAAGGATCGCTTCTTTTAAGTGACGACTGTGCGTTTCTATATAGGCTTGATACATTAAAACACTGTCTTTTCCTGATATTACATCTTCTCTGTGAATTCCTAGATACATTTCTATGGTTTTTAGTTTATAATCATTTAGTTTTAATAGGGATTGATTTTTCTTAGCAACTCTGAGTAAATCGACATTCATGCCCTTATTCATCACATAATTAATGTGATTATATGTGAATCTTGCATTAAGAAAAGGAATATCAAATGCGTGTCCGTTAAACGAAACGAAGTAGTCTATGTCGTTTGTTCGTAAAAAATCGACAAAGGTTAAAAGCATTTCCTTTTCTGATCCAAAATCATCATTAAAATACTGAATGACCGTTCCTGTATGTGATGCTTTGGGGATGTAGACGAGACCTATAATCACGAGTTTGTTTTTATGGCTTAACCCATCGGTTTCTATATCGAAGAATAACACATTGTATTGATTGAGTGGATCTGTTAACTGTGTTGTTATTTCATATTGTCGCTTTTCCATATTTGTCCTCTTTCTTTGTGTTCTTTATAGTCTAATGCTTTTTTACTTAAACGTCTAGCCCTTTAAAGACTTAATTGTTAGGGTGTATGTACTTGTTAATAGATAATTAAAAGTAGATTATCTTATGAAATTATGTTAATATATATTCGATGTCAATTGATTTTGCACACGAATTAATTTAGCTTAATGAGGTAAAATGTGGATACCATTAGACGTGGTTTAATAAATGGATTTAAGACCTTGTGGATCTTATCTAAAGTGCTGGTACCAGTGTATCTCGTGGTCACGCTAATAGGTATGACACCTGTGTTGGATTGGATTGCAGTTGTCTTTAAGCCGATTATGTTTTTGTTTGGGCTTCCAGGCGAAGCAGCAATCGTACTTGTATTGGGCAATACGTTAAATTTATACGCTGCTCTGGGTGCGATTGCATCATTAACATTGACCGCTAAACAGATTACTATTTTAGCTGTGATGTTGGCTTTCTCACATTCCTTAATCGTTGAAACGGCGATTTTTAAGAAACTTAAGGTTTCAGGCGTCAAGATCGTGAGTTTAAGACTGAGTCTTTGTCTATTTAGTGGCGTTTTTTTAAATATGATACTTTAGGGGTGACATATGGATTTCATAACGACATTTTTTAATCAAGGCATTCTCGGAAGTCTAAAATCCATCTGGTCTATCGCGGTGATCGTCATACCCCTTATGCTTTTTATGGAGATTGCGAAAGATTTAAAGATATTAGATTTTATTGGGAAGTTATTTAAACCCATAACGAGATTATTTAAAACGCAAGAACAGGCTGCTTTTCCATTGGCAGTGGGCATCATATTTGGCATATCTTATGGTGCGGGTGTCTTAATCAAATCTTCTCAAGACGGTGAGTTAGAAGGCAAAAGTTTGTTTATAATATCCGTATTTCTAGCAGCTTGTCATGCGATTGTAGAGGATACATTATTATTTGTTGCAGTAGGTGCATCGGGGGTTGTGATCATTACCATGCGTGTGATGATGGCATTTGTGGCTACGTTGTTAATATCTAGAATTACAAATCGTTCAAATGGGGGATATGATGAGAGGAATTGCAGTTGAAGAATTAACCATAGGCATGTGTCTTTCGAAAGATATTTATAATGATTTAGGAAATATAATTCTAGCGCAAGGCACAGAAATAACGAGCAAACACTTAGAATACTTTAATAAGCACGCCATCTTTTACGTGTATATAGATGAAGAGGTCGAAGAAATACCAGCCATGCGTCTTACGACGAATGAGAAGTTTAGAGATTTAAATACAAACTACGCTGTGGTCCTTGATCGATTTAAGAAAACGTATTTCCAAATTCAAAATAAAGATTTTAAATTCGATGCTGCTGTTTTAGAAGAGGATATGCGACCTTTGGTAGACACGCTTTTGTCCGATAACGACGTTTTAGGCAGTATGCGTTTGCTTTCATTTAAAGAAAATTATAACTTTACGCATGCTGTAAACGTATCGATGTTAGGCGCGATGTTAGGCAAATGGTTAGGTCTTGATCGCAGCATGATATACAGTATAGCGCTTGCGGGTTTGTTACATGATATCGGTAAAATCCAAGTGCCTCAAGATTTACTCTTTAAAACGGGCAAGTTAACGGATGTTGAAATGGAAAAAGTTAGAGCCCATGCGCGATTAGGGTATGATCTATTAAAAGAAAACACGAGTATACCTAGAGATGTACTAGCAGCAGTCCTTTTTCACCATGAGCGAAATGATGGCAGTGGATATCCGAGCGGGTTAAGAGATGAGCAAATACCGTATTTAGCGAGAATCATAGGAGTAGTTGACGTTTTCGATGCGTTGACTTCGGATCGTATTTATAAAGCCAGTGTTTCTTCGTTTCGAGCATTTAATATTTTAAAAGATGAAAGTTTCAAGGGACTTGATCCTACCATCTCAGATGTGTTTATGAGTAACATTGCTTCATTCTTTATTAACAATAAAGTTAGGTTATCTGATGGTCGTATCGGTGAAGTCGTTTATGTAAATAAATTTGCTTTGAATAGACCACTTGTAAAGGTCGACGAAACATTTATCGATTTATCATCGGATTATTCTTTAGAGATAGAGGAAGTCATCACATACTAATAAATAAAGTGCAGGCGAGCGATGAGCTTTCCTGCACTTTTTATGACTACTTATAAACACCTATTTCAAAGATTTGTTTGATTTCATGATAGTTCTGCGTTTTGCCCAGTGCAAGCATCAACTTAATGCGTGCTTTTTGACCGTTTAGATTACCGCCAAATATCGCGCCAGCATTACGTAAGTCTTTGCCGCCACCAGGATATCCATAAGAATCAAGCACACGCCCCATCGGACATCTTGAGACGATTACCACGGGGATATTAAGTGCAATTGCACGTGTTATGCCTTTAGTCATCTCAGGTGGAACGTTGCCTCTGCCCATGGCTTCGATGACAAAACCTTTTGTACCTTGATCGATGGCATAATTTATATAGTCAGAGGTACAACCCACACATGCTTTAATGAGTTCCACTTTTTTCTCATACTGATTGGTCTCTATATGATCGTGCTTGATGATGCTTCTGTAAAAAATCACTTCATCATTATCGACGATCCCCAGGGGACCAAATTCAAGTGACTTGAAGGTGTCTAGTGAAAGTGTATGTGTCTTTGTGGTTTCTCTTGCTGAGTTCACTTCATTATTTAATACGATGAGGACCCCTTTATTTTGTGATTCCTCAGATACCGCCGTACAGATCGCTGATGAAAGGTTACTTGGACCATCATAACCAAGTTCCGAGCTATTGCGCATCGCAGCGACGAAGATGATCGGCTTTGGAACGTTGATGTTTAAATCTAGAAAATACGCCGTTTCTTCCAAAGAGTCGGTTCCATGTGTGATCACTGCACCGTCTATGTCGCTACGGCTTAAAGTGTTTTTAACCAATTGAGACAAATCCCAAATGTGTTCAGGCGTCATATGAGGACCTGGGAAACTACCAAAAGTGATGATTTCGATATCTGCTATTCGATCAATATTGGTTACCATAGACATAATTTCTTCACTAGAAAGTGCGGGTATGGCGGCTGCAAGTCGTTCATCAACCTTCATAGATATGGTGCCACCGGTAAAAATCACTGCAATTCGTTTTTTCATGGGTTCCTCCATCGTTTTGATCTGTTGATAATATTTCAAAAAATATATAAAATTTTATTTCTTCCAAAAATATTATATAATAATGTGATGGATAAGAAAAGCAGTATGTGTAGTTAGGAGAGTAAAGTGCGATATTATTTAGATTATGCTGCAACAACGCCACCTTCTGAAGCGGTTAAAATAGGAATCACTCATCATTTAGAAATGAATTATGGAAATCCTTCATCGCTGCATCGTTTAGGTGTTCAAGCAGAGAAACTTATAAAAGACAGCAGACGGACCCTTTCAAAAGCGCTAGGAGTTTCAGAACGTGAAATTTTATTTACTTCTGGAGGGACAGAAGCAAATAATCTGGCCATCATTGGTACGGTAAGCAAGTATAAAAAAGGTCGTTTAATTACCACGAAAATTGAGCATCCCTCAGTTCTGAATACATTTGAACATTTCGAAAAACTAGGATTTGAAGTGATTTATTTGCCTGTAAACAATGGTGGTGTGGTTGAGTTAGAAGATTTCCAAAAAGCTTTAACGCGTGATACGATTTTGGTCAGTGTCATGCACGTTAATAACGAAATCGGCAGCATCCAGCCTATCAAAGCCATCGGGTCAGCGATTAACGGCTTTAACCGAGCGGAAAAGACTTCAATAAAGTTTCATGTAGACGCCGTACAAGGATTTGGAAAGATTGATTTGGATGTGAAAGCGTGCTATATTGATTTAATGACGGTTAGTGGGCATAAAATAAATGCCCTTAAAGGTACGGGTGCGCTTTATTGTAGCTCAGGTACTGTCCTTTCGCCGCTTATCTATGGCGGTCAACAAGAAAATGGCATTAGACCAGGTACTGAAAATGTTTTGGGAATTATCGCATTTGGTATAGCTTGTGAAGAAACCTTTTCAAAACGTACACAGTCATCAGCGCATTGTTCTACATTAAAAGCGAAGATGATCCAGCATTTAAGTGCGATTGAAGAGTTTAAAGTTAATGGATTATCAGACTCACCGTATATAGTAAACGTCACTTTTCCAGGTATAAAAGCAGAAGTGCTTTTACACACACTTGAAATGAACGCGGTCTATGTATCTACGGGTTCAGCGTGTTCTTCAAAAAAGAAACACCAATCACATGTTCTCAAAGCCATCGGATTAAGTGATCGTGAAATTGAGGGTTCTATTCGTTTGAGTTTTGGCGAAGGATTAGATGAAAAGCAAATTGATGATTCGGCGGCGTTTATTGTTAAGGCCGTACAATCATTGAAGCAAATAATGGGTAAAAATAAAAGATGAAATTTAAGGATGAGGCATATTAATGAGGGAAATGATATTAATTCGCTACGGCGAAATCGGTTTAAAAGGGAAGAACATTAGAATTTTTGAGAAAAAGTTGGCTTCAAATATTAGGAAAGCAATATACCATATTGCAAATACTGAAATACTAGACCATCATGGGCGGGTTTACGTGGTATTTGACGCTGAAGACCAAACCAAAGTCATAGAGGCAGTGAAAAAAGTGTTTGGTGTGGTTTCCATAAGCCCTGCGATGAAAACAGAGCGAGATATTGAGAATCTTAAAGAAAAATGCCTTGAAATTGCCAAGGCTGTTATCGCAAAAACAGGTGCGAAGACATTTAAGATTGAAACGAAACGCGCGGATAAGAACTATCCGTTAAGAACCCCAGAAATTAATCAAACATTAGGTGCACATGTACTCAGAAATATTGAAACGTTGAAGGTTGATGTTCACAATCCAGACCTCTTAATTACCGTTGAGATCAGAGAAAAGGCGTATATTTATAGTGAAAGAATTCCATGCTTAGGTGGTATGCCATATGGTACAGCAGGGAAGGGGATGCTTTTATTATCTGGAGGTATTGATAGTCCTGTAGCGGGCTATTTAATGGCTAAGCGCGGATTAGAACTCGAAGCGGTACATTTCCACTCTTATCCTTTTACCAGTGAACGTGCACTTGAGAAGGTCGTAGATTTAGCGGCGAACTTAACACAATATACCATGACACTTAAAATTCACTCGGTTAATCTATTAGAAATTCAAAAGGCGATTAATGAAAAATGCCCAACAGATGAAAGTACGATTTTAGCCAGAAGTTTTATGATGAAAATTGCAGAAAAACTTGCAATAGAATCAAATTGTAAAGCGCTTATAACAGGAGAGAATTTAGGACAAGTTGCCAGTCAAACCATAGAGGGGATGACCGTTACGAATAGCATGGTGCAGATGCCAGTGTTTAGACCACTTGTTGCTTATGATAAAGTTGATATTATAACCATCGCTAAGAATATAGACACGTTTGAGACATCCATTCTACCTTATGAAGATTGTTGTACCGTTTTTTTACCAGCTAAAGTGGTTACCAAACCGCGCTTGGATAAGATCATGGATTCCATGTCTTTACTCGAGATGGATGCTTTAGTGGATGAGGCGATTGCGCAAAAAGAAATCATCGTGATCGTAAATGGCAAAGTTCGAGACATGAATCATTACGCACATTAAGAAAAACCCGAGTGGATTATTAATCCATTCGGGTTTTATTATTAAGGATACAGTACATCTAACTCTTCAGCGGTGTAATTTGGAATTTCTTTGATGTTTTCTGCAGGTATGCTGGAACCATCATAAAATAGAATTGAAGAATCTGGAAGTATTTTTGAACCGACTGGTATCAAAATGGTTTGTCCGCTTGCTAAAACGACAGGATATTTTCTTTGTACATATAAAGACCCATCAACCAATCGAATAAACGGTTCTAAACCAATAAACGTTTCAGTGCTTGGTTCTGTGGTTTGATTTTCAGCGGTATGAATGTCACATTCCTCTGTAGGCATATCATAGCCCATGTCCTTGATGATAATAGGGTTGCCTCGACCATCCAAATGTTCAGCAGCATTATAAGGGATAGGTCTTTGAACGAACAGGCGACTTTCAATAAGCGTGGTTGGACAGAACTCAGTGGCTAACTTATTGCTTTCTGTACAGATATCAACCATCACATGCACATCATCTACCTCTGTAGGCTCAGTGCCTCTTAGGAAGATTTCTGTTCGAACAGTCCCTCTAGGATCCAATGCAGATAACTCAGAAGGTGCTTTACCAGATATAATGTCAACTTGTGCGTTAACGATGCCTGACGGGCGTTCAAAAGATTTTGGTTCAAAGTCTACGTGTATGTCGGCCATTACTGTTTTCCAGAATTGCGCAGCAATACGCGAACCTTGATCCAGTGGAATATTGACGTCGTTACCGAACCAAATGCCGCCTACATAATACGGCGTATAACCCACAAACCATGCATCGATGTTGCTTGAAGTTGTTCCAGTTTTACCTGCAACGGGGATGATGTCGTTATTAGGTGAAAGTTTAGCTGCGGTTGCAACACCAGAATTGATACTGGTCATCAACATATCTTGTACGATATATGCGACGTTTTCATCAACAACAAAATTCTGTTTGGTTTCATTTTGAAGGATTATTTCGCCTTTTCCATTTTTAACGGTGTGGTAAGTGATCACACTGTTTAATACACCTTTGTTTGCAATGGCACCATATGCAGCTGTTAAATCAAGTGGTGTTATGCCTCGAGTCATACCGCCCAATGCGACAGCAGCTATATTTGCATCACTTGTGCCACCTTCAGTTACCAATGTGGAGATACCAAATTTTTTAAGGTATTCAAGCGCAGTTTGTACGCCGATGTCTTGTGCGATTTGAGCAGCGGTAACATTAATGGACCACTGTACAGATTCTCTTAACGTTACCAATCCCCAGTGTTTGTGGTAACTGCTATAAGCTTCGTACCAGTTGACTGGCCAACGAATGGATGGATCTCCAAGTAAATAAGAAGGTCGATCATCATTTACAGTTGCCGCTGTATATTTGCCAGAATCTATGGCAGGTGTAAAGATGGAAAGCGTTTTTATCGCAGAGCCAGGTTGTCTAGGATTCGTTGCGCGATTAAACATACGCTGTCCTGTAATATCACGTCCACCGACGATTGATTTTAACTCACCCGTGTGATAATCAATGATAACCATAGCCGATTGCGGTTGAATGATCCCATTTTCACTGATGACGTAATTGCCACTGCCAACCAGCAGATTTTGATTTGCATCAATGGTAAAAAAATCTGGATTTTCACTTAGAAATTGTTTGCTAACAATGACGTTATTTTCAGCGTCAAATGTTTTATACTCATTTGGTATGAGCACATCGCGACCGGCATAGGTGTAGAGGTCTACGATGTTGAATTTTCCACCTGACAAGGACTCGTTTTCCTTGCTCATTTCATTATACATAAAAGTTTCTTTTACGACCACTTGAATGCTAACGAGTTGGTTGTCTTGGTAATGTGGATAGAAGTACATGCGCTTATTTTTATAAAGCACCAAGTTGCCTTGTTCATCAAATTTATAGTCACTTGATGGAATGATGAAATTCTTATTTGCATCAATTAAGTTTGATTGCTTATGAAGTAAAAGTCGCTTGCTTTCTTCTGATATTATATTGCCTTGATTATCTAAAGTTACGGTTACCTTTGGAAAGTTTTCATTATTTATGAGATAGCCGAGTTCAAACAAAGTTTTTTTCAGCAGAATAACTTCTTCGTTATCGCTGCCCTTATTATAAACATTTTGTGTGAATGTACTGGTGTCCATGCCAGACAACTCGCGAATTTTTGCTAGCGTATTTTGACCAGCAGAACCATCGACGGCTAAGCCATTATCACGTTGAAAAGCTCTAACGGCAACAGCGGTACTTTCACCAAAATAGGTGGTGAAGTTTTCTTTCGCATAGTGGCTCTCTAGCGTTTTTTGCATATCAAAATCAATGGTTGACTCTATTACAAGTCCGCCGGTATAAAGTAAATTATTTGCTTCCGTTGCACTATAGCCGTATTCAGCCATTAAATCAGCAACCACTTCATCTTTAACCATATCAGCAAAGAAAGAAGAAATTTCGGTTTGTGCAATTTTGCCTGGATTAACGATGGTTCTCAAATCTACAGTCTTAGCATATTCATATTCCGCATCTGAAATTTTATTGTTTTGATGCATTAAATAGATAGAGGTTAAATAACGGTCCTCACATCTTGGATTATATACAAGTGTGTAGAGTGGGTCTGTATCATCATAAACATAATTTTCTGCGGTTACATTTACTTTTTCGATATTGATCATTGGCGGATAAACAGAAGGTGATTTAACGATACCTGCCAAAAGCGCAGATTCAATGTAGTTTAATTCAGTTGCACTTTTTGAGAAATAAGCTTGAGCGGCAGCTTCTACACCATTTGCACCAGCTCCAAGATAAACGAAGTTCAGATACCCTTCAATGATTTGTTCTTTTGTAAGATACTTTTCCATTTCTATGGCATAATACGCTTCACGAATCTTTCGATCGATGTCTCTATCGCTTCTGATTTCGTAGAGGTAGATATTTCGCGCGAGTTGTTGTGTAATGGTACTTGTTCCGCCTAATCTTCTTCCAGTGGTGAGTGTGTCTTTTACAGCACCAAAGAGTCTGATGATATTAAAGCCATTGTGCTCAAAAAACGTCTTGTCTTCTACAGCGACGAAGGCGTTAATTAAGTCGTCACTCATATCGCCATAACGTACAACGGTTCTTAATCCATCGCTATAGATTTGCTCTAGTACGCGCCCCTCGCCATCGACTATCACAGAATTTTCTACGAGTTTTGCTGCAATCTGATCGGGATCTATAGGTTCTATGTCCTTAAGTGCTTGCGTTATATAAAAATAGACGGTTCCAGCACCTACAAATCCTACGACGACGATTAGTATAAGAAAAATCTTAATCGCATTTGCCAATGATTTTTTAGGTTTATTGGTTTTGTTTTTATTAGATTGCCCTGATGATGTTGGTTTTTTACCAGGGGCTGCTTTTCTTGTGCTTTCCATTTAAGACCTCCTGTTGTGAATGTGCACACATAATGCGCAAAATCATACAAGGTATTATACCATATTTGGTGTTGGGTATACTATCGTTTCATATTTTATAATCTATTTTTAATATTGTTGCCATAATTGGTATTATGCAATCTTTTCACTTTGTAGTATAATAACTATTAATATTATGTATCAAAAGGCGGAATAATCATGGAAGAAAATAAAAAAGAAGTGCAACGTGCTGTACTTGTAGGCATGTTTCAGGGCTTAAGAAATGAGTTTAGCATCGAGGACTCATTAAATGAGCTGGCAGAACTGGCTTTTGCTGCTGAAGCGGAAGTCGCAGACATAATCGTTCAAAACAAGTCAAAAATAGAAGTGGCAACTTATATCGGTTCTGGAAAAGTGGACGAAGTCCGAATGGCCGTTGAAGATACGGAGGCAAATCTCGTTATTTTTAATGATGAGTTATCAGGTGCTCAAATGAGAAACCTCGAAGCACTAATTGGCGTTCCCGTCATAGACCGCACAGCACTTATTTTAGATATATTTGCATTAAGGGCACAAAGTAAAATCGCCAGATTACAAGTTGAGTATGCACAACTTAAATATAGATTGCCACGACTTATAGGGTTAAACAGTAATCTGTCGCGAACAGGTGGCGGAATTGGGACGCGTGGACCTGGTGAGCAAAAGTTAGAAATCGATAGAAGGCGCATACAAGAACGCTTAGATGAAATTCGAAAGCAAATTGATGAAGCGGACAAAAATCGAATGGTTCAACGACAAATGCGGGCAAAAAGCGAAATCCCCGTGGTTGCACTGGTGGGTTACACCAACTCAGGAAAATCAACCGTAATGAATTGTTTTATTGAACGTTCTTTAGAAGGTGAATTAGATCGCCAAGTATTTGAAAAGGACATGCTTTTTGCTACGCTGGACACCTATAACAGACGCATCGTTTTAGATGATAAAAAAGAATTTATACTAACAGACACTGTAGGCTTTGTTTCAAAATTACCACACAGTTTGGTTACTGCCTTTAAAGCGACGCTTGAAGAAGCATTAAATGCCGACTTGCTGCTTCATGTTGTCGATGCTTCAAATGACAGTATGCATATGCAAATGGAAGTCACTGCAGATGTTTTAAAAGAACTTAAAGCAGATACGATTCCTATGATCACGGTATATAATAAAATTGATAAAGGCATTCGTCCAAATGATGCTTCCGAAGATGCCGTATTGGTATCAGCGAAAACACATGAAAACATAGACGTCCTTGTGGAAATGATTAAAAGTAGAATTTTTTCAGATCGGAAGAAAGTTACTTTTTTGATGCCATATGCTGAGGGCAGAGCAACGTCGTATATTTGTGAAACCTATCGCGTGGAAGCGCTTGAACACCTAGAAGAAGGAACGAAGATTATAACAGAGGTTTCAATAGCAGACTATAATCGCTACAGCGCTTTCATCATTTAGGGGCAAAAGATGAAAGTTATGCGTACCCTATATAAGGAAGCAACGTGTGAACTGCACATCAGTAAATCGCGATTTATTGCTTATGCAAAACCAGTTGAGACAGAATCTGAAGCAACTGCATATATTGAACACTTAAAAAAGAAACACTGGGATGCAGCACATCATGTACCAGTCTACGTGCTCGGAGAGCAATTTTCCATACAAAGATATTCGGATGATGGTGAGCCTTCAGGCACTGCAGGTGTCCCCATCTTAGAACTCATGAAAAAAGAAGGGTTAACCCAATTGGTTTGTGTGGTTGTACGCTATTTTGGTGGCGTTAAACTTGGAACGGGCGGATTGGTACGGGCTTACACCCAAAGTGCCAAGCAAGCCATAGAAGCAGCATGTATCGTAGAACGTAAGCCATTTATGCAGATTAAATGTACTTATGATTATGCACTACATGGTAAAATTCAAAATGTATTAACTGCATATGAAGGCGTGATCATCAAAGAATCAGAATTTCTTGAACGCGTTTGCACGTCTGTTTATGTAGCACCTGATAGGATTGAAGATTTTTGCAATGCATTAATAGAAGTCACGTCAGCACAGGTTGATCTCCAAAATGGAGACGAAGTGTATTTAACCATCCACGATGGCATGGTGATGAAAGGAGAATTCTAATGGATGAAATGATTAAATCGATGCTCGATAAAAAAGTATGGGCAGTAGTTGGTGCGACAGATAACAAGGCGAAGTTTGGTAATAAAATATATAAGAAATTGAAGCGTTTTGGTTATGAAGTTTACCCTGTTAATCCTATGTATAAAACTGTAGATGGCGACGTATGTTATGAAAACTTAGCTGCATTGCCCAAAAAAGTTGATTGCATAGATGTCGTTGTGGCACCTGAGCGTTCAAAAAGCGTTTTAGCAGAGGCGATTGAATTAGGCATAGAAAACATTTGGTTTCAACCAGGTACATTTACACCTGAGATCGTAGAGGCTTCAGAAGTCGCAGGACTAAATACGATATATCTGAATTGTGTTTTGGTAGAATTAGACCGACTTTAGTGATAAGAATAGATGCAGAAAGGAAATAATAGGATGAACTATACATTAGATCAAGAAATAGAACATGTTGTAAAGTGGATTAGAGAACAGGTTAACGCAGCAGGCTCGAATGGCGTTTTAGTGGGATTATCAGGGGGCATAGACTCAGCGGTGGTAGGCTGTCTCATTAAGAGAGCCTTTCCTGAAAATTCACTAGGTGTGGTATTGCCTTGTAAAAGTAATCCTAAAGATGCTCAAGATGCGATCGAATTTGCAGAAAAAATTGGCATCGATTACGTGACCATCGACTTAACAGAAGAGCATGAAATGCTTTATGGAAAAATTCAACGACGATTAGAAAATAAAACGGTGCTTCATCATCGCCTTTCAGATGCAAATTTAAGAGCACGTTTAAGAATGTCAACTTTATATGGGATTGGCAATGCGCTTGGCTACCTTGTTGCAGGAACAGATAACGCCGCCGAAGTGCATACGGGTTATTTCACGAAGTATGGCGATGGCGGTGTCGATATCATACCCATCGGTAATTTGCTAAAAAGAGATGTCTTTACTTGGGCGCGTACTTTAGGTGTTACACAGTCCATAATAGACAGAAAGCCTTCTGCTGGGTTATGGGAAGGTCAAACGGATGAAGAAGAAATGGGCACAACATATGATATGATCGATGATTACTTATCTGGCTCAAAAGTACCAGATAAGGACCTTCAAATTATAGAACGTATGCATAAATCCACGATGCATAAACGCAGCATGCCGCCTGCACCTCCAAAAATATAGATACTTTTTGATTTGTGTGCTATAATATCTTTGCGTATTTTATATTGTTACAACAGGAGAGTAAACGTGGGAAGAATAGGTACTATAATTAATCGTAAAGGCAAACAAGATGCCAAAAGAGCGAAAGAATTTACAAAAATAGGCCGTTATATAATGGTTGCTGCGCGAGAAGGTGGCGCTGATCCTGTTTATAATGCGGCATTAATGAGTGCCATAGAAAAAGCAAAAGCTGCAAACATGCCAAATGACAACATCGACCGTGCGATAAAAAAAGGCGCTGGTGAAAATGATGGTACCATCTTTACAGAGTTAACATATGAAGGTTATGGTCCCGGTGGTGTGGCTGTTTTAGTAGAATGCCTAACAGATAACACCAATCGTACAGCTGCGGATATTAGAAGTTATTTTTCGAAGGGCAAAGGCAACTTGGGCACAAACGGGTGCGTGAGTTTTATGTTTGATCGAAAAGGCGTTTTAGTAATAGATAAGACAGACACTATGGACGACGAGGAAATAGAAATGGCTGCTATTGAAGCGGGCGCAGAAGATTTTAGCGTAGAAGAAAATCACTATGAAGTCTATACAGATATCGGTGATTTCGCGCAGGTAAGGGATGCACTTTCTGCAAACGGTTTTACTTTTAGTATGGCAGAGCTCCGTTACTTGCCTCAAACCATGACCAAACTTACAGATGACGAAGACATTAAGTTCATGAACAAACTCATCGATCTTTTAGAGGATAACGATGATGTGCAACAAGTGTACCATAATTGGGAAGAATAATTTGAAAATCCCCTCAATTGCATGGGATCTCATCGTTTTATGAGAGGCCGAAAATGAGGGGTTTTTTTTAAAGGTTAAAAGGACAGAATTGCTTATGAGTAGAATGCATTTAAAAGTTATTATATCGCTGCTTGTTTTGTTAACCCTATCGTCGGGCATTAAGGCCATACAAATCAATGCCAATCAAAAATTTGAACTCAAGGAATATGTGGCGCTTATACATGCTCAAACCGAAACGGTACTAGATTTAGAAGTTAAACTCAATGAAAGCCTGGTGCAGATCGAAGTGCTTGAATCTGAGTATAAAAATCAAATAAAAGAAATGCATGATGCTTATTTAAAGTTAAATGAAGCGCATGCTCTTTTGATCGAACAATATGAGATGGTTAAATCTCAAAACATCGCTTTAACCGATAAAATCATCTATTTGACATTTGATGATGGCCCTTCACCCTCAGTAACAGAAGAAATATTAGATGTTTTGAAGCAATATGACATTCAAGCCACTTTTTTTGTTCAAGGGCGAAATGCTATTCGCTATCCAGAAATTGTGAAACGCGCACATGATGAAGGACATATTATCGGGAATCATTCATATTCTCATAACTATAGCCTCATCTATGAATCCATAGACATGTTTTGGGATGATTTCGAACAAGCACAGGAAACACTTTATGAAATTACTGGTGAAAGACCAAATGTGTTCAGATTTCCAGGCGGTTCGAGTTCGGCAGCAAACTTAAGCGGGAGGCAGTTTAGAAATGACGTTGCAAATAGGCTCTTAGAGAGAGATATGCAATATTTTGATTGGGACATCGATTCTGGTGATGCCGCTTCAGTCTATGCCACTGCACAAACCATCAGGTCCAATACCATGTCCCAGTTAGGTAAGAAAAAGCGTGCCATCGTGTTATTACATGACACAGATGCAAAAAAGTCTACTGTAGATGCGCTTCCAGGTGTTATTGAGTATTATATATCTATGGGCTATCGGTTTGATGTTCTAACGCCTAACGGCTATACGGCACATCATAATTAGTCATAAGGAGTCTTTGCATGTCTCATTTAAAATATCTAAGTACATTTAAATGCATCGGTGGCCGGTGTGAAGACAACTGTTGCATCGGATGGGATGTGGATATCGACCAGCATACATTTTTGAAGTATCAAAAGATAAAAGAACCAGAAATGAAAAATCTATTTAAAAAACATATTCATATAAACGAGGCGAGTGATCAGCCGCATATTAATTATGCATTTGCAACGTTGACCTCAAATAAAAAGTGTTCTTTTTTAGACGAAAAGCATCTGTGTAAAATTCATAAAAACTTAGGTGAATCTTATCTATCAAACGTCTGTGCCACTTTTCCAAGAATAGCGAATCGTATAGATCGTGAGATTGAACATTCGGCAACTGTTTCTTGTCCTGAAATAGCGAGGCTTTTGTTACTTAATGCGGATGCCATGTTCTGGGAACCCGATTTATCGAGAGAGGCACCGCCTATTATCACATACGCAATTGATCAAAAAAGTAAAAGTTTTGTCGGTAAGCCTTTGTCGAAGTTAAAGCAAATAAGAGATCGCTGTTTAGAGATCACCTTAGACACGCAGATGACGTTTGAAAAACGCTTGGTGCAATTATCAGAATTTGTGCTTTCTATTGAAAACAGTGGAGAACAAGGATTAAGCAAAAATCGAACTTTCGATGAAATGTCGAACCAAATCGTAAAGGCGTTATTAAAGATGGGAACGACAGACTCTAAGCGATTTAACGATTTTTTGCATTTGACAAGCAAAGGTGAGCTGAAAAAAGGGTATCTAAAATATGATCGATTTATTCAAGAGCATCCGCATATGTTGCCAAATTTATTTGGCAATCATATCGTCAAAAATCTCTTTCCTTTTTCTGAAGGCAATGATACGGTAGATGCGCTTAGACTCTTGTTATGTCGATTTCTTATCATTAAACGTCATTTTATTTTGCTGGCATCATTAGATTTACTCGAAGAATCGTCGGGTGTGGCATATCTTCAATCATTTTCTAAAGTCATCGAGCACCATAAATATTTTGAATCAAAGATGTTAGAAATGCTGATGCAAAATCAGATCTCTGTAAAGACGCTTATGCATTCACTTGAGGTTAAGTAAATGATTTTGGGGTATAGGTGCAGATAGAATAGGGGGGCGAATGTATGCGGATTTTAATCGTGGAAGACAGCCGTATCAATCAGTACATAGCTAGAGATACTCTGTTGAAGTTTCTGTTAGATTGTGAAATAGAGTTTGCTATGGATGGTGAAGAAGCCTTAGAAATGATTTATACGCAGCCAATCGACCTCGTACTTTTGGATATCATCATGCCAAAACTTACAGGTCTTCAAGTTTTGGAACAGTTAAATAAAGCCTCTTATAAACATTTGCCAAAAGTGATTATGTTAACCACGATCAGTGACGCGAAAATTTTGAAAGCCTGTTTTGATCAGGGCGCTACTGACTATATAAAAAAGCCTTTTGAAGAAATGGATTTTATATCTCGAATCAATTCGGCACTTCGTGAAATAAAGAATGAACAAGCGCTTAAGCGCAATGCGGAACTGCTGGAAACGCAAAATATCAAATTGATAGAAGCGAATGAATCTTTAAAACTTGCCCAATATCATTTGGTTCAAAAAGAAAAATTGGTAGCTATTGGAGAGTTGGCAGCAGGTATCGCCCATGAAATTAATAATCCCTTAGCGTTCGTAACCAGTAACTTTACGAATGTTAGGCAATATGTGAGCACTTTAAAAACTTTTTTAGAGCAGTTGTATGCGACTTTAGAATCGGATGAAAGTGTGCTGAATCAAGATTTAAAAGTTTCCCTATTAGAATCCTGGGAAAGAAATGATTTGGCATTTATATTAGATGATTTTCCAGAGCTTATCATCGACTCACAAAAGGGATTAGACCGCGTTGCTAAAATAGTGAGCAGTATGAGAAATTTTGCACGTCTTTCTGATGATGAGTATTTTGAATATGTTTATATCGCAGATTTATTTGAAGAAGTTTTCATCGTCGTAAACAATGAGGTGAAATACTCGGCTAATATCATTACAGACTTTCCTGAGTGTCCACCGATATATTGTAACAAAGGCCAAATCGAACAAATCTTGGTCAATTTGCTGGTTAATGCGGTACATGCCATTAAAAATCAAATTCACGATGGTATGGGAACCATACGGATTCATACCATACCACATGAAGACGCGTGTGAAATCATCATTTGTGATAACGGCACGGGCATAAAAGAGGCGCATTTAAGTAAAATCTTTGATCCGTTTTTCACGACAAAACCGGAAGGACAAGGAACGGGTTTGGGACTGAGCATTACACATAATATCGTTGTTGATAAGCACCATGGACGCATACATGTGGATAGTCAGTGGGGAAATGGTGCTTGTTTTCACATTTTTTTACCTTATAAAATAGACATAGAATAATGGAGGCATTATGATACGAACCATCATTTGGTTTTTGTTTTTTTGGATTAAACTCGTTATTTATCTTCCCAGTTATTTTAAGGCTAAAAAAATGCAAGATCCAAGCGACTATGCGGATATTAAAGCAAGGAAATGGATGGGGGATTTACTGAAAATAGCGGGATGCAAAGTTAATGTGCGTGGTTTAGAAAACATTCCGAAAGATCAAACCGTGTTGTTTGTTTGCAATCATCAAAGCAATTTTGATATCCCACTAATGATTACGACTTTACCTGGCAAAAAGGGTTTTATCGCAAAAATAGAGACATTGAAACTCCCTTTTGTAAGAGACTGGATGCGCTTTATGCGTTGTGTATTTATGGATCGGTCAGACTTAAGGAAACAAGTGAAATCGATTTCTGAAGGAATAGACATCCTTAAATCGGGGCATTCTATGGTTTTATTTCCCGAAGGGACGAGAAGCCCTGATGGACAATTACTAGATTTTAAAGCAGGGGGATTTAAATTGGCAACCAAATCGGGTGTACCGATTGTCCCTGTCACCATAAATGGTTCTATGCATTTGATGAAAAAAGGAACGCTTAAGATTACACCCGCTGAAGTTGAAATCATAGTTGGCAAAGCGATTTTCATGACGGATGAAATGAACAAAGAAACGGTTAAATTATCAGAACATGTAAAATCTACCATAGCGGATACACTGATCCGCGCAAACGATAAATAGGAGGATCACATGTCTTTAAAGCATCAGATGGCTAGAAAAGAAATTATAGAAGCGAGTTTGGTTATACTTAAATCGGGATTTGTCATCGGCACTTGGGGCAATATGAGTACGCGAATCGTAGGCGATGAACTCGTGGCAATAACACCAAGTGGTGTGGAATACGATAAGTTAATACCAGAAAACATTCCCATTATAGACATGGAAGGCAATCTAATAGACGGCAACATGAAGCCATCTATAGACTTAAGATTGCATCTGGATATCTATAAAAACAGGCCGGATATCAACGCCATTATACACACGCATTCTGTTCATTGTACAGCGATGGCAGTTGCTAGAAAACCGATTCCTGCTGCCTGTGAGGATTTGGTTCAAATCGTAGGTGGTGAGGTCCGAGTTTCGCCCTATAGATTACCCCATGCAGATGACTTTAGTACGGTTATTTTGAGTGCGCTAAAAGATAGGCAAGCGGTAATTATGGCTAATCACGGGCTTTTGTCGGCGGGTAGCCATCTAAAAGAGGCTGTTAAAATAGCCTTTGTTTGTGAGAAAGCGGCTCACGCCAGTATACTTGCTGCAAGCATAGGTGGTGTCGTTTCACTGGATGCATCTGAATGTGCCTATATGCGTGATTTTTATCTGAATAAGTACGGACAAAAGTAGAAGAAGTGTTCTTTTTTATTACAAGAATATGACAAGTTTAAAAAAAAGTTGCACATATAAAAAAAATACTATATCCTATGTTTAGGGTTAAACTTCGGCTGTCGAAGTTTACACAAATTTAAAGAAGGAGGTTATAAACATGATGACATTATTTAACAGTGGTTTAACAAACAACGGTTCAGCGAGAGTAAACAACAGCACTATCAGTGCGTCTATTTTTGCGAGTAAAAAGTTTATAGCCTGCGGTCGAACAATCTAAGTAATCCATAGAGATTAATTAAATTCTACCACAGGCGCTATGTCTGTGGTTTTTATATTTCTAGAGTTGTTTTTTCTAGTTCATTAACCACGCTTGCGTGGTTTTTTTGTTTTTAAAAGCACAGACAGGTTTCAAAAATTAGGAGGTCGTAACAACAATGAAGAACATATTTAAGTACTTGAAAGGATATAGAGCCGTATTTCTTTTGGCTATCATTTCAATAATCGTCGCAACAGCCATGCAACTCGGTACGCCTATTTTGATAAAATACGCCATAGATTCAGTGATTGGTGATGAACCCGCTGGAAACTTACAGTTCTTGATGGATGCATTTGGTAAAAATTTAATGAGCGTTGTTTGGCTGATCATTGGCATAAACTTTATAAGAGGGGTATTTTTATTCTTTAAAGGGCTATTGTCTAGTTATGCGGCAGAAAACATCGCACAAAATATGCGTGAAAAACTATACAGACAAATACAATACATGACGTATGAACATCATACAAAGAAAGAAACTGGTGATATGATTCAGCGTTGTACATCAGATGTAGAAACCATTAGAAGGTTCTTAGGGGTTCAAATCGTAGATTTAGGACGCATACTTTTTATGATTCTCATGTCTGTGGGCATTATGTTGATGCTCAATGTAAAATTAACCGTTTTCGCAGTCGCACTTATTCCTATTTTATTTGGATTCTCTTATGTGTTTTTTACAAAAGTACAAAAGAATTTTAAAAAATCTGATGAAGCTGAAGGCAAGTTAACAACGGTATTACAAGAAAATTTATCCGGTGTTCGTGTGGTGCGTGCTTTTGGACGTGAAAAGTATGAAATCGATAAATTTGAAGAAGTAAATAAAAACTATAAAGACTTAACGTACCGATTGATCGAGATTTTAGCGATGTTTTGGTCATCATCAGATCTGATTACACTTTTCCAAAGTGGTGTGGTACTGGTGGTGGGTGCGCAAATGGCGATCGCGGGTGAGATAACCATCGGGACATTGATTGCATTTATCACTTATGAATCCATGTTACTCTGGCCAGTTAAACAATCTGGTAGACTTTTAAGTGAACTTGGAAAAACCACAGTTGCTATTACACGTGTGGAAGAGATTCTCAATGAAGAAATTGAATCGGATCAACCCAACGAGTTTGAAGCAGACATTCAAGGTAAAATCGAATTTGAAAACGTCAACTTTTCATATCCTGATGGTAAAATGGCGCTTAAGAATATCAACTTAACGCTTGAAAAAGGTAAGACATTGGGCATTTTAGGCTCGACAGGTTCTGGAAAATCGACGTTGGTGCATTTACTTCAAAGACTTTATGAGTATGAAGGCAGTATCAAAATCGATGGTGTGGAGCTCAAAAATATCAAGAAGCAATGGGTGCGCAGAAAAATTGGTTTGATTTTACAAGAGCCTTATCTCTATGCTAAAACAGTAAAAGAGAACATAGGTATAATCGATAAATCTTACGATGATTCAACCATATCGGAAGCCGCTAAAATAGCATCTATACACGATAATATTTTAGAATTTAAAGATGGCTATGACACCGTAATTGGTGAGAAAGGCGTTTCACTCTCTGGTGGTCAAAAGCAACGCGTTGCTATTTCTAGAACCATCATTGATCCGGATAAACCTATTTTAATCTTCGATGATTCATTAAGTGCAGTTGATACTGAGACCGACATGAAAATTCGTAGAGCATTATCAAAACGCAGCAAAGACGTAACCACTTTGATCATTAGTCACAGAATCACGACGCTTTCAGAAGCAGATTACATCATCGTGCTTGATGATGGTGAGATTATTCAAAGGGGAACGCATGCAGAACTTATCCATGCAGATGGACTTTATAAAAGAATTTGGGATTTACAAAAAATGGTTGTTTAATTTTGGTCTCAAAGACTTGTACCGGGAGGGATTTTAGTGGAAAACAATAAAGAAATGAAATTAAAGTACGACAAGGCAGTTTGGAAAGAATTATTTACCTACTTCCGTCGTTTTAAGAAAGATTTCATGATACTGGTAGCGTTCATGATTTCACTTGCAGCAGTTGACATAACCTTTCCACTGTTGACACGTTACGCAATAGACACCTATGTAATTCCTAGAAATTTAGAGGGACTTTGGATCGTAGGTGTGGGCTACTTAATTTTAACCGTTTTACTATCAGGCATCGTTTTTCTATTTATCAAACATGCTGGTAAAATTGAGATGAACATGTTATATCAATTGCGAAAAGATAGTTTTGAGAAGTTACAAAGACTCTCATTTAGTTATTATGATAAAAATGCAATTGGTTGGATGATCGCACGAACCACCTCTGACGCGCAAAAGATTTCAGAAACAGTCGCTTGGGGTCTGGTGGATATGGTCTGGGGATTTGCTATGATGCTCGGTATTTCTGTGGTTATGCTCATCGTGAACTGGAAATTGGCACTTGTTACACTGGTAACTGTACCGATTTTGGCAGCGCTCAGTGTGTTGTTTGAGAAAAAGATGTTGATCGCTTATAGAAATGTACGTAAAATCAACTCAAAAATTACGGGATTGTTTAATGATGGCATCGTAGGTGCAAAAACCACCAAGACATTGGTTAGAGAAGAACTTAACCGCGATGAATTTGGTGAGGTTACCATGGATATGAAAAGAACTTCGGTTCGTGCTGCAACGATTTCAGCGGGCTATTTGCCTATGGCTCTCTTTGTTTCAGCAGTGGGCATGGTATTAACCCTTTACTTTGGCAGTGTGTTTTTAGTTGACCAGGTTATTACCTATGGTATTTTGGTACTTTTTATCACCTATGCGAGACAGTTCTTTGACCCCGTTTTAGAACTTGCGCGTATTTACACGGAGATGATCAGTGCACAAGCGGCTGCTGAGCGTGTTATGGCACTGATTAATGAAAAAGAAGAAATCACTGAAGGTGATGAAGTGTTAGCGCTTTACGGCAACCATTACGATCAAAAATTTGAGAATTGGGAACCGATTAAAGGGGATGTGGAATTTAAGCATGTGGACTTCTATTATAAAGAAGGCGAGTACATTCTTAAGGATTTCAATCTCAAAGTAGAAAGTGGTCAAACCGTTGCATTGGTTGGTGAGACAGGATCAGGTAAGAGTACGATTGTGAACTTGGCGTGTCGTTTTTATGAGCCAACAGGCGGAAGCATCTTAATAGATGGAAAAGATTACAAAGACCGTTCACAAAATTGGTTACATGCCAACATCGGTTATGTGCTTCAAGCGCCCCATTTGTTTAGTGGGACGATCAAAGAAAATATTCGTTATGGAAAACTTGATGCGACTGATGAAGAAATCATAGAAGCGGCGCAAACGGTAAATGCACATGATTTTATCGTTAAACTTGAAAAAGGATACGATACGGAAGTTGGTGAAGGTGGCGGCTTGTTATCCACAGGTGAAAAACAACTTATTTCATTTGCGAGAGCAATCATCGCAAAACCGAGATTGTTCTTCCTTGATGAAGCGACTTCATCCATTGATACAGAAACAGAATCTAAAATTCAGCACGCCATTGATACAGTGCTTGAAAACAGAACCAGTTTTATCATCGCGCATCGCTTATCAACGATTCGCAACGCAGATGTGATCTTGGTTATTAAAAAAGGTGTTGTAATCGAAAGAGGTAACCATGCAGCGCTTATGGCGTTAAAAGGACATTACTACGAACTTTATACCAACCAGTTTGTTGAAGAAGGCGAACGAGACATCTTAGAACACTATGGTGCAAAAGGTAAAGAAGTAAGTAATGACAACCTTAGAACCGCATAATCAGCACTTCAGAAAATGAATGTTTTTAAAAAAAACATTCATTTTTTTCGTCTTAGTCTTGCGACACGTCATAAAATATGCTATTATCTCTATTAAATTAACAACTTTAAGCAAGGTACAACAATTGTATATCACCTTATCCAGAGTGGCCGAGAGAACAGGCTCTACGACGCCCAGCAACCTGCATCCCATTCGATGCGTGGTGCCAATTCCTGCATTTCTAGCGAAATGAGAGATGAGAGAGTGAAAACGCTTCAGTTGCGTCGCTTTCTATTTGAATGCGACTTTTTTATTTGAAAAATCAAACCGATGAAAGGAGGGTTTTCGTGAGCATCATAGTACAAAAATACGGTGGCACATCCATGGCAGATTCAAAATGCATTAAAAACGTCGCACAGAAGGTGGTTAAGGCCAAACGGTTAGGACATCAAGTCGTAGTCGTGGTATCGGCACCTGCTGGTGTGACAGACGATTTAATTAGACGTGCGAAGGAAGTGACAGATAAACCTTCTGGTAGAGAACTCGATATGATTTTAGCAACCGGCGAGCAAATTTCCATTTCTCTCTTAGCGATGGCTATAAAATCATTAGGTGAAGATGCCATATCTTTTACCAGTTCACAAGTGGGTATCTTTACTGATGCTAACCATAACAAAGCAAAAATAGAAGAAATCAATACTTCTAAAATAATGAAATCATTAGATGCAAATCAGGTCGTGATTATCGCTGGTTTTCAAGGGGTTACGAAAGAACTGGAAATTACGACTTTGGGAAGAGGCGGATCAGACACCTCTGCAGTTGCAATAGGTGTCGCACTAGGTGCAAGTGAAGTGGAAATCTACACCGACGTAGATGGTATTTACACAGCCGATCCCCGTATTGTTGCTAGCGCAAAGAAAATTCATCGCATAACATTTGATGAGATGTTAGAGATGGCTGGGTCTGGGGCAAAGGTGCTCCATCTCAGAAGTGTGGAACTTGCGGCTAAGAATAATATGCCCATACACTTAAGGTCGTCATTTAGTGATGCAATAGGCACTTTTGTCGTGGACGAGGAGGATGAAAACATGGAACAGGTACTGGTGAGAGGCGTGGCGCATACCACCAATAACGCTAAAATTACCATCGCAAATATAGAAAACAGTTCAAAAAATATCGCCTATATCTTTAAGTCGATTTCTGATCATAATATCAATGTAGACGTTATTACGCAAAACTACATTAAAAAAGACCGTATGACCATCTCTTTTACAGTGTCTGAGGATGAATATGAAGCGGCACTTGCCCTTTCTAAAAAATTGGGCAAAGACGTAAAAGCGGAAACGGTTTACGGCAATGAAAGCGTGGCAAAGGTATGCATCATCGGCGTAGGCATGAAATCGACGCCTGGTGTTGCCTCAAGAGTTTTCGATTGTTTGGCACAAAGTGACGTCGAAATCGACATGGTTTCTACATCGGATATTAATATTTCATGTGTCATTAATCAAAAGGATTATCAAAAGGCAGTTATCGCAATTCACAACGCTTTCGAACTTTAATAGTAGAAGAAATACTGAAAATACCACTTCTATGTTTGAAGTGGTATTTTTCTAAAGAGGAGGATACCATGAAAATTCATCAACTTTTTGAACAGAAAAACCCCGTACTTTCTTTTGAGATTTTTCCGCCAAAGCGAAATGGCGACGTTCAAAGTGTTTATAAAACCATAGATGAACTTGCAAAACTCAGTCCCGATTATATGAGTGTGACGTATGGTGCTGCGGGTTCAGAGCGCGGCGAGGAAACGGTTAAAATAGCCTCGAGAATTAAAAACGACTATAAGATTGAAGCGCTGGCGCATTTAACGTGTGTGGGCGCAACAAAACATGAACTTGATCAGTTATTGGCAGACTATGCAAACCATCAAATTGAGAATATATTGGCTTTAAGAGGTGATTATGATGCACTTTCAAATCGCGGCATAGGTGATTTCAAATATGCTTCAGATCTCATATCATACATTAAGGCAAAAAATGCATTCGGTATAGGGGCCGCATGTTATCCAGAGGGCCATATCGAAGCACGCAGTTTAACAGCAGATTTATTTCAGTTAAAGCATAAAGTGACGCAAGGCGTTGATTTTCTAGTGACGCAATTGTTTTTTGACAATGAAAAGTACTATGCCTTTCTAAATGAAATGCGTAGTTTAGACATAAATGTGCCAATCACAGTGGGCATCATGCCGGTTCTCAATAGAAAACAGATTGAAAGAATGGTAGAATTAAGTGGTGCAAACTTACCAGAAAAATTCAAAAAAATCTTAGTGAAATATGAACACCATCCTGAAGCACTTGAAGATGCCGGTATCGCTTACGCATGTGAACAAATGGTGGATCTATTATCAAATGGCGTGCAAGGCTTACACCTTTATGTCATGAACAAGCCAGAAGTGGCAAAGCGCTTGGTTAATAGTTTAGGACATATCTTACACACATAACATCTTGCGGATGAGGAGGCTTAAATGAAAGATGAAATCATGCAGTATGTGTCTTATGATCAGATTTTGAGATATCTGCATTATAATGAAACCATCGAAGTTGAAGCATCCATGCATCAATTGATTCAGGAAGCATTAAACGAAGCACTTGCACTTGCGACGTTTAAAAGTCATTTTCAGCACGAAGTGGTTGAGGTGAAGGAAACACGTGTTACATTGTCAAACAGAACGACTGTTTTTGAATCTAAAGACTTAGCGACATTTGTTAAGGATGCGCAGAGACTCGTTATGGCAGGCGTTACTTTGGGGCATGCCATTACAAAGCGCATCGAAAATAGAATGCTCATCAAGCCTTCATATGGGATTGTATTGGATGCATGTGCTTCTGTTATAGCCGATGCTTACTGTGATTATCTTCAGGATCAAATGATTGAAACGCAAGCATTTGGTGATTACTATATCTCGCAGCGCTATAGCCCTGGGTATGGTGATTTAAAACTTTCAGAGAATAAAAAAATAGCAGAGATTTTAGCACTTGATAAAAAGTTGGGGATTTTCACAACCGATTACGGTCAGTTGTTACCAGAAAAGTCGGTAATTTTTATCTTAGGGCTTTCAGAGAGTCCTTTTAAAACGCAACTAAAAACGTGTGGTGGGTCGTGTGAGACTTGTCTGTTAAAACACTGTACATATAGGAGGGGACAAAATGGGGTTTAGAGCAGCTTTGGGGGAAAGACCCTTGATTTTTGATGGGGCAATGGGTACGGCATTACAAAAAAAAGACCTTAAATTGGGCGAGTTGCCTGAGAAACTATGCATCACTCATCCGAGTGTCGTTACAGATATTCACTTA
The DNA here is from genome assembly GCA_927417275.1 of uncultured Clostridia bacterium. GTDB lineage: Bacteria > Bacillota > Clostridia > Peptostreptococcales > Acidaminobacteraceae > Fusibacter_C. Next base: position 26,789 of record CAKMJV010000008.1, read on the forward strand.
GCGTATTTAAATGCGGGGTCGGATGTGATTTCTGCCAATACGTTTGGAGCAAATGCTTTAAAACTCGGAAGTGATGTGGCATCGGTTATTTCGGCTGCTGTGACTTGCGCGAAAGAGGCAAGAAACCTTTATTATGCGCAAAATCCAACACATCAACAGAAGTTTATCGCACTTGATGTAGGCCCATTAGGTGTTTTGTTAAGCCCCATGGGAACCCTTTCGTTTGATGACGCGTATGACTATTTTAAAGAGCAGGCCATCGCCGGTGAAAAAGCAGGATGTGACTTGATTTTACTTGAAACGTTTACCGATTTATACGAGGCGAAATGTGCCATATTAGCGTGTAAAGAGCATACGGATTTGCCTGTATTATGTACCATGAGTTTTGAAACTTCTGGCCGTACATTTACAGGTACGGATGTGGAGACCATGGTTACTGTCCTTGAAGGGCTTGGCCTTGATGCCATCGGTTTTAACTGTGCTTTTGGTGCGCAGGAGATGCTGCCACTGATTCGCCAAGCGCTGTCGTTAACACGCTGTCCTATTATGGTTCAGCCGAACGCCGGTCTGCCTAAAGTGATCGATCAGATTACCGTTTATGAGAAAAATCTGGATGTGTTCTCAGAGATGATGAACCGCTTTGTCGATATGGGGGTTTCCATCCTCGGTGGGTGCTGTGGCACAGAAACAGAACACATCGAATCGATTAAAAAAGCGGTGGATGAGCGTGCACTGGATGTGTTAAAAATTCAGCAATATGAACCTAAACCGCGCGTTGCATCGTATGCTCAAACTGTAAATTTTGGGGATAAAACCATTGTCATAGGGGAGCGTATTAATCCGACGGGTAAAAAACGGCTTAAAGAAGCCATTTTGAATCAGGAGAGTGATTATATTTTACGCGAGGCAATTTTACAGGTTGAGCAAGGCGCTGATGTGCTCGATGTAAATATGGGCGTACCGGGGATTGATGAGCCACGTGTGATGCGAGAGATTATTATGCGGATACAAAGTGTGTTAAATGTACCACTTCAAATTGATGCATCAAAAGTTGCCTCCATAGAGCAAGGGGTTCGATACTATAACGGCAAGCCGATTATCAATTCGGTTAATGGGAAACGGGAATCTCTGGATCAAGTGTTGCCCATAGCAAAAAAATACGGTGCCTGCGTGATCGGTCTTACACTGGATGAAAAGGGCATACCAAGTGACGCAGCAGGGCGATTTGAAATCGCAAAACGCATCGTGGATGAGGCTTTAAGCATCGGTATACCGAGGGAAAATATATTTATAGATTGCTTGGCATTAACGGCAAGTGCGCAACAAGCAGATGTGATCGAAACCATAAAGACCATAGAACGTGTGAAAAAAGAATTACGTGTAGCCACTGTGTTAGGTGTCAGCAATGTTTCATTTGGTTTGCCAGCGCGAGAGGGCATCAATCAGGCATTTTTGACTTTGGCACTGCACGCTGGATTGGATGCGCCTATTATCAATCCGGGACATGCGCTTATGATGCAATCAATCACTGCTACTGAAGTGCTGTTAAATCGCGATCAAAATTCAAAGCGTTATATTGAAAAGTATGGCAACATCGCAAAACAAGAGATGGTTATCGACACGAACGAAGAGGCTGTTACAAATTTTGTGTATGCCATTAAAAATGGATTGGTTGAGCAAGCTAAGGTTAGCATTTTAAAGGTGCTTGCAGAAAAAACGCCCATGGCGATCGTGGATGAAGTGATCATCCCAAGTTTAAATGAAGTTGGACTAAACTATGAAGCAGGTAAACTCTTTTTACCACAGTTGATGCAATCTGCAGAAGCGGTTCAAGCCGCATTTGAGATTTTAAAAGCGCAACTGCTGGCAACGGGGGAGGCACCGATCAATAGAGGGAAAATCCTTTTGGCTACGGTTTATCATGACGTGCATGATATCGGGAAAAATATCGTAAAAGTTGTAATGGAAAATTACGGGTATCAAATTTATGATTTGGGAAAAAATGTCCCTCCTCAAACGGTACTTGATACATGCCTAAAACACGATGTCAAATTGTTGGGATTAAGTGCGCTGATGACCACAACTGTGGTTTCCATGAAAGAGACGATTATGCTGTTGAGAGAAAAGTGTCATGACGTGACCATCGTCGTTGGTGGCGCGGTGTTATCACCAGAGATTGCACGTGAAATAGGTGCGGATTTTTATGCAAAAGATGCGAGTGAAATGGTGAAAATTGCGACGCGATTTTTTGAAAGTTAGGATTGCGTTAGAATGCGTTTAGAATACGCAAGATTCCTTGATTTCAGTCTAAAAAACCCGTATGATAAGGGTAGAATAATTGAAGGTTAGGAGGCGCATATGAAGAAGTTATGTAAGATTGAAAAAGAAGGGAAAGTGTCCGGTGTCTGTGCAGGTTTGGCGAGATATTTTAACATAGATGTTACCGTGATACGCCTACTTTGGTTAATGGCGGTTGTGTTTGGAGTTGGATCACCTGTTTTGGTTTATATCATTATGGCGATCGTTTTGCCAAACTATAATCCAAATGATGCGGATTATATCGCATACGATGAAGATGAAATCTATACAGCTGAAGAAGTAGAAGAAGTAGAAGAAGATCCGTACTACACTGAAGACAGATACAAATAATTTTACCGAAGACTTAGTTTTCAAATGACGCACCTATTTTAGGTGCGTTTTTTCACGTTTTGGGGTATAATAGTTAAATGGAAGCAACTACTTTGGAGGCATTATGATAGATTTTATTAAAGGCAAATTGGTGCACAGTCATGGTGATTACATCGTCGTAGAAAACCAAGGCATGGGCTATCGCATACACACTTCGATCGGTTCGGCAGCAGATTTTTCTGCACCCGGCGAAGAGGTCATCGTTTTTACAGAGATGATCGTTCGTGAAGATGCCATATCACTGGTTGGATTTTCTTCTAGAGAAGAACTGGGCATGTTTCAATTGCTTACTTCAGTAAGTGGCATTGGAACAAAAGTGGGAATTGGGATTTTGTCATCGATGTCCTATGGCGCACTAGCGGGGATTATCGCATCAAATGACATTAAGACACTAACGACAGCGCAGGGCGTTGGAAAAAAAACAGCAGAACGCATTGTGCTTGAACTTAAAGATAAAGTTTCAACTTATTTTTCAACACATGCCATAGAACCGCATGTTCACATCGTCGAAAGCGGGGCACAAAAAGATGCTTTAGAGGCACTTTTATCCTTAGGCTATACCCGTGGTGAAGCACAAGGTGTCTTGAAGCAAATTGATGTTGAAAATCTGACGGTTGAAGGGATTATAAAAACAGCACTAAAGAAACTAATGCTTTGATAGGGAGGATACATGGAACGTTTTGTTACCCCAAAACTTACAGATGAAGACCATATAAACGAACATGGCATCAGACCCAGATTAATCAGTGAATATGTGGGTCAAGAAAAGACAAAAGAAAAACTAAATATTTTTATGAAAGCCGCTAAAATGCGTGGAGAATCACTTGATCACGTGTTGTTATATGGACCACCTGGACTTGGAAAAACAACTTTGTCTCATATTATAGCCGAAGAAATGCATGTGGATATTAAAATCACTTCGGGTCCAGCGATAGAAAGACCAGGCGACTTAGCCGCTATCTTGACGAGTTTAAAAGAACAAGATGTTCTATTTATAGATGAAATACACCGATTGAGCAGACAAGTGGAAGAGGTTTTGTATCCTGCCATGGAGGATTATGCCATCGATATCGTTATCGGAAAAGGACCAGGTGCACGTTCCGTTCGACTCGATTTACCAAAATTCACATTGGTAGGGGCAACCACGCGTGCAGGCCAGTTAACAGCGCCGTTAAGAGATCGTTTTGGCGTGGTTTGTAAGTTGGATTTGTATAGTATAGAGGAATTGTCTGATATTATTAGACGTTCGTCTGTGGTTTTGTCTGTGCCCATGGACGATGAAGCCGTGGTCGAGATGGCCATGAGAAGTCGAGGCACACCAAGAATCGTGAATCGTCTACTCAAACGCGTAAGAGATTACGCCATGGTTAAAGCAGATGGATTTGTGACAAAAGAAATCGCTAAAAATGCATTAGACCTATTAGAAATAGATGCCTTGGGACTTGATGCAGTGGACAGAAAACTACTCACTTGTATCGTAGAAAATTTTGATGGTGGTCCGGTGGGGCTCGAAACGCTTGCAGCCTCAACAGGGGAAGAAGCAATGACCATTGAAGATGTGTATGAACCGTATCTGATGCAGATTGGTTTTATTAACAGAACACCTCGTGGTCGTATGATTACCAACAAAGGCCGCGTTCATTTAGGCTATGAAATCGTGTTGCGCGCAGAGCAGATGTATTTTGAAGATTTAACTTCAAATGAGGAAGGGGCGTCATCTTGATGGTTATAGAATCAATTCAGTCAAAAGTAGCGTGGGTATTTATCATAATCATACTATTAATGGGTTCAATGTCGATTACATTTTCTGCCAGTGAATCACAAGTCGATGTTGGGTTGATTTTTGGTGCAAATATTGATACACCCATAGACATATCCAGTGATCAAGGCTTTTTATTTGGATCAGATCAAGCCAGTGGTTTTGAAACGCTAATCGATTTAAGCAGTTATAAAGCATTAACCCTATATAAAGACGGTTTTTATAACGCAGAACTCGTCACTGTAAATGCCCCTTATTATTCAAGTGGCAAAGTAAAGATGGGTTATCATCTTCAGTTAGGAGAAGCGAGGACAAACTATTTAGAAGCCATAACGTTTCTCACTCAGATTAGAACGAGCCATCCAGAAGCTTACCTTATGCTCGATCAAGGTTGGCGCGTGTTTTACGGTGCGTATCTTAATGAAGCAGAAGCGCAGAATGCTTTAGGGCAAGTTGCAGCCACTTTAAATCAAATAAATGTCACTGTTGCGCCGCCAGTAAAGGGCAGCGTAATCGTGATGCATCAAGATCAAATTTTGTTTGCATATAATAGTTTAGAACGTGATTATGCGTTTAAAACATCCGTTTTTGAACTAAATGGCATAAAGTATAGAAACATGTGTATCGTCAAGCGTTCAATTGGCAGTGACTTAACGGTGATAAACCGCGTGACCATGAGTGAGTACCTTTATGGCGTCGTACCCAAGGAAATGAGTGGCGAATGGCCGATAGAGGCACTAAAAGCACAAGCGATAGCTGCTAAAAACTATGTTTTAAGCGCACCACGTAAGTTTGAATATGGTTTTGACGTATGCAGTACGATAAAAAGCCAGGTCTATGGCGGATATTCTGCCGAGAAACCGAGGAGCAATCAAGCTGTGGATGAGACCAAAGGCCTGGTTTTAACGCATGATGGTAATATAGTCCCCTTATATTATCATTCAAGCAGCGGTGGAGTGACAGATGCATCTGAAAATGTGTGGTCAAGCGCATTGCCATATATTAAAAGCACGCTAGATCCCTATTCATTAGGTGCGCCTAATGCGGATTGGACGCTATCACTGTCTCGTTTGGATATAGAAGTAAAATTAATCGTTGCAGGCTATAATGTGGGTGCGCTTAGAAGCATACAAATTTTGGAACGTGCACCAAGTGGTCGCGTGACTCAAATGGCGTTTATAGGATCAAATGGCACAGCGAGGTTGGAGAAGGATAAAGTAAGAGCAATATTAGGGAGTACGGTGCTCAAAAGCATGCTTTTTAGTTTTGAACCAACAACCGTTCAAATGCAAACACCTGTGCAAACCACAGCGTTATCTAATCAAAACATTGAACCTGTTTTTGTACGATCAAATGAGGGGATTTTCAGTAAGTTGATCGGATCAAACCGAGTTTCTATAGAAGGCAAGTCAGGTGTGGTGACAAAAGTAATAGATATCAATGCATTAAGAAATGCCAAAGATATTTATCAATCAAATCACACACAAAAAGGTTACGATATCTACGCATTTAAAAGTACAGAAGCATTTGACATCAATGGTTCAAATGTGGTATTTTATGGACACGGGTACGGCCATGGGCTTGGCATGAGCCAATGGGGTGCTAAAAAAATGGCAGACGAGGGTATGACTTTTGTAGAAATACTGAAGCATTACTATGCAGACACACAGTTGTCATCTTATTAAATTTGAAAGGGTTAACATGAAAACAAGTGATTTTTATTTTGATTTACCAGAGTCTCTTATTGCGCAAACGCCGCTATCCGATCGAACGCGTTCAAGATTGATGCACATCGATCGCCGTTCAAAAGCGATTACGCATGAGAGATTTTATGATGTCATAGAACATTTGGTTGAAGGCGATTGTTTGGTGCTCAACAACACGAAGGTTATACCTGCGCGGTTATTTGGGAGCAAAGAAACCGGTGCGATGGTAGAATTTTTACTTCTAAAGCGTATCAGTTTAACGCGATGGGAAACGTTAGTTAAACCAGGAAAAAAGGCGAAAATTGGCACGCGATTTACCTTTGGAGATGGCCAACTTGCCTGTGACATCATCGATATCGGGGAAGAAGGCACGCGCATTATAGAATTTATATACGAAGGGGTATTTGAACATATTTTAGATGTTTTGGGTACAATGCCTCTGCCGCCTTATATAACTGAAAAATTAGAAGATCAGACGCGTTATAATACCGTGTATGCCAAACACGATGGGTCTTCTGCCGCACCAACTGCAGGACTCCATTTTACAAATGAACTATTAAAAAGTGCACAAGATAAAGGGGTAAAAATAGCCTATTTGACATTACATGTTGGACTTGGAACCTTTAGACCTGTAAAAGTGGACGATGTAACGTCTCATAAAATGCATTCAGAGTTTTATATGCTCGATGAAGAAAATGCGCAAATCATTAATGAAGCAAAAGAAGCAGGAGGTCGTATTATATCAGTGGGTACGACATCGACACGCACGCTTGAAACCATAGCAGATGCAACAGGTACCGTAAAAGCTCAAAATGGCTGGACGGACATATTTATCTACCCAGGCTATACCTTTAAAGTGGTAGATGGTTTAATTACAAATTTTCACTTACCAGAATCTACATTAATCATGTTGGTAAGTGCTTTTTTAGATAAGCAACTGGTTTTAGAGGCTTATCAACTTGCAGTTGCTGAGCAATACCGTTTTTTTAGTTTTGGCGATGCAATGCTAATTATTTAAGTTCTTGAAGGGAGCAACAAATGGCAATTAAGTACGAATTGATCAAAGAATGTAAACAAACGGGTGCAAGACTAGGCAGGTTGCATACACCACATGGTATCATAGAGACGCCTATTTTTATGCCTGTAGGTACGCAAGCCACAGTAAAGGCGATGACACCAGAAGAGCTTAAAGAGATGGAAGCGCAAATTATATTATCAAACACCTATCACCTCTATTTAAGACCAGGTCATGACCTCGTTAAAGAAGCAGGTGGGCTTCATAAATTTATGAATTGGGATCGTCCGATTTTAACGGACAGCGGCGGTTTTCAAGTTTTTAGTTTAGGCGAACTTAGAAAAATCACTGAAGAGGGCGTTACTTTTCAATCGCATATTGATGGCAGCAAGCATTTCTTATCACCTGAAAAGGTAATGGAAATTGAAAATGCACTTGGTGCCGATATCATTATGGCATTTGATGAATGCGCTCCTTATCCAGCAGATCACGACTATGTAAAAAAATCATTAGAACGGACCACGAGATGGGCTGTGAGATGTAAAGATGCCCACACAAATACGGAAAACCAAGCACTTTTTGGCATCGTTCAAGGGGGCATGTATAAAGATTTACGTGAGCAAAGTGCAAAAGAGTTGATTGCCTTAGATTTTCCAGGCTATTCTATTGGCGGTTTAAGCGTAGGCGAGCCAAAAGAGTTGATGTACGAAGTATTAGATTATACGGCACCGCTTTTACCTAAAGACAAGCCGCGTTACTTAATGGGTGTAGGAAGTCCTGATGCGCTTATTGAAGGTGTAATCAGAGGCATCGACATGTTTGACTGTGTTTTACCGACGCGCATCGCACGTAATGGTACAGCGATGACTTCCGTAGGAAAAATCGTCATTAAAAACGCAAAATTTACGCGTGATTTTTCGCCATTGGACCCGAACTGTTCATGTTACTGCTGTAAAAACTATACAAAAGCGTATTTAAGACATTTGTACAAAGCGGATGAAATATTGTCTTCGCGGTTAATGTCTACGCATAATCTACATTTTTTAATTGATCTGATGAAGCAAGTCCGTCAGGCTATTATGGAAGACCGTCTATTAGATTTCAGAAATGAATTCTTTGAACGTTATTATGGCATTTCGCATTTGTAATGCATAAAATTTCTGTTATAATAGTATTTAAGTAATGCGATCAAGGCGAATACAATTGTAAAAGGAGATTAAGTATGGGTAACGGTACTATAGGTTTAATACTTTATATGGGTTTTTTCTTCGGATTAATGTATTTTTTAATCATTAGACCTCAAAAGAAGAAAACAAAGCAATTAAGCGAGTTGAGAAGCAGTGTGCGCGTTGGTGATGAAATCGTTACGATAGGCGGCATCCTCGGTAAAGTAACAAAAGTAAGAGAAGATGATTTTACCATCGAAGTAGGTAGCGCTAAAACGAAATTAACCTTTAAGAAGTGGGCGATTTCTACGATTGAAAAAGCGACGACGAAAGTTGATGATGCAGAAGAAGTTGAAATTATCGAGTAAAAGTAAATTTTGTAGATTTAAAACGGCAGTGCGTTTTGACACTGTCGTTTTTTATATGCAGAATAAATGCTTTTCTTAAGGCTTAAACCATGTTATAATATCTTGTATTTTGTAAAAAGGGAACTTAAAATTTTGGGAGGTTATTCATATGAAACACATAAAAACATTAAACACAGGTACGTTAAAAAGTTCAGCAGTTCACGGTGGTTGTGGCGAATGTCAAACATCATGCCAATCTGCATGCAAGACATCTTGTACAGTAGGCAATCAAGAATGTGAAAAAAAGTAAGGCTGAGATTTAAATAGAGAATAAATTAAGAGCAGCTTACGGCTGCTTTTCTTCTTGCATTTTGATTAGGAGGTTCCAATGATCCACAAGTTTAAACAAGGTGATATGTACTTTGTATTAGATGTTAACAGTGGTGCAGTTCACGTTATAGATGAGATCGTCTATGATGCGCTTGAATATTATCCACAAAACAATGCCATTTCAGTGATTCGTCAATTAAAAGATAAATATCCAGAACAATCTGTAAAAGAGACGCTGGAAGAAATCGATTATTTAATCGAACAAGATATGCTTTACACAGATGATACGTATGTGAATTCTATTGAGTTTCAAAATCGAAGCCCTGTTATTAAAGCGTTGTGTTTACATGTGGCGCATGACTGTAACATACGTTGTGCTTACTGTTTTGCTTCTCAAGGTGATTTTAAAGGCGATCGTTCGTTAATGTCATTTGAAGTAGGAAAAAAAGCTTTAGATTTGCTTGTGTCTCATTCGGGTAATCGTAGAAACTTAGAAGTGGATTTCTTTGGTGGTGAACCACTTATGAATTTTGAAGTGGTTAAGCAACTTGTCTCATATGGCCGTAGTTTAGAAGCCGCACATAATAAAAACTTTCGATTTACACTGACCACCAACGGCGTTCTGTTAAACGATGAAATTATGGATTATGTCAATACGCATATGAGCAATGTCGTACTCAGTATAGATGGTCGAAAAGAAGTAAACGATAAAATGCGCTATACCATTTCTGGTGGTGGCACATACGATATTATCGTAGAAAAATTTAAGAAATTAATCGAAAAACGTGGGAACAAATCCTATTATGTAAGAGGCACTTATACAAAAAACAACTTAGATTTTGCAAATGATGTTTTACACATGGTGGATTTAGGGTTTACAAGTACATCGGTTGAACCCGTCGTTGCAAAACCAACAGACAGTTATGCGATCGGTGAGGAAGATTTAGAAACACTTAATGCGCAATACGATCAACTGGCGGATGCCTTAATCGAAAGACATAATACAGACAAAGCATTTACGTTTTTCCATTTTGCACTGGATTTAAGCCAAGGACCATGTGTCATAAAAAGACTATCGGGCTGTGGTGCAGGTTCAGAGTATTTAGCTGTTACACCAGAAGGCGATATTTATCCATGCCATCAGTTTGTAGGCAATGATCATTTCAAAATGGGCAATGTACTGGCTGGAATATTAGACTTTGGACTCACAAATGAATTTAAAAATGCACATGTATATAACAAAGAAAAATGTCGTGCTTGCTGGGCGAAGTTCTATTGCAGTGGTGGATGTCACGCAAATGCACATAACTTTAATAACGATATTTACATTCCTTATGACATCGGCTGTGAACTTGAGAAGAAAAGAATAGAAAGTTCTATCTATATTTACGGAAAATTAAACCAAAATCAAGAAGAATAGAAGGTGGTTTAGATGATCGATAAATTTAAGACTTTTTTACCTGAGATTCATTCGAAAACCTTCATCGCACATTCGGCGCAAGTAATGGGTCAAGTCGTGGTAGAAGAAGGCGGCAACATTTGGTATAATACTGTCATTAGGGGCGATGTCGAACCGATTTACATCGGTAAAAACACGAATGTTCAAGATTTATGTATGGTTCACACCAGTCACGGATTCCCTGTGCGTATAGGGAATGGCGTTACCATAGGTCATCGAGCAATTTGTCATGGCTGCACCATCGAAGATGATGTGTTAATCGGTATGGGCGCTATCATACTTGATGGCGCTGTAATCGAAAGCAACGTAATCATAGGTGCGGGAAGTTTAGTACCGCCTAATAAGAGAATTCCATCAAAGTCTTTGGTGATGGGCTCACCTGCTAAAGTGGTGAGAACGCTAACTGAAGAAGAGATTGAAAGTATAAAGCAATCTGCAAGAGGCTACGTGGAATTGTCACAGCATCATAAATCAAAATAGGAGGCTTTCAACATGAAAGGAAAAAACTCATTATTGTTCTTCCTAATCGTCGCACTCATTGCTGGCGTAGCTTTTATAGCAATTAATGGATTAACAATTGGCACATTTTCCATCCAGTCTGTACAAGATCAAATGAAGCTAGGTTTGGACATTAAGGGCGGAGTTGTCGTCGTTTACGAGGCGATCACAGATGAAACAGGTGATGAATTAGCGAGAACCATGGAGCAAACCAAGCAAATCATCGGTCGAAGAATCAATGAACTTGGATTAACAGAACCTATAATCACTTTACAAGGCGATGACCGTTTACGTATCGAATTACCTGGTGTTGATAATGCACAAGATGCGATAGATGTCATCGGTAAAACAGCGCTCTTAGAATTTGGTTTAGTAACAGGAGATATTCGTGCGATGGAAGGACTGCCTTCATCCATTATCGAGTATGATCTGGTTTTAACAGGTACAAATATCAGAGACGCTTTTGTTACAGCAGATGAGTTTAACCAACCTGTTGTTGCTCTTCGATTTGATGCAACAGGTACAGATTTGTTTAGAGAGGGTACCACCAAGGCATATGCACAAGGTGCTGGTATCGGCCAAATCGCCATAATTCTCGACAGCGAAATCATCTCAGCACCTGTAGTAAATAACATCATCAGCAATGGCGAAGCCATTATACAAGGTAATTTTACTTATGATTCTGCAAATAGTTTGGCCATGCTTATTCGCGGTGGTGCTTTACCTGTTCAATTAAGTGAAGTTCAAACTTCGGTTATAGGACCGACGCTTGGTTTAGATTCGCTTAATTCAGCGGTAAAAGCGGCGATGGTAGGTTTGCTATTGGTAGCGCTCTACATGATTATTCTTTACAAAATTCCTGGTGTGATTTCAACCATCACATTGTCTTTATATGCACTTATAGTGGTTTACACATTGATTGGATTTAATGCGACTTTAACTTTACCAGGTATTGCAGGTATCGTTATATCGTTAGGTATGGCTGTCGATGCAAATGTTATTATCTTTGAACGTTTAAAGGAAGAAATAAAGACTGGAAAATCACTACGTGCATCTATTGATAGTGGTTTCCACAGAGGCATGAGCACGATTATCGACTCAAATGTAACGACTTTTATTGCAGCGCTTGTGTTATTTGCTTTTGGTGAAGGTCCGATTAAAGGGTTTGCAGTTACACTTATGATTGGTATCGTCTCAAGTATGTTCACCGCCGTTGTTGCTACCAAAACGATGTTAAAGCTGTCATTAGGCTTTACAGATCGTAAGAAACTATACGGATCAAGGGGGTAAGCAAATGAAGACGATTCAAATTATGAAACATTCAAAATTATGGTTCATAATCTCAGGGGCCGTTATTCTACTTGGTCTTATTATGATGATTATGAATGGCTTGAACTTAGGTATAGATTTTACAGGTGGTACCATGCTTCAAGTTGAATTGGGACAAACGGTCTCAGTTGAAGAAGTTAAAGAAGTAATCGGTGCATTTGATTTAAATGCAGACATCGTTCATTCGGGTGTTGAAAAAACAGAAGTAATTATCAAAACCAAAGCATCGCTTGATAACGATGAACGTACTGAAGTTTTCGAAGCGTTACAAGCGAAGTATAACCTAGATGATAAAGCGCTGAGAGGTGCTGAACAGTTTGGTCCATCTATGGGTGAGGAAATTCGTAACAGAGCCATTATGGCGATTTTAATAGCATCTGTAGCGATGTTGATCTATATTACCATTCGTTTTGAGACGGTTTTTGGAATCGCTGCGATCATTTCATTGGTACATGATGTATTGTTCTTGTTATCTATTTACGCTATTTTTAACATCACAGTAAACTCTTCATTTATTGCAGCGGTACTTACCATCGTAGGTTACTCCATTAATGACACCATCGTGGTTTTCGACCGCGTACGTGAAAATGTAAAAAGAGAGAAGAATAAGACGCATGCTGAAATTATAGACTTATCCATTACGCAGACCATTACGCGAACTTTAAATACTTCGGTTACGACTTTGGTTGTTGTGGGTGCATTGTTCGTTTTAGGCGTTCCTTCTATTCGTCAATTTGCATTTCCATTGCTTGTGGGCATCTCGATAGGTACTTACTCGTCGATCTTTATAGCGAGTCCAGTATGGGCGATGGTACGTAAGCGTATCAGTACAAAAGGATCTTATGCATCTAAGTAATTTGTGTGATTAAAAATGAGCTCAGGATGCCCGTGTTGCATTCTGAGCTTTAAATTTTGTACATATTGTCTATAATTATTCGACAGCTTTGCGGAATTGGACTATAATATGAGTAATATATAGAAATCGTTTATCACAATAGGAGGAAATTATGCACATTCATATCGTTTTTTTATTAATTTTTGCAATTATCGTGACTTTATTTGCTATCTTTAATGCAGCGGTGGTTACCGTAAGTTTCTTTTTCGTGGAAATTCAAATTTCATTGGCATTGGTCATTATAGGCTCTACATTAATCGGTGCTGTATTTGCATTGTTATTTGATTCTGTTAGACGTATTAAAGCAAACAAAGTCCTCAAAGAGCTAAACAAGCAGAATGAAACGTTAAAAAGTGAGTTGGTACTCAAAAATACGTTGATTGAAAAACAAGAAGCTTCTTTGATCGAAAAAGATGAAATGATACAAACATTAAAGCGTGCAATTGATGCACCTGTTAATAATAGTATGAGTGAAACGGTGGATCAATGATTTTTCAAAACGCAATATGGTCATTTAGAAATGACCAAGAGAACAACCAAGCAATAATTGCAAAGTTACTTGAAGATCGTGGCATAACCACGGATGAGCAGGTGCAGGCATTTTTGTATCCCAAAATCGAGGATCTGAAAGATCCTTTTTTATTGGTTGATATGCATAAGGCCGTTGACAGAATCGAACAAGCCATACAATCATATGAAAAAATTTGGGTATATGGCGATTACGATGTTGATGGTATAACCAGTATCGCCATCCTTTGTAAGTACTTTTCTTATAGGGGGCTTGAGCCTGCTTTCTATATCCCGGATCGACAAGATGAAGGGTATGGGATCAATATTCAAGGACTTGAGTCTATTAAGGCGTCTGGAGGCGCACTTGTTATTACGGTGGATTGTGGCATAACGGCTGTAGATCAAGCGGCTTATGCGAAATCAATTGGACTTGATTTAATCATCACAGATCACCATGAGTTTCAAGACCAACTGCCGGATGCTTTAGCGGTTATAAACCCCAAAAGAGGCGATTATCCTTTTAAATCTTTAGCGGGATGCGGTGTTGCCCTTAAGTTGGTACAAGCATTGGCGGGTGAGGGGTTTGAAAGTTTCTATCAAGAAGTTATCGATATAGCAGCACTAGGCACGGTTGCTGATATCGTGCCATTAATAGATGAAAATCGCGTGATTACCAGTATTGGATTAAAGCGTATGATGGACACTTCAAATCCTGGTATTCAAGCATTGATTGCTGAAGCAGGATTGGTTGGCAAGGAGATTAATGCTGGGCACATCGGCTTTGTTATCGCGCCTCGAATTAACGCATCTGGTAGAATCGGTAATCCCAGTATAGCGGTGGACATGTTGCTTGAAAACGATTATTATAAAGCCCTTGACACTGCAAAACAACTAAGTGCGTTAAATACAGAAAGACAAGCACAAGAGCGAGAAATCATGTTGTCTGCTGAGCGATACATTCAAGAAAACATAGATTTTGAGTTGGATAAGATTATGTTGGTGATTGGAGAAGATTGGCATACGGGGATCATAGGCATCGTTGCTTCAAAATTATCGGATAAATATGCAAGACCAACGGTCATTTTGAACAGTGATGGCATCATGGCGAAAGGTTCAGCTAGAAGTATTGACGGTATTAGTATTTATGAGGTGTTGTCACATTCTAGAGAACTCTTTGAGAAGTTTGGAGGACATGATCAAGCAGCGGGTCTAAGTCTTAAATCTGATAATATAAACGCGCTTAGAGCGGCATTAAGAAACTACGGGAAGAAGCATATTAGAAAGTATATGCTCATAAAAAAAGAAAAAGTAAGTGGCCAGTTAACGCCTCAAATGGTTAATCATCAGTTGGTTGAAGATTTAGAGGCATTAAAGCCCTTTGGCATGGGCAATCCAAAACCTCAATTTGTTTTTGGTGACTTGGCAGTAGAAGATTATAAAGTCATGGGAAAACTACAAAACCATCTGAAAGTAATCGTCAATGACGGGAATCGTGTTTACGATGCATTGGCCTTTAACCGTTCGGAGTTTGCGAAATATATAAAACGAAACGATAAAATTCACCTTTTAATTAACTTAGAGAAAAACACTTTTTTAGGGATTGAAACCATTCAATTCATGATTCGAGATATGGTAAAAGACAGAATGCCATTTTCGGAGTTGATGTTACATCGCATACACCTTTCGCTTTTCAATTTTATTCATCAATCAAAGGGTCTGCCTAGAAATGATAAATTTACAAGTTTGAATTCATTTGATATAATTATCACTGTCCCTCGAGAAAAACCACTATATATTTACTCGCTTGAAGGACTAACCGCCTTTAAAGACAAGGTGTTGAAAGAAAACTTTGTGCATTACACGATGCACTTTAATGTCCTTGATCCATTTGAACAAAGAGCGGGTTTCCTCGATGTTGTGTTTATGCCAACTGAGGAGATGGATAACGGCGATCTGGCATATTTAGGTGCGAGTACGAAGATGGAACTTTTATCTTATATTCCCGATAGACAAGATCTTACTAACATTTACAAGCAAATTAATGGCAAGGCGGACTATACTTTATCAGAAATGGCAAATGGCTTACAAATGTTACCTGCTAAAGTGAGAATGGGTTTGGAAATCCTGAAAGAGATGGCATTGGTTACTGTTACAGAGAACTATGGCTATTTTAAATTTGAATGGCTAACGAAGCCTTCAGAAAAAATCGACTTAGAATCACTATTATATTATCAAAAAATAATACGCACTTGGCGTGATTAAAGAAATAAGAGGAATTGGGGAGGTACGTATGGATTTAAAATCAAAAATTAGAGTGGTTGAGGATTTTCCGAGTGCTGGTATTAGCTTCAAGGATGTAACGACTCTATTAAGTGATGGCGAAGCTTATTTTGAAGCGATTGAAGGGTGTTCGAAAATGCTCGAGGGTGTCACATTTGACTTGATCGTTGGTCCTGAAGCGAGAGGCTTTTTAATCGGTGCACCACTTGCAGTAAAATTAAAAAAAGGTTTTGTACCTATTAGAAAACCAGGCAAACTGCCATATGAAACCATACAACATGCATACGAACTAGAGTATGGCACAGATGTTCTAGAGATTCATAAAGATGCCATTAAGCCGGGAGATCGCGTTTTAATCGCCGATGATTTATTAGCAACTGGCGGGACTGCAAAAGCGGTTTGTGAACTGGTTGAAAAATTAGGCGGGACCGTGGTTGGTTTAGCCTTTCTGATGGAACTTGACTTTTTGCCAGGTAGAGAAGTCCTTTCAGGATATGAAGTTTGGAGCACAATTCACTATACTTCATAAAAAAAGGTTGTAAATAACTTAATATGTCTGTAAAATGAATATAAAATAGTTCGTCCAAATTTTGGGCGAGCTATTATTAATAAGCAATGATTTATTCACAACTAAAATTAGGGTCATCAGATGGTGTTGATATGAATTTAGAAGGATATTTGGTTAAAATTAATAAATTTGCACCCTATGTGGATGTAGAAAGAATATCCAAAGCGTACACATTTGGAGACCACGCACATACGGGACAACTTAGAAAAGATGGCGCACCGTTTTTTGAACATCCAAAGAGCGTTTCTTTGATTTTGGCTGAACTTGAAATGGATGAAGAAACCATTATTGCAGCGTTGCTCCACGATACTGTTGAAGATACCGATGTATCACTTGCAGATGTGGAAAGATTATTTGGCAAAGAGGTTGCAGGACTTGTAGATGGCGTTACCAAATTGGCGGTAATAAATTATGAAACCAAGCAAGAACGTCAAGTGGAAAATCTTAGAAAAATGTTTTTGGCGATGTCCAGTGACATTCGCGTTATTTTAATTAAACTCGCAGATCGTCTGCATAATATTCGAACACTGGGTGCGATGACCACAGAAAAACAGTATGAAAAAGCAGAAGAGACCATAGAAATCTTTGCACCTATTGCACATCGATTAGGTATTTTTAAGATTAAATGGGAGTTAGAAGATTTAAGTTTAAAGTATTTAGATCCTGAAGGTTATAAAGAACTGGTTAAGAAAGTGGATAAAAAGCGTTCTGAACGCGAATTTATCATTAACGATTATATTAAACAAATTCACGACGCATTAACGGAACTTAATATTCCTTTTGAAATATACGGTCGTCCTAAAAATTTTTATAGCATTTATAAGAAAATGAAATATCAACACAAGGAATTTGATGAAATCTATGATTTGACGGCCATACGTATCGTCTGTGCGGATATCAAAGATTGCTACAGTGCATTAGGCGCTGTACATACGTTATGGAAACCCATTCCTGGACGTTTTAAGGACTATATTGCGATGCCAAAACCCAACCTTTATCAGTCGTTACATACGACATTAATGGGCAATGGTGAACCTTTTGAAATACAGATTCGAACGCAAGAAATGCACGATATTGCAGAATACGGTATTGCAGCGCATTGGAAATACAAAGAAGGCTCAAAAGCATCTAACAATGAAATGGAGAAAAAGATTCTCTGGTTTCGTCAAATGATGGAATGGCAAAGTGACTTGAAAGACCCAAGCGAGTTTATGAGTTCACTTAAACTGGATTTATTTAACACGGAAGTTTTTGTTTTTACACCGAATGGACAAGTGGTAGATTTGCCTGTTGGCAGTACACCTGTTGATTTTGCATATAAAATTCACTCTGAAGTCGGTAATAAATGTGTAGGTGCAAAAGTTAATGGTCGAATCGTGCCTTTGAATTATCAACTACAAAATGGTCAACGTGTAGAAATTATGACAGCAAAAAATGCACAAGGCCCTTCACGCGATTGGTTGAAATTTGTAAAAAGCACACAAGCTAAACAGAGAATCAAACAATGGTATAAAAAAGAACGTCGTGAGGAAAATGTAGAAAAAGGTCAAGAGATGATCGTTGCTGAGTTAAGGCGACAAAATCTACCTGTAAAACAGGTTTTAAATGAAGATTACTTGGATGCGATTCTTAAAAGATTGAGTTTAAAATCACTTGAAGATATGTATAATGCCATCGGATATGGTGGCATATTAACCAGTCAAGTGGTGCCTAAGATAAAAGAAAAGTACTTTAAAGATCAAAAGGACGATCAATTAAAAGTCAAATCTGAGTCGGATAAATTTGAAGAAATTCCCAAGAAGAAAATCGTCAAAAAAAGTGATACAGGCATCGTTGTAAAAGGCATCGACGATATTTTAGTGCGTTTTGCAAAATGTTGTACACCAGTTCCGGGCGATGACATCATCGGCTATATCACACGTGGACGTGGCGTTACCATCCATAGAAGTGACTGTGAAAATTTCGAGCAAACAGATGACAGTGAAAATAGATTTATCGAAGTGGCATGGGCAAATAATGACAACACATCTTATACAGCACATGTTCAAGTGGTTTCACACGATCGAAAAGGCTTATTATCAGAAATCACGATGATGATGCATGATTTAGACATGGCCATGTCGGGAATTAATGCAAAAATCGATAAAAATGGGATTGCGGTGGTTAATATCACCATAGAGATTTTAGATATCGAAGAACTTAATAAACTAATGAAAAAACTAAAACAGTTAGAAGATGTAATTGAAGTTAAGCGGATTAGTTCATAATTACATTTCTTTGCATGAGGAGGATTCATGAGAGCCGTCGTTCAAAGAGTTAATCTTTCATCAGTCACAGTAGATCATTTAGTCGTAGGTCAAATTGAGAAAGGCCTAACTGTTTTACTGGGTGTTGAAGATGGCGATACAGAAGAAGACGTTGCGTACATGTCTGACAAAATATCAAATTTGAGAATATTCGAAGATGAAGAAGAGAAGATGAATTTGTCTTTGCTAGATGTTAAAGGTCAGATGCTTTGTATCTCTCAATTCACATTATTAGGCGATTGTCGTAAAGGCAGGCGTCCTAGTTTCATAAAGGCTTCTAGACCTGAACTTGCTAATGAGTTATACGAATCGTTTGTTAACAAGGTGAGAGGTATGGGCGTACATGTAGAAACGGGTAAGTTTCAAGCGCATATGATAGTAGACATACAAAACGATGGACCGGTTACTTTGATGCTTGACAGTAGAAAAGCATTTTAGAAGCCATTAGATAAGGGAGGCATGAAAAATGCTGATAGAAAAATTAGCCGTAGGCGCTTATGCTGCAAATTGCTTTATAATCGGAGATGATGTGTCAAAAAAAGGCATGGTTGTCGATCCTGGTGGTGAAGCAGAAAGAATTTTTAAAAAAGTAGAGGATATGGGGTTAACCATTTCATATATCGTGATTACACATGGACATGGTGATCATATCGGGGGTGTAGAAACCTTAAAGAAGTTAACCGGTGCAGAAGTGTTGATCCATCATGAAGACGCTGTAATGTTGGAAAGTCCACATACAAATCTCACAGAAAACATGAATGGACCGCGAGTCGCTTTTAAGGCAGATCGTACCATAGGTGATCGAGAGCAACTTCAGGTAGGCGCGATAAAATGTTCTGTTTTACACACGCCAGGACATACTCAAGGTGGTATTTGTCTGTACTTTGAAAGTGAAAAAATATTGATTTCGGGTGACACGTTGTTCTATGGATCCATAGGCCGATCGGATTTACCTGGAGGCAGTCATAAACAATTGGTAGCATCAATTTTAAATAAACTAATGTCACTTACTGATGACGTGGTCGTATACCCTGGCCATGGCGCAAGTACAAGTATCGGTTTTGAAAGGCGAAAAAATCCTTTCTTACAAGGTTAACAATGAACTCAAAAAAATTAGTGGTGTTTCAAAGTGATGATGTGTTTCAATACGAACTTGAAAATTTAATCGAGGTTTTTATCGTTCGATCGGCTTTTGAACTCACAATGGATAATCAAAAATATCGTTTGATCAAAGAAACAGCACAATACGGTCTCGAGATTCATTTTTATGAAAATCGTATTGATTTTAGGTTTTTTACCGATAAGGTTCTTGATGAAAGAACCTTATTTGTGGTTGCGGGCGCATTAAAAACGCATAAAAATGAGTTTAAAAAGATGGTTTATGACTTGCTAATTAAAGTGGAAAAACCCCTGTCTAAATGGGGGATTTTGATCGGTATACGTCCTGTGAAAATCGTTCATGAGTTAATCGATGAAGGACATGGTTTATCTGATATTCGACAGATCTTAAAAGAGTCATATTACATTCAGCCTGATAAAATAGACTTAATGATGGA
This sequence comes from uncultured Clostridia bacterium, assembly GCA_927417275.1. Lineage (GTDB taxonomy): Bacteria > Bacillota > Clostridia > Peptostreptococcales > Acidaminobacteraceae > Fusibacter_C. The sequence continues at coordinate 47,201 of CAKMJV010000008.1, forward strand.
AATCGCAGAAAAGGAAAGGGCCTACCTTTATCCTGTAAATCAAAAGTCCGTTTCCCTATATCTGTGTATACCATTTTGCCCAACAAGATGTGTGTATTGCTCATTTCCATCCAATGACTTAAAGAAAAAGGGCAAATATCTCCCTCTCTATTTAGAACGCCTTATAGATGAAGTTCAATTTGCCATCGATGAAATTCATAAGGCAGGTAAGTATATAGACTGTATTTATGTAGGCGGTGGGACACCTACTAGTTTGGATGCCTCGCAACTTCATAAGTTGTTTGATGCCATAGATTCGAAACTCGATCGACGACTGCTAAAGGAATATACTGTTGAGGCAGGACGTCCGGACACCATAACAGCAGAAAAACTTAGTGTTATGAAGGCGTTTGGCGTAGATCGTATTTGTATTAACCCTCAAACAATGAACGATGAAACACTGCTCCAGATTGGAAGGAATCACGGGTCCGAAAGTATCGTCGAAGTCATGGAACTCGCTAAAACGTATCATTTTAAGTCCATCAACATGGACATTATTTTAGGTTTACCTGGTGAAACGATCAAAGACAGTGCAGCGTCCATAGATAAAATTATCGCACTTGATCCAGAAAACATAACCATTCACACTTTATCTGTGAAGCGCGCTTCAAGACTCAAAGAAGATATAGAGCATTTTGAGCTCGTACATGATAAAATGGTTACGGATATGTTAGCAGACGCTGAAGCAAGGTTGCGTGACAGTGGCTTGACGCCGTATTATATGTATAGGCAAAAAAAGATGATTGGACATCTAGAAAATGTAGGTTATGCAAAAAAAGGCTATGAATCATTATATAATATGCGTATTATGGAAGAAAAACACACGATTGTCGCTTGTGGTGCTGGCGCTGTTTCGAAGATTTGCACACCCGAGGAAAATCGTTTTGAACGCATAGCAAATTTCAAAGGATTAGAGGATTACCTCAATCGATTTGACGAAGTGTTAGAGAAGAAAAAAATAATTAACGAGAATTAATGGAGGTTGACATGGGCGAAGCGTTAAACGGATTAAAGCGATCACATTATGGTGGGGATTTAAGAGCAGCACACATCGGCGAGCAAGTAACCGTGATGGGATGGGTTCAGAAAAGACGTAATTTAGGTGGACTTATTTTTGTTGATTTGAGAGACCGCTCAGGGATCTGTCAAATCGTGTTTGATACTGCGGTTTCAGATGCTGCTTTTGAGAAGGCAAATGATTTGCGTGGCGAGTATGTAATCGCAGTAACCGGTAAAGTCATGCAGAGAGAATCTGTAAATGCAAACATACCCACTGGTCAAATCGAAATTTTTGCGGAGGATTTAAAAATATTATGTGAGGCGGATGTTCCGCCGATTCATATAGATGACAATGACGAAGCAAACGAAAGACTTCGTTTAAAATACCGATATTTAGACCTTAGAAAACCTAAGATGCAAAATTATTTGCTCACACGACACAAAATTGCATCATCAGCAAGACGCTTCTTTGATTCACATGGCTTTGTTGATATAGAAACGCCGATGCTCACAAAACCGACACCAGAGGGTGCGAGGGATTATTTGGTGCCGAGTCGCGTAAATCTAAACAAGTTTTATGCATTGCCACAATCGCCTCAACTCTTTAAACAACTATTAATGGTATCGGGGTTTGATCGTTATTATCAAATTACAAAGTGCTTTAGAGATGAAGACTTAAGAGCAGATCGTCAACCTGAGTTTACACAAATAGACGTTGAAATGTCTTTTGTGGATGAGGAAGATGTAAGAAGCATCAACGAACAGTTCCTTCAAAAGGTATTTAAAGAAGTAGGCAACATCGATGTAACATTGCCACTGCCTCGATTAACTTACCAAGAAGCCATGACGCGATACGGTTCGGATAAGCCCGATATACGCTTTGGTTTTGAACTGAATCACTTAAATGATTTATTTGTAAATACAGAATTTAAAGTTTTTAAAGACACACTTGATGGAAATGGCGATATAAGGGGTATAAACTTTAATGGGGTTGCAGATCGCTTCTCTAGAAAAGACATCAGTAAGTTGGAAGACTTCACTAAAAACTATGGTGCCAAAGGCCTTGCTTGGATTAAGTTTGTAGAGGGTGAAATTCAATCATCCATCACAAAATTCTTGAGCGCTCAGGACATTGAAGCCATTAAAAACAGAGTGGATGCAAAAGATGGTGATATGCTATTAATCGTAGCGGATAAACCTTCGGTTGTATTTGACGCTTTAGGTGCTCTCCGATGCGAAGTCGCTAAGCAATTAGGTATTTTAGATCCAAAGGATTACAAGTTCTTATGGGTAACAGATTTTCCACTTTTCGAGTTTGACGAGGAAGAGAATCGTTATATGGCCAAACACCATCCATTTACATCGCCAAAAGATGAGGATGTGGACTTATTAGAAACAGATCCAGGCAATTGTAGAGCAAAAGCCTATGACATCGTTTTAAATGGCTATGAAATTGGTGGGGGTTCCATCCGTATCCACAACTCAAAAGTGCAAGAGCGTATGTTTAAAGCATTAGGATTTTCTGAAGCAGAAGCGACGGAGAAATTTGGATTCTTTATAGATGCTTTTAAATATGGCGCACCGCCACATGGTGGCATCGCTTATGGCCTCGATAGAGTGGTCATGTTAATGACGGGTACGGATAATATCAGAGATGTGATCGCATTTCCAAAAACACAAGATGCAAAATGTCTGATGACCAATGCACCGAGTGTAGCAGAACAGAAACAGTTGGATGAACTTTACATCAATCTTAAACCGATTGAGAAAAATACGCCTGAAACGGTGTGATTTGAAATTAAAGAGGTGAACCATGGACAGAACAGGAATTGTCGTTGATCAGATGGGGGAATTTTCTAAAGTAAAATTACTCAGACATACCGCATGTGGAAACTGCGGGGCTTGTCAATTGGGAGATGACCAAAAAGACATCATGCTTGTCGCCAGAAACAGTGCCAAAGCCAACGTAGGCGATATGGTAGAAGTTACGATGGCTACAGGAGGCGTTTTAAGCGCGGCTTTTATCATGTATGTGATACCACTGGTGGGTTTGTTTGCAGGCTTGATGTTAGGTCAGTTATTCTTCAGTGGCAACGATGGGTTGGTTGCACTTATGGGGGTGCTTTTGATGGCCGCGGCCTTCTTCATCATTAAATTAAACGATAAAAAGTTTTTAAAGAACGAAAAATATACGGCTCAAATTTTAAATATACTACAATCAGACCATGCGACGATGGTACCATTAAGTTAAATGCTTAGGGGGAATTATGAGACTTGAAGAAGTGCTCAGTTTAGCCAATGTGGAAATATTTAATACCATAACCGAGGGCATCCATATCGTGGATGCCTCAGGTAAATCAATTTTGTATAATAAAGCCATCTCTGAAATTGAAGGCCTATCTGAAAAGCAGGTGTTGGGTAAACACCTGCTTGACCTATTTCCAGATTGGACAAAAGAAAACAGCACGCTGTTGACGGTTCTATCAACTGGAAAGGCCATAGCGAATCGAGAGCAAAATTACCTCAATTTTAAAGGAAAAAAAATCAGAACATTGAATACGACATTGCCCATTTATGATGAATCGCGGTTGGTGGGTGCTGTGGAGATATCAAAAAACATCACCACGGTAAATGACATGTCCGAACAAATCATCGACTTGCAACAAAAGTTGATTAAACCAGTCAAGCGAGAGACGGGTATTAAGCACTATCAGTTTGATCAATTAATCGGCAAAAGCGAACCCTATCTAGAGGCGATTAAACTGGCGAAACGCGCTTCTAAATCGTCATCGAGTGTTTTGATATATGGGGATACGGGAACGGGAAAAGAACTGTTTTCACAGAGCATTCACTATGCAAGTGAACGGGCAGAAAGACCATTTATCGCTCAAAACTGTGCAGCCATTCCAGAATCATTGTTAGAAGGATTATTATTTGGGACTTCAAAAGGTTCTTTTACAGGCGCTCTGGATCGTCCAGGTTTATTTGAGCAATCAGAGGGTGGAACGCTATTTTTAGATGAAATCAATAGCATGAGCATGTCGCTACAAGCAAAAATTCTAAGGGTCCTACAAGAAAATTACGTACGCCGTGTAGGCGGCAATAAAGACATCCCCGTTGATGTTCGGATTATAGCGACCACAAACGAATCGCCAGACATACTGATCAAAAAAGGTGCATTTAGAAAAGACCTTTATTATAGGCTCAATGTGATTAATATTAAGATTCCTAGTTTAAATGAGCGTTCGGATGATATTCCGCTTTTGGTGGATTATTTTATTCGGGCTTATAATCAACAAATGGGCAAAGATGTTTGGATGGTTTCCGATGAAATTTTAGAAGCCTTTAAACGATATAATTGGGCAGGTAATATTAGAGAACTTAAAAATTTCATAGAATCTGCGATGAATATGATCTCAGATGAGCACGTGATTGGAAAAGAACATCTTCCTTCTCACGTTTCTGAGGTGCTTCTGCGTAAAGATCAGTACATTAAGCCAGATCCTGTAAACATAGAAGACTTAAATGCTTATTTGGGCAACATCGAAAGAGAAGTTATAGAGCATACCCTGTCGTTTTACCATAACAACATCAGTCAAGCGGCAAAGCATTTGAAAATTTCCAGACAAAATCTTCAATACAAAATAAAAAATTACAAACTGTAGACAAAGTATACAGTCTGAGGTGTTCTGCGGAACACCTTGTTTTTTTATAACCAAATCCTTTACCTGTTCTTCATCACAACTTTACATGCCACAAATATAATAAAGGTAGCGTGTGAAAGTGAGAAAGCGAGGTAAAGAATGGAATTATTTGAGTCAATTCTTAAAGAAGAACGCATAACAACCATGTATCAACCCATCGTTAATTTAAGGTCAGGTGAAGTGATCGGTTACGAAGCACTCTCGCGTGGGCCTGAACATACCCCTTATTACTCGCCACTTGCTTTGATTGATAAGGCACATGAAGTGGGTAAAATATGGGAACTGGAGATGTTGTTTCGAAAAAAAGCATTTGAGCAATTAAACAAACTCTGTAAAGACAAACTCTTATTCGTCAATGTAGATCCCGATGTTATGAAAACACCGGAGTTTAAAACGGGTTTAACCAAAGAGTATTTAGACGAACTGGGTGCGGATGAAACCTCTATCGTTTTTGAAATCACGGAGCGAACTGCGATATTTGATTACGAGGCCTTTCAAGGCGTCCTTGAAAACTATAGAAACCAAGGCTATTTAATCGCTATTGATGATGTCGGCGCAGGATATTCTGGTCTGAAAACCATCCACGAAGTACGTCCGAACTTTATTAAAATAGACATGGATCTGATTAGAAACATAGACAAAGATGCGTTTAAACAAGCACTTTTAAAGGCATTTGTGGACACTTCTCTTACGACGAACATAAAAATAATAGCCGAAGGCATCGAAACAAAAGAAGAAATGAAAACTTTAATTCTATTAGGTGTGCATGCAGGACAAGGTTTTTTCCTGAAGAAGCCTTCGGTAGATTTTGAAACCATAGATGAGGACACGTTAATACGCATCAAGGATTATAATAAAATTTCTAAAAATCTTAATGAGTATTCTCAAGAGTATCACTTTATTTCCAATTTGATAACCAGCCATCATACGCATGTTTATGAATCCATGACGCAAGCAATCACCGTAAAAAATCATATGGATAAAGTGGAGTCTAAAAGTGTCGCAATTTGTGAAAATAATAGACCGGTTGGGATTATTATGAAACACAATTTAGATGCCAGTTTGTCGGGGAAATACGGCTACGCACTGTTTTCAAATAAACCGATTTCTAGAATAATGAATACGTCACCTTTAATCGTCGACTTTTATACGCCCATAAACGTGGTGGCTAAAAGTGCCATGGAGCGTGCAGATGATGCCATTTATGACGATGTCATCGTAACGAAAAGTTCCAAGTATTACGGCATGGTTTCGATGAAGAAGATCATCGAATATACGCTGCTGTTTGAAAAAAATAACGCGAAAGAGCATAATCCTTTAACGGGATTACCTGGCAATCCCATTATCAATCGGGTGCTAACCGATGTTGTGGCTTATCCAAACACATCGTGTATCTATTACATCGATATTAATGAATTCAAAATTTATAACGATGTCTATGGCTTTGAAAAGGGTGACTATATGATTAAGTATTTGGCGGATCTTTTAAGAGAACTCATTAAAAAAAGATTTCCTTATACGAGCTTTATCGGGCATATTGGTGGGGACGACTATATCATATTGTTAGAAGGTGAAACACAAGCCTATCATGAAATAGCCCAAAGCATCATCGATCATTTTGAAAGAGATAAGTATCAGTTTTTTACTGAAGAACATATGCATCTCAATGAGATAGAAGCGGAAGATCGTTTTGGCGTAAAACGTAGACTGGCCCTTACTTCGATCTCCATATCGGGAATCAATGGCGATTTGAGTAAATACAAAACATCTGAAGCGCTTAGCGAATCCTTAGCAGCCATTAAAAAAAGTGTTAAAAAACAAGGCAGAAGTGCTTATGCATTAAATACGGTATAGAGGGTGCAAAAAATATTGCACATACGCACAGAAAAAGCAAAATATTTTGCGCTTAACTGCAAAATATTTTGCTTTTTTGACGTTATAAAATGACTGAATTCTAATTTTTCAGATTATTCACTTAATGTATAATTTGAAAGTTACTGTTTTCAATGTGTTCAGAGAATTGCATATTTTATTATACATTGGCATAGAACTTGCGTCTTAAACAGTATGGAAGTTAAACAAACAATTTGGGAGGTTATTCATATGAAAGCGGAAAATGTAAAAGTAGCGATATGGGGATTTGGTGCCATGGGCAGTGGTATGGCGAAAATGTTATTAAATAAAACGGGTGTTGATATCGTAGGGGTATGTGATAGAAACCCAGCGCGCGTAGGCAAGAGTATGTTTGAAATTCTTGGGGTTGAACGTGGAAATCGCCCAGATGTTATCATAAATCCAGATATTGATGAAGTAATTACTGAAAAGTCATGCGATGTATGTCTTTGTGCGACGGATTCTTTTACTGAAAAAGCATTTCCAAGATTAAAAGTTGTTTTAGAAAAGAAAATCAATGTTATTTCTACAGCAGAAGAGATGGCATATCCTAAGGCTCAAAATCCAGAACTTGCAGCTGAACTTGATCGGATCGCTAAAGAAAATGGCGTTTCAATTTTAGGCACAGGCATTAACCCAGGTTTAATCATGGATTTACTTGTGTGTGTGTTGACGGGTTGTATGACTGATGTTACACATATCGAAGCAAAACGCGTTAATAGTTTATCGCCATTTGGCCATGCGGTTATGGAAGAACAAGGCGTGGGTATTACGGTTGATGCCTTTAACAAAGGCGTTGAAGATGGCACATTGGCAGGACATGTTGGCTTTGAAGAATCAATCCATATGATTGGCGATGCCATCGGTTGGAAAGTGGACGACATCAAAACACAAATGAAACCAATCGTAACAACTGTGGATCGAAAATCGCCACATGGTTTTGCTGCTGCAGGCAATGTTGCAGGTGTTAATATGACGGGTCAAGGGTATGTGGATGGCGAAGTTAAAATCAATATGATTCACCCACAACAAATTGAACCTGAAATGGAAGGTACTTTTACAGGCGACTATATCACTTTAAAAGGATCTCCAGAAGTAAACATGAACATTAAACCTGAAGTTGAAGGTGGTTTAGGTACCATCGCAATGTGTGTGAATATGATCCCACAAATCATCAATGCTGATCCAGGTCTTCAAACCATGTTGGATTTGCCAGTACCAAGAGCGATTATGGGCGATATGAGACAGTTTATTAAATAGGAACAAACGATAAGTGAGGTGTTTTAAGTGCATGTAAAAAAAGGTGATTGGGTAAAAGTGCATCGCGTGATTTTTACTCCAGATCAAAGAGCCCCACAAGTGCCTGAGGATACGAAAAAAGTGCCGCTGGAGATGTGGGTAAAAGGATTTGCACAGCAAGAAGCAGAATTGGGTGAAACCATAGAGATATTAACCATAACAGGTAGACGTGAGCATGGAGCAGTGGTTGAAATTGAGCCGACCTACACGCACTCTTATGGCAATTTTATACCGGAACTTTTACAAATCGGTATTCAGTTAAGAGAAATCCTCTATGGAGGTGACCAAGATGAAAGATAAATCATATGGCGCTGTTATGGCCCGTAAAAATGAGATTATGAAACAGGCGATTGGCATCGACTATGCGATTTTTGAAAATGAAGGACTTGGTTTTGACTATGAACGTATGATGCGTGAAACAGGTTATACGCTAGAAGAAATGCAAGACATACAAGGGCGCACAGGTGTAGGCAATACGCCGATATTAGAAATGAAAAATTTAACGGCTTTGGCGCGAAAATTAGCACCTGAAGGCAAAGGCGCACGCATATTTATAAAAGACGAAGCGGCGAATCCATCGGGTAGTTTTAAAGCGAGAAGAGCGGCTAACGCGGTATACCATGCTAAAAAATTAGGTTATAAAGGCGTTATCGCAGCGACCAGTGGCAACTATGGTGCTGCTGTGGCATCGCAAGCGGCTATGCATGGTCTAAAATGTATCATCGTTCAGGAAACGTATGATTCTAGAGGTGTGGGTCAACCGGAGATCGTAGAAAAAGCACGAGCTTGTGAAGCATATGGTGCAGAAGTGTTACAGTTAACCGTGGGACCGGAACTTTTTTATGAGTTTTTACTGTTGCTAGAAGAAACGGGTTATTTTAATGCGTCGCTCTATACGCCTTTTGGCATCGCAGGGGTTGAAACGCTAGGTTATGAATTAGCCGTTCAAATGCGCGAAAAATACGGAAAAGACCCAGATGTGGTTGTCTGTACCAATGCAGGTGGCGGTAATCTTACAGGGACAGCGAGAGGCCTTATTAAAGCAGGCGCGGTTGATGTAAATATCGTCGCAGCTTCTGTAGATTTGTCGGGGCTTCACATGGCAAGTGATACGCATTTTAATAAAAAGTCCTTTACCACAGGGCATACGGGATTTGGACTGCCATTTACCACCATGCCAGATCGTTCCGATGTACCGCGTTCCGCTGCACGTCCAATGCGTTATTTGGACCGCTATGTAACCGTGACACAGGGCGAAGTATTCTATATGACTGAGGCACTTGCACAACTTGAAGGGCTTGAAAAAGGACCTGCAGGGAACACAGCACTGGTGGCTGCATTTAGTATCGCGCAAGAAATGGATGCCGATCAAATGATCGTGGTGCAAGAGACGGAATACACAGGTGCGGGTAAGCATATTCAGCCGCAATTGTCGTTTGCAAGAGACAATGGCATCGATATACATTTCGGTGATCCTAATACACAAATTCCGGGAGAAAACATCGTTTTACCAAAGCATCCGAGTTTGATTAAAGCGGTTGATTTGGACCTTGTTAAAATTAAAAAATCCGTGATTAAAAATGCGGTTTCAGGTTTGACGGATGTGGCGATTACACAAGAAGACCTAGACTATTTAGCCATAGAATCGAAAACAGACACAGCGTTTGTTAAAGAAGCGCTTAAAGAACTGGGCATATTATAAAGAGAGCAGTGCATTGGATGCGGAAAATTTAAAAATGGAGGATCAAAAATGAAAGGTTTTATCAAAAGAGAAGATGACTTTGGACAAAGAAATCAACATCTTGTTGGTTTGACAGACGAACAACTTAAAGATCGGTTTTGGGAATTGGTGGAGCAGATCGTAGATCCACTGCTTGATCTTGCGAATAAGAATACGTCACCTGCAATAGAAAGATCTGTGCTTTTACGTATGGGCTTTTCAAGTTTAGAAGCGCAACCTCTTGTAAATGGTGCAATCGATAGAGGACTGATTAATCATGGCGTCGGTCATGTGATTTATCGCATAGCCAAAGAAAAAAACTTAGACATTCGTACAGCTGGCCTTGAACTTTTAGAGGGCAAGCATTGGGATGACGCGGCTTTAATCTTCAAAGGAGGTAAATAAACATGAAAGCACTTGAGATTAATCAAAAAATAGACGTAAAAGAAATTTTACAAGACCTTGAAAATTATAGACCAAAGCGTAGAGGTTGGACGTGGAGAGAAAAAAGTGAGAAGCAAGTTTACGGTCCTTTTGAATTCTCGGACATGTCAACACCACTTAAAAACTATATTCCCATGCCTGCAGCGCAGTATTTTGGCAATATCGATCCACAACCCAACAACACCATAACCACTGAGATTGCATCCGGTAGATTTGAAGACGATATCCGTCGTATGCGTATGGCGGCTTGGCATGGTGCGGACCATATCATGGTTATCCGTACGGCAGGTCAATCGCATTTTGATGGCTTAATCGAAGGCACACCACAAGGTATTGGCGGTGTTGCCATCTCTAGAAAGCAAGTTAGAGCGCATAGAAAAGCACTTGATTTAATCGAAGATGAAGTAGGCAGACCGATTAATTACCATTCATATGTATCGGGTGTTGCAGGTCCAGATGTAGCGGTTATGCTGGCAGAAGAAGGCGTAAACGGCGCACATCAAGACCCTCAATACAATGTGTTATACAGAAACATCAATATGGTGCGTTCATTTGTCGATGCAGCAGAGTCAAAAAAAGTTATGAGTTGGGCTCAAATGGCGCAAATCGATGGCGCACATAATGCAAATGCTACGGCAAGAGAAGCTTGGAAAGTAATGCCTGAACTTATGGTTCAACATGGCATTAACTCACTTTATTCATTCAAAGTAGGGATGCCAAAAGCGAATATCGCACTTTCTACAGTGCCACCAACTTCTTCACCAGCACCTTGTGTAAAATTAGATTTACCCTATGCGGTTGCCCTTCGTGATTTATTTACAGAGTATAAAATGCGTGCGCAAATGAATACGAAGTACATCACATCGTCGTCAAGAGAAGCGACTGTAACGCATGTTATGAATATGATGATTTCTCGTATGACATCTGCGGATATTCAATCGACCATCACACCAGACGAAGGTCGAAATGTGCCTTGGCATATGTACAACATCGAAGCGTGTAATACAGCGAAGCAGACTTTGGTTGGCTTAGATGGATTAATGGACATGATCGAACTTAAATCAGATGGCTATTTAAGAGATAAAGCAAGAGAACTTAAAGAACGTGCAGTCCTTTATTTAGAAGAAATTATTAATGCTGGTGGCTATTTTAATGCAGTAGAGCAAGGTTTCTTTGTTGACTCAGGTATGTATCCAGAACGTAATGGCGATGGTATCGGTCGTAAAATAGATGGCGGTGTTGGTGCGGGCAGTGTTTACGAACGTGCTGCGGATTATATGGCGCCAGTTACAGCGCACTATGGCTATAACAACGTGGCACAATATGATCCTTCTGCTGTTGAAAACCCATCAAAATTAATCGATGGTTGTACATTTGAAAAACCAGAAAAAATCGTTTATATCGATGAACTCGATGAAAACGATAACGTAAACGTACGTATGGCAGAGTCTGAGAAGTATAGAGGACCACATGGCGATGCACAGTTCGTTAAACCTGAGGTACAGTGGTTGGGTGATGGCGTGGTTCAAGTGGAAATTATGTTGCCAGTTGCACTGCGTACGGCACAATATGCGGCGATTGAGTTTGCTAAAAAGATGAACTTAAAAGACGTCGAAGTGATTCACATCGAACAAATGCACTTGGTTGAAGGCACGCGCGTTCAACTAAAAGGCGTATTGGATATGGACCTCGATTTAACAAAACTCGTTATTCCACCAGAGCCAGAAGTCATGAGCGACGATGAAATCAGAGAAGAATTTGATGTTCATCCGATTAAAATCGTGGCGGGTACTGTGGGTCAAGATGAGCACTCTGTAGGACTAAGAGAAGTCATCGACATCAAGCATGGCGGCATCGAAAAATATGGCTGTGATGTGGAGTATCTAGGCACTTCAGTACCGATTGAAAAATTAGTAGATGCAGCGATCGAAATGAATGCAGATGTTATTTTAGCATCGACGATCATCTCACATGACGATGTTCACTACAAAAATATGAAGCGCATCCACGAATATGCTGTGGAAAAAGGCGTTAGAGATCGTTTTATCATTTGTGCAGGTGGTACGCAAGTTACTGCAGAAGTAGCAAGAGAGAACGGCATGGACGAAGGCTTTGGTCGATATGATCGCGGCGTAAACGTGGCGACGTTCCTCGTTAAAACGAGAAGAGAAAAACGCAACAAGTAATGCAAAAGCTTAGCGCGGCCTTATACGATAGTATGCCGTGCTAAGCTTTTTATCAAAGTGGAGGTTGAGAGATGAAAATTGATGTGCTAGTCGCTGAAATAGGCAGTACCACCACCGTTGTTAACGCATTTAATGGAATTGATACGGATCATCCGATATTTGTCGGTCAAGGACAAGCGCCCACCAGTGTATTGGCAGGTGATGTACGCATCGGGCTTCATCAAGCCATAGATGATTTAGGAAAGTCGCTGAATAGCGAGGTACAGTATGAAAAATTATTAGCAACCAGCAGTGCTGCAGGCGGCTTAAAGATGACCGTGCATGGCCTTGTCTATGACATGACGGTTAAAGCGGCTAAGGAAGCGGCGTTAGGTGCAGGTGCAAATATTCACATGGTCACTGCGGGTAAACTCAGGCGTACCGACCTCGCTCAAATACAAGCGATAAAACCCAATATCATCATGATTGCCGGAGGGGTCGACTACGGTGAGTTAGAGACTGCCCTTTTTAATGCAGAAAAAATAGTGGCTCTCCCACTGGATGTCCCCGTACTATATGCAGGCAACGTTCAAAATCAAGAAGAAATCAAATTGATATTCAGAGAAGCGGGGAAAGAAGACCAACTTTTTATCGTGGAAAACGTCTATCCGAAAATAGATTTACTTAATGTAGAACCTGCAAGAAAAGTGATTCAAGACATCTTTGAAAGGCACATCATCCATGCGCCAGGTATGGAGCACATTAGAGAAATGGTATCGGGAACGATTATTCCCACACCAGGCGCTGTCATGGAAGCCTCTAAATGCTTGAAGCAGGCAATTGGTGATTTGGTTACTGTCGATGTTGGTGGCGCAACCACGGACATTCATTCTGTTACTGAAGGAAAAGATGAAATTTCTAGATTATTAATTGCACCCGAGCCGGTTGCCAAAAGAACGGTTGAAGGCGATCTTGGCGTCTATATTAACATGCTCAACATCGTTGAACTCATCGGTCGAGAAACGCTAATGACACAACTTGAAATAGAGTCAGACACATTAGAAGCACTCATCGAAAATCATGTGGCGATTCCACAAACCCCTTTGCAGATTAAATTTGTAGAAAGACTCACCCAAGAGGCGATAAAAATAGCCATAACGCGACATGCAGGTGGATTTAGAACCCTATATGGGGGTGGCGGTAAAAAAACATATGCTGAAGGCAAGGATTTAACGGGCATAAAATACATCATCGGAACAGGAGGGGCTTGTACGCGGTTGCCAAACCGTGTAGAATTACTAAAAGAAGTGATGAAAAACACTTTAGGTGATAAGTTGCTACCCACCAGTGATGCGGTCATTTGTATCGATCATGATTATATTATGGCTTCATTAGGTGTGCTTTCTAAAGCACATGAAGCATCAGCATTGATCCTTATGAAAAAATCTTTGAATATAGATTAGGAGGCACTCATGTATCCAAGAGTTGTGATTGATGAAAAAAAATTGTATCAAAACATGAAACGAATCGTTGAAATGGCATCCCTTAAGGGTATCGGTGTGTTTGTGGTGACCAAAGTACATTCAGCAGATGTCAAATTGGCTCAAATTTGTCTGGATGCGGGCGCTACTGGACTTGCGGATTCGCGTATCCAGAATCTAAAGAAGTTCAAAGACTTACCTTGTGATAAAATATTGCTTCGTCTGCCCATGCACTCAGAAGTTGAAGAAGTCGTGGCATATGCAGACATCAGTTTTAATTCGGAACTTTCTACGTTAGATAAATTAAATCTAGCAGCCAGCAAAGCAAACAAAACACATAGAGTGGTCATCATGTTTGATTTGGGCGACTTAAGAGAAGGTTTCTTGCCGGAACAAGTGGATGAAGTCATCCCTCAAATCTTAAAATATAACGCTTTAAAAGTTGAGGGGATTGCGGTGAACTTAACGTGTTATGGTGGCGTAATTCCGACACCAGATAATTTGGGTGAATTGGTAGCACTTGCAGATCACATCGAAAGCACATACGACATCAAGCTAAACATCATTTCTGGCGGGAACTCAAGCAGCATTTATTTACTCGAAAATGGCCAAATGCCTGAACGTATAAATAATTTGAGAATTGGTGAAGGTGTTGTACTTGGGCGTGAAGCGGCATATGGAGAACCGATTAAAGGGACACATGATGATGCCTTTGTTCTTGAAGCGCAGATTGTGGAGTTGAAAGAGAAAACGTCGATGCCGAGAGGCATCATCGGTATGGATGCTTTTGGTGGAAAACCAGTTTTTGAAGACAAAGGAAAAATGATTCGCGGCATCGTCGCAGTAGGCAGACAAGATGTAGACCATACGGCTTTATTCCCTACGGATCAAGGCATCGAAATAATAGGTGCATCCAGTGATCATATGATCCTTGATCTCACACATGCAAACTCAAATTACGCGGTGGGTGATGTGGTTTCATTTAAGATGGAATACGGTGCGATGCTAAAATTATTTACATCAGAATACATCGAGCGGTATTATTTAGGTTAATAATAGGGTCATTCAATATCAATTTTGAATGACCCTATTTTCTAGGTTTGTTGTTACAGATAAAATCTATCGGGTATAAGCGCATTAGTAGGTTGCCCATAGAATTGCGAGGTGTTCAATGAAAACCATTCTCTTTATTGATGATGAAAGTAATATACTACGCGCGCTAAACCGTGTTTTCAGAAATTTGGAATTTTCATGTTATTATGCAAATGGCATAAAGGAAGCCATCGATGTCTTTTTGAAAATCGATCAATTGGATATGCTTATAACCGATATAAAAATGCCCTATTTTGATGGGATACGCGTACTGAAACTCTTTAAAGAAGCTTCCCCTGAAACCATACGCGTAGGCATAACAGGGTATGCATCTGCATCGAGCATTACGGAAGCTGTAAGTAAGAATTTAGCGAAACAGTATTATTATAAACCTTGGAATAACGACGAACTCATAGAGAGCATACGGAAAATGTTTGCGCTAGAAGATCGATTAAAACATACGAAACTTTTTAACGTGATTCAGCAATTTGAGGGGATTAAAACCATTCCTAAGTTGTACAATGCACTTAATCTTTATATCCAGCGCGATAAGAGCATCGAAGAAATAACGGGCATCATAGAACAAGATCCAGCAATTGCATCAAATGTCCTTAGAATCGCCAATTCGGCTTTTTATGCAGCAAAAACGGGTAATATTCAACAAGCCATTATGTATATTGGGTTAAATAATTTAAAGCAAATAGTATTATCATATGAGATCTCACAGATGAAAGCGGGGCTTTTTAATAAATGTGAATTCATATGGACACATTCAAACCGAACCAACTTGATTTTTCAAGACTTGTATGTCAAATACTACAAAGTAAAAGTGCCAGCGATAATCAGCTCAGCGGGAATTGTTCACGACATTGGTAAAATAATTATGTTGCAAATTTTTGGAATAGATTATTATAATAAAATAATACTAAATCCCACAGAGGCAGTAGACTTGCTAAAACTTGAGCGGGATCTTTATGAAATAGATCATTCTGAATTGGGCGGTTATTTTTTGAATTGGTGGGCGTTTCCACTTGATTTGGTGGAAATCACACTCTACCATCATACGCCTGACGCCCCAGAAATTGCCAACAAAGCGTTTGTAGCGCTTATGTGTATGGCTTCACATATAGAAGAAAACGAATCAATCGTACTCAGTGAAGCCTTTATGAATGCCATGGACATCTTAAAAGTGGGAGAGCCTTTTTACTTAGAGATTCAGGAAAAATATCACACGCAAGATAACACGATTGAAAATAATTAGTTGAGGTGTCCCATGATCGATTACTCAAAACACACGGTTTTAATCGTGGATGATGAAGTTGAAATACTAAAGTCTTTAAATAGAGGCCTTCATTCCGAGCCTTATAAACGCATTTTTGCTTCAAGTGGGGCACAAGCGCTCGATTTGTTTGCACGCCAAAATCAAATCAGTGTC
Source organism: uncultured Clostridia bacterium (assembly GCA_927417275.1). Lineage (GTDB taxonomy): Bacteria > Bacillota > Clostridia > Peptostreptococcales > Acidaminobacteraceae > Fusibacter_C. The sequence continues at coordinate 63,472 of CAKMJV010000008.1, forward strand.
ATTATAACGGATATGCGTATGCCAGGTATGAATGGACTCGATTTGCTAAAAAGTATTTCTGAAATCAGTCCAGAAACTGTAAAAATAGTCCTCACAGGTTATACGCAATTGCCCCAAATTTTAGCGACGATTAATCACGTAGATGTCTATAAAATTTTGACCAAGCCTTGGGATTTAGAATCAGAGTTGAAAGTGTATATTAAAGAGGCCATAGAGATCTATGAAAAGACCACAGCTAATAATAGTTTAATCGTAACGAGTGAAAAGAAAAGTATTTTGTATAATAAAATGTTGTCAGACAGTTATGAGAAAATAGACCATGTATTAAGGTTGTATGATGAACTTATAAAAGCGATTAATCAGCATCATTTATACACGGTACAAGCACTAAGACAAATTAAAGAGACAGATGACATCGCTAAGGTTACCAAACAGATGAACGATAGAATGCACTATTTAAACAAGATATTTGAAATGAGTAGATATGCTTTAAAACCATTCACCGTGAATGATGTAAATGATTTTATTACAAAAGGGATCGAGAAAGTTGTAGACCATAAAATAGTTTTAACCTTTGAGCGTGCAGAAAAGCCCGTGATATATTTTGATAATTTCAAAATGATTTCCGTTTTGTTTATGGATTTAATTGAAATCATTCAATTTAACGGGGGCGGTATAGAAAACATACAAATAAACGAACGACATAAACAAGGCGTCGAAATGATTGTTACTTCTAAAGCGGATTTGGCAATAGAAAAACTAATGATCAGCCATAACCAATTTGTCGAAAGCGTAGTGAAAATCATCGGTGGGACTTATCAAATGACGGTAACAGAAAATCAAAATGTAATTACACTTTATGTGCCGCTTAAGGAGAAAACAGAGCAAATGGAAACCATATAAAAAAGAGCAATCAAAAGTTTACATATACGTAAACTCGCGATTGCTCTTTGCCTTAAATAGAGGCTATTTCTCGTTTTCCCATGCATCAAAGCCTTCCATGACACGATCGTATGTCAACTGTGATATTTCGGGTAATTCACCACCAAATGCTTTTTTAGCGGCTTCAAAACCTTCTTTAAATGCATCTTTTAGGGCACTAATTTTTGATGGATCACCACCAGAAATGGTTTTTGCAAAATCTAAAATACGATCAGCTGTTTGCGTTACACCCCAATACCCTTCATCGGATATGGCTTCTTGTGCAGCAAGTTTTGTTTCGTCATCCACTTTAACTATAGCCGACTCAGGATTCTCTAAGACTTCTTCGACTGTTTTTCCTTGTTTTTCAATCAAAGCACGAACCATTTCTCTAAAAGAATCTACATTTTTTTGAAAATCAAGTTTGATTTGGTTGAGTTTTTGACGATCAACGGTATAAGTACCAAATTCAGTACTTGTGTTTTTACCCAGTTCTATGGAATCGTATTGCTTAGAACCTTCGGATTCTTTTGGAATGGCCACTTGAGACGATTTAGTAACGTCTTGGCTTGATGGGATATTTGTTTGTATAGGTTTGTTGATATTTATCGGTGATGTGCTCATAAGTATTCCTCCTTGAATAAAATCATGATAAGATAAACGTAATTAATCTTTGCATCCTTGCGCTATAATTATCGGCAGGTGTTCAAATTGTCTTTAGTTGTTTTTTTGATTAGAAAGGACCTATTATGTATCAGAAACTATTATTGTCTGAAAAAGTAGCAGATGGCATTATAGAAGGGATCAGAAATAATTTTTACCGCGTTGGAGAAAAGATGCCCAACGAGATCCAATGGGCAGAAGAATTGGGTGTCTCTCGTGCGACCTTAAGAGAAGCCATTAAACATCTCATCAGTAAAAACTATTTAGAAGTCAGACGTGGACTGGGAACCTATGTAACTGAAACGCCAGGCTTTTCCATAGATGCGGTGGGACTCTCAGATATCAATTGGGAAGGACAGTATAATGATGTGATTCAGAGTATGCGATTTATGCATGGCCAAATTTTACCTTTTTTTAGCACGCGTGCTTGGGAAGACCAAAAGATTTTGCTTGATCAAATACGTCATTTTGACCGATTGCCCTTGGGTATTTTTAATGCCATCAATCATCTGACAAGTGTTTTATGTGATCAGAAGCAGTCAACTTTTTTAAGCCGTATGATGCAAATTACGCATGAGGGATTTTTGCAAGTCACACAAATAAAACACTTTGCTTATGACGAGAACCTGGCGATGAAATACGATGACTTTATAAATCATCTTGGAAGCGATCAAGTGTTTGTTTACTACGAAGCACTGTTGCATCGCGTAAATATGTTGGTGGAGGCAAAATAAAATGGACTTATTCGACATCATGGCACAAGATATCAAAATAAAAAACGCACCTTTGGCAGAACGTATGAAGCCAGAGACTTTAGAAGAATTTATCGGACAGTCTGGTATTATGGGGGAAGGCAAACTACTGCCCAAACTCATCAAATCAGATCGATTAACCTCCATTATTTTATATGGGCCTCCAGGCTCTGGTAAGACGTCATTAGCCAAGGTAATTGCGAAGCGTACGGAAGCGATGTTTGTAAACATAAACGCGGTTACGGCGGGGATTAAGGACATTAGAGAAGCCGTAGAACATGCAAAAGATCATTTGGCAATGTATCAAAAGAGAACCGTTCTATTTATCGATGAAATTCATCGGTTTAATAAAAATCAACAGGACGCCCTTTTGCCTTTTGTTGAAGATGGTACATTTATATTGATTGGTGCCACCACAGAAAATCCTTATTTTGAAGTGAACAGTGCTTTAATATCGCGTTCATCTGTGTTTCGATTGACTAAACTGGCGCCCGATGAAATCGTGACCATCTTAAAAAGTGCACTTGTCGATGAAAAACGCGGGCTTGGCATGTATCCTATAAAAATTGAAGATAAACATCTTGAATACATTGCGGATATGGCTGCAGGCGATGCAAGACGTGCGTTAAATGTACTCGAGTTAACCGTTATTTCCAAAGCGGATTTATCCGATCAAATTGAGATTACATTAGAGGATATCGAAGATTGTTTGCAGATGAAAGTCATGGACTATGATAAAAATGGAGACAATCACTATGACATAGTCTCCGCGTTTATAAAAAGTATGCGTGGCTCTGATCCAGATGCCGCATTATACTATTTGGGTAAAATGATCGTGGGTGGAGAAGATCCGAGGTTCATCGCTAGACGCATCGTCATTTGTGCATCAGAAGATGTTGGAAATGCGGATCCTATGGCGTTGGTAATCGCAAATAGTGCAGCCCAAGCTGTTGATTTTATAGGTTTTCCAGAAGGGCGAATCATTTTAGCGCAAGCGGCGACATATGTTGCAACCGCGCCTAAATCGAATGCAGCTTATATGGGCATCAATGAAGTGATCGATGACTTGAACAACATAGAGACAGGCACCATACCGTATTACCTTAAAGATGGTACTTCTTTATCACTGGAGAGAAAGTATACGAGCAATAGTCAAATGAAGGCTTACCAATATCCGCATGATTTTAAAGACCATTATGTCAAACAGCAGTATCTGCCAGATGCAATAAAAGAGAAAAGATACTATCGTCCCACAGATAACGGTTACGAGCAAACAGTGCAAACCTTTTTAAAGAAAACAAAATACGCACCAGAGTAAAAAAAATGAACCGCAATCTATTAAAAGATGCGGTTCTTCATTTATTCTTGGTTCAAAGACGCGTCAATTTCCTCTTCTAAGGATTTCGAGCCATCAAAATTGTCTTTTACATGTTGTAACTTATTTTTTATTTCTGATAAGCGCGCTCTGAAAAAGTCTTTTTCAATGATTCTTTTTTTAGCATCATCAGAAAAATGTTTTCTGCAACAATAGCCCACAGCAAACCCTAAAATACACCCTAATATCAGCCCACAGAGGAGATGATTTTTTCTTCTTTTTCTTTCATTTTGCTTTCGTAGTTCATCTTCCATTTTTTTTGACTTTTTAGACATAAACTTACCTCCATGGCTCTAGTATACCCAACATGTATGATAAAAATCAAGTAAACCATTAAATGTAAAAATTTGTGTTAGTGGACCATTATGGGGTATAATTATGTGAACAGGAATTATTTTTTATAAGGTGGTTTAATATGATGCGAAATCAACCCAATAAGCAAACTTTAAAGGCGTCAGAACTCTCGTTTTTTTGTTATCAATTTTCAGTTGTTTTTAAGGCGGGAATTCCATATTTAGAAGGGCTTCACATACTCTCTGGCGATGTATTTGACGCGAAACTTAAAGGCATCGTCATGCAAATTACCAGTGAAGTTGAAATGGGGTTGCCGTTAAATGAAGCGATAGGCAATCGCAACGCATTTCCTATTTATCTGGTCGATATGATAAAAATCGCTGAAAACACGGGTCGTTTGGGAGAGACTTTTGAACAACTATCTGTTTACTATGATCAGAATGATCAATTAAGGCAAAAAGTTAAAAATGCGCTAACCTATCCTCTTGTACTAATCGGCCTTATGTCGGTGGTCATTTTAATGCTTGTTTTAAAAGTGCTACCTATTTTTCATGAAATTCTATTATCAGTGGGTGGCAGTGTACCAAAAGCCACGGCATTTGTTTTGGACTTAAGTTTAATCTTACAAAATGGTATTTTATTTATCTTGGGTATCTTGGTGTTGGTCATATTATATTTTATGTTGCTCTTTAAAACAAACTTATTGAGTAAGCAAAGAGATGCTTTTTTATTAAATTTTCCAGGGGTGAAAGCCATCTATAGAAAATCGCTTGCCGTTAAGTTTTCACGCGCTTATGCGATTCTTATAAAAAGTGGAATGCCTTTGGTAGAAGGATTAGAATTGATCATTCCCCTAATGGAAAATGAATCGGTTGAAAAGGCGTTAAAGGGTGTTGCTCAAGCGGTTCAAGAAGGTAAATCGCTGTCGGATGCATTAAGCAATACGCGATTGTTTCCTGACTTGTTTGTCAAAATGATTGAGTTGGGTGGTAAAACAGGTGCGCTAGATGTGATGTTAGATAAAACAGCAGACATCTACGAACGCGAACTGAATCGTAGTCTCCACCGATTAACGGTTTCTATAGAACCTACTTTGGTTATTATACTTTCTTTAATTGTAGGTGCTATTTTGCTACTTGTTATGCTGCCACTTATAAATATTATGTCTTCTATTGGATAAGAGGGATGTTATGTTTAAATCTATAAAACGTGTACAGTGGATTTTGTTGATCATCTTGGTGGTTTTTATGATTCAATCCAACATAGGCATTGGTGAGTTTTCTGAAACGGCTAATTTTGAGCGTGTAAAAACGGTTGAAGAAGCCATTAGAAATGCGGCTGTTCAATGTTATGCGATAGAAGGCAATTATCCACCCCTAGAATATTTAGCCTCAGAATATGGGTTAATAATGAACGAAGATGCTTATTATTACCATTATGAAATTATAGCATCGAATATTATGCCCGTTATAGCGGTGTATAAGAAATGGTAGGCGATTATGATTAAACGATTTCAGAATGAAAATGGTTATAGTCTTATAGAAATGACGGTTGTCATGTTGCTGCTGGTTGTTTTTGGACTTGGAATTTTTATGCTCGCGGCAACGACGACTACGACTTATTCCACTTTGGTGGACGATAAATCAACGGTAGAGCAATTAAGAGTTGCGAGTTCTTTCATAACCACTAAAATTAGACAAAATGATCGGTTAGATGGCCTTTTTGTTTTAACGGACTCAGAAACTTATGGCGATGTGCTTCTCATAGAAGAGACATTTGGTGATGAGATTTATACCACTTGGATTTATTTAAGTGATGGCGTGTTAAGAGAATCGACGATCCCATTGGGAACCATGCCTACAGATGATTTGAGTTTTGAAATTGCCGAAATAGACGACTTTAAATTGATGTACGAGGATAACTGGCTGTCTTTTGATTTATGGAAGTCAGAAAAGTTCTTAAAAGATGTATCTGTATCGACGAAGTCGAAAATTAACGCTTTTGAATAAAGCAAAGTTATGAGGTGAATCATGAAAGGCCGTAAAGCTAGAAAAAAAGGCGTATCATTGGTTGAGTTGATTTTATCTATAGCCGTGTTATCCTTATTAAGCATATATGTAATTCAAATGTTTATCATTTCACATCGACTGAATCAAGAAGCAGAAGCATTGGACCAAAGTGTGGTTCTTGCCGCACGTATTTTTGAGCAAATTGAAGCGGCTCAGAATTTTGAAGATTTTTTAGAGACGCCATTATTAACTCAAGCCGTTACCGTAGTAAACAACACGATAACGGAGGTGAATTTGTTCTATGATGAATCGTGGCAAAGTGTTATGCAAACAGATGGATATCATTACAGTGTTTTTCTTACACACGAGAGGGTACCAACCCTCGACTATCAAATAGATTATTATAAGTTGACAGTCAATCAAATGGATCAATCAAATGGGGAGCAAATTTATGAACTTGAGATGCAAAAATATAATTGATTCAAAAGTTTATAAGGATGATAAAGGCAGTTCCTCGGTATTGGTAATCTTGGTCATGCTTTTATTGATTACATTTGGCGTACTTGCTATGATGTCTTCTTACTCTAATTTAAAGATTGCTCGTAAAAATGCGTCGTGGACACAAGGCTATTATTTATTAGAAAGTGAAGCTTCGCTCGCCTATAATAAAGTTGTGAAAATTATAGATGAGGCGAAGGTGCTATCAGATGCATTGATTGACGAACAAGCCCAAATAAAATGGGCGTTATATCCTTTTGATGATGGCCTAAAAACTGCCTTAGACCCTTTATTACAAGAAGCGATACCACCTGAAATTTCATGGCTCAAGCGCGTTTTGTTTCACTGGAGTTTTTATCAACTCTATAATGCCCAAGTGGATATGCCAGTATTAGAACCTATGCGCTTAGAGGACTTGTTAGAATCGGAGCAAGAAATCCCGTTTGTTATAGAATACGTGACTGTTCATGAGGCAACCGGTAGAAAACTTTTGGTTGCATTGGATCTAGATCCTGATGACAAAGTCATCATTACCCAGTGGCGAGAAATTCCCGCAGAATTTGATTATAGCAATTCAATAGGCTTTAGCGATCCGGAGGAAAATGAATGATGTTTACACTAGAAAATTTACTTGAACTCGCTGTTGAAAAAGACGCATCTGATATTTTCATCACAGTTGGCGTTCCCCCGACACTTAAAATTCATGGGCGCTTCGAAGGTGTTGGTGAAGATAAAATGTCTCCAGACGACACAGAATTACTCGTTAAGCAGTTGTTTAAGAAGCATGAACATTATCTTGAGTTTTTAGAAAAAGGCGAGAAGGATTTTTCGTTTTCATTAAGTAGTGTTGGACGATTCAGAGTGGATGCATATACGCAGAGAGGTTCACATGCGGCAGCAATTCGCGTGCTTAAATTTGATCGATTGGATGTAAGTCAACTACGTATACCAGATGCAATCCTTGATTTTAGAAAAAAAACAAAAGGGCTTGTTTTAATAACTGGACCTACTGGAAGTGGTAAGTCTACCACACTTTCTTGTTTGATAGACTTAATTAATCAAGAACGCGCCTGTCATATTTTAACATTAGAAGATCCGATCGAGTATTTGCACAAACATGCAAAGAGTATCGTCGATCAAAGAGAAATCGGTATTGATACAAGAAGTTATGCCGATGGCTTAAGATCTGCATTAAGACAAGCACCAGATGTTATATTAATCGGTGAAATGAGAGACTATGAAACGATTTCCATCGCTTTAACAGCTGCTGAAACAGGTCATTTGGTATTTTCTACGTTACATACCGTTGGTGCAGCTAAAACCATTGACCGAATAATAGATGTGTTTCCTCCCAATCAACAACAGCAAGTACGCATTCAACTCTCAACGGTATTACAAGGTGTTATTTCGCAACAATTATTACCTTCTGAACAACTTGGCAGAGTGCCAGCTTTTGAAATTATGGGGATGACGCATGCCATACGGAATATGATTAGAGATGGTAAAATTCCACAAATTGAGGCGGCTATTCATTCAGGCAAAAGTGTGGGCATGATGAGCATGGATTCAAGTTTGGCGGATTTAACGCAAGAAGGTCTGATTACGAAGCAGGAGGCTTTGCTTCACTGTATTAACTATGATACAATTAAAAGGTATCTAGGTGAAACCGATTAGCTTGAAAGAGGTGACGTGATGAGAAAATGGATCGTATTATGTGGCGTTTTAATGGTGCTATTATCGAGCCAATCCATCAATTTTACACAAACTAAAGAAACCATTGATGGTGCTAATTTAGACAAGGGCATCATAGAAATAACGTTTAAATCTTCGGATAAGGTGAAGTATAAAGTGTTAATAACCAAAGGCGATAAAAAAATTTCTTATCCCTTTACCGCTGATGGTAGAACTGAGGCTTTTCCACTTCAATTGGGAAATGGCACTTATAAAGTGGGGCTTTTAAAGAACGTTTCGGGCACTAAATACGTATATGCTGCACAAAAGTCTTTTGATCTTAAACTAGATGATCCAAACATCGTGTATCTTAATTCTGTTCAAAATGTAAATTGGAAAGAAGAAGATGAGGCCATAGATTTCGGTGCGAGTTTGCTTAAAACATATAAAACCAATGATTCGAAGATCAAAACACTCTACGGCTATTTGGTTAAAAATATGGCTTATGACTATGATAAAATTCCGACGCTCACCACAGATTATATTCCCAATATCGAATTGACTTATCAAGATATGAAGGGGATTTGCTATGATTATTCAGCGCTTTTCGCATCCATAAAAAGGCATGAAGGCATTCCTACCAAATTGGTGAAGGGCTATACGAAATATGTGAATGGTTACCACGCTTGGAATGAGATTTTAATTGATGGCAAGTGGGTAATTATCGACAGTACAGTGGATTCAACTTGGAAAGGTTCAAAGTCCACGATCAAAATGATAAAGGATCCTAAATTTTATACGAAGGTTAACGAGTATTAGTGTTAGGAGGTATTCATGGTATATGTATTTTTTGCCGAAGGCTTTGAAGAAATTGAGGCAATTACGATCGTAGATGTGCTTCGGCGAGCGGACATAAGGACCCATATGATAGGCATAAACAGTAAAGAAGTAACCGGTGCCCATGGCATTTCCATTTTGATGGATCAAACCATCAATGAAATCACTTCGCTATCTGATGCACTTATGCTTGTTTTGCCAGGAGGTATGCCAGGTTCTAAACACCTGATGGAAAGTGATTCGCTAAAGAATTTACTGATTTCAGCGCGTGATTTAGATATTTATATGGCTGCCATATGTGCAGCACCCACGATATTATCGTATCACGGATTAATTAAAGGGAGAAAAGTGACTTGCTATCCTGGTTTTGAAAAAGAAATGACTGATTTTGTACATGTGGATGAAAACGTGGTACAAGATGGGACGCTTATCACAGGAAAAGGCGCAGGGGTAGCGATGGCATTTGCGCTTAAATGCGTCGAAGTGTTAAAAGGTCACAAAGTGAGTGAAAAACTAGCAAGTGCATTGATCCACCAAACGACGTAAAATAATAAGGAGAACACGCTATTTATATTTAAATAGTTTGTTCTCCTTTTCTACGTTTTAACGCCAGTATATATCTGCTGCTGCTTTGCCTTTTGTCCCTTTTGCGATAAACTCTTCTTCGGTCGTACCTGTTCCGATGGTTATGACGAGATCGTAGTGATCATATAAGCCACCTAAGTGGTTCTCTTTTGGGGCGGATAAATCATCATACGTTGCAGAAGCGGATCCAGCAAGAGCGCTTAAGTATAAATAACACAGTTCTTTTGCACGCGTTTCGGATGTGCCACCTATTACGATGATCGCGATGCCCAATGTATCTTCCTGAACGATAATCTCAGCATCACTTGCATCTAAGTTTATGAGAAGTTCTCTGGTTGCAAGTGCTTTCATCTCGTCGGTAATGGGGTATGTTTTCGTGGGATCGCTTGAAGTTGTGGTGTAAACTTTACCGCCGCCTTCTAATGATTCTTTACCCTCTAAATTTACATCCAATTGATCGAAAGGGGTGGTAAATTTGAGCACCAAAAAAACGAGAAGGATTAGTACCGCTGGAAAGATGAGATGCTTTGGTTTGAAGTGGTAAGCTTTTTTTACATGCGCTTCTTCCTGCGGTTTGGTTTCTTCAATTTTCCTTAAAAGGCGCGTTTGGGTGGTTTCAAATCGATCGAGAATGCCTGAAATTTCATCGGCGCGAATTAACTCAATTGCAAGATCGCATATTTTTAAGGCTTCATCTAAACGCTGCCGTTTTTCTAAAAGCCTTATGGTGCTTTCATATGTCTTAGAAATCTTAGGTGTGTAACTTTCAAATATTTCTAAATAAATCTTTAGGGCAATTTCCTCGTTAATCATCTCCATTTTTTGAGCTTTCTGTGTTAGGATATAAAGTTCATTTGTTTTCTCAGACATGGGTCACCTCAAGATTTTTAGTTATTACAGACACTTTTATTTATCTATTATATCATTTATCGGCAAATGGTTGTGAAATGTTAATCGATAGGTGGATGTATTAAAATAATTTTATAAGTTGTGGGTGCTTTAAAGTTGACGTATTTCATCGGATATATTATAATGATTATGATTTCTTAGTAAATAACTAGGGATTAAAGGAGTGTGTCTTTTGAAATTATCAACGCGTGGCCGTTATGGCTTAAAAGCAATGTTTGATCTTGCGCTTAACTATGGCGAGGGCCCAATATCATTAACGAGCATTGCTGAACGTCAAGCGGTATCTGTAAACTATTTGGAACAGTTAATCTCGCCACTAAGAAAGGCGAATCTCGTTAAAAGTGTGCGAGGTGCGCAAGGCGGTTATATGTTAGCGGTAGAACCTCAATTAATAACAGTTGGGGCGATATTAACCACACTAGAGGGGCCACTTGCGCCGACGGATTGTGTGGTTATAGACGATGCGGATGAAATATGTGATCACTCGAGGTATTGCGTCACTAAAGTCATTTATGAAAAAATATATGAAAGCATAACCAGCGTTGTAAATTCTATTAATTTGCAGCATATGGTAGATGATTATCGTTTAAATCAAAAGAGCATGATCATCGAAAGCATTTGCGAATGCAAATAATGTTTTGGAGGACGAAAAGTTGAGAAAAGTTTATTTGGATTATTCTGCGACAACCCCTGTAAAAGAAGAAGTTGTAGGTGAGATGCTGCCCTACTTTACTGAGATATTTGGTAATGCATCGAGTATTCATGGATTTGGCCAAGAGGCTAAAAGTGCTCTTGAAAAAGCACGCACGAACATCGCAAAAACACTTAATACGTCTGCGGATGCCATTTACTTTACTGCTGGCGGGTCCGAAGCAGACAACTGGGCTCTAAAAGGTGTTATGCATGCAAATAAAGCAAAAGGCAATCACATCATTACTTCTGTTATTGAGCATCATGCGATATTGCACACGTGCGAAGCGCTCGAAAAAGAGGGTGTAGAAGTAACGTATTTACCTGTAGATGAACAAGGCAGAATCGATCTAAATGCTTTAGAGGCGGCGATTAGGCCTACTACTGTGCTTATATCAATTATGTATATTAATAATGAAATCGGAACCATGCAAGACGTTAAATCGATCGCTGATATAGCACACAAACACGGTGTTTTATTTCACACAGATGCGGTTCAAGCGTATGGCAATGTAAAAATAGATGTTCAAGCGTTGGGTATAGATTTATTAAGTGTTTCGAGCCACAAGATTTATGGTCCAAAAGGCGTCGGCGCTTTATTTGTAAGAAAAGGTGTACGCATCCACAATTTAATTAAAGGTGGCGCACAAGAAAAGAAAAGACGTGCTGGTACTGAAAACATTCCCGGTATTATGGGATTTGCAAAAGCGGCGGAAATAGCGGATGCAAAATTGGAAGAGCATGTCGAAAAATTAACAAACTTAAGAGAGCGACTTGTAAAAGGCATTTTAAATGGTATTGATTATGTGAAGTACAATGGTCATCCGACTTTTAGGCACCCTGGTAATGTAAACGTTTGCTTTGAATTCATAGAAGGTGAAGCACTGTTATTAAGTTTAAATGCAAAAGGCATCGCTGGTTCAAGTGGTTCAGCTTGTACCTCTGGTTCTCTAGATCCTTCACACGTCCTTCTTTCAATCGGTCTCCCGCATGAAATTGCACATGGGTCTTTACGATTGACAATAGGCGATTTTACCACTGAAGAAGATGTAGATTATACCATCGAAGCACTTAAAGAAGTGGTTCAAAAATTAAGAGTGATGTCACCATTATATGATCGAGTAAAAGGAGGCGCTAAATAATGTATACAGAGAAGGTAATGGATCATTTTATGAATCCAAGAAATGTTGGCGAAATCGAAAATGCAGACGGCGTCGGCGAAGTGGGTAATGTTAAATGTGGCGACATCATGCGTATTTATATAAAGGTTAGAGATGAACATATAGAAGACATCAAGTTTAAGACTTTTGGGTGTGGATCTGCAATTGCTGCTTCAAGCATCGCGACGGAACTCATCATGGGTCTGTCGATAGATGAAGCCCTCAAAGTTACGAATAAGCAGGTTGTTGATGCTTTAGGTGGCTTACCACCTGTAAAAATACATTGTTCAGTTCTTGCTGAACAAGCATTAAAAGCGGCAATTTATGATTATGCACATAAAAACAATCTGGTTTATGAAGGCCTTGCTGGCTTTGATCCACATGAAGACCACGACCATCACGACGTCGTAGAAATAGAGTTTTAAAAATAAATTGTTCTTTAAATAGAGTTATGTTAAAATATTCATATTATAGTATATGCGAAGATGAAGAGGAGTAAATCACACCTTTAGAGAGCGTCCGTTGGTGAAAGAGACGCAAGTGATCGAAGCAGCTTCTGAGCACTGAATCTGAATGTAGAGTAAGATAAAGCGTTTAGCAAACGTTATCATGCTGATTGACCTTCAAAGCGATCGGACGAGAGTCCGATAAGTAGGGTGGTACCGCGGTATTTTATCGTCCCTACATGTGTCTTTGGGGGTTTTTTTGTGATTATTATGGGAGGAACTTACTTATGAAAAAGATGGGTTTAAACGAAATTAGACAAGCATTTTTAGATTTTTATGCATCCAAAGGTCATTATGTGACTTCAAGTTATCCCCTTGTTCCAATAAATGACAAGAGTTTACTTTTAGTTAATGCAGGTATGCAGCCATTAAAAAATTATTTTACAGGCACAGAAACACCACCAAATCCAACCATGGCAACTTGTCAAAAATGTATACGTACAGGTGATATTGAAAATGTAGGTGTAACGGCAAGACATGCGACATTTTTTGAAATGCTCGGCAATTTTGCATTTGGAGATTACTTCAAAGAAGGATCTATCAAGTATGGCTGGGAATTTATTACTGAGGTTTTAGAAATGCCAGTGGATAAATTATGGCCTTCTGTTTATTTAGAAGACGATGAAGCATTTGCGATTTGGAGAGATGTTATCGGTATACCAGAGGAAAAAATCACGAGACTGGGCAAAGCAGATAACTTTTGGGAAATAGGCACAGGACCTTGTGGACCGTGTTCTGAGATTTATTTTGACAGAGGTCCAGCATATGGTTGTGGGGATCCAAACTGTCGACCTGGATGCGAGTGTGAACGCTATTTAGAGTTTTGGAACCATGTATTTACACAATACGATCGCGACGAGCAAGGCAATTACAATGAATTGGATAAGAAAAACATAGACACGGGTATGGGACTCGAACGGATTGCATGCATTATGCAAGATGTAGACACTATTTTTGAAGTCGATACCATTAAGCACATTCGTGATGAAGTGATTCGCCGATCAGGTGTTGCATATGGGGTTAATCGGTCACAAGATATCTCTATACGCATCATAACCGATCACATAAAGGCTGTAACCTTTATGGTTGGCGATGGCATTATGCCAAATAACGAAGGGCGCGGTTACGTCTTAAGAAGACTTTTAAGACGTGCAGCACGTCATGCAAAAACGCTTGGGATGACGGGCAATATATTAACGGATTTGGTTGAAACCGTTATAGAAGCTTATGGCTCTTATTATGGCAATTTAATCGATAGAAAAGACTATATAAAACGCATAATTTCCATCGAAGAAGAGCGCTTTCAAGCGACCATCGATCAAGGATTAGGCATTCTTAATGAGACGCTTGATGAAATGATTGCTAAAGGCGAGAAGACATTAAGCGGAGAAAAAGCGTTTAAGTTATATGACACCTATGGTTTTCCTATTGAATTGACGATGGAGATCATCGGCGAGAAAGGCTTGACAGTTGATGAAGAGGCTTTTAAACAACAAATGATTGAACAGAGAGAGCGTGCAAGAACAGCAAGAGGTTCTGGTGATGAACTCGGTTGGGCAAGTGATGCGATTACGCAATTGCCTAAGGAAATCGTTTCAGAGTTTGTGGGATATACCCATTTATCCAAAGCATGCAAGTTGGTTGCAATCGTAGGCTCAGAAATCGTGGAAGAAGCATTTGAAGGCATGGAAGTTACATTGGTACTTGATGAAACGCCTTTTTACCCTGAAGGTGGTGGACAAGTAGGCGATGTGGGTCATATTTTAACAGATGATTTTGCTGCAGAAGTACTTGAAACTAAAAAAAGTGTGGGACGCATCATCGGCCATCAAGTACGCGTCATAAAAGGTCATGTTAAAGTGGGCGAGACAGTGATGGCCAGTGTCAATGTAGAAAAACGCATGGCAACGGCTAGAAACCACTCTGCTACACACTTGCTCCATAAAGCGCTACGAACGGTCATCGGCACACATGTAGAACAAGCGGGTTCTATGGTGAGTGCTGAACGTTTGAGATTTGACTTTTCGCATTTTGAAGCAATTACACCTGAAGACATTCGTAAGATCGAACAAGTCGTCAATGAACAGATTTTTAAGGCTTTACCTGTTCTAACGGAAGAAATGTCTGTAGATGCAGCAAGATCAAAAGGGGCTATGGCTCTGTTTGGAGAAAAGTATGGTGAAACCGTACGCGTGGTTACCATGGGCGACTACAGCATCGAACTATGTGGTGGAACGCACTTAACCAATTCTGCAGAAGTGGGTCTATTCAAAATTATAAGCGAGACCGGTGTTGCTGCAGGCGTCAGACGTATAGAAGCGATTACAGGTGAAAATGTTTATAAATTGTTAACACAACTTGATGATAAATTACAAAAAATATCTGATATGCTTAAGACCAATAGTGTAGATGTCCTCTCAAAGGCAGATCAATTGATGAGCGACATCAGAAATCTAACCAGAGAAAATGACCAACTTAAAAACAAACTTGCTAAAACGGCAATGAATGACATTATAGAGCAAATGCAAGAAATTAATGGGTACCATGTAATCACTGCAAAGTTTGAGGGTGTAGACATGAACACATTAAGAAATCTTGGCGATCAAATAAAAAACAAATATGAAATGGCTGTAGTCGTTTTGGCAAATGTCATTGAAGATAAGGTTGAACTGCTTGCCATGGTATCTGATTCAGCGATGCAAAAAGGCGCACACGCAGGCAATATTATAAGAGAAGTTGCTAAAATTGCCGGTGGTGGTGGTGGCGGTAAACCCAATATGGCACAGGCAGGTGGCAAAAACCCAGAAAAAGTTGATGAAGCACTACAAAAAGTTTATGCTTTATTGATGTAAAAAGGGTATAATGTCATCATAAGGTAAATGACTTCGCATGTGAGGGGAGGGTACTATGAATAATACAATGAAATTTAGCGTAGAGGAATATCTCGAGAACGGTGAGCATAAGGACATTTTATTATATGTCTATAATGCATTGGAAGAAAAGGGATACAATCCAGTAAACCAACTAATCGGCTATTTAATATCAGGTGACCCTACGTATATCACGACACACAACGATGCAAGAACCATGATTAAGAAAATCGAGCGTGACGATATCCTCGAAGTATTAATCAACCATTATATTGGAAGTCAAAAGAAATGATTTATAATGTTTTAGGTAAAACGGATATTAAAGTATCTAAAATAGCATTTGGTAGTTTAACAATGGGGCCGCTTCAACGCAATTTGACTACGGTTGAAGGGGCCTCTTTAATTAAGTATGCATATGACCAAGGAATTAATTTTATCGATACAGCAGAACTCTATGAAACGTATGGACACATAAGAGAAGCGCTAAAGTATATTCCGAGAGATACATTTGTTATCGCTTCAAAATCCTATGCTTATTCTAAAGAAACGGCGAAAGCGAGTTTTGAAAAAGCAATTTTAGAGATGGATACGGATTATATAGATGTTTTTATGTTACATGAACAAATGAATGCCTTTACCCTTAAGGGACATTATGAAGCCATAGAGTATTTTCTAAAACTAAAATCAGAAGGCAGAATAAAAGCGATCGGCGTTTCAACACATTATGTTGAATGCGTTCGTGCGATACTTAGATACCCGGAAATAGAAGTGGTTCACCCCATTACCAACGTCAATGGATTGGGCATTCAAGATGGCTCGAGACAAGAAATGGAACTGGCTATTCGCGCGTTTAAAAGCAGCGGTGGTGGTGTTTTTGGTATGAAACCATTAGGCGGCGGTAATTTGCTGGCTTCGGTGGATGCTTGTTTTAATTATGTACTTGATCAAAGTGACTTAGATGCCATCGCTTTTGGTATGCAGTCAAAAGCTGAGATTGATTATAATGTGCGACGCGTGAAGGGACTTGAGATTTCTGAGTCCTTAAAGAATGAGGTTTCTACGACTGATAAAAAACTGCAAGTCGCCGATTGGTGTACAGGGTGTGGCGCATGTGTAAAAAAATGTGATCATAAAGCACTCCGTATTCAAAATGGACAAGCAGTAGTCACGCGTGAAACATGTGTGCTTTGTGGTTATTGTGCGTCAGTTTGCCCAGAGTTCTGTATTAAAGTGTATTAAATGTTTGTATATTACCTAATTATAGGATATACTGGAGGATATGAATAAATGAGAATTATGGGACTAGATGTTGGAGACCGTACCATAGGTGTAGCGATCAGTGATTCGATGTTAATTACTGCACAGGGTAAAGAGACGATTTTTAGACAATCGTTAAAGCAAGACATTGACCGTTTGGTCGATTTAATCAATGAATATGAAGTGACGAAAATAGTGGCAGGAATGCCTTATAATATGAATGGAAGCATTGGCCCACAGGGTGAAAAGACGAAGCAATTTATGGATAAGTTAGAAAAAAAACTGATGTATTCAGACCGAATTAAAGGAAAAATAGAACTCTTTTTTTGGGATGAGCGCATGACGACGCTCAGTGCGACGCGCTTGCTAATCGAAGCGGATATGCGCCGCGACAAAAGAAAAGAAGTGGTAGACAAATTAGCTGCAACGATGATTTTACAAGGCTTTTTGGATCGACATGGAAAAGATTAATTTGAATTTAATGCACTTAAATATATAATAAGAGGTGAAACATGAAAGAAGATAAATTATTTGATGTGGTACAACCAGAACACGATCATGAGCATTCAGATGTGGTAGAACTATTAGATGAAAATGGCGTCCCTACTTTATTTAACATTATCGCTAACTTAGAACTTGAAGGTCAAGAATATGCTATTTTAGCAAATGTTGATGACGATGACGATGTTATGATTTTCAAAGTGACTGAAGAAGGGGACGAATTTGTATTTGAAACCATTGATAGCGAAGAGGAAATCAATTCTGTCGTAGATGCTTATAATGAGTTGTTAGACGATATGGAAGACGAAGACGAAGAAGAAGCATAAAAATGTAAGTTAAAAAATCTATAACGTATTCGAGGTGGGATTATGAATTCATTTTATGAAGGGTACAAGAAAAAGTTAAAGGAAGCGGGCTATAAATTAACGCCTCAGAGAATAGCTATTCTCAGTGCCATAGAAGAGAATAAAGGCAAACACCTCAATACTGAGGAAATATATGATATCGTAAAGCAAAGAAATCCTGAAATGGGATTGGCAACGGTTTATAGAACACTACAACTCCTAGAGGAATTAGAAGTCGTTTCTTCATTAAATCTTGAAGATGGCTGCGTGAGATATGAATTATACAGTGATGACGGACAACACAATCATCACCATTTGATTTGTAGCAAATGTGGTGCGGTTATCGAGGTTGAAGGCGATTTGTTAGATACCCTTGAGAATAAAATAGAAAAAGAATATGATTTTAAAATTGTAGATCACAAATTAAAATTCTATGGTATTTGTAGCAAATGTAAAAACCTTGTGTAATACAGGGTTTGTTTTTCGTAAATGTGCCCCCGTTGGGAACTTTGTCATACGAATCTTAACCGTTTCAGTCCGACCGGAAAAACCAGACTGAACTATTAAAAGAGGTGTAATATGACGAATAAGAAGCAAACAGAGACTCCAGTAGAGCCTGTTCAAACAAAAGTGGAGCCAGCTCAAACAAAAGCTCCAAAAAAGGCGAATCCGCCAAAGAAAAAGAAAAATTTTAACAATCCGATTAAAAACATGACACAAGAAGGTGTCGGTACACAAACGAATTTAACGGACTCAGCGAAAGGTGTATTTAAAATCATCCCTTTAGGTGGGTTAAATGAAATTGGAAAAAACATGACGGTCTATCAGTATGAAGACGATATCTTTATCGTAGATTGCGGGATGGCGTTTCCAGAAGATGAACTTTTGGGAATCGATGTCGTTTTACCAGATATAACGTACTTAAAAAAGAATGCCAGTAAAGTAAAAGGCATCGTATTAACGCATGGACATGAAGACCATATTGGTGCAATTCCCTATTTTTTAAGGGATTTAGATGTGCCGATTTATGGTACGCGTTTAACGTTGGGCTTGGTTGCAAACAAATTAAAAGAGCACCGTTTAAATCCCAAATTAATCACCATCGTACCGGGTCAAGTGATTAAGTTAGGCGTGTTTGAAATAGAACCGATTAGAGTGTGTCACAGTATTGCAGATGCGGTGGCATTTGCGATAACGACGCCTTATGGAAAGGTTATTCAAACAGGTGACTTTAAAATCGACTTTACGCCAATTGATGGTCAAACCATGGATTTACATCGTTTTGCACAATTGGGTCAAGAAGGCGTGTTAGCACTGCTTTCTGACAGTACAAATGTTATGCGTGAAGGCTACACCATGTCTGAGAGTTCAGTGGGCGATACGTTTGAGGAAATTTTTAGACATGCAACTTCTAGAATTATCGTGGCATCTTTTGCATCCAATGTACATCGCGTACAACAAATTATCAATGCTGCATTTTTAAATAATAGAAAAGTCGCTTTTTCAGGACGCAGCATGGTTAACGTATCGAATGTTGCTTTGGAGTTAGGGTATTTGAAAATTCCAGTGTCCGATATGATTATTGATATTAAAGACATTGGACGTTATCCAGAGAATGAGTTGGTGGTGATCACCACGGGTTCTCAAGGTGAACCGATGAGTGCACTTGCTAGAATGGCAAACTCAGAACACCGTAATATGGAAATCGTACCTGGTGATTTGGTCATCCTCTCTTCATCTCCGATTCCAGGAAATGAAAAGTCTGTATACAAAATTATCAATCAGTTGACTAAGAAGGGTGCAAAAATGATTTACGAATCATTGGCAGATGTACATGTATCTGGTCACGCAAAGCAAGAGGAATTAAAATTGCTTCAAGCGCTTGTTAAACCGAAGTATTTTATACCTGTTCACGGTGAATATGTGATGTTAGATAAGCATAAGCAAGTGGCGATGTCTATGGGCATGAATGAAAAGAACATCTTCATCCTCAATAATGGCAGCGTGTTAGAATTCGCAGCTGATGGTGCTAAAATCGGCAAATCAGTGCCTGCAGGACGTGTGTTTATAGATGGATTAGGCGTTGGTGATGTAGGTAACATCGTCTTAAGAGATCGTAAGCATTTATCTGAAGATGGTTTGATTATAATCGTGGTGGCTATTTCCAGCGCAACTGGAGAGGTCATCAATGGACCTGACTTGATTTCAAGAGGATTTGTTTATGTACGTGAGTCTGAAGCATTAATGGAAGGCGCACGAAATGTAATAGAAGAGGAATTAAAAAAATGCTACGCGAAAAACATCAAAGATTGGGCATCACTCAAATCTTCTGTTCGTGATGCATTGAGTCAATATATTTATCAAAGCACAAAGCGTTCGCCTATGATTTTACCTGTTTTTATGGAAGTCTAGGGAACCCATATTTTATGATCTGGAGGCCGATAAAATCTGCCTCTAGACTTTTATCAGGAGGTTTTTATGAAAAAAATGGTGCTTTTTACATTTTTACTCTTAACGCTCATTTTTGTTTCAGGTTGTGCAACGATTCTTGAAAGATACTACACACCTGTCGATCCTGAGCAAACAGAAGAGGTGCTTTTTAATGTGCCTTCTGGTGCAACCACATCGTCTATTGCAAACGCGCTTTTCGAAGAGGAATTGATTCAAAATGTAAATGCATTTAAAGCAAAAGTAAAAATGATGGAAGTTGATGGAATGATGAAGGCCGGTGATTACAAACTATCACAGTCTATGGATGTCGAAACCATCATCAACAAAATCGTCAATGGTGATACATTTGTTGAAACCATAACATTTACGATACCAGAGGGTTATGAAGTTCGACAAATTGCGGATAAATTGGAAGCAGAAGGTCTGATTGATCGTGAAGTTTTCTTAGACATATTGGCAAATGAACCTTTTGATTTTAAGTTTTTAGAAGGTGTAGATCG
Source organism: uncultured Clostridia bacterium (assembly GCA_927417275.1). Classification (GTDB taxonomy): domain Bacteria; phylum Bacillota; class Clostridia; order Peptostreptococcales; family Acidaminobacteraceae; genus Fusibacter_C. The sequence goes on from CAKMJV010000008.1 coordinate 84,265, forward strand.
ACAGTTTTTGTTAGAAGGGTATTTATTTCCAGACACATATACGCTAAAGGCATCTGCTGATGAGTATGCCATTATTTATAAAATGTTAAGTCGCTTCAATGAAGTATTTGATGAGACTTATTATGCTCGGGCTGAAGAACTCGAAATGAGCATCGACCAAGTGGTAACCTTAGCCTCAATTATCGAAAGAGAAGCACGCGTTAAGGAAGAATTTCCGATTGTAGCAAGTGTTTTCCATAATCGATTAAAGGTTAATATGTTGCTTCAATCGTGTGCCACCGTTCAGTTTATTTTACAAGAGAGAAAACCGGTGTTGTCTTATGACGATATAGCCATCATTTCTCCCTATAATACGTATATGAACGCAGGGCTTACGCCTTCGCCGATTGCTTCTCCAGGGGCTTTAGCTCTAAAATCTGCACTGTACCCAGATGATACAAATTATTTGTATTTTGTAACAAAAGAAACCAACGATGGTTCTCATTATTTTAATGAAACACTTGAAGGTCATAATCGTGACGTAAAGCGAGGCAATTAATGGCAATAGAGAGTAAGATTGTTGATCCATATGTAGAAAATTATATAAAATCATTGGTCCCTGAAAGTATGGGACTTTTTCATGAACTTGAACATTATGCGGAGCGATTTCAGGTACCGATCATTCAAAAAGAGGTCGCTCAGTATCTTAAAGTTTTTCTCAAATGGGTAAAGCCCAAAACTGTTTTGGAGATTGGGACTGCCATTGGTTATTCGGCATCTCTTTTTGCATATGAGATGGAAAATGGCCATATCGATACGATAGAACTCAGTGAGGGAATGGCTGAAATCGCTGCGGTTACCTTTCAAAAGTTGTCGGAAATGCGTCCTGATGTTAGTGTTCGTCAATGGCTTGGCGATGCACAAGAGGTGCTTCCGAAACTAGAAAACAAGTATGATATGATTTTTATTGATGCTGCCAAAGGGCATTATCAAGCATTTTTGGACTTGTGTTTGCCACGGCTTAATACAGGTGGTGTGATCATATCCGATAATGTGCTCTATAAGGGCATGGTGGCAACAGATGCATACTTGGTTAAACGCAAGATTACCATCGTCAAACGGATGAGAAAATATCTCGCATTTATATCGAATCATCCAGATTTGGAAACTACGATTTTACCAATTGGAGACGGTGTAGCCATCACTTATAAAAAAGGAGGTACTGTATGAAGCGTGTTGAACTATTAGCACCTGCAGGCGATTTAGAAAAATTAAAATATGCGATTATATATGGTGCAGATGCTGTTTATATAGGTGGTCAGGTTTTTGGACTTCGTGCGGCTGCAAAAAACTTTTCATTTGAAGACATGAAAATTGGCATTGAGTTTGCACATGAACGTGGAAAAAAAGTATTTTTGGTGTTAAATATTATTCCGCACAATGAAGACATTCATTATCTTGAGCAATATATCGATGAAATTAAAACGCTGGGTCTAGATGCCGTTATATTATCGGATCCTGGCACGCTTATGTACGTGAAACAATATGCGCCTGAATTAGAAGTGCATTTGAGTACACAAGCAAATAATACAAATTATATGAGTGCTAATTTTTGGCACAGTCAAGGGATTAAACGCGTTATCTTAGCGCGTGAGTTATCTTTTGCAGAAATAGCTGAAATTCGCGAAAAAACACCGATGACTTTGGAACTGGAATCATTTGTACATGGTGCGATGTGTATCTCGTATTCGGGGCGTTGCTTAATGAGCAATTATATGGCGGGAAGAGATGCAAATAGAGGCGCTTGTGCGCAACCTTGTCGTTGGTCTTATAGCCTAGTTGAAAACACAAGGCCAGGTGAGTATTTCCCCGTAGAAGAAACTGAAGATGGGACATTTTTTTTCAACTCAAAAGATTTGTGTATGATTCACGCCATTCCAGATTTGATTAAGAGTGGGCTGGATAGTTTAAAAATAGAAGGACGCATGAAAACCATCTACTATGTTGCATCCATCGTTAGGGCATATCGACAAGCGATAGATGCGTTTTATGAAGATCCCGAAAATTATGTCTATAATCCAGAGTGGTTTGAAGAAATTCAAAAGGTATCTCATAGAGAATTTACATCTGGATTTTACGATCACAAACCAACTGCTGAAGACCAACTCTATACGTCGAGTTCGTATGTGCGCACCTATGATTTCATAGGCATCGTTAAAGCATACGATGAAGAAACGGGTTTGGCAACGATTGAACAAAGAAACAATTTTAAAGTGGGTGATTCGATAGAAATCATAGGACCTTCATATTTTTACAGCGAACAGACCATAGATCATATTTTCGATGATAAAGGTGAAGCGATATCAGTTGCGCCGCATGCACAACAAATTGTTAAGATACCTATGAAAACACCTGTAAAACCATATTATATATTAAGAGGGGCTAAGGAGGCATCGGATGAGTAAACCGGTTGTTATTGGGGTATCAGGGGGAACAGGATCAGGAAAAAGTACGGTTGCTAAGGCGATTTTCGAGTCATTGCCAGATGAGAATATACTCATCATAGAGCAAGATGCCTATTATAAGGATCAAAGTGACATGTCTTATGATGAGCGCATTAAGACCAATTATGATCATCCATTGGCTTTTGATACCGATTTGCTGATCGAACACATAAAAACATTGTGTAAACACAAACCGATAGAAAAGCCCATTTATAATTTTTCAAATCATAACAGAGAGCCGCATACTGTATGCGTTAAGCCTAAAGAAATAATCATTATAGAAGGCATTATGATTTTGGAAGACAAGCGTTTGAGAGATTTGATGGATATAAAAATCTTTGTGGATACAGATGCGGATGTTCGTATCATCCGACGTATTATGAGAGATATTAATGAGCGGGGGAGAACACTGGAGTCTGTAATCGAGCAGTATCTTACCACTGTAAAGCCTGCGCATGATCAATTTATCGAACCGGCAAAAAAATATGCAGATATTATCATACCTGAGGGTGGGTATAATCGCGTTGCCATCGATCTTATGACGACTAAAGTCACATCCATCATAAAAGAAAAGCAATAAGGAGACCAAAATGACACCGAATGAAAACTTATTTGATTTAGTTGAAGTATCTGCCACAAAACACATTGCACTTGTTGCCCATGATTCACGTAAACGCGATATGATTGAGTGGTGTTCAGTGCATAAAGATGAACTCAACAAACACTTTTTATACGGTACGGGTACCACGGCAAAGTTGATTACTGAAGCGCTGTCTTTACCTATTAAGGGACTAAAAAGTGGCCCGCTAGGTGGCGATCAGCAATTGGGTAGTTTAATCGTCGATGGTGAAATCGATTTTATGATTTTCTTTTGGGATCCATTGAGTTTGCATCCACACGATCCAGATGTAAAAGCACTTCTTAGAATTGCTACGCTCTATAATATTCCCATCGCAACCAATCAATCGACAGCGGATTTTTTACTAACCAGTTCCTATATGACTACGCCGTATGTAAAAAAAGTGATTAATTTTGATTATTATATCAAACGAAATATCTAACCCAAGAGGTGAGCAGCGTGTTATATGAAGAAATGATTCGTGAGGCGATCGTTAAAAATGCATCTGATATTCACATTGCACCTAAAGCCAAGCCGATGTTGAGGGTAAATGGACGCTTGACGACATTTGATCATTTAGATGTAATTTCAAATGAAGCCATCGATCAAATGATTGAAGAATTGTGTCCCCCCACTCAAATAGAAGTATTACAAGCGAATGGAGAAACCAATTTTAGTTTTTCCATACCGGCATATGGTCGTTTTAGAGTGAGTGTTATTAAACAAAGGGGCACCTTTAGTATTTCCATACGTCTATTTAAACTTACAGTGCCTACAAAAGAAACTTTGGGTCTTCCTGATGTGATTTTTGATTTGGTTGAAAATGGCCGAGGCCTTTTGGTTGTAAGTGGTGCATCGGGCTCTGGACGCTCGACCACCATGGCGGCATTACTTTCTTATTTAAACGAAAGGATGTCGTTAAACATAATAACTGTGGAATCACCGATTGAATATCTTTTTAAACATGACAAGTCTTTAATCCTACAAAGAGATGTAGGTACGGATTGCGCCTCATTATATGACGGCCTCATAAGCACACAGAAACACGATCCAGATGTGGTTATGATATCGGATATTTCTGATGAAAAGGTGTTGGAACTTGCCATTCAACTTGCAGAATCGGGAAAATTGGTTATCGCTGGTTTGCCTTCGTTAAATACCGTTACTTCTATTGAAGCGATGATTTCATCATCGAAGACAGAGAAATCCGAAAGTCGTAAACACAAGTTAGCGGGCAATATTCTCGCGATTATTTCTCAACAATTGGTGCCAAGTAAAAAATCTCAAGATCGATTGTTGATTTATGAATTGTTATTGCCCAATGCGGCCATTCGTTCGCATATTATGACCAATACACTTGATGAACTCAAAAACACTTTAATCGTCGGGAAAAAACAAGGCATGATCAGTATGGATGCGCATTTGTTTGAACATTATTTGTCGGGTGAAATCTCACAAGAAGTGTTGTATAAATACGGTCAAGATATTGAATTTATTAAACGGATGGAAAGAAATGTTAGTAGAGGTCCATCATGAGTCAAAACATCATTTTAATAGGCATGATGGGGTCTGGTAAAACGACTCTTGGAAAATGGCTTTCCACAGCGCTTAACCTGAAATTTATCGACACCGATCATATTATAGAAGAAATGCAAGGACAGTCCATCCGTCAAATATTTGATCGGCATGGTGTTGCGCACTTCAGACAACTCGAAGCAGCGCTTATAGAGAAACTATCTGGGGTTAATGACTCTGTATTGGCTACGGGTGGTGGAATAATCCTCAATCCGAACAACAACATCGCATTAAGACAACTGGGAACGGTGATTTATCTTAGGGGGTCAACCGATCAGTTGGTCCGAAACGTATCATTAGAAAGTGATTCACGGCCACTTTTAAATCTCCATAATCTTGAGACGATTCTAATGGTGCGTGAAAAACTTTATGAGGGAACTGCGCATTACGTGGTCGATATCGATCATAAATCCATAGAGACGATTGGGAATGAAATATCCACGCTAATGGGACGTTAAAGAGATTGCACTAAGTATGGAGTTCTGATAGAATCATAATGAATGGAGATTTCTTGACAATCAATTGATTTTAAAGTTATAATAGTTTTTGGTCCGAGAAGAATGAATATTTTGGAGGTTTTATCATGATTGCAGCGAGTGATTTTAGAAAAGGAAATACATTTGAGATAAATGGTGAGCCATTTGTTATTATTGATTTTCAACATGTTAAACCGGGAAAAGGTGCGGCTTTTGTAAGAACGAAATACAAAAGTTTATTAAATGGCACCATCAGAGATCAAGCATTTAACCCATCTGAAAAATTCCCTAAAGCGCATATTGAAACAAAAGAAATGCAGTATTTATATAAAGAAGGCGATCTTTACTATTTTATGGATAACGAGACTTACGATCAGATTCCACTTTCTGAAGAGCAAGTTGAAGATGCGATCCTTTATATTAAAGAAAATGATAACGCAACCCTTAAGTTTTATAAGGGCAAGTGTTTCCTCGTTGAACCACCAAACTTCGTTGTTTTATTGGTAACCGAATCTGAACCTGGTATTAAAGGCGATACAGCGACAAATTCTACAAAAAAAGCAATCGTTGAAACTGGCGCAGAGATTCAAGTGCCTGGATTCGTAAACGAAGGGGATAAGATAAAAATCGATACACGTACTGGAGAGTACTTATCCCGCGCATAATTGTTTTAAATAGACATTTGTCTGTTTAATATATATTACCCACTAAAGGAGGGATTCACATGAGCTATATGCATGAAAAAGTGGCTTATCTTAAAGGATTAGCTGAGGGCATGGAAGTTGGAAATGACTCTAAAGAAGGCAAGTTGTTGCTTCAAATTATCGAAGTATTAAACGATTTTGCAGATGAAGTAGACGATGTTTATGATGAGCTCGATGATCTCAATGACGCAGTTTTAGAACTTGATGACTACATCGAAACCATCGATGAAGACCTTGCTGATCTTGAGGATGAAATTTATGACTTAGATGCAGAAGATTTCGAAGATGATGAAGATGATTTTGAAGAAGTGGACTGTCCAGATTGTGGGGAATCTTTCTTTGTAGACAGTGCTTTAATCGACAAAGGTGAGGACATCGAATGTCCAAACTGTGGTGTGATTATAGAGTTTACAGAGGATTGTGATTGCTGTGAGGATGAAGCTTGTGACTGTGAATGTCACGAAGAATCAAAATAATGTTTAAAGTTGACCCTGTCATGGGAAACCATGATGGGGTTTTGCTTTTACGTTTTAATTGTATTAAAAGGTGACATTTGCTATAATAACATTAAAGGTTAAGGTTAAGGAGGCAATTCATGGCTGAAAATAGAACGATTGATGCTTTAAAGCATGGTAAAGTAAATATAGCAGATGATGTGATTGGCGTTATAGGTTCGATAGCGGCATCTGAGATTGAAGGGATTAAAGCTTTAAGTGGTACTTTTTCTGAAGAAGTTATGGAAATCATAGGGAAGAAAAGTTTTAATAAAGGCATTCACGTTGAAATGATAGATGAAAAAGTAACGATTGATTTGAGCGTGGTTGTGGACTATGGCACAAAAATTCATGAAATCGCGAAAAAGGTTCAAGAGAGTGTAAAACTTGCTATCGAATCGATGACTGGATTAGAAGTCATAGCAGTAAACGTTTTAGTTGAAGGCATTAACACCAAAATAGAGAGTAAATAACTGTGTTGGAAAATAGGCTGGCTTCTGAGAAGTTAGTCATTTTCATGTAAGGAGGGCACATGAACCGTGTAAGGAGCCGCGAAGTGGCTATGGAAATCCTATATCAAATGGAGATTCAAAATGAATTTGATATCGACAAAATGCTTGCACATTATGATGAAGTGCTCGATGATGCGTACATCCGCAGTACATTAGGCTTATGGTTAAGTCATAAAGATGTCATTGAAGATAAAATTGTTGAACATTTAGATGGGTGGAAACTCGATCGTATCGCAAAAATCGATCTGAGTATTTTGAGATTGGGCATTGCAGAACTCCTTTATGTTGAAGACATACCGGATAAAGTGAGTATTAATGAGGCTGTAAATCTTGCTAAAAAGTACGTAGATGATAAATCAGGGAAATTTATTAATGGCGTCTTAAGCCATTTTATAAGTAAGGAATAAAAAATGATTCTAGCAGTGGATACGAGTTGTTATACAACCTCCATATGCGTTATAGAGGTTAACTCTGGAGAAATCGTATTTGAATGTAATAAGTATTTAACTGTGAAGCCCGGAGCGCGTGGATTACGACAATCTGAGGGCTTTTTTCAGCATGTAAATCAACTAGCTGAGATTTTTGATACGCTGTGTAAACAAGTCGATGTAAAAAAACTTGTTGCTGTTGCAGTGAGTAATAAGCCAAGACCCGTTGAAAAATCATATATGCCGGTTTTTCATGCGGGCGTTTTGTTTTGTAGGAATCTCGCGAACACATTAAACGTACCCTTATATACCTATTCACATCAGGAGGGGCATCTTATGGCAGCCGTTAAAAGTTCTGGCATGTCTGAAGTACCTGATTCCTTTATCGGTTTACACCTCTCTGGTGGGACCACAGAGTTGTTAGAGGTCACTTCCACAGAAGATGGATTTGATGCAAATTGTTTAGGAGGCACGTTGGATCTTAATTTTGGACAGTTGATTGATCGATTGGGTGTTCAAATGGGACTTGATTTTCCGTGTGGAAAAGCGATGGACGACTTAGCGCAGCAAATAGAACATGAGGATTATTATAAAATTAAGATGAAATCAGAGTCGACATTTAATTTGTCAGGACTTGAAAATAAATATATGGCCCTATTGGAAACACAAAATCCTAACTATGTATGCAAACACCTTTTTAATACTTTAGCGGAGATTATCCTACAAATAATCACGCCATATACAGAAGGGCACCAAATTGTACTTTCTGGTGGCGTCGCTTCAAATGCGATTGTAAAGAACTATTTAGAGCGCAAGTTACCGCAGTGTGCCATTTATTTTGCATTGCCTCAGTATGCGCGTGACAATGCTTTTGGTATCGCAGTACTCGGTTGTGAACACTATAAGAAGGAGATTTTACGCCATGCTTAAAATGAAATCTTTCACAGTCAGTGAAATAACCAGATATATCAAACGCTTGTTAAGTACGGATCCCATACTCAATCAAGTGATTATAGAAGGTGAAATCTCAAATTATGTCAGACACTCAAGCGGTCACGCCTATTTCACATTAAAAGATGAAAACAGCAAATTAACCTGTGTCATGTTTGCGCAGTATCTCAGTGGAACGGGATTCACGCCTAAAAATGGTGACAGGGTACATGCAAAAGGTCAAATCGTCGTATATGAAAGAGACGGACGCTATCAACTTAATGTATTGGCTCTTGAAAATATCGGATTAGGCGCACTACATGTCAGGTTTAACGCGTTAAAAGAAGCGCTTGAAAGCAAAGGCTTGTTTGATAAAAAGCATAAAAAGCCATTGCCCGTTTTGCCACAAAAAATTGGCGTCATTACGTCACCTACAGGTGCCGCCATTCAAGATATTTTATCGGTTGCACAAAGAAGATCAAATTTTTCTGAGATTTACATTTATCCCGTTCGGGTACAAGGTGAATTTGCCAAAGGAGAGATTTGTAGAGGCATTCGATATTTTAATGAACGAAATGACATCGATCTTATAATCCTTGCAAGAGGTGGCGGCTCCATCGAAGAACTATGGTCTTTTAATGAAGAAGAAGTTGCACAGGCGATTTTCAATTCGAAGATCCCCATTATTACAGGTGTCGGTCATGAGACGGATTTTACCATTAGCGATTTTGTAGCGGACTTAAGAGCGGCGACGCCCTCTGCAGCTGCCGAAATTGCGATAAAATCAAAAACAGAAATGTTATTAGAACTGAATAAAACACTGCAAAAGTTAAGCATACAAGTGCATAAGCGCACCGAACTAGAGCATGCAAAATTAGAGCGATACGCACCGAAGCGATTGGCCAAAAATTTACAGGATACATTAGAGAAAAACAAGAAAATGCTGACTTATAAACAGCAGATTGTCACCAAAAGTACTTTAAATCAAATTGAATTGGCAAGAGAAAAACTTATGGGCGTTGGTACCCAGTTACATGCATTAAGTCCATTAAATATTATGCAAAGAGGATATAGTGTCGTTACGAAAGCAGATGCTGTAGTAAACTCAGTGTCACAAGTGGCTCAGGATGATTTGCTCACCATTCGCTTTTCTGATGGTTTTGCAAAAACACGCGTTGAAGAAATAGGAGGAAAAGATGGCGAAGCAATCGACTTATGAAAAAAATATAGAGCGGTTAAATGAAATTTCTACACTATTAGAACGTGGTGATGTGCCTTTGGAAGAACTGTTAAAAGCATTTGAAGAAGGCATAAAACTTTATAGGGTTTGTCATTCTATTTTGGAATCCACAGAATCAAAAATTCAAACCATTCTCGATGAGGGAAATGAGGCATAATGATGAAAACAAGTGAGCAAGTAAATCAAATCATAATGACGATTGAACAGTCATTTAAAGAAATAATGTCCGTACAAACGGATGCAGATCGACTGCTAAGTGATGCCATGCTATATAGTTTAAATGCAGGCGGAAAGCGCATTAGACCCATCCTATGTCTGGAAGTTGCACATGCTTATGGTGCGGATTTAGAAACGATAAAGCCCTTTGCGTTTGCACTTGAAATGATTCATACGTATTCACTCATTCACGATGACTTGCCTTGCATGGACGATGATGATTTAAGACGTGGAAAACCAACGAGTCACGTGGTCTATGGGGAAGATTTGGCCATATTAGCAGGAGATGCGCTATTGAATTTATCTGCTGAAGTGATGTTAGAAGCCGTAATGCATCAGAATGGTGATGTTAAATTTTTACGCGCAATGCATGAAATCTTGAAAGCCTCTGGAGCAAGTGGTATGATATTGGGGCAGGTTGCAGATATAAAGTACCATGATCAAGTGATAAATATTGAAAAACTCAATTTTATAAATGCGAACAAAACAGGGAAGTTATTAACGGCATCCATCGTATCGGGTGCACTATTAGGTGGTGCTTCCGTTGCCGATTTGGAGAAATTAAGAAAAATCGGCTATCAGGTGGGTCTTTTGTTCCAACTGGTTGACGATGTATTAGACGTTATTGGCAACCCACAAAAGCTTGGGAAACGCACTCAGATTGATGAGAAAAACAACAAAATGACATATCCAAAACTTATGGGTATTGAAACAACTCAAGCGTGTATTAGACAGTATAGAGATGAAATTTTTGAAACGCTAGATACTTTGTCTATTGATGTAAAATTTTTAAAGGCTTTGGTTGACTTTTTAGCCACAAGAGATTTTTAGGAGGTCACATGGGCGATTTTTTTTCAGAGTTTATTAATAACCGAGTTTTTTTGGCAGCAGCAGTGGCTTGGACTGTTGCACAATCGATAAAAGTTTTGCTCACTTTTATCGTAGAAAAAGAAGTGCGTTTAGAAAGATTACATGGATCCGGAGGCATGCCCAGTTCACATACAGCGACAATCGTTGCTGCATCTACTGCGATTGGTATTGTTGAAGGATGGTCTTCATCTGTTTATGCATTGTCGTTGATTATGTCATTTATCGTGATGTACGATGCTTCAGGTGTAAGAAGATCTGTAGGCAAACAAGCAAAACTTTTAAATGACATCATAACGGACTTATATAAGAACAAGCACTTAGAACAAGAACGCTTAAAAGAACTCATTGGACATAAACCCACAGAAGTGGTAGTTGGGGCTATTTTAGGTATTCTTATCGCCAATCTTATGATCTAGGCGTATAGAGAGGGAATAATATGTATAAATATTTAAGTGCCATTCATAGCCCTGAGGACTTAAAAAAACTAACAACCTCAGAGAAAATTGTACTGGCACATGAAATTAGAACGTTTTTAATCGCGTCCATTTCAAAAACGGGTGGACATTTAGCTTCAAATTTGGGCGTTGTTGAACTGACGATAGCCCTTCATACGGTTTTTAATAGTCCGTCGGATCAGTTTGTTTGGGATGTTGGCCATCAAGCATATGTTCACAAGTTGATTACAGGTAGAATGGATGGATTTGACTCCCTACGTCAACACGAGGGGATGAGTGGTTTTCCAAAACGCAATGAGTCTGCCCACGATCACTTTGATACTGGACATAGCAGTACCTCTATTTCAGCGGGTGTTGGAATGGCCATCGCCAGAGACTTAAATGGTAAAACGCACGAAGTCATAAGCATCATCGGAGACGGTGCACTTACTGGCGGCATGGCGCTTGAAGCCTTAAATCATCTGGGACATTGTAAAGCAAATGTTAAAGTGATCCTAAACGATAATGAGATGTCCATTTCACGTAATGTGGGTGGGATGTCTATTTCTTTAAATAAGCTCAGAACCAATGAAAAGTATTATAAACTAAAGGGTAATACCAAACGACAATTAATGAAATTGCCTTCATTAGGAAAGCCACTTGTGGGTTTAATCCGAAAATTCAAAGGCAGTTTTAAGTATTTTTTGGTAGACGGCAGTGCATTTTTTGAAGAAATGGGATTAACTTATATCGGTCCTATTAATGGACATGATTTAGAAGGGATTATTAAACACCTTGAAATGGTTAAACATGTTGATGGGCCAGTCCTATTACATGTCGTAACGAAAAAGGGTAAAGGTTATCCATTTGCTGAGCAACATCCAAATAAATACCATGGTGTAGGTGCATTTAATCCAAGTGAACCTATTTTGAGCGGTTCTAAAGTAGATTATTCAAAAGTATTTGGTGACAAATTGATCCATCTTGCCGTAGACAATCCTAAAATCGTAGCCATCAGTGCAGCCATGATCGAGGGCACTGGGCTCAGTGGTTTCGCAGAGCATTTTCCAAATCGAATATTCGACGTAGGCATCGCAGAACAACATGCCGTTACACTTGCTGCAGGGATGGCGTTAAATGGATTGAAACCATTTGTTGCACTCTATTCTACATTTTTACAACGCGCTTATGATCAGGTGGTTCACGACGTTTGCATACAACGTGCACCGGTTGTCTTTTGTATCGATCGTGCAGGGCTCGTGGGTAACGATGGTGAAACGCATCACGGTGTTTTCGATATTTCTTATCTGTCACATTTACCAAATCTCATGATTTTATCGCCCAAAGATCAAAATGAGTTGAGAGCGATGCTGTCCTTTGCCTCTACGTATATGGAAGGGCCTATTGCTATCAGATACCCTAGAGGGGTTGCGGATCATATTAATGAGGCGCCCGCAGGTAACTTTGAACCCGAAGTGCTTAAAAAAGGCAATAAAATAGGCATTGTAGCCACCGGAAAAATGGTTAAAATAGCACTTTCAGCAGCTGAGAAATTTGAAGGTGCAGAAGTAGGCGTAATCAACTTAAGAAAAATAAAACCGTTGGACGATTCATTCGTGGATGTGCTATCTGATTTTGATAAAATCATAACCATCGAAGATCATATGCTCGCTGGTGGTATGAACGAGAATGTCTTGAGATTTTTAAGGAAAAATGAGATGAAACAACAACTTTTCCCCATGGGCATCGATGATGTTTTTGTGGAGCAAGGTGAAATGGATCAACTGCTAAGTGCACTAGGCTTAGATGAGTTGGGACTATTACGTAAAATAGCTGAGGTGCTTAATGGCTAAAGAGAGAATTGATCTTCTACTGGTAGAGAAAAACTTATTTGAATCCAGAGAGCGTGCACAGAAAAACATCATGGCGGGTATGATTTTCGTGGATGGTTTACGTGTGGACAAAGTTGGAACGAAAGTTTCTGTGGATGCAGAAATAGAAGTAAGAGGTCAGGCGATTCCGTATGTCAGTCGTGGTGGCTTAAAGCTAGAAAAAACCATAAAAGAACTGGCATTGAATCTCGAAGGCAAACGCTGTATGGATATCGGCGCGTCTACCGGTGGTTTTACTGACTGTATGCTTCAACATGGTGCGATGCATGTGCACGCAGTTGATGTTGGATACGGCCAACTTGACTGGAAACTTAGAAATGATCCCCGTGTAACGAATATGGAGCGTACAAATATCCGATATGTGACACTTGATCAAATCACGCATCCACTTGATTTTATCAGCATAGATGTTTCGTTTATCTCACTTAAACTTGTTTTACCTGTTGCCTTATCTCTTTTAGATGACAAAGGGGCAATCGTTTTTTTAATAAAACCTCAGTTTGAAGCGGGCAGAGAGCAAGTGAAAAAAAGTGGTGTTATAAGAGATGCGAAAGTACACATAGAAGTGCTTAATAAAATTTTAGAATTTTGCGAATCGGTGGCATTAAAGATCCAGTACCTAACGTATTCGCCCATAAAAGGTCCAAAAGGCAACATCGAATTCTTAGCTTATGCCGTTAAGCGTCATGAAGGTGAGAATAATGTTTTTGATGCGGTTGAAATCGTTAACAAGGCGCATTTGGATTTGGCAACACAAGGATAAAAAAGGAGTTTGAAATGAATTTATTTAAGCAACTCATTCGATTGTATATCGCTTTTTTTAAAGTGGGGTTATTTACAATCGGTGGTGGGTATGCCATGTTACCAATTATAGAACGCGAGTTGGTACAAAATATGAATTTGATAAAAATGGAGTCCGTAATTGAAAGCTACACCATGGCTCAGACACTACCTGGTGTTATTGCATCTAATGCGGCTGCACTCATCGGCTACAAATTAAAAAAACTGAAAGGGGCGATTGCTTGCACACTGGGTGTGATAACCCCATCCATAATCATCATCTTGATTATAGCGATCGTTTTTTCTAAAATTGAGCATCTCGAAGTCGTACAAAATGCATTTAAAGGCATCCGAGTGGTGGTACTCGCTTTATTGATGGATTCACTTATACGTTTGTTTAAAGTGGCTGTGTTTGACAAAAAAACTTTAGCGATTGCAGGATTATCTTTTGTACTTGTTCTAGGCAGTGTTATTTCACCAATACTCGTTATATTTTCAGGTGGATTGTTAGGTCTTGTCATCTACAGAGAGCGGGTTAACTTATGATGTTCTTTGTAGAATTCTTGAAAATTGGCGCATTTACTTTTGGTGGTGGGCTTGCAATGATACCACTCTTACGGAGTATCGTAATCGCTAATGGCTGGCTTACAGATGGTCAATTTGCAGATCTCATCGCGATTTCTCAATCTACACCGGGACCGATTGCCATTAATATGGCGACTTTTATTGGCTTTAAAGAATATGGCGTTTGGGGCGCCATAGCCGCATCATTGGTGATTATTTTACCGGCTTTTATTATGTCCGTGGTTTTGGCGCGATTTTTACACAAGTATCGTAAGCATCCGTATTTGGTAGCCGCTTTTGTAGGGTTAAAAGCGACGGTCATCGGACTATTAGCAACTTCTGTTGTTCAGATTGCACTGGTGTCACTATACAAGGGGACAGGTGGATCACTTTTTAAACCTTGGATCGGTATAGATTTTAAATCAGTGATCTTATTAATTGGCTCATATTTAATTATTAAAAAAACACAAAAACATCCACTCTACTATATTTTAGGATTTGGGGTATTGGGCATTTTTATATGGTAATACAGAATTGTTTTACACAAAATTAATAATGCGATATAATAAAAAATGAATCGAAAAATATAGAGATAAGAGTTGAAGTGAACTTATGGGGGCATGATTATGAAATATTCAAGGCATTCTAAGATTTTTGAGATTATTGAGAACAAGGATATAGAAACGCAAGATGAACTGGCCTTAGAACTTAGAAGTTGTGGGTTTCAAGTGACTCAAGCAACCGTATCTAGAGATATCAAAGAAATGCGTTTGATTAAAGTCTTAACCAAAGACGGACGCTATAAGTATGCTTCTATAAGAGAAAAAGAAGGCGCAGTAAACGATCGATTTTTAAAGATATTTAGAAATTCAGTGACTTCAATAGATTTTGCTGGTAATATAATCGTTATTAAGACATTGGTTGGATCAGCCAGTGCGGCAGCCGTTTCAATTGATGCTTTAAATCTCAAGCAAATCGTAGGCAGTATCGCAGGAGATGATACGATTTTCTTGGTCGTTAAAGAAGCCGATATGGTTCAAGAATTGCTAAGTCAATTTAATGAACTTTTAGTATAAATCAGATTCCCTATGGAGGCTTTATGATTTATGAGTTAAGTATAAATGATTTTATCCTTATTCAACATGCTGAGTTGGCATTTGAATCGGGATTTAACATATTGACCGGTGAAACGGGTGCGGGTAAATCCATGATTTTGGGTGCGATTGCACTGGTTATAGGCGCACAAGGTAATAAAGACAGCATTCGAATGGGTGCGGAAAAAGCGCTGATTCGAGCAACCTTTGAAACCAATTCCATGGTAAATCAAATGCTTGAGTCATATGGTATATCCACGGAAGAAGACATAATTATCATATCGAGAGAAATTTCAAGCAAAGGCAAAAGTTTTTCTCGAATTAATGGACAATTGGTTACGCTTACACAGCTTAAGACCATCTCTGACCAGTTGATCAGTATACATGGACAAAATGAAAATCAAATTTTACTTGAAAAAGAGCATCAACTGGAACTGTTAGACGCTTATGGTGGTGAACCAGTGATCGCTTTAAGGACAGGTTTATTGTCGCACTATGAGCAATTAAAAAGCATTGAGCAAGAGATTGAGGCGCTGAAATCAAAAAATCAAGGGCGTTTTAAGCAAATAGATTTTTTAGAATATCAAATTAATGAAATTGAAGAAGTCCGTTTGAAGATCGATGAAGATGCGTTTTTAGAGAAAGAGTTTGAATACCTTTCGAATATTGAACACATAAGGGAAACCATCGCCTCGGCAACCTCTTGGTTTTCAGGGGAGTATGGGGAAGGGTTATTAAGTACGCTTTCTCAAATCAACGGTCAACTTAGAAAATATGAAAATTTTGATGCAAAACTTGAAGCGCTAGCAATGCGTTATAAAGAGTTATTTTTTATGATGGACGATTTATCTAAGGACTCAAATCAATATTTAGAACAGTTAGAGTTAAATCCTGAGCGTTTTGCATTTATCGAAGCAAGATTAGACACCATTAACTCGCTAAAACTTAAATATGGTAACACCATAGAAAGCATATTAGAAGTCTTAAATGGACTAAAAGCTGAGCGCGTGTTGTTAGATGAAATTGAACAAGTTTTGGTTGAAAAGTGTACAGAAAGAGATCGTATTAAAACGTCATACCAAACACTTGCAACGCAGTTAACAGAAAAGAGAAATGAAACCTCAAAGGCTTTTGTCATCGCCTTGCAAAATGAGTTCAAAGAATTAAATATGAAGGAAGCGCAGTTTAAAATCGAAATTTTACCTCTGAATCAACCAACACCGAAAGGGCTAGATGATGTAGAATTTGTTATTTCTACAAACACAGGTCAACCTTTTAGACCCCTTAAAAAAGTGGTGTCAGGGGGTGAGTTGTCCAGAATCATGTTAGGCATTAAAGTGGTCTTAGGGCGTGTTGATGAAGTGCCAACTTTGGTTTTTGATGAGGTAGATACGGGAATCAGTGGCAATACGGCAAACATTGTGGGTGAAAAGTTAGCTAGATTGTCTAAAAACTGTCAAATAATTTGCATCACGCATTTGCCTCAAATTGCGGTTTTTGCTGACGGTCATTTTTTAATAGAAAAACAATCAAGAGCGGGTTTAACAGAAACGCAACTTAGAAAAATTAATGCAAATGAAGCAGAACTTGAAATTGGTAGACTTGTTGGTGGTGCTGAACTGACAGCATCAACTACAAATCACTCGAGAGAAATGTTGTTCCAAGCGAGAAGAAAGAAAAATTCATTTTAAGGATGAAACATGGATATTTTGCTGAAACTATTTTTTTGCGTGATCAGTAGCGGTTTAAGTCTATACACATTGACTAAACTCATACCAAAACTTAAAAATGAATCTTTAGTGAAGCACGGATTTACGGTGCTCTATTTAAGTGCTTTTCTTTGCTTTTATAAAAGCGACCATTTATTACATGTTTTAGCCCTATATACCTCTGTCCTCTTAATTTTAAAGTACCTGTATGGCAACACCACTTTTATCGGTTCTATCGCAATCGTTTTCCTGTATGTTATTACATTAATGGCATCCATGGTCACTTCAAACGTGAGTTTACTTTTGTTTAAGCAAATTGTGGATTTTAGGGCAGTCTTTTTAAATCTCAATTTATTGCCTAATATATTGTTTGTTTTTAATGTGCTATTGTTAATTAAGTATTATCAATGGGTCGTTAAAACCTTTAAAAAAGTTGCGTCTGCAAATGCGCATTTTGATGTTCGGTTGGTCTTAACAAATGTCTTGTTGTTGGGTTTGATTATCATGTACCAAAAACTTACGTTTGTAAATATGGTTGATTTTTCTGCACAAGGCGTAATATTGACACCTAAAACGCAAAACATTGATGGTTATTTTACCATGATTTATTTTTTTATCACGAGCATGTCATTGGTTTTACTAATTTTAGTGAATCGGATATTTATAGTTGACCAAAATCTAGAGCGGTATAAATTTAAAGCGGAAACGGATCAAATGACAGGCGCACTAAGTAGAGAAGCTGGATTGACATTATTAAAAAGCGAAATGCAACGTGCGATTTTAAATAAAACGGATTTGACAATCGGATATATAGATGTTAATGATTTGAAAATTGTAAATGACAGGTGGGGACACAAAGAAGGCGATCGTCTAATCTGCTTGATTTCAGATATCGTACATTCCAAATTACGAGATTTTGATAGTGTGGCGCGTTTGGGAGGCGATGAGTTTTTGGTTATTTTCACAAAATGTAACAGATTACAGGCTCAGCGCATATGGAGAAGAATTACAGATGAGTTTTTACGGGCCAATACACAGGGGGACGTCCAATTCAAGATTAGTGCAAGTGTTGGTATTTCACAGTTCAACCCGATTAAACATACAAACTTAATGGCCTTTGTCCATGAAGCGGATGAAGAAATGTACGCTCAAAAAAATGTTTTAAAAGCATCAAAGTTGTAGTGTTTTTACAAAAGATGCGGGTTGTTCTTTAAAAGTTGTTCAATTTAGGTAAAATAGGGGTATGTCTATGAATGAAATGATCTGTTACATAAACGAATATGAAACTTTTTTAATGACGCATAAAAAACTATCTAATAATACGCTTCTATCATATAAAAGAGATTTAAAGTATTTTTCTGCTTATTTAGAGCAAAATAATCAAGAAAAGTTTTTAGAAATTTCTTCGGTTGATTTAATGGCATATGTGATTCATTTAAGAAAGCAAGGAAAAGCTAATGCCACGTTATCTCGTAGCATCGCTTCTTTAAGAACATTCTATTCGTTTCTGCAACAAAAAGGCTATATTCATGCGAATCCAACACTTGAGTTGGAAGCACCGAAAATGACGCGTCAAGCGCCAAATGTCTTGACTTTAACTGAGATTGAAAGTCTCTTAGCAAGACCAGATCTAAGAACTGCAATAGGTAAAAGGGATAAAGCGATGATTGAATTGCTCTATGCCACTGGAATTAGAGTTTCTGAATTGATTTCTTTGTCACTAGCAGATGTAAACACGGCGATGGGCTATATCAAATGCAAAGGCACATCAAAAACGCGTGTGATTCCGTTAGGAACGATGGCTTCTAAAGCGATCGACTTCTATTTGAAAGATGGAAGAACAGAGTTGATTCGCGGTGAAGAAGAGGCATTATTTGTGAATTACTATGGTAAGCAACTGACCCGACAGGGATTTTGGAAAGTCATTAAGCGTTATTCAGAAGAGGCGGGTATAAAAAAATCCATTACGCCACATACGCTTAGACATTCCTTTGCGTTCCATTTGGTTCAAAACGGTGCAGATTTGAAAGCTGTTCAAGAAATGATGGGTCATTCTGATGTAGCGACTACGCAAATATATCTTGAAATGACGAATTCCAAGCTTAGAGATATTTATGAAAAAACACACCCAAGAGCCTAGTCTAGGCTCTAATTTTTTTGAAGGAGGATTTTATGATTAAACGCGTGGTATTATTTGTTTTAGATAGTGTAGGTATAGGTGGATTACCTGATGCTGAATCTTTTGGCGATATAAATGTTAATACTTTGAAAAGCATTGCAACAGCCACTGAAAATTTTAACATTCCAAATATGATTGCACTGGGTCTTGGGCACATAGAAGGCGTAGACTACATCCCTAAGGCAGAAAAGCCACTGGGTGCATATGGTCGTTCACTGGAAGCGTCAAATGGAAAAGACACAACCACAGGACACTGGGAAATCGCTGGACTTTATATAGAACATCCTTTTAAAACGTATCCTAATGGCTTTCCTAAGCATATTATTGATGCTTTTGAAGCAAAAACGGGTAGAAAAGTGCTTTGCAACCAACCGGCCTCAGGTACCGTCGTTCTTGATGAATTAGGTGATGAGCATGTACGTACTGGCAATCCCATCGTTTATACCTCAGCAGATAGCGTTTTTCAAATAGCGGCACATGAAGAAGTTATACCTTTAGATGAACTTTATGACATGTGTCAGTTTTCGAGGGATTTATTAAGAGGAGAAGATCAGGTAGCGCGCGTAATCGCAAGACCTTTTATAGGGACGTCAGGCAATTATCAGCGTACTTCAAATCGCCGCGATTACAGTTTGAAACCTTTTGACAAGACGGTGTTGGATTATGCAAAAGAGGCTGGATTACATGTGAAAGCCGTGGGTAAGATCGTAGATATTTATGATGGTGAAGGCATCACTGAAGATGTGCACACAAAAGATAATATGGATGGTGTAGACCAAACTTTAAATTATCTTAAACAAGATTTTGAAGGGATCCTCTTTACGAATTTGGTTGATTTTGATGCGAAATATGGTCATCGAAGAGATGTAGAAGGGTATCAAAAATCTTTAGAAGAAGTGGATGCTAGATTCCCAGAATTGTTTGCTGCGATGAAACCGACGGACTTAATGATTATTCTTGCCGATCATGGCAATGACCCAGGGTATAAAGGTTCAGACCATACGCGTGAGTACATTCCAATTATGATTTATGGCGAGCAAGTAAAAGCGGGCGTAGATATTGGCACACGTAAAACATTTGCGGATGTTGCTGCCACGGTTTCAGACATACTAGGTATTAAAGCGACACCGTATGGCACAAGTTTTAAGAAAGAGATACTTTAGGAGGATTTAATGATTAATTTATTAGAAAAAATGAACGAAGCAAAAGCATATATTGAAAGTAAAATTGATGTGAAACCTGAAATGGGGCTTATACTCGGTTCTGGTCTTGGTATTCTTGCAGACGAGATAGAAGCACCCGTTAAAATCAAATACAGTGAAATTCCACACTTTCCAGTTTCCACAGTTGAGGGTCATGAAGGTCAGTTTGTTATCGGCCAGTTGAAAGGAAAAACGGTTATCGCGATGCAAGGTCGTTTTCATTATTATGAAGGTTACACCATGCAAGAAATAACTTTTCCAGTGCGCGTATTAAAGGCTCTTGGTGTAAATCACGTGCTGTTAACAAATGCTGCTGGTGGCACAAATGAATCCTTTAGTGGTGGAACTTTGATGCTAATTACAGATCAAATTAATATTATGGGACACAGCCCACTTATGGGTCCTAATGAGTCTTCACTAGGACCGAGATTTCCAGATGTTTCTACGATTTACAGTCCTTCTTTTAATGCACGCGTACTTGAAGAAGCAAAAGCGCTCGATATCGATTTGAAACAAGGTGTTTATTTCTATTTTACAGGACCTGCTTATGAAACGCCTGCTGAAGTGAGACTCGCAAAAATGCTAGGCGGAGATGCAGTGGGCATGTCCACTGCGCCGGAAGCGTTGGTTGCAGCACATATGGGGATGAAAGTTACAGGTATTTCTTGTATTACAAATATGGCTGCTGGTATTCAAAAAACCGCTCTAAATCACCAAGAAGTGGTAGAAGTAGCCAATAGAGTGCAGGGCACTTTCATCAAACTCGTAAACAGAATCGTAGAAATCGCTTAATTGAGCATCTGGAGGCAAGTATGCGCATTGTAGATTTAATAAATAAAAAGAAACACGGTGAACGTTTAACAAAAGAAGAAATTGAGTTTGTTATTAATGGCTATACAAGCGGCGATTTACCGGATTATCAAGTGTCAGCGCTGCTTATGGCAATCTATTTTAAAGGGATGGATACACAAGAAATCGCAGATTTGACCCATGCCATGGTTCATTCAGGAGATGTGGTGGATCTTAGTCAGATTCAGGGCATAAAAGTGGATAAACATTCTACTGGCGGTGTAGGTGATAAAATTAGCTTAATCGTTATCCCGCTCGTAGCATCGGTTGGTGTGCCAGTGGCTAAAATGTCAGGTAGAGGTTTAGGACATACAGGTGGAACGATCGATAAGTTAGAAGCGATTGAAGGTTTTAAAGTAGAACTGAGTAACGAAACCTTTATCAATAATGTGAACACCTATAAAATGGCCATCGTCGGACAGACGGGCAATCTTACCCCAGCGGATAAAAAACTATATGCGTTGCGTGACGTAACGGGCACGATTGATAGTATTCCATTAATTGCAAGTTCAATCATGAGTAAAAAAATCGCTGCTGGAACAGATGCCATCGTTTTAGATGTAAAAGTTGGTTCTGGTGCATTTATGAAATCACTAGATGACGCACGTGAGCTGGCTAAGACCATGGTAAATATCGGCAATGCGCTCAATCGAAAAACAGTTGCTGTCATAACGAATATGGATCAGCCGTTGGGTCATGAAGTAGGAAATGCAAATGAAATTAAAGAGGCAATAGAAGTATTACGTGGCCACGGTGCAGAAGACGAAACACAAGTTGCTTTGACCATCGCCTCTTACATGGCAGTCTTGGGTGGTGCGTTTAAGGAAACCACTGAGGCGAAAGCACATTTTGAGAAAGTAATTGCTTCAGGTGAGGCCATAGAACTTTTGAAGAAGTTCATCGAGATTCAAGGTGGCAATCCACAAGTTGTCGATCATCCAGAAAAATTGCCAACAGCGAAATATCATTTGGATATCAAATCAGATATGGAAGGATATATTGCAGGTTTTGATGCCGAGAAGGTGGGTATTGCTGCGATGATGCTTGGCGCTGGCAGAAGAAGAAAAGAAGATGTCATAGATTTTGCAGCGGGCATTACTGTTGCTAAAAAAATGGGTGACCACGTAAATTTAGGGGATGTCCTTTGTGTGCTTCATAGCAATTCACCAGATGTCTTAGAAGTGGAAAAAGTCGTTCGCACGGCGTTTATGTTTAGTTCAAATCAACCAGAACCTACTCAATATATCTATGAAATAATCGAATAACCAAATAAAAAATTTAAGACAGTTCTTTGCCCCTGAAGGGTATAGAACTGTTTTTTTATGCGTCGTTCGGGCATTGTAAAATGATTGTCTGAACGGTATAATGGTGAGTGAGGTATTCTTTATGGACGATCTTCTATATGATATGTTGCATCATGCAAGGCAGTTAAATATCACTTTATATTTAGTGGGGGGCAGTGTTCGAGATGCACTACTTAAAAATCCATTTTTTGATTTGGATTTTGTCGTGGATGGAAATTTAGATGCATTTGGCAATCAATTAAAAGATAAGTACGATGTCAAGTTTTCGAATCTCAATACGTTAAATTTTAAGGTGGATCCTTATAATATCGATATCGCTTTGTTTCGCAGTGAAAAATATACCGGTCATAGCGGGTTGCCAGAACTTGCTCCAGGAAGTTTTGAAGAGGATTTGTGGCGGCGTGATTTCACCATTAACACGGCATATGTAAAATTAGACGAAAGGATGATTGACCGTATAACCTCAGGCACTTTAGAAGTGTCATGTATTTATAAGGCACATCCTCAATTTGAGTGGGATCTTAGAAATAAAACCCTTCGTATTTTGAATGCGCAATCTTTTTTGCAAGATCCTACGCGGTTGTTAAGAGCGGTTAAGTATATGACGGTACTGGATTTTTATTTTGAAAAAGAAACGGAGCGTTTGTTTTTTGATGCGATTAATCGGAATGTCATACATCAATGCGCTTTGGGACGATACAAAAATATGCTCTATAAGTATACGCAACTCAGTAGTTATAAACGTGTATTCGAAAAACTGTACGCATACGATTTATTGAGAGGCAATCCCTCGCCCAGGTTTTTTAGTGACATGGGTGTGCATGTAATTGAGGCGTTTCCCAAAGCCGATCACTCGATTTTCATCATGCTTGCTATGTATGCGGATGATATAGCGTTTATACAGGGGATTGATAGACAACTTACGGATCGCGTTAATGAGATTCTCGCTTATAAAAAGGAATCCATGGTGGATGTGACATCTGACTATTTATGGTATAAACTTTTGAATAAATATAGCGTGGAGACATTGATGTATCTAATTTACTCGGAGCATACAAGCGCTTGGGAAAAAGATAGAATTATCCATTACTATACAGATTTGAAAGACATAAAGATCGTGATAACGGGCAAAGATTTATTAGAACTGGGCATACCCTCAGGTGAAATTATGGGGCAACTTAAAGAGGCGTTACTCGCTTATAAAGTGGACTCAGGTTTACCTATGACAAAAATAGATGAAATAAATTGGATTGTGAGAAAATATGATGCGTATTGACATAAAATTAGATGCTTTTGAAGGCCCTTTGGATTTGCTGCTACACTTAATAACGAGAGAAGAAGTGGATATTTACGACATACCCATCGTAAGTATTACGGCTCAATATTTTGATGCGATTAAAGATGTGGATACACTCGATTTGGATTTTGCCTCGGAGTTCATCGTTATGGCGGCGACACTTTTAGAGATTAAGTCCAAAATGTTATTACCCGATCAAAATGAAATGGAAGTGTATGAGTTTGCACATGAAGATCCTAGACTTGAACTCGTAAAGCGATTGGTAGCTTATAAGTTATTTAAAGAAATGGCCATGCAGTTAAGAAACACTGAAGGCACTTTAGATGAAGTGATTTTTAGAGAACAAGACGATTTAAATCAATACATTCAAAATGTACCCAAATCAGAATTGAATAAGGATTTAGAAGCATCCCTTTTGGTTGAGGCTGTGAAACGACTTATGATCAAAATGAATCGGTTTGATGAAAATAGACAAACTTATTTTAAGGGGATAAAGAGAGATCATTTTACAGTAGAAGATAAATTTAAACAGATTAGGTTTGAACTTAAACGATTGGGAAATTTTAATTTTTCAATGCTCTTTGGTGAAAGCATCACCAAAGAGGAAGTCGTAGTAACTTTTTTGGCGTTGTTAGAACTCCTGAAATTGAAAGAGATTCGAATAAAGCAGAGCGAGCTGTTTGGAGAAATAGAGATATCGAAAAGAGAAGCACAAATTGATGCAGTTGAAGAAGGAGTTATGGCGTGAACAATGAAATCTTAACGGAAAAAGAAATGCATTCTATTATAGAATCCATACTATTTGCATGGGCCGAACCATTAAGCCTTTATAAAATTGCGAAAATAATCAATCAAAAGCCGACTAAAGTGGAGCAAATGCTTCATGATATGATGGAAACTTACAAACAGGATAAGCGTGGCATTCAAATTATCGAAACAAATAAACACTATCAGTTTTGCACCTTAAAAGAAAATTATAACTACATTGAGCAATTATGCACAACGACGAAAAGCAAGGGGCTTTCAAATTCTGCGCTTGAAGTATTAGCGATTATTGCCTATAAACAACCCATCACAAAACTAGACATCGAGCAAATTAGAGGGGTTAACTCAGATGGAGCCATTCAGAGTTTGGCAGATCGAGAATTAATCGAAGTCAAAGGAAAACTCGAAAAAATAGGCAGGCCACAAATTTTTGGCACCACAGATGTCTTTTTAAAGAGTTTTGGATTTAAGTCTTTAAATGATTTGCCACAAATAGAAGATTTTAAAGGATTTACTGAAAAGGAGACAGAAAATGTTGCAGTTTAAACCCGTTCCAGGAGAGTTGTTGGTAGCATTTATGAAACAAGAAGGCAAATATTGTGAAGCGGTAAAGAGTCAAAATGGTTTTATTCTAGAGGTGGACGGCGAAATAATAGGCGCATGTGCTTACGATATTTTAGAGCATACCATGGGCTATATTCATTATATTTATGTGAAGCCAGCACATAGAAGACAACGATTTGGAGATGGACTCATTCGGGCGGTTCTTAATAGCATGGATTTACACGGCGTTGTTTCTGTTGCATGTTCTAGTCAATCCACTGAACTCGAAGGCAAATTATACGTTTTTGAACGGTTTGAAGCGACGGGCGATCAGTATCGATTGTCGTCAATTAGCGATTTTTTTAAAAGACCCTGTAAATCAGAAGGTGAATAAAAAACACATACAACTCTATTTGTATACAGTGATACAAGAAGCCAATCATACAGTTTGAAAGACAAATTGCAAATTTGCAAATTTGTCTTTCAAAAATGAAATAATCCTTGCAAAACCATACACCTATGGTATGATGAAAGGGAGAGTAAAGGAGGATTTCCAATGGCTGGTTCAAAAGAAGATTTAACCATTCACATCAACGAAGCGTGGTGTAAAGGATGTGGGATTTGTATTGCATTTTGTCCTAAAAAAGTATTGGGGTTTAACGAAAACGGTAAAGTGATGATGCTTGATCGTGACAACTGTATCAAATGCGGCATGTGTCAAATGAGATGCCCTGATTTTGCAATTTTTTTAGGAGGTAAAGAATAATGGCGAGAAAAGTCAAGTTTCTTCAAGGGAATGAAGCGTGTGTTGAAGGCGCTTTAATGGCAGGTATGACATTTTATTCAGGCTACCCAATTACCCCTTCAACTGAAATTGCAGAACTCTCCGCAGAAAAATTACCGAAAATTGGTGGCAAGTTTATACAAATGGAAGATGAAATCGCAGGAATTGCAGCTGCAATTGGCGCATCTTTAACAGGTGCCAAAGTAATGACAGCAACTTCTGGTCCAGGTTTTTCACTTAAACAAGAGAATATCGGTTATGCAGCTTTAACAGAAATTCCTTTGGTAATCGTTAATGTTCAAAGAGGTGGTCCTAGTACGGGATTACCAACAGCGCCAGGTCAAGGCGATGTTATGCAAGCGATGTGGGGAACACATGGTGATCATCCAGTAATCTGTTTAACACCAGACTCAGTAAAAGAAACATTTGATTTAACCATTCGCGCTTTTAATTTAGCAGAAAAATATAGAATGCCTGTAATACTTTTAACAGATGAAATAACAGGTCATATGAGAGAAAAAATCGAAATTCCAGAGCAATCTGAAATCGAAGTTTATAATAGAATCAAACCAAATTTAGGCGACAATTATCAGGCATATAAAGTTGAAGCAGGCGATCTCGTACCTAAAATGGCCGATTTCGGCAGCGGTTTTAGATACCATGTTACAGGTCTTATGCATGACGAAACAGGTTTCCCAAGCAATAGCACGGCTAATGCGGGTCGCCTTATGGATCGTTTAATGGATAAAATTGAAGCTAATAAAGATGACATCATTACGTATGAAGAGATTGAAACAGAAGATGCCGAGTATTTAATATTGGCTTATGGTGGAACGGCGAGAACCGCTAAGGCAGCAGTTAAAACACTTCGTGCAGAAGGCATTAAAGTGGGTTTGTTTAGACCCATTACACTTTGGCCATTTCCAAATGAACGCGTAAATACATTAAGTGAACAAGTTAAAGATATTATTGTTGCTGAGTTAAATTACGGCCAGTTAATACTAGAAGTAGAGCGCGTTGTAAAAAGCAATTGTCCTGTTCGTTTCTGTGGCAAAGCCAATGGTGAAGTATTAACGCCAGATGAACTGATCCGTAAATTTAAGGAGGTATTGTAATGAATCATCCTTTGGTAGAAAATTATTTCCGTATGGATAAGTTTCCACATATCTGGTGTCCGGGATGTGGTCACGGCATCATCATGGCTTCGATAGCACGTGCCATAGAAAAATTAGGTTTAGACAAAGATAAAGTTTGTATCGTTTCAGGTATCGGCTGTTCATCAAGAGCACCAGGTTACATGGACTTTAATACGCTTCATACCACACATGGTCGTGCACTTGCATTTGCTACGGGTGTGAAACTTGCAAATCCAGACCTTGAAGTAATCGTAATTGCTGGTGATGGCGATTTGTCTGCAATCGGTGGCAATCATTTAATCCATTCTGCAAGAAGAAACATTAACTTAACGACTATTTGTTTTAATAATAACATCTATGGTATGACAGGTGGACAATACTCACCGACTACACCAACCAATGAAAAAGGCACTACGGCACCTTATGGCAACATCGATAAGCCTTTTGATATCGCGAAGTTGGCGATAGGAGCAGGTGCAACTTATTCTGCTCGAACCACTGCTTACCATGTGCCACAAATGGATAAATTAATAGAAGCTGCGATTAAGCATAAGGGTTTTTCTCTCGTAGAAGCGATTTCTATTTGCCCAACATACTATGGCAGAAAGAATAAAAAAGGTTCTGTTGTTGACATGATGACATGGTTAAAAGACAATTTTGTCGATGTCAAAGTCGCTGAAAAATTGCCACAAGAGAAAAAAGAAGGTAAGTTCTTGATGGGTGAGTTCATCAACATTATTGAACCAGAATATACCGATCAATACGCCAAAATCATCGAGCATTTTAATAAATAGGCGACCAGATTATAACATTTGGACCTTTTAAAAAGGCGAGGAGAATAGAGATGAGTAAGCAATTAGAATTGAGATTATCTGGATCAGGTGGACAAGGCCTCATTACTGCGGGCATAATTTTAGCAGAAGCCGCTTTATTAGATCACAAAAATGCGATTCAAACGCAAAGTTATGGACCAGAAGCAAGAGGTGGTGCAAGTAAAGCTGAAGTTATTATAAGCGATAAAAGCATAGATTTTCCCAAAGTTACATTACCGAATATGTCTTTGGCATTAACGCAAATTGCATGTGATAAATACATCTCAGATATTACTGAAGATGGCACGATCATCGTTGATGATTCTATCGTTTTACCCGCACAACTCGTTGCGAAAAACATTTATCGTTTACCGATTATCAAAACGGCGATTCAAGAAGTGGGAAAAGAAATCGTAGCAAATATCGTCGCACTAGGTCTTATCGTTAGACTTACAGGTATCGTTACAGATGAGAGTCTAGAAAAAGCAATATTATCAAGAATTCCAAAAGGAACAGAAGACTTAAACAAACTTGCACTTAAAAAAGGCTATGAATTGGCTGAAGGTCTTTTGTCTTAAATAAAAATGAGCATTTGAAGATAGGGGTACTAATATGGGCAGTTCAGACTTACTAGGGCGTATTAGACAAAAATATGTGACGTTGAGCAAAAGCCATCGGAAGATAGCGGATTATATATTATCAAATTACGATAAAGTAGCATTTATGACCGCATCAGCACTTGGCAAGCACGTAAATATTAGCGAGTCTACTGTCGTCAGATTTGCAAGTGCTATCGGCTATGAGGGGTATCCCGAACTTCAAAAGGAACTACAAGAAACCATAAAAACCAAGTTGACTACGGTTCAAAGATTTGAGATGTCGAAAGAGCACAAAGAGTCCGATTATTTAGCGAAGATTATGATTAATGATATCGATAATATTAGACAGACCATCGATCAATTTAATCCGAAACTCATGGATGATTTTATCTCTGAAATTATCAATGCCCGCAAAGTTTACATTCTCGGACTTAGAAGTTCATCGGTGTTGGCGAATTATTTAGGTTTTTATTTGAATTTTATTTTGCCTCAAATTCACGTAATTTATGAGACGGCACAAGATGTGTATGATCAACTTTTAAATTTATCTGATGAAGACGTTATGATCGTTTTCTCATTCCCAAGATATTCGAAACGGACGTATGATTGTGTGGATTATGCCATTAAAAATAATACGACGATTTTGGGTATTACCGATGGTTTTAATTCCCCTTTATTCGATAAAGTGAAGTATTGCTTAACGGCTAAGTACAACATGAATACATTTATTGATTCATTTGTTGCACCGATGAGCTTAATTAATGCCATTATTATCGGGGTGAGTTTACGCAAAGAAGGTGTAGAAAAGAACCTAGAGAAATTAGAAAAAATATGGGAAGACTATGGCATCTATAGTCTAAAATAAATGAAAATGGGACTTGGCTCATGCCATAGTCCTATTTTGATGTTTGATATATTGCATAAGATACGTTATAATCAATATGATACCACCACTGGGTGGTATTACTTTTTAAATGAGGTGTTTCATGTCACAGTTACAAATAGCGATCGATGGACCTGCGGGTTCTGGCAAAAGTACCGTTGCAAAAGCGGTTGCGCAGTTACTTAATATTACTTATCTTGATACAGGTGCTATGTACCGTGCAGTAACCTATGCTGCGATGAAAGCAAACTTATCCTTTGATGATGAAACGGCTTTAAAAACTTTGGTTGATGACATTCAGTTGGATATATCGCCAAAATCAATTCAGTTAAATGGAGAAGATGTTACTGAGGCGATTCGTACACCTGAAGTTACACGTTGTGTTTCTGATGTTTCTAAAGTGGGTTATGTGAGAGAAAAAATGGTCATCTTACAAAGAGAAATTGCTTTAAATCAACCGGTGATTATGGATGGCAGAGACATTGGAACGGTGGTTTTACCACAAGCGACCTATAAGTTTTTCTTAATAGCCGATCCTGTAGAACGCGCCAAGCGGAGAATGCTCGAGTTAGAATCAAAAGGCTTTGAAGCATCGCTTGAAGTGATCACTGAAGAGATCATTACCCGTGACAAGATAGACTCTGAACGTGAAATATCGCCTTTAATGCGTGCAGCAGACGCCATAGAAATCGATACCACGCATTTAAGCATAGATGATGTGATTCGTAAAATCATATCTTTGGTAAAAGTGGAGAAGTAAGATGAATTTATTATATAGAATATGTAAATATGGCGCATATGCGTATTATCGGTTATTTTTTAAACTAAAAGTTGAAGGGCTAGACCGTTTGGATTTAAATACGCACTATGTTGTTTGCGCGAATCACTTAAATCTGCAAGATCCTATGGTTTTAGGTGCACTGTTGCCGTTTAAAACGCGCTTTATGGGGAAGAAAGAACTTTTTAAAAACCCTATTGTTGGTGCTTTTTTAAGACGTATTGGTGTTTTTCCTGTGGATCGAGATAATAATGACTTAAAAGCGATTAAGGTTGCATTATCGATTCTCAAAGAAAAGCAAAGCTTGGGTTTGTTTCCTGAAGGAACAAGAAACAGTGGATTTGAGCCTTTAAAAGTTAAAGCGGGTACGGCGATGCTTGCCATTAAAACGAAAACGCCTGTGTTGCCCATTACGATTGATTCTTTTTATAAAATCGGCAAACCCTTAAGAGTTGTTTTTCATGCACCTATCGTTTTTGATGTATATTACGATCAAAAATTAGAAAGTGAAGTATACGAAGGACTTTCTCAAGAGATTATGACACTTATCTATTCTGATTTAAAGCATTACAAACTTAAATAGCGACGCCATATTTTGTTCATATTTCAAGGATAGACAAATCTTATAAGGGTATGTTATAATAACGAGGTTTATATGAAAATTTTAGTTGCAGAACATTCAGGTTTTTGTTATGGTGTTAAACGCGCAGTTAAAATCTTAGATGATTTGGTTTTGGCGCAAGAGAAAATTCATACATTAGGGCCTATTATTCATAATGATCAAGTCACAAAATATTATGAAGACCAAGGTGTAAAAATCATAAAAGAGCTTTCTGAAATGCATGCTTCTGAAACGTCCGAAATAGGTGTAGTGATTAGATCTCATGGCGCACCAAAATCAGTTTATGACGAAGCTGAGCAAAAAGGACTTAAAATTTATGATGCAACATGTCCATATGTAAAAAAAATTCAAAATAAAGTTTCAACTTATGCTTCAAAAGGGTATAATATAATCATTGTAGGAAATGCATTTCATCCTGAAGTGATCGGTATTAATGGATGGTGTGATTATCAAGCAGTGATAATCGATCATATTGATCAAGTAGATCTTTTAGAATTGTCAGCACGTCCGATTTGTGTGGTCGCACAAACGACATTTAACATGAAGAAATGGGACGAAATTTCGGACGCTTTAAAAGCGCGTTATTCTGATATAAGCATCTATAATACCATTTGCTTAGCGACTGAACAAAGGCAAAATGCCTGTTTAGAACTTGCAAAAAAAGTCGATTACATGATCGTAGTCGGTGGCAAGCACAGTTCTAACACCATAAAACTTGCTGAGATTTGTAGCAAGTATGTTCCAACAACTCATATAGAAACTAAGGATGATTTAAACGGTGATGAATTAATTGGTAAAAAAGTTGTAGGCATTACTGCCGGTGCATCAACACCTGATTGGATAATCCAATCGGTCATTCTTAAAATAGAAAACGAAGGCGAGGTATTTTTTTAATGGATAATCACAATTCAATGGCTGAAATGATGGAGCAAATCGAAGAATCATTGAAAATTCCAAGAAGAGGGTCAATTGTTAAGGGAAGCATAATTCAAGTTAATGCTGATGTTCTTATTGTTAACATTGGCTATAAATCTGACGGCGTAATTCCAAGAAACGAAGTTTCTGCGGATGCAAATTTTGATCTTCAAAAGAATTTTAAAGTAGGCGACGATTTAGATGTATTTATCGTAAGCCATGATAATGGCGAAGGTAATATACTTTTATCGCTTCGAAAAGTTAATGTAGATAAAGATTGGGAAGAATTAGAAGCAATACATGAAAAAGATGAGCCAATTTTGGTTCGTGTGACTGAATCAGTAAATGGTGGTTTGATTGCATTCTACAAAGAAATTAGAGGGTTCATTCCCGCTTCTCAGTTATCTGATCGATTTGTAAAAAATCTTAAACCTTATCATGGCCAAGAACTAAAGGTTAAAGTGATAGAAATCAACAGACAAAAAAGAAGAGCAGTATTCTCACATAAAGAATTTGCTATGATTGAAAAACAAGCAGCAAAAGAGCAATTCTGGTCTACGATTGAAATCGGTCAAGTGGTTAAAGGCGAAGTTAAGCGTATTACTAACTTTGGCGCATTTGTTGATATCGGTGGTATGGACGGTCTTGTACACGTAACTGAAATGAGTTGGGGTAGAATCAAACCTGCTTCAGAATTTGTTCGCGTAGGTCAAATGGTTGATGTTAAAATCATCGATGCAAACAAAGATGAAAACAAAATTTCATTAAGTTTAAAACAATTGTCTGTTGAACCATGGGCAAACTTTGAAGACAAATACGAAGTGAATGGCATTTATAATGGCAAAGTTGTAAATTTAACTGATTTTGGTGCATTTGTTGAGCTTGAACCAGGCATAGAAGGCCTTGTACACGTTTCACATATTGCTAAGGAACACGTTGAAAAGCCTTCTGACGTATTAAAAGTGAACCAAACAGTAGAAATTCGCATTTTAGAATACGTTGCTGAAGAAAAGAAAGTAAAACTTTCTATGAAAGCAGTTCACGAACCAATCGTAGTTGAAGAAGTTGAAGTTAAAGAAGAATCAACTAGTGAAGTTGAATAGTACGATTAAAACAAGCCGATGAATGATCGGCTTTTTTTGAACAAATTCAAAGGGTGGGAGTGACTTATGGAAGGATACGAACAATTTAAGACGAAAGTGTTTACTAAGACAAAATTGGATTTGTCTCTTTATAAAGAACGTCAAATGAAAAGGCGTATTGAATCATTAATTTCACGACATGCATTGACTTCATTTGAGGCATATTTTAAATTGCTAGAAACGGATAAAAATGCGTTTGATGAGTTTGTAAACTATTTGACGATCAATGTATCTGAGTTTTATAGAAACCCTTCACAGTGGGATGCATTGCGCGAAGACATTATACCAGCGCTTTTAAAACGCACCAAACGTCCTAAAATATGGTCTGCTGCTTGTTCAACAGGTGAAGAACCGTATTCTTTGGTTATGTGTTTAAGCGAGTTTGTACCACTTAAGGACATAAAAATTTTAGCGGTGGATTTTGACGATGAAGCACTCAATAAAGCAAAGATTGGGATGTATACGGACAAGAGCATCAAAAATGTCCCTCCTCAATACGTGACGCGATTTTTTGAACCCGTTGGTAAAGGGTTTAGAATAAAAGATGAAGTGAAAAATTGTGTTGAGTTTAAGAAGATGAATTTACTGCTCGATGAATATCCTAAAGGGTATGACTTAATCGTCTGTAGAAATGTTATGATTTATTTCACAGAAGAAGCGAAAGATGAAATGTATAAAAAATTCTATGCTTCTTTGGTCAATGACGGTTATTTCTTTGTTGGGAGTACGGAGCAAATCATTCAGCCTCAGCGTTATAATTTTGAGTCGAGTAAAACGTTTTTTTATTACAAGAGATAATATAAAAAGGCACTTCTCAGTCCATCGGATGAGAAATGCCTTTTTTTCGTCTTTAATTAGTTTTTAAAAAGCACTTCTAGTTCATCAATAAGTGAACCTACATATTCAATCGCACTTTCAATAGGGGCGGCTGTGGTCATATCGATGCCAGCAGATTTTAATAGTGCTTCTGGTGAAAGACTGCCTCCTGCTTTTAATACCTCTAACCAACGATCGATAGCCGGTTGGCCTTCTTTAAAAATTTGAGTCGCAATAGCCGTTGAAGCGGTGAGCCCAGCAGAATACGTATAGGGATATAATCCCATGTAATAATGGGGTTGGCGCATCCATGTAAGGCCTGCATCTTCATCAATCGAAACAGAGTCACCCCAGAATGTACGAATGACATTTAATTTGGTTTCACAAAGGAACTTAGAGGTTAGTGATCCCCCTTGCTCAGCAAAAGCATACACACGACGCTGGAATTCGGCTTCTAAGAGGTGTGTAACGAAGTTGTGGTAGTAGGTCCCCATGAGTTGTAAAATAACCCATCGCTTCATTCTCGGATGATCTTCTTGTTTCATCAGATAATCTGCAAGCAAAATCTCATTCATGGTTGATGGCGCTTCAACAAAATAAGTAGAAGGACGCGTGTCAAAAATGCGTTGTTCCTTATTTGCGAGCATAAAATGACCCGCATGGCCCAGTTCATGTGCAAGTGTAAAAGCCGAACGCATAGACTCTTGATAACTGATGAGGATATAAGAATGAACACCATAAGGCGATGCACAAAATGCACCTGTTGCTTTGCCTATGTTATCGGAGTAATCAATCCAACGCTCTTCAAATGCGCGTTCGATGATGGTTAAATAATCTTTTCCAAGGATAGAAAGTGCTTTCAAAAGGGTTTCTTTAATCGCCATATAGTCCGCTGGCGGATTAAAACTGTAGTCAAGTGGCGCTTTTAAATCCCAATAATGTAACGTTTCTTGACCCAATGCTTCTTTTTTTATCTGAGCAAACTTTTGCATATGAGGTGCGAGTTTTGTGTAGATCAAATCAATTTGACGGTTATACATTTCGAGTGAAACCTTTTGAGAATGAAGCAACATTTCTGTAACCGATGGATAATTTCTAAGCTTACTCAAGGCCACTTGCTTTTTTACTTCTGTGGCATATATAGATGCATACGTGTTTTTATATTGATGAAGTGTTTTGTTAAAGCCCACATAACCCATATGTCTTACTTCTGCATCAGGTGAAAATTCGTATTTTGTTTCATAGAGTGCAAAAGAGTTCGGCAATGTAACGTCTTGTGTAGGGACTTCAAAATCGTCAAACTTCATATCTGCAGCTTTGCTAATTGAGTATGTGCGATAAGGTGCGTTTAATGCTTCGCCTAAACTTGCCAAAACCTCTTCGGTTTCAGGAGAGAGTTTATGCTTTTTTAAGTCATACAGTTCATCGAGATAGTTTTTATAAGTATTTAACGCTGGTTTGTTTTTATAAAGTGCGTGGTAAGCTTCTGCATCAAGTGCCGTAATTTCAGATGCAATAAAGGCAATTTTTGTGAGTGAGGTTGTAGAAACACTCGATAATAGCATGCCATCCTCTTGATTGATGGGATTCGTACCGTCTTCTGATTGTCTAAGGGATGCATATGTGGACAATCTAACGAGATCTGAATAGGCTGCTTCGAGTTGGACCATACAGGTATAAAGCGTTTCAGGAGAATTGGCTAGGATGCCTTTAAACTGTGTTAAATCGTCAAAAGCACGTGCATTTTCTTCTAACATTGATTGCCATGTTTCTCTGCTTTCAAATAAATCAACTAGGTTCCAAGTTTGCTCGACAGGTACTTCCGAGCGATTAAGTCGTTTTGCATTCATAATTGTGTGCCTCCTTGTTTATTTCGATACCCTAATTATATCATACGCATCGTATTATACAAAAGATAAATACAAAATATAAAAATGGATACAGAATCCAGTTTATATGTTAAAATAATGAGACAATACGTGTATTGGAGGTAGCCATTATGATCCAACAAATTATCGTTTTAAGTGTAATCCTTTTAGCACTTTTTCTATTTATACAAGCAAAAATCAGATATGATATCGTGGCTATGATCGCACTACTCATCGTGACGCTTACGGGCATCGTTGCGCCAAATGACGCATTTAATGGTTTTTCTCATCCTGCGGTTATAACTGTAGCCGCCATTTTAGTGGTAAGCAAAGGGCTAATGAACGTCGGTGCGATGGATTCTATCACGCTATATGTTAATAAACTCAAGGGTGGTATCGGCATAAAACTACTCAGTTTAATGGGGATTACGGCTTTCTTATCAAGTTTTATGAACAATGTGGGGGCATTGGCATTAATCATGCCTATTGCCATTAAAATAGGCAAAGAAAATGATATTTCACCCTCGTATTTATTAATGCCTGTTGCATATGCATCGCTCTTTGGCGGTTTAATCACAGAAATCGGCACACCCCCTAACTTAATTATATCGATGTATCGGAATCAAGTGGTTCAATCACCTTTTAACTTCTTTGATTTCGCACCAGTGGGGATCGGCGTAACGGTAGTCGGCATATTATTCGTCGCACTTATTGGCTGGCGACTTATCCCAAATCGCAAAAGCAAGGATCAAGGAGATGCGCTGTTTAAAGTTGAAGATTATCTATCTGAACTTGTTATCCCAGAGGGCAATAAGATGGTGGGTAAGTCACTAAAAGATTTTAGTTTGCTAAATGGTGTTGATGTCAATGTCATAAACATCGTTAGAAATGGCATCAATATCATTGCACCACATGCGCGTGAAGTCATCGAAAAAGAAGATGTACTTGTGGTGCGAATTGAACCTTCAGATCTTTCAAAACTCGTAGAAAAATCAGGTATTCATTTAAAAGGCGCGCGTACCAAACCCAGTCAATCGGATGATAAATCTAAAAAAACCGATTTTGCCCTCCTTGAGATGGTATTAAGAGATGATTCGCCACTCATAGGACACACTGCCATATCGGTACAACTTAGAAACACGTATAATGTGAATTTGGTTGCGATATCAAGGCAAGGTGTCCAAGTGCGTGGACGACTTGGACAAGTGCGGTATCGAACGGGAGATATTCTGTTGCTTCAAGTTGCAGATGAAAACATTCAAAGTGTGCTATCTAGACTAAAAGGTTTACCCCTTGCGGAAAGGGGCATCACGATTAACTCTTTAGCCATGACCAAACATAAAGCACTTGCAATGTCGGTCTTTCTAGGTTCTATACTGTTAACTTCATTTGGTTTTTTAAGTGTTCAAATATCATTTGCACTTGCTGCGGTAATAATGGTATTAACAAAGCTCATCTCCGTTAAAGAAATTTATGACAGCATCGATTGGCCAGTGATCGTCATGCTTGGCGCTATGTTACCCCTCGGTGAAGCTTTACAGACGACAGGTGCAGCAGACAGTATCGCCAATCTTTTGTTGTTGGCTAAATCGACATTATCTCCCACATTGATGCTAGGGTTGTTAATGTTCGTTACCATGTTGCTTACAAATCTTATTAACAATGCCGCAGCGGCTGTTTTGATGGCACCCATCGGCATTAGTTTGGCCACTGGATTAGGGGTCAATGTAGACCCGATGTTAATGGCGGTTGCACTGGGTTCCTCTTGTGCTTTTATGACGCCGATTGGACATCAATCGAATACGTTGATCATGGGACCAGGTGGGTATCATTTTAATGATTACTGGCGCATGGGATTGCCTGTTACGGTAATCGTTTTAATCATAGGAACACCATTAATTGCTTGGTTTTGGCCATTATAATACGCTAGGTTTATAAGGAGATCAAATGATGAACGTTTTAGAAATCGGATTAAAAGAAGATGGCACACGTGTGGGTCTTAGTAAAAACATGTTAAATCGTCACGGACTTATTTCAGGTGCTACAGGTACGGGTAAAACCGTTACGTTAAAACTTATGGTGGAGCAATTAAGTGCAAGTGGGATTCCAAGTTTTGTAGTGGATGTCAAAGGCGATTTAAATGGGTTTGAAAAACCAGGCGCATGGTCTGAAAAATTACAAAAGCGATTAGATGCAATCGGTTTAGCAGAAACGACATTTGGCAGCTTTCCTGTAAACTATTGGGATGTCTTTGGCAAGTGTGGTCTGCCTATGCGTTCGACCATATCCAATATGGGCCCTTTGTTGCTTTCGAAATTGTTAGGATTAAATGACACGCAGACATCGATTCTACACAGTGTTTTTCAAATAGCAGACGACGAAGGACTGCTGTTGCTTGATATGAAAGATTTAAAGTCTCTGCTTATGTACGTGTATGAAAATAATACGACGTTTTCATCCGCATACGGACTGATGAATAAAGCCTCACTAGGTGCAATCAACCGTCAATTGAACATGTTTGATCAACAAGACGCCGCAGTGTTCTTTGGCGAAGAAGCACTAGATTTAAATGATTTTGAAGGCGTTGTCGATTCATTTGGATTAATCAATCGACTAGATGCTTCAAAATTATTTAGACAACCCAAACTCTACGCTACGGTTTTGCTATGGCTCCTATCTGAACTCTATGAACACTATGAGGAAGTCGGCGATGTGAACCAACCCAAAATGGTCTTTTTCTTTGATGAAGCGCATCTTATTTTTGATAAAATATCAGATGTTTTGTTGAGTCAGATTGAACAAGTGATTCGACTCATTCGCTCTAAAGGCATCGGCATTTATTTTATCACTCAAATGCCTAATGATTTGCCGGATTCTGTATTAAGCCAGTTGGGCAATCGTATACAACATGGCTTACGTGCGTATACTGCAAAGGAAATAAGTCAACTCAAGTTAGCTGTACAAGGCTATCGAGCAAATCCCGCTTTAGATTTACAAAAGGTGTTTCTAGAGCTCGGGTTGGGCGAAGCAGTGGTTTCTTTTTTAGATGAAGAAGGCGTGCCAAGTGTATCAGAACGCGTTTGGATTTTACCACCTAAAAGTCACATTGGGGCTGTGGTGCATGTGGAATATTTTAACAATCAACCACTTTATAAAAAGTATTATGAAGCGGTAGACAGAGAGTCTGCTTATGAAATTCTCGCAAAACAAACGGTGAATATAAATGCGGAAATACCTGAAGCCAAATCTGTTTCTAAACCAGTTTCAAAGGCGGCAGGTAAACCAGGTAGAAAGCCAGATGATTTTTTAACCAAAATAACAAAATCATTTGTTAACAGTTTAAGTCGAACGGTGGGCAGCTCATTAGCAAGAGGGTTATTAGGAACGCTTAAAAAGTTGTAAAACCACAACAAATAGTGGTTTTTTAGGCCAATTATCAAAAAAAAGGACAATATCTAGTCATTCATGTTAAAAAAAGTTGCAATTTCTTCACAAATGGCATAAAGTAAAGCATATATAGTGTCGAAATATATATAGACATCAAAAATTATACTATATGGTGGGGAAATGCAAAAACATTTTATAGGTGGGGTGATTCCTGGTTCTATTATTGCGCAAGATGTATACGGTAACGATGGCGTACTGCTCATAAAAAAGGGGAGTATGTTTCGTGAGCAGTATATTCCGCGATTTATTGATGCAGGCGTTCAGGAAATATTCGTAGAAGATAATGGCACGATGACACCACAAACGATTAACACCATAAGAAAGTCTTTAAATATTCAAGATGTGATTCATGAAAAAACGAGAACACATGCTCAAAACCAGATTAAAAAAACGATGATGAAGTTTAAATCTGTGAGCAATAGTGACGTCCAAAGAATTGGAAAAATCGTTGAAGACATGATCGAACAAATCTTGGATAAAAAAGATTTTGTTTTTGCGCTTACACAGTTGCGATCGGTGGACGATTACACATACCAACATTCGGTTAATGTCGGCGTGTTGTCATTAATAATAGGCATAGATTTATCATTAACAAAAGAGGAACTAAAAAATCTTGGCATGGGTGCTATTCTTCACGACATTGGTAAAATAATGATTCCAGAAGAAATCATAAAGAAACCTTCAAAATTAACTTTAGAAGAGTTTGCAGAAGTTAAAAAACATACAGAGTATGGTTACGAAATCTTGGTTCAAACGGATATAGAAGAAGAAGCCGCCCGAATTGCATTGCATCATCATGAAAAATATGATGGTACGGGCTATTGCAGAGGACTTAGAAATACAAAAATTCCGCTATTCGCAAGGATTGTTGCGGTTGCAGATGTCTATGATGCCATGTCCAATGACCGTGTTTACCAAAAGCGGTTTATGCCAGATAAGGTCTTTAGAGAAATAACGCATCTCGGCGACAAACATTTTGATACGGAAATTATGGAGACCTTTGCACGGCATATAAATATTTTTCCTACAGGAACGGGTGTCATACTCAATTCTGGCCATCGGGGTATCGTACTATATCAAAACAAACTATATCCTGAAAGTCCTATAGTACGCGTCTTTCTTCCGAAGGAACAACGTGCTAAAAGACTGTATTTTGATTTGGATTTATCTGTTAATACAAAATGGAGCATCAAAGAAACATTCTAGAAAAAGAGGCCATAGGAGGGTTTATGTGGGAACGTTCTGATTTGAAACAACAAGCCAAACAGTTTTTATCAAAAAATTATTTGAAGGCATTTGTGGTCAGTATCGTCATATTCGTCGTAACGAATGGCGTGGCACGAGGTAATAATAATAAAGCAACGGTTAATTATAGCATGGACAACTTTTTCTCAACTTTTGATTTGCATGAGTTCGTTTGGATTTTCTTTGGCGTGACTTTAATGGCATTTCTTGTGATCGCAGTGGTTTTTATCTTTTTACGCGTCGTGTTGGGATATGCACTAATAGTAGGCGCTAGACGATTTTACATAGATGGGACCAATGGTTCCGTAGGTTTAGATCGGCTAAAGTTTTCATTTGAAAAGGATCGCTTTTTCCCCATTGCGAAAGCGATGTTTTACAGGGATGTTATAAATTTCTTGTACTTTTTACTGCTAATTATTCCAGGAATCATAAAAGCGTATGCATTTTCGATGGTCCCTTATATACTTGCCGATAATCCAAATATCGGGACGAAGCGTGCGGTAGAATTAAGTACGCAAATGACAGAAGGACACAAGTTTAATATTTTTATCCTCGACTTATCTTTTATTGGATGGTATATATTGGCAACATTTTTTTGGGCATTGGGCATCCACTTCTTAAATCCATATATCGATGCGACAAAAGCGCAACTCTATTTGGTTTTACGTGATGAGTCTTTTAAGAAAAACTTCACCACACCACATGAACTCGGTGTCGATGTATCCGTAGAACAGTCAGAAGATAACTGGTATCATTATGAGTCTTAATAAATGAATCTAACGCATCTTATGATGCGTCAGCTTGACGACA
This sequence comes from uncultured Clostridia bacterium, assembly GCA_927417275.1. Classification (GTDB taxonomy): domain Bacteria; phylum Bacillota; class Clostridia; order Peptostreptococcales; family Acidaminobacteraceae; genus Fusibacter_C. Next base: position 125,281 of record CAKMJV010000008.1, read on the forward strand.
AACGCCGATAACTGCGTCAACTTCAAAGTTCAGCCTTCTTACGTATGTTTGAATACGCTGCGCATGCAGAATTTTTCATTTCCTTGTTCTCGACGTTTCTCGACAAGCTCACAGACTGTAGACTTTGTCTACAGTCTGACGCATCTTATGATGCGTTATTTTTTTAGTATGGGAGAAGGACATGTTAAATATTTATGTGATTCGTCACGGACAAACACAATGGAACAGAGAAAGAAGATTTCAGGGATGGCTCGATTCCCCGCTGACAGAAGAAGGCATCACACGTGTTCTCGCATTAAAAGAGGAACTCAGTAACGTTTGTTTTGATGCAGTTTGGGTTTCCACAAGCCCTAGAGCCATAAAAACAGCACAACTCATCGTGGGAGAAGCGCATCCTAATTTTAATTTAGACACGCGTTTGATGGAAATGCGGCTAGGGGCATGGCAAGGGAAGACGCATGATGAAGTAGAAAAAGCATATCCCGAGGCAATACGAGCCTTTTATGAAACACCTGAGTCCTTTGAACTGGAAGATTCTGAAACCTATCAACAGATATACGATCGCACGGGATCTTTTGTTCGAGATCTTGTGAAGGATTATAACCGAGAAAACGAGATTTCAAATGTATTAATCGTCACGCATGGCCTAACTTTGATGATGCTTAAATTATATTTTAAAGGGAAGCACATAGACGCGATTGTACAGGAAAGCGTTTCACCAAACGGGGTCATACATCACTTTTTTTACGATGATAAACTTTTTGTTCAAAACACTTAATTTTGAAAAGTTTATTTTCAATTTAATAATTTTTATCCATTGCTACATCTAGCATGGTCTTGATATACTAAGGATGTTGATTATTCATTTATTTGGAGGTTGGTTATGAAACCATTATCAGTAAAAAACATGGGCATAGAAGAGTCGATGACTTTGGCGATTACAGCCAAAGCAAAACAGTTAAAAGAAAGCGGCGTTAACATCGTTAGTTTTGGTGCAGGAGAACCTGATTTTAACACACCGAAAACGATTAGAGACTGTGCAATCGCAAGAATAGAAAAAGGCGGCATCGGTTATACGGAAGCCTCAGGATTACTAGAATTAAAAAAAGCGGTATGTAACAAACTTAAAACTGACAATGGCTTAAATTATACCACCAAGCAAATCGTCGTATCTTCAGGTGCAAAGCACAGTTTGTTTAATGCGCTACAAGCGATTTGTAATCCAGGCGATGAAGTTATAATCCCTTCACCATATTGGGTAAGCTATTATGAACTGACAAAAATGGCGGATGCAGAGCCGATTTTAGTTCAAGCAGAGGCCTCTAACTTATTTAAAGTGACTGCTGAACAACTCGAAAAGGCAGTTACGCCCAAGACAAAGGCCCTCCTTATTAACTCGCCGAATAATCCAACAGGAGCGGTATACAGCAAAGAAGAACTGATGGCCATCGGTGAGTTGGCAAATAAACATGACCTATATATCATTTCCGATGAAATTTATGAAAAATTAATCTATGGTGAAACACATATTAGTATTGCTTCCTTGTCAGATGCACTTTATGAAAGAACCATCGTGGTTAATGGTTTAAGTAAAGCGTATGCGATGACAGGATGGCGCATCGGTTATACAGCAAGCTCTGAAACCATCGCTAAAATCATGAGTAATATTCAATCTCACGCCACATCAAATCCAAATACCATCGCGCAATATGCGGGGATAGAAGCATTAAATGGCGATCAAACAGCCATCGAAGACATGCGTCTAGCCTTTGAAGCGAGAAAAGACTACATGGTTAAAACGCTGCATGCGATGCCTCAAATCAGTTGTGTAGAACCCAAAGGTGCATTTTATGTCATGGTTGATGTATCTGCGTTTTTCGGTAAGACCATAGAAGGTGTTGAAGTTAAAGGTTCAATGGAAGTTGCTGCATTGTTAATTGATTATGCAAACATCGCAGTGATCCCTGGCATCGCTTTTGGGGTGGACGACTATATACGTTTGTCATATGCCACAAGCATGGAAAATATAGAAGAAGGATTAAGTCGCCTTAATAAATTTTGTGAAACGTACTAAAGCATTTATCGGGATTAAAAATTAAAGGTTTACCAACAGATGCCAGTGTTTGCTACTATTCACTGTGCATCTTTTTTTGTTATCCATTTGCTAATTGTGATATAATAAAAAGAGTTAAGCCAGTCCCTATTTGGAGGAGAAAATGCATCGTCAGAATTTTGAAAAAATAGTCTTAGTCTCTGTATTTACAACTTTTATGGGGCAAATATATCTTTCACCGTTTGGTTCAACATTTAGATTTACGTTTGCAGTCGTTGTCCTTAACTTGCTCCTTTTAACCTTTCAAGAAGTTAAAATCGTACCGACTATAAATACGGTGGGATTAATGATGTTTGTCGTTAGAAGCGTGGTTTTTATTTCCAGTGGTATGGGGACATTGCCTGAAGCTTTTATGACCTACTATCCGATCTTGTTTTTTTATGCGTTTTATAGTCTGTTCTTTTCACTACTGGATGTAAAAAGTCTCGTTAAAGCACCGCTTGCACTATTTTTAGCCATTTGGATTTGCGACAGCATTCCAAACATTATTGAAGTGGTCATTCGACAAGAGTGGAAAAATGCAAATTTTGAAGAGGTTATTTATACTGTAATTCTAATCGGCCTCATAAGAACTTTTATGACCACGGTGCTTTATTATATTTCAAGGCGCATCTATGCACATACAAAAGAGCGTGAAAACCATCAAGTGTTTGTAGACCGCATTTTGCTACTATCAAATTTAAAAACAGAGCTGTTTTTCTTAAGAAAATCAAAGCACGATATAGAAGAAGCCATGAGACGCAGTTTTATCATCTATGAAAAAATGGAACAGTCAGAATTAAAAGCGTCTATTTTAGCAGTAACAAAAGACATACACGAGATTAAAAAAGATTACTCTCGGGTGATTTCTGGTTTAGAGAAAAGCGTTAAAGAGTCGCCGATCTATCAGATGAGCTTTAAAGAAATCGCCGAAATCGTGGTAGAAGCAAATAAAAAGTTGGCGGATGCCAAGCAAATCAAAGTGTATTTTCAATCCAGTGTAGGCATGGATTTTAAAACGGAAGAGTATCTAGCGGTGATTTCCATACTGAATAACATCGTTACAAATGCCATAGAGGCATTTAAGATTGAAGGCACAGTTTCTATCAGAGAATGGGTGAAAGAACATCAAATCATCATCGAAGTGTCAAATGATGGCGACGGCATCGATAAATTAGATTTACCACTTATTTTTGAAGCGGGATTTTCTACTAAATTTAATGAAAATAACGGCATTATGGCATCTGGTATCGGATTAACACATGTAAAACATTTGGTGGAGGATTTTCTTGAAGGAGAGATCGTAGCAGATTCGCTCGAAGGGCAACTGACTCGATTTACCATAACGGTGCCTTATGACCGATTGGCCTTTCAAAATACAAACGATTAGAGGTGGAGGTCATATGAATTATAATTTCTATTTAGTAGATGATGATGTCAGTGTTTTAAGCATACTCAGTAAGATAATCGTCAATAATAATTTAGGTGACGTTATCGGTAAATCCACAGATGGAGAAACGGCATTATTTGAGATTCATGGCATCAAACCCGATATCGTTTTGGTGGATTTACTCTTACCAAAGAAAGATGGCATCTCCCTCGTAACTGAAATTAAAATGGTGTATCCGGAACTGCCATGTATCATGATCAGCGAAGTCTATGCGAAGGAAATGGTATCTAAAGCCTATAATAATGGCGTGGAGTTCTTTGTTAATAAACCCATAAATGTCATCGAAGTAATCAATGTCATTAAGCGCGTCGATGAAAAGATTAAGATGAAACGCGTGATCGATTCTTTCCAAACCGCCATCCAAAGCATAAAGACTTTGAGCGGTGAGATAACTTCGATGGATACCTATAAAGACAGTTACGTAGATGAAGCGAGACATATATTTAGCCACCTAGGCATTTTAAGCGACGCGGGTACAAAAGATTTAACGCTTATGATTGCTTTTATCTTCGACCAAAATTCTTCTGAAAAACATGAAATATTCGACCATAAATTGTCGGATTTATACGAATATGTTTCCATGAAATACGAGAAAGAAAAAGGGGAGTTGGTGAGTTCAAAAGCCATCGAACAGCGCATTAGGCGAGCGATTACGCAAGCACTGAGAAACATCGCTGAAATGGGCCTTCATGATTATGAACACATCGCTTTTGAACGGTATGCATCCACCCTTTTCGACCTCAGTGAAGTGCGAAAAGAGATGGACTTTATCAAACGATTAAGTAAAAAAAGCGGAAAAATTAGCATAAAAAAGTTTTTGACTGGATTGATAGAGGAATTGAAATAATTTTCTTCATAAATAATTCTCCTTATTTTGAAAAGAGGTAATGAAAATGAAAGTGAAAAGTGTTCTTATTGCAATTGTTGCGTATCTTCTTATCAATCAATTAATGACAGCTATACACAAGCTTGGAATTAATAACTTGAACAACACTGGTGTGGTAGTAACAATTTATTTTCTTTCACTTTGTCTATCAATCGTATCCATAATTATACTTGGAAAGCTATTCGTTAAAAAAGATAATTGTGAAAAATAACAATCGCAAGTTAAATGTTGCATAATTTTTTTGAATTTGCTTTTCTCATTTGATTTTATAATTCAAGGATTAAATCTATCCAAGGAAGCAAAAAAAGCGTTATATAGACGCTTTTTTTTATTTCAATAATTAAGATACTTCATTTAGCTCAAACCTTACAAAAAAAAGAAAATCTGATATAATAAAAAGGATACAATTTTAGGAGGAAATGAAATGTCAAAGAGAGAAACATTGCATATAGAATCTATGGAGACGTTGTTAAATACTAACGACGCGCATATTCGATATATTAAGCAAGTAAATGATCAGCACTATCAAGAGTTAAATCAGAAAAGAAAAGCGATTATCGTGACCTATGGTTGTCAGATGAATGAACACGATTCGGAAAAACTCAATGCCATGTTGATGGATATGGGTTATGACATGACTAAAAAGTTTGATGATGCGGATTTAATTATCTTTAATACTTGTTGCGTACGCGAGAATGCAGAGTTTAAAGTATATGGTAATTTGGGCCATGTTAAAAAGTTAAAAGAGACGCGTAAAGACTTGATTTTGGCCGTTTGTGGCTGTATGATGCAGCAACCGCACATCGTAACTGAAATAAAGAAAAAATACAAATACGTTGACCTCGTGTTTGGTACGCATAACATTCAAAATTTCCCATCTCTTTTAGAAGAAACGCTGAAATCGGATCATCAAGTGGTTGAGGTTTGGGAAAACGAAGGCGATGTGATCGAAGGGTTGAAAATCAATCGCTTGAAAGAGATTAAAGCCTATGTGAACATCATGTACGGTTGTGATAATTTTTGCTCGTACTGCATTGTACCCCATACGCGGGGCAGAGAGCGCTCACGTAAACCTGAGGATATCCTAGAGGAAATCAGACAGCTTGCATCAGATGGCACAAAAGAAGTCATGTTGCTGGGTCAAAATGTAAATTCGTATGGCAAAACGCTGGAGAACAAAGTGGATTTTGCAGATTTATTAAGTCAGGTAAATGCCATAGAAGGACTCGAGCGGATACGCTTTATGACCTCACATCCAAAGGACATTTCACGAAAATTAATCGATGTCATGGCAGCCTCAGATAAGGTATGTGAGTACTTACATTTACCCGTTCAAGCAGGTAGCAATTCGGTACTTAAAATGATGAACCGCAAATACACACGGGAACAGTATCTGGAAACCATAAGGTATGCACGTGAAAAAATGCCAGAAGTGGGCATTACCACCGATATCATTTTAGGATTTCCTGGGGAGACAGAAGAAGATTTTCTCGACACCATGCGTTTACTTGATGAAGTGAAGTACGACGCGGCGTTTACCTATTTATATTCTAAGAGAACAGGTACACCTGCAGCGACATTTGATGAACAGGTTAGTGAAGATGAAAAACACGAGCGTATTAAGCGCCTTTTAGAAGTATTAAATCCTTCGATTACGGAAAAACTCAGCCACTATAAAGATCAAGTGGTGGAACTACTGGTTGAAGATTTTGCGAAGACATCAAACGAAAAACTCATGGGTCGCACGCGTAATAACATGACCGTAACGTTTGAAGGCAAGCCAGAGTTGATCGGGAAACTTGTATCCGTTAAAATCACGCAGCCAAAGAATTTTTCACTTCACGGGGAACTTGTGGCAGTCATTAGATAAAATCAGATGGGATGGCAGACATGAAGCATATTGATAAATCCAGTTTGACGCCCATGATGCGTCAATATTTTGAGATCAAAGAAAACTATATGGACTACATTTTATTTTATCGCCTCGGTGATTTTTATGAAATGTTTTTTGACGATGCCGTTAGAGCATCTAGAGAATTGGAGATCACCTTAACCGCGAGAAACTGTGGACTGGCTGAAAAAGCGCCCCTTTGTGGCGTTCCTTATCACGCGGTGGATGGCTATATCAAAAAACTCGTGGAAAAGGGTATAAAAATCGCGATTTGCGAGCAAATGGAAGATCCCGCACTTGCAAAGGGCCTCGTCAAAAGAGAAGTGGTTCGGATTATCACACCAGGTACGGTGACAGATCCTGAAATGCTAGATGAAGGCAGTTTTAACTATGTAGCGGCGCTTTATTCAGGGGAGCATGGGTATGCGATTGCGTACTGTGACATCACCACGGGACTTTTTAAAACCACGGAACTTGCCAGTTTAGATAAAGTGGGCGATGAACTTTTAAAAATAGAACCAAGCGAATTGATTCTCTCAGAAAAACACACGCTACCCGTGGTCTTTATGAAGTCTTTAGAGGAGATGGGCATTACGGTTACCGCTTATCTAGACCATGCCTTTCAGAAACAAACAGGTGAGAAAGTCATAGAACGCGTGTTGAAGATATTTTCAGTAGATAGCATCGGACTCGGTGAAAATGAGCGCGCGCTTTGCGCATCGGGCGCCCTATTAACGTATATAGAAGAAACGGCGAAAGTGCCACTGAATCACATCTCTAAAATCGACTTTTATCATCAGAATCGCTTTATGGTGCTTGATAAATTCACAAGGCGTAATCTTGAACTGGTGGAAACCATGCGCAGTAAAGAGAAAAAAGGCAGCTTACTTTGGGTGCTCGATAAAACGTGCACAGCCATGGGGGCTAGGCGCTTGCGCGCATGGGTAGAAGAGCCACTATTGGATGAGACGGAGATTCAAAAACGTCATAATACGGTGGAAGTGCTGGTGGATGACTTGCTTTTAAGGAGCGACCTTCGGACGCATTTGAAGCAAATTTACGACTTAGAGCGTCTTACCTCTAAACTGGTTTATGGCAGTATTAATCCCAGGGATTTGGTTGCACTTAAACATTCGATTTACGTATTACCCGAAATAAAAGCCTGCATACAAGATCGCGAAGAAGGGGTCTTTCAAACCATAGACGCAGACATCGACGCCTTGATGGACATTTACGATTTAATTGATGCAGCTGTGGTTGAAGAGCCACCTTATGCCATTAAAGACGGCGGTGTCATCAAAGAGACGTATCACGAACCTTTAAAAGCACTGCGCGAAGCCGTATTAAACGGCAAGCAATGGATTTTAAATCTGGAAAATAAAGAACGTGAAAGAACGGGCATAAAAACCTTGAAAGTGGGCTTTAACAAAGTCTTTGGCTACTATATCGAGATTTCTAAAGGCAGTGCGAAATTGGCACCAGAGGACTTTATTCGCAAGCAGACACTTGCCAATGCGGAACGTTTTATCACCCCAGAACTCAAAGCGCTGGAAGAGACTGTTTTAGGTGCAGAAGAGAAAAGTGTGCGCATCGAACAAGAACTCTTCGCCGAACTTAAAAACACATTAATGGCGCATGTGGACCGTATACAAGCAACGGCGCGCGCCATCGCATCACTGGACGCACTCATCGCATTTGCTGAGTGCAGTTACCGATATGGTTATTCAAAACCCAAGATGACTAAAAAAGAGATCATTCACATAAAAAATGGCAGACATCCCGTAATCGAGCGGATTTTTAACGATGTGCCCTTTGTGCCCAACGATACACTCATGGATCAAAAAGACCATAAGTTTTACATCATCACAGGCCCAAATATGGCAGGTAAATCCACGTATTTAAGACAGGTTGCGCTCATTACACTGATGGCTCAAATTGGATGCTTTGTGCCCGCAGATAAAGCAGAGATAGGGTTGGTAGATCGCATTTTCACACGTGTGGGTGCATCCGATGACCTATCTCAAGGGCAAAGTACCTTTATGGTTGAAATGAACGAACTCTCGAACATCCTTAATAACGCCACGCCTAAATCACTCATTATACTCGATGAAATTGGTCGTGGTACGAGTACCTATGACGGACTCAGTATCGCATGGAGTGTGGTTGAATACCTCAGTCAAACATCAGGCATCCATGCAAAAACCATGTTTGCCACGCATTATCATGAACTGACAGAACTCGAAGGCAAAATTCAAGGCGTTTGTAATTTTAGAATCGCCGTAAAAGAAACCAACGACGACATCGTCTTTTTAAGGAAAATAGAACGCGGTGGTGCAAACCAAAGTTTTGGGATTCAGGTAGCCAAGCTTGCGGGTGTGCCTCAAGCGGTAATCGATCGCGCAAAAGTCATCTTGTCACATTTAGAGATTAATGATATTAATAATAACATTCAGAACTTAAATCAAATGGATCAAAGGGAAACCATCATATCCCCTCAAAATGAGGCGCATATTTCGGAGGGGCTGTACCAATACTTGTCTAAACTAGAAGTGGAACAGATGACGCCGATAGAAGCCATGAATGCGCTATATAACATCGTCAATCAATTTAAGTCAGAAAAATAAGAGGTGGCAAATGACACACAGTCGTATTCAACTTTTAGATGAAAAGACGTCACGTAAAATCGCAGCAGGTGAAGTGGTTGAAAAACCTGCTATGGTTGTAAAGGAATTGGTTGAAAATGCCATAGATGCAGGGGCAAATGAAATCATCGTAGACATAAAAAAAGGTGGAAAATCGCTCATCCGAGTGACGGATAATGGTTCAGGTATCCACTATGACGATTTACCACTGGTATTTGAGCGACATGCAACCAGTAAAATTAGATCCATAGAGGACCTTTATGCCACGCAATCTTTGGGTTTTAGAGGTGAAGCATTAGCCAGTATCAGTGCGGTGTCTCAGGTGGAACTCATTACCATGAATAAGGACGCAACCATCGGAAAGAAAGTCGTCGCATCCGGTGGACATATTCAAAAAGTTTCTGAAATTGGAACCGTTCAGGGTACGACTTTGCACATACGCGACTTGTTTTTTAACACACCTGCACGCCTAAAATTTTTAAAATCGGACCAAGCAGAAGCGCGCGCGATCACAGAACTTATGAGTTATTTAGCGCTTTCACATCCAGAAATTGCGTTTAAATATGCCGTGGATGATAATCGCATCTTTCATACCCCTGGAAAAGGTAAGATATCAGATGTGATTTTCACAGTCTTTGAACCCATGATGCTAAAGGGTCTGTATGAAATAAATGAAACATCAGAACATCACACCCTTTCTGGCTATATTTCCAGATTTGACTATACAAAAGGCACTCGAAATTATCAACTTCTGTTTGTAAACGGCAGATATGTAAAAAGCGATTTGTTAAAAGAAGTCATCCAAATGGCTTATAAACCTTATATGATGCATAATCGCTATCCCGTTTGTATTTTATTCTTATCTATCGCACCTAGCGATATAGATGTTAACATACACCCTGCAAAAACAGAAATCAAATTTAAAGACGATGGCGCTGTAAAACAGTTTATTTTTACAGCACTTAAAAAAGCATTTAACTTATATGATCAGGTCCCAACGGCGACTTTTACAGAAAAGCAAGTTTTCAGAGTAGAAGAAACTGAAAAGGCGCAAATAGAAGCGATACAGGACATGCCCTTGCCAAAGTTTCCAGAGATGACCTCGCAGATGGCCTCGCAGATGGCCACACAGATCGCCTCTCAGAAGCCGTCTCAGATGACACCACCCATGAGCCAAAGATCCAACCACACACCAAGCCCCTATGTGCCTCCGGTTAAGCCAGAAGCAATTGATTTTTCTGAACTTACGCAATTTGCTCAGGAGACGATCCAGCTCGAGACATTAAAACCCTTAGAGGAATCGATTTATGAAGGACTCAATTATATCGGTGTCTATAATCAGACGTATTTAATATTCGAAAAGGAAACGTCGCTTTACTTAATCGATCAGCACGCAGCACATGAGAAAATACTCTATGAATCGTATATGACTGCCTTTTCAAATCACACCCTTCAGTCACAGATGCTGCTCATTCCAGAGGTTGTAGAGTTAACAACGCTGGAAATGGAAATGTTTAATGAGGCACAATCCACGATTGAAAAAATGGGATTTGGCTTAGAAGTATTTGGCGCACAAAGCATCGTCATCCGAGAAATTCCCAGCCAAATGGGGATCGGAATGGCTAAAAGAATGGCATTAGCAGTTCTCGATGGCAGTGTGCACGTTATGGATGATGTCATGGCGTTTAAACTGGCAGAACGCGCTTGCAAAGCCGCTATAAAAGCACATGATGTCCTACATGATATGGAAGTAGTGGCACTTTTAGAATCACTCAAAGGTTTAAACGATCCTTATACCTGTCCACATGGTCGACCCATAATCATAAGATTTGCACTTTCAGAAATCGAAAGAAAATTTAAGCGCATCTTATAGCCATCAGAATCATATATTTCAGTATCATTACTTTTTAAGGATTTGGTTGTATATTTTTCTACAAAATTATATGATGAAAGAAATAAGGTGTATATGAATAAAATTATTTGCATAGTTGGTCCCACTGCCGTTGGGAAGACGGATACAGCCATTGCACTCGCCAAAAGACTTCATACAGAGATCGTTTCAGCAGATTCTGTTCAAATCTATCAGTCGCTTGATATAGGCTCAGCGAAGCCAACGCAAGAAGAGATGTGTGGCATCGTGCATCACATGCTTGACTTTGTCTCACCTTTTGACGCTTTCTCAGTCAGTGAATATGTCGATTTGGCAAAACAGCATATTAAGAAACTGCATGAAAATGGCAAAACACCTATAGTTGTAGGTGGAACAGGCCTGTATCTAAACGGTCTAATTTACGACATGCATTTTGGTGCACAGGCATCTGATGATGCGTTCAGAAAAAGCATGGAGCAAATCGCAGATGAAGAAGGTGTGGAATCGCTTCATGCACGATTATCTGAGATAGACCCTGAAGCCGCATCAAAGATCCATCCGAATAACAGCAGACGGGTGATTCGGGCTTTAGAGGTCAATCATCTAACGGGAAAACCCTTTTCAGATTTTTCCACAGCGCCACAATTAACTTCGGATTACGCGGTTGTATTAATCGGTCTTTCTCGAAGCAGAGAAAGCCTTTATGACCGAATCAATAGACGGGTAGACATCATGTTTCAGATGGGTTTGCTCGAAGAAGTAAAAAAATTGAAAAATGATGGATTAAATGATAGGTATCAGTCCATGCAGGGTATAGGATACAAAGAGGTTCTCGCATATCTACAGGACGCATACAGTTATGAAGAAATGAAAGCGCTTATTGCCCAGAACAGCCGTCATTATGCCAAAAGACAAATGACATGGTTTAGACGTTATCCCATGATGCATTGGATAGACATCGAAGGCAAGACCACAGAAGAAATTATAGGAGAAATCCTGTCAATATCATAAAAATAGAGAGAAGGAGGGGAATCCGTGAAAAGTTCAATTAATTTACAGGACTTATTTTTAAATCAATGCCGCAAAGATCAAACGCCGATCACTATTTTCTTAATCAGCGGGTATCAAATCAGAGGACTGGTAAAAGGTTTCGACAGTTATACCATCGTCCTAGACAGTGAAGGCAAACAACAAATGATTTACAAGCATGCTATTTCTACGATTATTCCATCAAAAACCGTTAATTTCCAAGGTTAATTGTAAAAGTACGTGACTTAAACCCTAGCAGATTTGGCTGGGGTTTTTACTTGAGATTTTTCTTTTTACGGTTGTTATAAATGAGGTTTCACTATATAATGTTAATGATAGTTTGGTAGATAAGGCGTATAGCCTTAAAATAAGAAAGGTTGGTTTAAATGATGGATTTTAGAACAATTAATACTATAAGAATGTTATCAGCAGAAGGCGTTCAAGCAGCGAATTCGGGACATCCAGGGTTGCCTCTCGGCGCAGCACCGATGGCATATACGTTATGGGCCAAAGAAATGAAGCACAACCCAATGAATCCAGATTGGCAAAATAGGGACAGATTTGTGTTGTCTGCTGGTCATGGTTCTATGCTCGTTTACTCGTTATTACATTTGTTTGAATATGGTCTTCCAACAGAAGAACTTAAAAACTTTAGACAACTTAATAGCAAGACACCAGGACATCCAGAATACGGTCACACAAAAGGTGTAGAAATTTCCACAGGGCCTCTTGGACAAGGGATCGCAAATGGCGTAGGATTCGCCATGGCAGAAGCACATTTGGCGTCTAAGTTTAACAAACCAGGATACCCAGTTGTAGATCACCATACATTTGTTATTTCAGGTGATGGCTGTTTGATGGAAGGTATCTCTTATGAAGCGGCTTCACTTGCAGGCACGCTTAAACTCGGCAAACTGATCTTAATGTACGATTCAAATAAAATTACAATTGAAGGGGACACTTCTTTGGCATTTACAGAAGATGTCGCTGGCAGATTTGCTGCGATGCATTGGCAAGTGCTAACCGTTGAAGATGGCAATGATATCGCTGCCATTCAAGCGGCAATCGTCAGCGCAAAACTAGAAACGAGCAAACCATCCATCATCATCGTTAAAACGATTATCGGTTACGGTTGCCCTTCTAAACAGGGTTCACATAAAGTACACGGTGCACCACTGGGTCAAGATGGCATAGAAGAAATGGCTAATTTCTTAGAAATGAAAGACCGTGCACCATTTGAAGTGCCAGCAGATGTAACTGCGCATATGTCTGATCTTGTTAAAGAACTTTCAAAATCAGAAGAAGCGTGGCTTTCAACTTTTGCAGCGTATGAAAAGGCGCACCCAGAACTTGCTGCTGATTACAAAACGTGGTTTGATAGCGAAGCACCTATGGCATTGCTTGATTCTGATGCATACTGGGCTTACTCAGAAACCACAGCTTCTAGAAGTTCATCAGGTAAAGTGCTTAATGTTTTAGCGGATCATTTACCAAACTTATTTGGCGGTTCTGCGGACTTAGCACCATCAAATAATTCAGATATGAAGAAGAGAACGTCTTTCTCAGCAGACAACTACGATGGATCAAACCTTCACTTTGGCGTAAGAGAACATGCGATGACAGCCATCGTTAATGGTCTTCAAGCACATGGTGGACTTCGTGCGTATGCGGCAACTTTCTTTGTATTCTCAGATTATATGAAGCCAGCGATTCGTTTAGCAGCACTTATGAATTTACCTGTAACATATATTTTAACGCATGACAGTATCGGTGTAGGTGAAGATGGTCCGACACATCAACCTGTGGATCAACTGGCGATGTTAAGAGCCATTCCAAAATTACGCGTGATCAGACCAGCAGATGCAAGAGAAGTTTCTGCAGCGTGGTATACGGCGATAACTTCTAAAGACACACCAACGGCATTAATTCTTACGAGACAAAATTTGCCTGCACTTGACGGTTCATCAAAAGAAGCACTTAAAGGTGCCTATGTGATCTCAAAAGAAGATCAAAAAGTAGACCTTGTATTAATAGCAACAGGCTCAGAAGTGTCTTTGGCGATTGATGCTCAAAAAGCACTTAAAGAAAAAGGCGTGGATGCACGCGTTGTTTCTATGCCTTGCCAAGAATTGTTTAATGATCAAACAGAGGACTATAAAATGTCTGTCATTACCAAAGGTGTTCCTAAGCTTGCAATAGAAGCGGGCAGTACATTTGGATGGCACAAGTATGCATGTGATGTTATCGGCATGGACGACTTCGGTTTATCTGCACCTGCAAATCAGTTGTTTGATGCCTTTGGGTTCACAACCGAAAATGTCGTTAACCGTGCATTAAAACTCTTGAAAAAGTAAGCGTAAAAAGTTATAATACTTTTAATTAAATCATAGTCTTCTCAAAACTGGCGGAATAAGTGGGATACCACGAGGGATTGAGTAAATAAGACTTTAAGCCGACCGCCTGGGCAAACTTGCCTGGGTGTGTCGGCTTTATTTTTTGACATACCCAGAGTAAACCTTTGGAGGTCAATATGAAAGATATGACGCATGCATGGCGAGGATTTAATGGGGGTCAATGGAAAACAAATGTAGATGTTCGAGCGTTTATTATGGACAATGTAACCCCATATTTAGACGACGAATCCTTTTTAAGTCCCCCAACAGAACGCATAATAAAATTATGGGAGCAGGTTCAAGCGCTGCTTAAAGAAGAAAATGCGCGTGGTGGCGTGTATGCAATCGATACAGAACGCGTTTCTTCACCTCTCAGCTATGCCCCTGGCTACATCGATGCAACATTAGAACGCATCGTCGGTCTACAAACCGATGAACCCCTTAAACGGGGTGTTAATCCCTTTGGAGGCATACGTATGGCACGTCAAGCCTGTGAAGCGTATGGCTATACCCTTTCTGACACAGTGGAATCTCAGTTTTCATACAAAACGACCCATAATGAAGGGGTGTTTAGAGTCTACTCCGACACGATGAAACAGTTAAGATCTGAAGGCGTCTTAACGGGACTTCCAGATGCTTACGGCCGCGGCAGAATCATCGGCGATTATAGACGGGTTGCTCTTTATGGTCTCCGTTATCTAATCGATCATAAAAAACAAGAAAAAGCGCATTTTATGACACAAAGCATGGATGAATCCACGATCCGTTTAATAGAAGAACTTCACAAGCAAATCGAATTTTTAGAAAAAATGGGAGAAATGGCGCTTGCTTATGGCGATGATATCTTTGCGCCTGCCACGGATTCCAGAGAAGCCATCCAGTGGACGTACTATGCCTATCTCGCCGCGATAAAAGAGCAAAATGGTGCGGCCATGTCACTGGGGAGAGTAGGCACCTTTTTAGACATCTATATCACACGCGATTTGCTTGAAAACAAAATAACAGAAGCCGAAGCACAAGCCTTAATGGATGATTTCGTTATAAAACTAAGACTGGCGCGTCAACTGAGAACGCCAGATTATAACGCGCTGTTTGCTGGCGATCCACTTTGGATCACGGAATCATTAGGGGGGATGGCAGAGGACGGTCGAACGCTGGTTACGAAAAATACATTTCGCTTTATGCATACGCTGACGAATCTCGGACCTGCACCTGAGCCGAATTTAACGGTGCTTTGGTCAAAAGATTTACCCAATGCGTTTAAGCAGTACTGTGCAAAAATGAGCATTAAAACAGATGCATTACAGTATGAAAACGACGATTTGATGCGCCCCATTTATGGCGATGACTATGGCATCGCATGCTGTGTTTCAGCCATGAGAATCGGCAAGGAGATGCAGTTCTTTGGTGCGCGGTGTAATTTACCAAAGACGTTACTTCTGGCTTTAGGTGGTGGCGAGGCATCTGGACTAAATATCCCAGGTATTCAGTCCGTTGGCCAAGGGGTTTTAAACTATGAAGACGTCATTAAAAGGCTCGATGAAACCTTAAAATGGTTGTGTGGTGAGTATGTGAACACCATGAATATCATCCATTTTATGCATGATAAATACGCCTATGAAAAGACGCAAATGGCACTACATGATGCAAATGTACATCGCTATATGGCATTTGGCATCGCAGGTCTGAGCGTGGTAGCGGATTCATTGTCCGCGATTAAATACGCGCACGTCGAGCCAATTTTTGACGCAAAGGGCCAACTGGAAAGTTTTAAAACCACAGGTGACTTTCCCATGTATGGCAATGATGATGATCGCGTGGACGACATAGCGGTTTGGTTAACAGAACGCTTCATGACACATCTTAAAGCGCATAAAACCTATCGCGAAGCAGAGCATACACTCTCGGTACTAACCATTACCTCCAACGTCGTCTATGGCAAGAAAACAAAGGCGACACCAGATGGTCGCGCCTCGGGAGAGCCCTTTGCACCTGGCGCAAATCCCATGCATCAAAGGGAAAAACGCGGTGCGCTGGCTGCATTAAACTCCGTGTCAAAGTTGCCTTATGCCTCATGCAAAGACGGGATATCGTGTACCTTTTCCATTACGCCAAAATCATTGGGTCAAGACATCGAGATTCAAAAGCAAAATCTCGCCATGGTCTTAGAAGGCTATTTTACTAAACCATCGCATCATCTAAATGTAAACGTCATAGATCCCAAGCAATTGGTGGATGCCATGGCACATCCAGAGCATTATCCAAATTTAACGATACGCGTGTCGGGATATGCCGTTAATTTCTGTAAACTTGAAAAAGAACATCAATTGGAAGTCATTCAAAGAACGTATCATCAAAGCATGTAGTGAGGCGCTTATGAAAATCTATCATATAGAAACATTGGGTGCCTTGGATGGACCAGGTATTCGGGTGGTCATATTTTTACAGGGGTGTCCATTAAAATGCAGATACTGTCACAATGCGGATTCTTGGTCTATGACATCCGGGGAGACGTATACGGTTGAGGCACTTTATGAATGGGTTATGCGTTACGAGGTGTATATAAAATTAGGGGGTGGGGTCACTTTTTCAGGAGGTGAGCCCCTTTTACAAGCAAAAGAACTCCTGCCATTAATCCTAAAACTTAAACAAAGAGGGATCCACGTTGCAGTGGATACCTCTGGTGGTGTATATAATCAGGATACAGAAATACTCCTTCAAACCGTGGATTTGGTGCTATTAGATGTCAAGCACACCGATGCATCCGCATACTATGACTTAACATGCGGGTCATTGGCACCCACGCTTAAAACGCTTTCATTTCTTAAAACCCATCATATTCCATACTGGATCAGGCAGGTCATCGTAACAGGTATCCATGACAGTGAAAGCCAGGTTAAAGCACTGGACAGGCTCACTTATTCATCTGACCGAAAAAAAATCGAACTCAAACCCTACAAACCTAATGGCTTATCAAAATGGCCTGCGTCCCATCAACATTTGTGTTTAAACGTGGATGAAACGCCTGATGCCGTCATGAACCAAATGATGCAATTATTAGAATCAGATTAAAAATAGAAAAAGCCCTTGATTGTACCTGTGCTTTGGTGTACTATCATGTTAGTACAATAACTCACGGAGGTGTATAATGGAATTTGATAATGAAATACCGATTTACTTACAAATTATGGCGATGATAAAAACAGACCTCGTGATAGGGAAGATCTTAAAAGGAGATAAACTACTCTCTACGCGTGATATGGCTGTGGCATTAAAAGTAAATCCGAACACGATTGCGCGTGTATATCGTGAACTTGAAAGCGAATCGATTTGCTTTACCAAGCGCGGCATGGGCACGTTTATCACAGAAGATGAATCTAAGATTGAGTCATTAAAAGAGCAGTTGGTAGATGACTACCTGTCACAATTTATGAAAAAAATGGAGCAATTAAATTATAGCATTGGTGATATTATCACTAAATTGAAACGGTTTGAGGAGGCAACGCATGAATGATTTGGTGCAATGTATAAATTTACACAAAAGTTATATGACTAAAAAAGCCTTACAGAATGTAAACTTAAATTTTCAAAAGGGCAAGATTATAGGACTTTTAGGACCAAATGGGAGTGGCAAAACGACGCTTATGAAAATCATCGCAGATTTGCATAAGCAATCCGCAGGGGAAATTTCAATCTGTGGAGAAAAGCCTTCTCATAAAACAAGAGAATATGTGGCTTATATGCCAACAGAAAACTTTATTTATGGCTGGATGCGTGTTAAAGAAGCGGTTGAATTCTACGCAGAAATGTATGCGGATTTTGAAAAGGAACGTGCGCTTGAACTTTTAAGTTTTATGGAAATAGATTTAAAGCAAAAAGTATCCAGTTTATCCACTGGGCAACGCGCACGGCTTAAAGTCACATTAATCATCTCAAGACGCGCGAAAATCTATATGTTAGATGAACCGCTAAACGGACTGGACCCTATTTCACGAAGCAAGATAAAAGAGTGTATCATCGACCAGTTCGATTCAGAGGGTGTTATGATTATCTCGACACATTTGGTAAATGAAATCGAACAGATCCTAGATGAAGTTGTATTCTTAAATCATGGGGAAGTGATCTTAGAAGGCGAAACTGAAAACTTACGCGTTCAAAGAGGAAAATCACTAGAAGAAATATATAAGGAGGTTTATGGACATGCTTAAACTCATAAAATTCGAGTTTTTAAGAAAGAGAATGATGTTTGCAGTATCGATTGCTCTGGTTTTAATTGGACAAGTATACGCGATCTATAAGTTTTTTGGCATAGAAGCACCTGTCAGAGCCATCATCGGTCAAGAAGTGTTCGCTGTATATATCCTAATCGTATTGGTGGCGATGGCCATACTGTATTTAATCGATATTATATTTCTTTTTAGAAACGATCTATTTAAGCAAGAAGGTTACATGTTGTTTATGACGCCAAACAGTGGTTATAAAATTTTAGGCGCAAAATTGATATTTGCCTTAATAGAAGGGGTCGCAATCGTTGCATTCTATTTACTGCTTGTGTTTTTTAATCTGAAAATGATGAAATTAGATGTTATCAATTTTGAGTTCTTTAGAATTTCCAGTGAGGATTTGGTTTTAATGATCAAAGGGCTGCTATTAGGCGTCTTCGTTCTCTTGGAGTTTGCATTAACGGTGTATTTATCATTTGCACTCTTTAAAAGCATTTTTAATAACATTCGCTTCAAAGGTTTAATTACATTTTTTATTTTTATCGCAATCAATGTCTTTAAATCGCAAATCATGGGTGTCATCAGTGATGTCATCAATCGATCGCCAGAAGCCATTCATATCTCGTCCTCGTATTTTCCTGTTGAGATGGTGAATCAAGCGTTAAATTATGGCTTAGCCGCTACCTTTGTATCCGCAGTAATCTTATTTATGGGTACAGGTTATCTGTTAGAAAACCGAATTAACTTGTAAGGATTTGAGTTATTTAGGGTATACTAGTTTCAAGGGATTATGTATTAGACTAAATGCCTTGGAGGGGTTATGCACTCAAAGCTTGAATTAATAAATGATATGATCAAAAGCATCGAGGGTGTTCTATTTAACAATCCGCAAGAAGCAAAATCGCGAATTGCAGAACTCCTCGATGTTTCGACGTCTATAAATGACGCTTATGGCCTATTAAAAGCGAACAATATGATGGGCATACTCGCATCAGAAGCAGGACATATCCACGAAGCACTTGATTATTATGCCATAGCGATGTCTTATACCATAGATCCAGCCCTGGCACACGAGAAACCCGTCATACTCAACAACATCGGTACCTCACAAATCATAAGCCATCATTATTTTGAAGCCATCGAAAATTTAACAAATGCCCTTAAGTACATCCTAGAAAACCATGTTCAAACGGAAATGCTTTTTACCATTTATTTAAATATTGCCGATGCGTATCTTAACATTCATGAACCCGAAGAAGCCATACAAATATTAGACGAAGCCACGACTTATCAAGATCAAGACGATTTAGAAGGCAAAGTAATCTTAATGGGCAGTTATGCGGAAGCCTATCTTCAACTCAATGACAGCACAAAAGCGTTTGAGTGGATTTTACTGTGTGAAGAAATGGTTGAAAAAGTGGATTATGGCATTATGCGTGCACTGGTTAACTATTATAAAGCCAAGTATTTTGAAATACTCCAAGCGACCAAAGATGCAGATGCTTTTTATAACTTGGCATTAAACAGTCATATAGAGGGCGATAGTTTTTATCACTATAGTAAAATCGCACTGGATTATATCGCTTTTATGTTGGCTCATGCTAAATTTGAAAAAGCATTGCCGTTTATTAAAAATGCCATCAAAATCGTAAAAAAGAACAAATGGGAATGGGTTTACTTAGATTATTACCGATACTTATCCGAGTGTTTCCGTCAGTTAAAAGATTATAACAGCGCATTTCAAGCACTTGAAGAATATTTTACCATCGTTAGCTTGGAAAAAAATAAAAAGAACCGTCAAAATTTTGATTTCTTTAAAGCACAAGAGAAAGTACTCTATGTAAACATGCAAAATAAAACCCTTTTGGATTCAGTGGATCAACTTAAAACCATGAATAACGTATTGAAAACGATCAATCAAGCAAAAGACATACAGCGCATGATCGAAATCGTGTATGCCTTATTAAGTAAGTTGTTCCGTTTGGATACTTTTGGTTTGGCCATTTATAATGATGAACAGGAAGCGATTCAGTATATCAATCGATATGAAAATGGATATGCCATGGGACCTTCTCAAATTCATTTTCAGTCACCCAAATCATTTAGTGCATGGGTTTGGGCGCATCATAAACCGTTGGTCATACAGGATGTATCCGATTTGGATTCAATTATAAAAAATTATTCTGGGATCAAGGTAGATGCAAAGGATTTTATCAGTGACGGCAATCAATCAAAAACCATCGTTATATGGCCGATGTCCATCGAAGGCCGTGATGTGGGTCTTATCAACATTCAAGCCCTAAAGAAAAACGCATTTACGACGATTGATTTAGAGTTAATAGAGATGATCGCCTCACATTTGGCCATCTATATCGAAAACTTTAAACAGAAAAATGATTTAAACGATGCCATCGAGCGTCTGAACCGCATGACGTTTTTAGACAGTTTAACCGGTGTTTATAATCGACAAGCGCTTAATGAATTTCTACCAAAGTTGTATGCTAAAGCGGTGGAAGAATCAAGTCACCTTGTATTTGCGATGATTGATTTGGATAATTTCAAAAAATTAAACGATCAATTTGGACATCAAGAAGGCGATAAGTGCCTCGCAGAATTTGCTGAACTGCTAAAAAGCGTAATAGGCGAGTTGGGCTATATCTATCGATATGGCGGCGATGAGTTCAGTCTTTTGTTTATCGGGATCGAACTGGAGGTTGTCGAGAGTATACTCATCGAAGTGATCACACGGGCGCAATCCTTTTACGATTTGGGTGACGTGATTAACATGTCTGCATCAGTGGGTGCCATATTTGTACAGGATGCAAGTCAAATCGACATTTCACTGAACACATTTATCAATTATGCGGACAATGCGCTGTATATTGCAAAGAACGAAGGAAAAAATCAATTCAAAAAAGTAATTTTATAGATTTCCTAGCGGGTTTAATTTATAATAGGTGAGACATTATAAATTTGCATTAGGAGGCTATTATGTATCGTATCTCTACATCAGGTGTTTGCGCCAGTGAAATTCAATTTGAAATTGAATCGGGATTGGTTAAATCGGTAAATTTTATAGGTGGCTGTCCTGGTAATGCCATAGGATTAAGTAATATGATCGCCGGTCAGACGGTGGAATCTGTGATTCAAAAGTTAAAAGATGTTAAATGTGGTGGCAAGAACACGTCTTGTCCCTCACAATTAGCACTTGCATTAGAAGCGTACTTATAATGGCAATAAAAGAGTCACTCACAGTAAAATACTGATTGAGTGACTTTTTTGCTAAACATTATTTTTTTGAATCGAAAAAAGAAAAGAGAAATGCGAGCAGCAACAATCCAATGGATATATAAAACATATTAGAATTATCATTTATCGGACACACGCCACTGGGGAGTTGACTTCTGACGATATAGGTAGAAATCAATGTATAAAGACTCGTGATGAGTGCAGATGCAAATAGTAAATCGGATAGTTTTTTCATTAAAGATGCTTGAGCGAGGTATTTTTTTATCATCGACTTGTGACCTCCTTTGTGTCATTGACGGAATCATTTTTTACAATATACCATAAGTTGACACCTTTAGGGGGGTTGTTAATAAAATTTAAAATATTCAGAAAACTTACCTTTGCTGGTAATACAGGCGAAAATCAGTTATACTGACATTGAAAAGTGAGGTGAAATAGATGGAAATAAATATGATTGAATGGATACAATCTTTTAATACGCCAGCTTTGGATCGTTTTTTTGTCGGCGTGACGATGTTAGGTGAAGAGTATTTTTATATCGTTATGTTGAGTTTCTTCTATTGGTGCATCAACAAAGAAGCGGTGAAGTATCTCGTTTTTGTACTAACTTTTTCAAGTGTCATTAATGGGGGGCTAAAAGAACTCATTAATTCACCGAGACCTTTTGAAACCTTAGATATTAGAACTT
Source organism: uncultured Clostridia bacterium (assembly GCA_927417275.1). Classification (GTDB taxonomy): domain Bacteria; phylum Bacillota; class Clostridia; order Peptostreptococcales; family Acidaminobacteraceae; genus Fusibacter_C. The sequence continues at coordinate 147,694 of CAKMJV010000008.1, forward strand.
TAAGGGTTGAAACGGCACATGGTTCTTCATTCCCAAGTGGGCATACACAAACGGTAGCCGCTTTTTATACGGCTCTTGCCATACGGCTAAAGTCAAAATTCGTAGGCGTAGTATCAGTCGTTCTGATTATACTGGTTGCTCTATCGAGGGTCTATTTAGGCGTTCATTGGCCTAAAGATGTAATCGTAGCAATTTTCTTAGGCATATTGGTCGCATGGCTTGTGCATAAAATATTTCAACTTGAAAAGAAGAAAGGGATTACTTGGCCCTATTTAGTCATTACGGTATTTGTACTATTGAGTTTATTCATTTTTAAAACGGAAACTTATATTAAAGCAGCGGCTGCCTTTTTAGGGTTTATCATGGGCATCGTTTTAGAGGAAAACCATATCACCTTTGATGTCCGTGCATCTTTTGGCATCCAAGTTTTAAAATTTATAACGGGCATCGTCATCACACTTGCCTTATTTGAAGGCTTAAAACTGATTCTACCTCAAACCCTGTTATTTGTAGGGGTGCGTTACTTTATGACTTTGTTTACGGTGGTTGCGGTTATTCCTTGGATTTTTGTGAAGTTAAGATGGTCGACGTACAGAATTTTCTAGTGAAAGGGACAAAATGACATTAATTAATCGCATACAAATGATCGAACAAAATACATTTGCACCATTAAATCGCGTTTATAGCAGTGTGCCTACGGGTACTTGTGAGGGGTGCACCGCTTGCTGCTCAGAATCTGTAAACATCAGTTTCTTAGAGTTTTCAAATGTCGTTCAAAACGGCCTATTAAAGCTTGAACCGCACGACCGTGCGGCATTAACCAAACGCGTCCTTTCATATTATCTTACAGAATGGATTAAGCCACAAAAATGTCCGTTTTTAGACGATCAAAAACGATGTATGATTTATGAAGTGCGCCCTTTACCTTGCAGATTGTTTGGAACCGCGACGCGAGCTGCCTATGAAAATAATTATCGCCACATCCAAGTTCAAAACTTGAAGGTGGCGAAATGGCTTGCGCAAAATGAAAAAATAATGCTTTCAACGGCTGTAAGAAACAAGAAAATCGACTTTTGTGAAGCGTTTATACCCACGGAAACTTTAGACGAAGATAGCATCCAAGGGTTGTATGACCAGTTGATCAATTTAGACGGTCAGTTGTTCTTCAAAGGCATCATAGATGACTCTTTTATGAATGAAAACTTGGTGAATCTGACCCTAGCTTATCTGATAGCGGATCACCCTAACATAATAACCATGGAGCAACTCTATGCGCTTAAGTGCGAAATCGCTAAGCGATGATTTTATCTTTTTTCCATTTCTCGCGATTTCTCTGCAGCGGCTTGCATGGCTTTGATGATACTGGATCTAAATCCCGTTTCTTCTAGTACAGCGATTGCTGCGATGGTGTTTCCACCTGGAGAAGTGACTTGATCTTTTAAAGCGCCTGGATGCAAACCCGTGCTGAGAACCATTTCTGCGGCACCCAACAGACTTTGAGCGGCCATCATATAAGCCATATCACGTGGTAGCCCTTCGAGCACTGCAGCATCAGCCATGGCTTCGATCATCATATAAGCATAGGCTGGTGACGATCCATGAACGGCTATAGCGGCGTGCATAAGCGACTCATCGATCCATGCGATTTTGCCGATCGCAGAAAACACATCGGCGATGGTTTGTCGTGACAGATCATCTTGAGGCAAATGCGTACAAATAGAGGTCATACCCAGATTAACCGCAGCGGGTGTGTTAGGCATGACGCGATATATTTTATTATGCGGCACAACGGATTCGATTTTTTTGAGGGTTACACCTGAAGCGATGGAAACAAGTACGTGATTGGGCGTTAAGTGCGGTTGTATTTCCTCTAAGACTGCCATTAACTTGTAAGGTTTTACTGCCAAAATGATTAAATCGGCGAAATCCACGACCTCCAAATTATGTAGCGTCGTTTGAATACCGAAACGATTTTCTAATCTTAAAAGCGATTTTTCTGTGGTGACACTTGCTATAATTTGACGGTTATCGTAGAGCGATTGTGTAAGTATGCCGTTAATAAGCGCACTGGCCATGTTACCGCCACCTATAAAACCAATTGTAGTTGACATGCAACCTCCTTTGTCTATTTTCTTCAATGCACTCATTGTAACACAAAATTAGATTGAAAAAAAACGCATTCTAAGATAATATCTTATATAGGTCTTAGAGAGAAAGAAAGGAATCATATGACACTTAAAAAAATGCTTCAAAAAACAACCATCGATCATGTTATGGAATCATTGCTAATCGCTTATCCAGAATGTTTGGGTGATAAGCAAAATTATATTTCGGTGCTAAGATTTTTACTTGAAACGCCGGAGTATCCATTTGATGATTTTGTTATTTCTGTTAATTTAATTGATCCTTCTGAAGAGGAAGCTTATGAAGTGGACATCGACGAAGAAGCGTATTTAAGCATATCGGGTTATTCAAAAGTGGAAGACTTACATTTTGCACTTGGATTTTCAAGATGGGAAGAATGGGCAAATGCCGAAATTATCATGCAAGAGGATTTGGATATTGATGCAAACGAATTAATCTCGATGTTACTTTATGAAATGACATTTTATGGATTTGATCAAGAATCCATCGCAACAGAGTTAAGTGATTTAGAAAAAGGCATTATGTTACATTAAAAAATCAGCATACCGAAAATATCGGTTATGCTGATTTTTTTTTAAGGATGCATGATGTTTTCTATTAAAGTTTTGGTGGCGTCTTTATCATGATAGAAGTAACTCAAACCGTCGTTACCTGTACCTACATAGTCCTCAGGTAGCGTCATAAGTGTTATGTCTTCTTCACCTGTACCGATCATAGAGATGGCGAGTAAAACGGACTTTTGTAAGGGCATATCCGTTTCGACATATTGCATCCCACGAAATGCGATATAGGGTAATTTTATTGAAATGAGTTTCTTTGAAGCGCTTTTCATAAAATCCTGTTGACGCTCCATACGTTTAATATCGCCACCACTATAAGCATTATCATTAGATTTTCTAAATCTCAGATACGCCATGGCATCTTTGCCTTCGATGGTTTGTAGGCCAGGCTGAAAGTCGATGTGAAGTGGGGGCTTTGAATAGGGATCGTCGTATTTCATACGCATGGGGACGTCGACTTCTACGCCACCAATTAAATCCACGATATCTGCGACGCCATCATAATCCAGTGCAACGTAATAATCAATTTTCGTTCCTAACAGTTTAGATACCGTGTTGACGACGCCATCTGCGCCGCCGATTTCCTTAAAGCCATAAACAGCGTTTATTTTTTTCTGCCCCAAGCCATTTCTGCCTTCTGTAGGGTAGTAAGTGTCTCTGGGAATCGAGATTACGTTGACTTTATTGCTTTTAGAATTTACAGATACAAATAGTATGGTGTCCGTGCGCGTGCCTTCTACACCCATGACAACCATATTTACGGTCTCATTCGTTAAGAGCCCCACGACAAATAGGCCGATGAGTAAGAGCAGCAGAACAAGTGCAATTTTTTTTAAGCCACCTTGAAGTTTCGATTTTTTTAAAGGAATTTCGTGTTCAATGTTTTCCATAATTACCATCCAATTTTAGTTTTAAGTTTTAATTATTATCCGTTTAAATAGGGCTATACCTTGTCATTATAGAACCCTATGGGAACAAGTCAAGACAATTCATACAAATGTAATCTATTTTACGTATTTGAGACAAAAGTTTAACATAAGTGGATTGTAACCTTACAAAATTGTGCTATAATTAATCCTTGTCCAGACGAAATTGCGGAATAGAATTAGGAGAAAATTATGCCATTAACTAAGAAGAATAAAAGGATTGCAGATTATTTATATGTATTGATAGGTTCCATTATATTGGCCATAGCCATTAGTTCCATATTGAAGCCAAATGGTATTATCACAGGTGGTATTACCGGATTTTCGTTGGTGCTTGAGAGAATCTTTAAAATCGATTATACGATTTTTTATTATGTGATGTCACTGGGCGTTCTCATCTTAACGCGCATCACCATGGGCAGAAATGAAGCGAAGAAAATCATCGTGTTTTCTATCTTTTTCCCGTTGATTCTAATCGTATTTAACCGTTTAGAGTTTAATATGACACAAAACGACTTGTTTTTAGCCTCGATTTATTATGGCGTAATGGCAGGCGGTGCAACGGGACTCATCTTAAAAGGTGGCTTTTCTTCCGGTGGTACAGACACCTTGGCAAAAATCATCAACCGCCGCATGTTTCGTTTTATGAGTATCTCTACCATCATCGCGGCACTGGATATCGGTGTAATTTTTATCGCGGCATTTGTTTTTGATACGCGGATCGCTTTATATGCCTTATTAACGCAAGTGGTTGCTATGAAATCCGTCGACACGGTGCTTTTCGGATTTTCATCAAAGGTGGTTAAACTTGAAATCATCAGCGAAAAAGAAGTGGAGATAGAGAAATACATTCTAAATACCATCCGAAGGGGCATCTCAAAATACAACATCGTCGGAGGCTACACAAATTCAAACAGGGTAAAACTGGTTACGATTTGTTCGCCAAGAGAATCTATTATGGTACGTGATACCATCGCACTTATAGATCCCAAAGCATTTGTCGCCGTACTCGCTGTGAACACCGTTTGGGGTGAAGGGGTAGGATTTGATCGGCTTAGAAATGAAGATTAAGGACGTAAAAAAAGGAAAGTGCAAACTTTCCTTTTTAAATATCAATTAATGGACTGAAGGGTCAGAAAAATATTCTTTTAAATGGTCGAAGTTTACAGGGTAACTAAACGTTAGTTCGCGTTCTTCATGCTTCGGGTTAATAAAATGTACGACAATCGTTTTTGTAAGATCATCCATTTTCTTAAAACGAAAACCATCATTTAGTAGCTTTTGTATCTGAGTTCTTGCATGAGCCAATTCGTGTTCTTGTTCCTTTTTTTCGGCTAGAAAATGATCGCGTGAGGTGTCTTTTATAGTCCCACGGCTTTTATCATGGACGACATTGCGCTTCGTATTTGTACCTCTGTAAGGCATTTACATCACACTCCTTTTGATTACTTTAGCGTGTGTCATACATACCCAATCCTTTTTAAATTATTCGCCATTTTATAGGTTTTCTCTGCCAATCAGTTGAAGATGTTGGTATATAAGCCGTACACCAACATGCCAATTTTCGTCTTCAGCATAGATGCCATTAAGCCAGATAAATGGCGATGTTTGATCAGGCAGTGTGCGCATACGATTTTTAATGGTATTAATGGCTATTTGCGTGCTCTCTTCCAACGAGGTGTTAAAGGTCAACCAACTGTTAAAAACATTAAAGGGATTATTTATAACATCGGTTGCTCGGTAACTCCCCGTGGGCACAAAGGCTTGTTCTTGACCGATGATGGCAAATAAAAATAGAGGGTCTATGTCATTTGCTTGTGCCAGTGTAATGATGGTATTAAAGTGCATAGATGAGCCTATAAGTCCTTTTCTCTGATCGGCGATATAATTTTTGACGGCGAAATAATCGAAGGCCTTATAAGGAAAAGGAAAGGGTTCACGATTTAACCCAAAAGGCACGGTTTGATGCACGACGTTGAGTTGACCGATATCATTTGTGGTGACTTCTGTTATCAGATAAACACGATCCAGCGCATGAAGGCCTAAATGATTCTTCGTTACGTTCTGACGCGTTATAGTGGCCACAGTGGGGGCCGGTAGAGGTTGCAGTCTCGGTAGCAAAGTATAACCCATCATCACGATGATCATGAAGCATAGCGCTACGATTACCCTAAGGGAACGATTTTTGGTTATGGCTTCTGGGGGTGCGACATTAAGGTAACTGGCTAACTCTTCATAAGTAAAATTTAACGTGGTGGAAGCGTGTAGCCATTTTTTAGCCAGCTCTGTTTTTAAAGATTGATCGAGATCAAGTGCGCTTATAGAAGTTAAGACGTCCAGTTGACTGATGGTATAGTTATGTTGAGCAACCGTAGCAGATAAGAGACGATGTCTCAGTTGCGTTCTGTAATCTGAATCAACACCAGTGAGATGTTGGTCCAAATGCGTGTGAATGGCGATGGATAATAATTCTGCGCGCTTATTAGACGGCAAATGGGTGTTTTGCTGTGCAATATGGGTTTTGATTTGCATGATTTCTTGTATGGACAGTATGATAAAGGTTTTTAGCGAATCAAACATAGCATCACCTCAGCATTTATGGATTACAATATTAGTTTAACATAAGGATTTTAAAAAAAATTATTTTTTTTTTAGAAAAAGGGTTTACAACATAAAAAAGATATGGTATATTTAACTCATGAAATTGATAATCAATATCAATTAAAAACTCCTTATACTCGCAACAACATAACTTCTTATTACCCTTAAAAAGTAGTAGGTACCCCAAAACGTAAACTTTATTGAATACCTCTAAAAAATGGACGCATCGCCAGCGTCCATTTTTCCTTTTTTGAAACATGTTTTTAGGATATATGCTATAATAGAAAAAGTATTTTAGCTATTTGCGGATGGTTAAGTAAGGATGATCATAATGAATAAAATATTTTTAGATTATGCATCGACCACACCTGTGAAACAAGAAGTGGTGGATGTTATGTTGCCGTTATACACAAATATCAGTGAGGATCAGCACGCCATCGACGCGTGTTTATCGACGATAGAATCGCTACTGGGTGCAGACAAAGGCACGCTTCAGTTTACCTCTGGCGGCACATATGGTAATAATTATTTGATTAAGGGTTTGGCACGTGCTAATCGTGCACGTGGACGCCATATTATATCGACGAAAATCGAGCATCCTTCTGTGCATGCTTCATTAGAAGCATTAGAAAAAGAAGGGTTTAGAGTAACCTATTTAGATGTAAACCCAGAGGGGTTTATCGACATAGAGGCGTTTGAACGTGCGATTGAACCTGAAACGATTCTGGCAAGTGTGATCTATATGAATAATGAAATCGGAACGATTCAGCCTATAGAGGCACTGGGTGACATCGCACATAAGCATGGGGTTATCTTTCACGTGGATGGGGTACAGGCACTGGGAAATGTGCAGATCCATTTAAAGACACTTCCCGTGGATGCAATGACTTTTTCTGCACATAAAATATATGCACCAAAAGGCAGCGGTCTGGTATATCTTCACGACGCGCATACCATCGAACCTTTGATTCATACGGGGTGTGAAACGCAGAATACACCAGCCATAGTTGGGTTTTGTCGAGCGATGGTATTGGCACACCAAGATTTGGAGATGGGTGTAACCAAGCGACGTAAACTTAGAAAGAAACTAATCGATGGCCTGAAGGGGATCGATGCGTCACTGGTGATAAATGGCCCTAAAGAGGAAGCGAACGCGCATCCAGGTATCATGAACATCTATTTTCCTACCATGGATGGTGATAGTCTGGTGATTCTGTATGCCTTTAATGGGATTGCTGTTTCCAGTGGTTCGGCGTGTAGTTCAGGGGCGATGAGTGCGTCACCGGTTATTTTAGCACTGGGTTATAATGAAATTGAGGCGAAAAAATGTCTGAGGGTTTCCATCGGTGAGATGACCACCGAGGCGGAGATCGATCGGTTTTTAGATGTAACTTTAAAGATTTTGAAAGGATAAGAACATGTTAGATCGTAATAAAGTAGTGGTTGGAATGAGTGGTGGTGTGGACAGTACCGTAGCGGCATACCAGCTGAAAGAAATGGGTTATGAAGTAATCGGCGTCAATATGCGCCTATGGCAAGATGATTTTTTAGAAGAAGAGCATTTTAAAAGAGATGGCGGATGCTGTAGTTTGTCATCAGTGGAAGATGCGAGACGCGTGTGTGAGCAGATCGGGATTCCCTTTTTTGCACTGGATTTTAAAGCGGTGTTTAAAGAAACGGTTGTCGATTATTTTATAGAATCGTACAAACAAGGTGAGACGCCTAATCCGTGTATTGCCTGTAACAAACATGTGAAGTTTGAAGCATTGTTAGAAAAAGCGCATCAGCTGGGTGCTTATTATGTGGCAACTGGCCACTATGCTAAGATTTACTACGATGAATCTTCAGAGCGCTATTTGGTGGATACTTCAAAAGCGGCAGAGAAAGATCAGACGTATGCGCTCTATAATTTGACGCAGGCACAACTTCAGCACATTTTGATGCCACTTGCTTCCTTTGAGTCGAAAGAGGCGGTTCGTAAAATCGCAGCACAATTTGATGTTCAGATGTCTCAAAAGTCAGACAGTCAAGAAATTTGTTTCGTACCCGATCAAGATTATGTGGGCTTTTTAAAGAGAAATGGTGATTTCGAAATGAAAGAAGGCGCATTTTATAATACGGAGGGTGAAAACTTAGGCAAGCACAGCGGCATCGTGAACTATACCATCGGCCAAAGAAAAGGCTTGGGCGTCACATTTGGCAAACCCATGTATGTTATCGACATCGATGCAAATACCGATCGCGTGATTTTGGGTGATAATGACGAAGTGTTTAAAAAAGAACTGTGGGCAAATCAACTGAATTTCATACCTTTTGATAACGTAGAGGGTCCTTATAAATGCGAAGCGAAAATTCGCTACAGTGCAAAACCAGCGCCGTGTACCATAACCGTGAGCGGCGATACCGTACATGTGGTTTTTGATACGCCACAGAGGGCCGTTACACCGGGACAAGCGGTTGTATTTTATAATGGCCAACAACTCATCGGCGGCGGCACGATAATTAGAAAATGATTTTAAGGTGGATGCGTTTATGACAGTAGCTTTTACCAGTACAGATAAAGAAAAATATCTTTCTAGAGGGGTTAACAAGAACATGGCGATAGTAATTGATGGGATCATAGGTGCTGGAAAGAGCACAGTGGGGACATTTTTAAGTGAAGCGCTTGGCGTTCCTTTGTTTCAAGAACTAAAAGACGATGGCAAAGATTCATTGGCACAAAGGATGCTCGATTTATTTTATGCCGATCAATCCAGATGGAGTGCCATCATCCAAGTGATGTTTCTAAATGATCGCTTTCGCGACATTAAGCGCATCGAATCAGAATGGGAGGTGGCGATCCTAGATCGCAGTATCTATGGAGATGAAATTTTTGCTAAGACCATCCACGAACGCGGTCAGATGACACACGATGAGTTTATCATCTATCGGGATTTGCTCCATAACATGCTCAATCACATCAATCCACCACAAGTGCTGATCTACATCGACGTGACTGTAAACACGGCCATGGAGCGTATTAATCGTAGAGGGCGTTCAACGGAAGGCGATTTAATTCCTAGAGATTATATGGAAGACCTAAGACGTAACTATGAACTTTGGTTTGAAAACTTTGATTTGTGTCCAAAAGTGCGCATCGATTTAAACGAATCTGCACTGGATGCATCGGGTCAAGTGAAGCCTTTTGTAAAGCAGCAGTTGCTAGATGCGATCGCACCTTACCTAAAACATACACAGGCATAAGATAAAATTAAAAATCCCGTTTGCATGCGATTTTCATCGTATCAAACGGGATTTGTTTTATTCTATGCGCTTGTATTTTTCCTTAGTGAGTGGTTCACCAAAGAGGAAATAACCAGGTTCTAAGTTAATATTATAGTAAGAAAGGGTGAAGTGTAAATGCGGTCCCGTAGAAAAACCTGTAGAACCAACGGTTCCTATATCCTGTCCACGTTCAACGATTTCATCCTGAGAGACAAAACGCTCATCTAGATGTAAATAGACACTGAAAAGGCCTTCACCATGGTCGATTACGATGGTTTTTCCTGTAAGGATTAAGTCAGCAGATAAAGTGACTTTTCCACGATTTGTCGCAACCACAGGTGCGCCTTTCGGTGCGCCGATGTCGATGCCATTATGTCGATATGACGTAGGCGCGCCATTAATGGTACGCGTTTCACCAAACTCTGTATTAAAATTACCTGTGGTAGGAATTAAAAACGAAGCATCATAGTATTTAAAATCAGCCGATTGGGTTCTTGAACCTATAAAAAGCGTGTTGTATTCATCATATGCCTTTTGATTACGCGTTTCGGCCACGACGGTTTCATCGGCGACCAATCTTTGAACCCTAAAGTCACGGTTGTTAAGCGTCACTTCAAAATTATAGACCGAACCCGTGCGGGTATTTGTTAGCGTAATGGGGTACGTGCCTGACTCTGTAACATAAGATGTCGGAATATAGCCTCTTGCAGAATCACCGTCGCCATACCACTTGAAAGCACTGTAGATGTTTTGTGTCACTTCCCATTCACTTAAATCACCCATGTGTTTCGCATCGATAATGAGCAATTCACCCAGTTCTAAAACATCATGCGAAAGTTGGATTTGCTCTGGTAACGAGTAGTCTACTGGAATTTGGAACACCATTTGACCGCGATAACCCACATTTGCTTCTGACCAGATCAGCGTTACGGTATAATCGTATAAACCGTCTTTTTCAGGCAGTGGCAGTTGACGTGGGTTCACCACACCATCATATACGATTTGACCATCGGTCATGTTTTCTATTTTTAGTTTTGCTTCTGTAGGACGCTTATCGGCATCCACAGATATCACCGCATTCACTTGTTCGATTAATAAGGTTTCTACGGGACCATCGTCTGTAAGGGGCGGTGTAGAATCCACCCAAATGCCACCCAGTCTTTGAAAAGACCAAGAACTCGACAAGGGTTTAAAATCTACGAGGCTTTGTTCAGAACTAATGGTAATCACGGGATAACTTGCCTCGGTATAGAGCGAATCAAACCCTGGATGTGAATAGAAGAAACTCGGATCATCCACTTGATAAAAACGATCTTCTCGATCGATATTTACAAAAACACGATGATCCTGTGTGAAATACAAATGGTAGCTCTTGGTGAGTTCCCACTTGTTGAGCAAGGTTAAGTCAAAACGATCGTACTCAGATAAGAGCGACAAGTCAGGCTTATTCATTTCAGCCAAACTGGATAAACTCGTAAAAAGTGTAATCGCTTCACTTTCATCGAGCGTATAAATGGTAGGCTGTAACATATCACCGGTACGAATATCCACTGTTTCAATCGTTTCATAATCGAAAACATTTATGTTAACTCTATAGACGATGCCTAATATCACGATAATGGCCAGTATTGATAAAATGATTAAGAATTTATTTTTCATATGTTGGTCTCCAATGTAATTTTGTCAGTTTATTATATCATACCATCTTATCAGATAAAAGTTTCATAATTATCTGATAAAGGGCTTGAAAACCATATTAAATTTGTATACGATGAGCATGTATGATTTTACTATAAGCAGTATTAGAAAGGGGAAGACATGAAGTATTCAGATGTATTAATAGAAGCTAAAAAAAATATAGGACCACATTGTAAAGTTTGTCCTCAGTGCAATGGTATTGCCTGCCAAGGCAAGATACCGGGACCAGGTGGCAAAGGCACAGGGACGGGATTTATTAGAAATTATAAAGCGTTTAAAGCAGTAGCGATTAACATGGATACACTCAATAAGTATCACGCGCCAGATACGCGTATGGAACTGTTCGGATTGACATTTGATATGCCTATATTTGCTGCGCCTGTAGGGGGTGTCCAAATTCATTATAGTGATTTACATGATGATTTAACGTATTCTGAAGCCATTTTGTTGGGCAGTATAAATGCTGGCAGCATCGGTTTTACAGGTGATGGCGTTATGGCAGAAGTCTATGATGGCACAGCAGAAGCCATCTTAAAGTATAAAGGACTTGGTGTGCCCACCATAAAACCTTGGCGAAAAGAAGAAATTATAGAGAAAATAAGGATCGCAGAAAATGCAGGTGCAAAAGCGATTGCCATGGATATCGATGCAGCGGGCTTGGCGATGTTGGCGATACAAGGCAAGCCTGTTTTTCCAGTGGGCTTTGAAACGTTAAGTGAACTGATCGCCTCTACCAAACTACCTTTTATCATCAAGGGCATTATGACGGTGGCAGGTGCGATCAAGGCAGTGGATGCAGGTGCATATGGCATCGTGGTTTCAAATCATGGCGGTAGAGTTTTAGATGATACACCAGCGACGTTAGATGTCCTTCCAGAAATCCTTCAAGCGGTTGAGGGACGTGTTAAAGTGTTTATAGATGGCGGCATTAGAACGGGCTTAGATGTTTTTAAAGCGCTGGCCATGGGTGCCGATGCGGTTTTAATCGGACGACCATTTGCAAGCGCTGTTTATGGTGGCGGTGCAGAAGGTGTGACCCTTTTATATCAGCAGCTAAAATCGGAACTTGAAAATGTAATGCTCATGACGGGCTGTAGTAAGTTAGAGGATATTGGGCCAGAACATATACGTAAAATTTAAGAATTCCTTTATAGAAAATAGAGACGCGTCGTATATACTAGCCTTAAATATGTGTTTGGAGGTTACTATGGAATGGATGAAAGCAAAAGTAGATGAAATGTTGCAAACTTTTTTGTTGATTGATAAAGCATTTATATGGGAGCAGCCTTTGATGAAACATTTTGCTGCCTTATTATTAACGCAGAACGGTATCCCATTTGATGCACAACAATTTAAAGACACGATGGAACACATAAAATCGCAAACGGGCACATTTTCTTACTTTAGAGGCCTTTATAAACTTTCGATTGCAAGTTTATTAATCGCCGATCAGTCGTATTCTGAAAACAGTGTTAGGCGTTTGGTAGAAAATGAAGAGCGGTTAAAGTCTGTTGGGTTTAAACAGGGGCAGCATATGCCGATTGCCTGCTACACACTTTACAAAGTATCTCAGGAAACAGATCCTAACCACGTGGCAAAGCGTGCTTATGATCTCTATATGGAAATGAAAAAGAATCATCCGTTTTTAACAAGCAGTGATGATTACGCATTAAGTATTCTGTTGGCACATCTGAACCCTAGCATCGCACGAATAGAGAGCGCGTATACGGCACTAAATGAAAATGGTTTTTCGAAATCAAATGATTTACAAACGCTTTCACACATCATCGCATTATCGGATTTACCTGTGGAAGTGTTGGTGGCAAAATGTGTGGCACTGAAGCAACTGTTAAAAGATCACAAATTGGCATCGGGAACCACTTATTATCCCTCTATCGGCGTCATGGCTGTACTGGTTGAAGGTGAATCCCATTTAGCTGAAGCGTGGGTTGAACTGGCCAAATATATGAATGTGCAAAAAAAATACAAGTGGCTCGGCAAACAGATGAATGTCATGCTTTCAGCGTCATTGTTATCAAATCATTACATCAACGAAGTGGCCTCGAGTGATGTTATGCGTGTGACACTGAACATCTCCATCGAGGCAGCGATTGCTGCTCAAATGGCAGCATTGATCGCGATTGCATCTGCATCCTCTGCAGCGGCTGTTGCCAGCAGTTCAACATAAAAAAACGAGCGATTTTTCGCTCGTTTTTTTCATGATCATTAGATTTTTACGATGGTTCTGCCCTTATGTGTGCCATCGATGAGTTGTGTGATTACATTTGGAACTTCTTCTAAGTCGATTTCCTCTACGGACTGAATCAGTGCATCCACTTTCCAATCAGACGCAATTTTGCTCCAAATCGCCATGCGTTTTAACATGGGACAAGCAACTGAATCGATGCCATGTAAGGTAACGCCGCGGAGAATAAAAGGAAAAACCGATGAAGCAAATTCAGGTGAAGCGACATTGCCACAACTGGTGACATGTCCACCGTAATTTAACATTTTGATCGCGGTGGATAAAATATTACCGCCCACAGTATCTATGATCGCCGCATATTGACCTTTTAACATGGCCTTTCCAGAGGTGTCATTTGTAACATCTCTGTGGATGATTTCGGACGCACCTAAATCGGTTAAGTGCTTCGCATACTCGGGCTTGCCTGTTGCAGCTACGACGGTATAACCTAGTTGACTTAGCAAGGCCACCGCGATACTCCCAACGCCTCCTGTAGCGCCTGTGACCAATACTTTACCCGCCTCAGTAGATACATTTTCCGTGATTTTTGAAACCGATAAAGCGGCTGTAAAACCAGCGGTGCCATAGCACATGGCCTCTCTTAATGTCAGTGTTTCTGGACATTTCACCACCCATTCAGCGGGTACGCGGATGTATTCTGAAAAACCGCCATGTGTGTTCATGCCTAAATCATATCCCGTAACGATGACGCGATCGCCAACTTGCCACTGATCTGAAGTGCTTGCTGTGACGACGCCCGATGCATCGATGCCAGGTGTATGTGGATATTGACGCGTTACTCCTTTATTGCCAGTGGCAGAAAGCGCGTCTTTATAGTTGATGGAACTGTAGTGAACTTTGATGATTACATCGCCTTGAGGCAACGCATTTTCTTCAAAAGTTTCTATGACCTGTTTAACTTCCGGCGTATCGTATACGCGCAGTGCTTTAAAACCCATAATGGTACCTCCATTTTATTTTCATTATATGACCGATGTAGTTTTATGTCAAACTATTCGATAAATTCTGAACATTCTATTTGATAATCGGAGTAACTTTGCTATAATTAAATGGAATTTGACTTTAACATAGGATGAGGTGCCAGATGAATGAGCAATTTGTGGTTTTTTACATCAGCAAGACGAGACAGAAAATGCATAAATTTATAGAAAAAGAAATAAAAGCACAGGGTTTGGATGATTTAATTCCATCTCATGGGAATATCTTAACTGTTTTATATAACCATAAAGAGCCGCTAACGATGAAAGAAATCGCAGAAAAAATAGGCAAAGATAAGTCCACTGTGACGGTACTGATTAATCATTTGCTCTATAGAGGGTACATAAAGAAAACGATTCATCCACTCGATCGACGCGTGACACTCATCGAGTTAACCGAACTCGGTTTATCTAAAGAAGAAAAGTATCGCACGATCTCCAAGCATGTGGTTGAAACGGCTTATAAAGGTATGTCAGATGAAGAAGTCGCTCAATTCCTAAGTCTCCTTAAACGCGTCAGTTCAAATTTTTCACAGTACACACTTTACGATGAGGTGTCAGATGCAAACAATTAGTCGTGCAACAGCGGTGATCTTTTTAATTTTTGCAGCAATTTTGTGGAGCACAGGTGGACTATTGATTAAGTGGGTAACCTGGCACCCCATTGCGATAGCGGGTATACGAAGTGGTATATCCAGTTTGGTGATGCTCGCTTTCTTTTTCTTACGATATAAAAAGCCATTGAAAAAGCCTGATAAATACGTTATTTTGGCAGGCTTAAATTATGCGATATTGGTGATGCTTTTTGTGGCCGCAAATAAACTAACCACATCGGCAAATGCGATTTTACTTCAGTTTACGGCACCAGCTTGGGTGCTGATTTTTGGCGCACTTTTCTTTAAAGAGCGCTTTTCTAAAAAAGATGTTTTGGTGGTAGGGGTTGTGTTTATAGGCATGCTCTTATTTTTTATCGGCGATTTGGACAGTGGCGGAATGGTGGGCAATATACTCGCGGTATTAAGCGGTGTATCCATGGCACTTATGATCATCAGCCTTAAAAAAGTCACGCGACACAAACCCATGGAAATCATCATTTGGGGCAATATTTTGACGTTTTTGCTCGCCATACCGTTTTATGGCAGTGTAGATTTTACAGGTGCAAATGTTACAGGGATACTCTTATTAGGTGTCTTTCAGTTGGGTCTTTCATACATCTTCTTTACCACGGCAATTTCACATGTTACAGCACTCGAAGGCATCTTAATACCCGTTATAGAACCGCTTTTAAATCCCGTATGGGTCCTTTTAGGCACAGGTGAACAACCGACACCCTATGCCATCATAGGGGGCATCATCGTGTTAGCGGCCGTGCTCTATCATAGTTTATATAAGGTAGGTAAAGTTACATGAGTTATTCAGCAATCACCCTGGCCATCATAGCGGTTATTCGTTCCATTCCATCGGGATCCGTCTCGAGTTATGGCGCGATAGCCTATCAAGCCGGTTATCCAAACGGCGCGAGGCAAGTGGTACGGGTTTTACATGCACTCAGTGAAAAAGAAAATTTACCTTGGTACAGAGTGGTTAACAAACGCGGGCAAATCGCATTAGAAGGGGATGGCGCGTATGAACAGATCGCGCGACTCGAAGCAGAAGGCGTAATCGTAAGCAGTGATCACGTCGTAAAATCAGCGTTTTTCCACGTGTTTTAATGTATAAATCATAATTTAGGAGGGGCATCAGATGGGTTTGAAATTGAGAAATAAAATTATAGCACTGGCACTTATTATCATCATCATTTTTATGGCATTTATTCTCTTGTTGGTTTTACCAAGTGCCAACCAAATCATCGAAGAGCGTACAGAGAACCGATTAGAAAACATTATGGATTTACCACTAGCATCTGTCAACCGAATCTATGAGGCTTTTTCAAACGGTGAAATGTCCGAAGAAGAAGCGAAAGCAGAAGCACTTGAAACCATTCGCCATTATCGCTATGCAGGAACCGAATACTTTTGGGTCAATGATCTTGAAGGCCAGATGATTATGCATCCGATTAACACCGCGCTGGATCAAACCAATGTCTTAGGCATGCAAGATCCAGATGGCAAATACTTGTTTGCAGAAATGGTGGAAGTCGTTAAATCAAATGGCAGTGGATTCGTATCTTATCAATGGCCAAAGCCTGGATTTGATGCGCCACAACCCAAATTGTCTTTTGTAAAATCATTTGAACCGTGGGGCTGGGTCATCGGAACGGGTTTTTACGTAGATGACTTAAAAGCGATAGAAAACGGATTATTAATACGCGTACTGATTATGATCGGTGTTGCTGTAGCCGCATCTGTCGCTCTAATACTCTTTATCGTCGTGCCTTTAAATCAAAAATTAAAACGCATTACGCAAGGCGCTGAAGCGTATTCAACTTTGAATTTCTCAAGTCCAATCGCTATCAAATCCAAAGATGAACTCGGTGAAATCAGCAAGAGTTTTGAAGCCGTACGGACTGAAATCAGCGGTCTAGTGGGACAACTGTACCACGTAAATAAAGCACTAAACGAGAGTTCGGATGCCATCGTTTCAAGCATGAATGACCTCGATCAAAATGCCGCACATACGCTTAGTGCGATAACGGATATCTCAGCGGTGGTAGAAGAAACCAGTGCTTCTTCACAGCAAGTGAGTCACACCGTAGAGGAAGCAAAAGAAGCCATAGAGGTAATCGCCACAAAAGCATCCGACGGCGTGGTTAAAGCCGATGAAGTCAGCAAACGCGCCTTATCGATGAAATCGGATTCCGTAAAAGCCGATGCAGAAGCGAAGGGCATCTACGAAGATGTACGTGTACGCTTAGAACAAGCCATGGAAAACGCAAAAAATGTCGACACCATCAACGCATTCCTAGAAGGCATTTTAAGCATCACCTCTCAAACGAATCTTTTGGCACTTAACGCATCCATCGAAGCTGCTCGCGCAGGTGATGCAGGCAGAGGATTTGCAGTGGTTGCAGGTGAAATCGGCAAACTTGCGGACGAATCTTCCGATATGGTAGAGAACATTCAAAAGACTGTAAATACCATCAAAGAAGTGGTCTATGGCCTTATAAAAGATTCCGGAGAAATACTCGCATTTGTAGAACAACGCGTGCTTAAAGATTACGAAAAACTCATGCAAATAGGCGATCAATATAACGAAGACGCCTCTGTATTTAACGGCATTATGATGGAGCTCAGTGCGATATCTGAAGAACTCACCAGTTCCATGACCACCATCGCAAGCAACATTTCAGAAGTAAGCCGTGCCAATGAAGAAGAAGCCGAACAAGTCACTCAAATCTTAGTCATGACAGAAGCCGTCACAGATAAGACCGCACAAGTGACCCGCGCTGCCAAACGAAACGGTGAAATCCTCGAAGAACTCAATCAAATGATTCAAAGGTTTAAGATATAAGTTAGCGATATTAGATTATTCTACCATTTTACTGAGACTGGTAAAATGGTAGAAGTACATAAGTGTTTTTGATGAGCGAAGGAACTATGCAGATATAGTTGCTGGTATGGGTGGGGTTTGGTAAGTGGTGTGATTGAGCGGTTTCACGATGATTTTGTTTGCTTTGGTGGGATCTATAGCATAAGTTTATAAATTAGACTATTCACAAGTGGTGAGGGTGCGGTTTTAGGTATTAAGAGGGGAAGTATGTGAAATAGTAGGTGTTTTAGATGTATGGAGTGGATGGAACGTTATAGAACATTTAAAACACAAGTTTTATTCCGTTTAGAAATGATGAAAAATATCATCGTAGTGCAAAAGTTGTTCCGGTCTATGATCTCTAGAATTTTTATCAAAGGTGTCTAGATTCCTAAAGTTGGCTCAGGTGCTCCCACCTCTGAAAACTTTTAAGGCACAGTCGTAAAATTTGATGGCATAGTCGTTTCATATAATCAAAACGAATCGTATTACATTGTGTGAGTTTTCTTTGTTTCAGTATTCTCACGACGACGCTTCTCAAGGAAGCGTCATAATTACAGTCGGTACCTCGAGTCAGAATCGCTAAAGTTAGATATCGGGTTCTCAAGTTTTCGACAGTGGGTCATTTGGCTCTTGGTTTCAAACTTAAAACACATAAAAACGTTCTATAACACCAGATTCACGTCACTTGCGAATGATACATATTTCGCAGAAGTGAAAAAGTAGTTAAATCGGGATTGATTAAGCCTCGAGACAGGGCGACGTGAATCCAAAGCCGTTATTCAAAACTGAGGAGGGGAAAAATGAAAGTTAATTTGTTTAAAATTGATGCACAAGAAGATGATAGTACGTTAGAAACATTGATAAATGAATTAGAGTTATCTGGTTACGATAATGTTTCTAATTTGGACTATGAAGGAATAGAGTACAACCTATACATAGAACAGAAACCAAGAAGAAACATCCTATGGATAGAAGAATTGAATAAAGTTTTTAATTTTGGAGGTATTAGTAAAAATCTCGGTGAAATTAATAATGGTGTTCTAGTAATTAATGCACCTTCAAAAAATATATATGCAATAACTTTTGGACACTCGTATCATTTCATTCATGAGTATTGTGATAGAAATTTTGCGTTAGATTTTGCAGAGTCAGAGCTAAAGAGTGCTGATGTTGATACAAAATCTTCTGATTTTATACATGGCATTAAAATTAAGGAACTTGTAAATTTAAAAGACAATTCTACACCTACTTCAATAGGGGGGGAGAGTTTTAAGTTTGTAGGCGGGATTCCTAATAGTCAAATTTTTGGCAAAAGAATTGATTGTGGTTATTCTATTCATTTTGGAAGAAATTTTTCTTTTGAAAAACCTGAAGATATAAAAGAACTAAATAACTTGATTATTGAAACGGAAAGAACAATAAATAAGAAAGAAAAATTATTCAAATTCCCTAGAATTACTTACTTACCAAAGTCTAATCCATTAAATATTAAGTTAAATAATCTAGTAAAGGAAGAGTTAATTTGTAACTCAGAGAACATAGAAATTTATACGAGCTCATTCACTGTTTTGGGGAGTACAGTGCTTATGAATAGTGACAATTACAGTTATAGTGTCTATGTTAAAGGAAAGTTTAAAAAAACGATCGAAAAGTATGACATAATATCAAAAGAGTGTATAGTGGATTATTTTAATAAGTACAAATCAGATATTGATGATATTGACAGTGTGAAGGTTATAGTAGAAAAAATTGAAGGTAACATTGAACTTAAAGCTCAGTCAATTAAAAGGTATATATTTGCATCCTGTGAACTCAATGGGACAGAATATCTTCTAAGTGATAACAGATGGGGTTATATTAATCAGACTTTTTATGAAACGTTGGAAAAATCTTTAAATACAATTAGTGAAACTTGTGTTGAATTCGGAACTGGTGCATTAGCTGTTGATTATGATGATGAAGATGATTACATAGATAAAGTTGTTTCATCAACAAAGTTTAATAAGTTGCACAAGTTGTTCATTTATTTGAATGGTGTACCATTTGAAATTGCCGATTTATTGGAAAAGGATAATAATAATTTAATTACAGTTAAACTTGGTAGTAAAAATCAAGAGTTTATATATTCTTTTGATCAAGCAATTAGTTCTGCTACATTTTTAACTCATCAGAAAGACTATCAATTATATCAAAAACTTGTTAGTGCAAAATTTGATGAAGATTTAATAGAAAAAATATTTTCTTCAAAAGGGTACTTTGTTTTATTAGGATTTGAGCAAAAGAGTTATCATGAGTTAATTCAAAATAATGATTTTAACCTCAATATGCTAAATTCGTTTTTATTAAAATTAAAAATAGTTTCATGGGTAAGTTTAATGAAAAATACTGATATGATTTATAAAATAATATTGATATAATAGCTTCGCAAAACACATAGTACTCTCAACTAACGTTGCGAGTACTATAAGAACGTTAGCAAAAATCGAAATGAAAGCAAACTATTAATATTTAAACATTGCAATTCAAAATGGAGTTGTTGCGATCATTTACAAAATCACATCTTTTGGAGATTAATAATGAAAATAGAACACGATAAGTTATCTTTCATAAGAAATTTTTCAAGTAGAATTGATACTCAAAATGAGCATATATTTGTTAATAATGATGGCGCGCTGTGTAAGTTATCCATGATTCCCGATGAAAATGGTGCAATATCACAAGTTAATACGGAAGTTCTATTCGGCTTAAATAGAAATGTATTGAGTGTCTGTGGAAATTATAATTTTCACTTGATTTTAATGGATAATGGAAAAGT
Source organism: uncultured Clostridia bacterium (assembly GCA_927417275.1). Classification (GTDB taxonomy): domain Bacteria; phylum Bacillota; class Clostridia; order Peptostreptococcales; family Acidaminobacteraceae; genus Fusibacter_C. Next base: position 168,417 of record CAKMJV010000008.1, read on the forward strand.
TTTTGCTTGGGGATCGAATTGCTACTGTCAGTGTGGACAAGATGATACAAGTGTAATACATGAGCAACCTGTACAAATAATTGAACTTGAAAATATTATACAAATATCTTCAGGTGTCTATCATGGAGTT
>CAKMJV010000009.1 GCA_927417275.1 uncultured Clostridia bacterium
ATCAGTTCGATAGGATTGTGCAGGAATCGATAAAATCCTTTTGTAGATGGTCCGATCCAATTTTTTTCCAACGGACCCTTGGCACTCGGAACATTGGTGATTGAAAACACTTCCCTAAAATTGTTCATGCCAACGAACGGATGGTCGGGCGAAGAGGAGGTGAGTATCCACTCCTGAAATGCCATGGTAATGGCCTTCGTAATGGGAAACAGAATGAATATTCAAATGGATGGAAAATTGCTGGTTGTTCCTGCAGGAAGTATTGACAGTGATATAAACATTAAGCCGAAAGGTCATATCTATTATGCGAGCAAAGCAAACTGGGATATCGATCTTGAGAATGTGCCAAAGTTTGAAGAACGCCCAAATGGATAAAATAAACCCGTTATTCTTTATGAGCGTTTATATATTTGAATTATATGAGTAAAAGAGCATTTCGAATTTGCCTACTGAAAAAAATTGCCTACAGAATAGGCAATTTTTTTTGTTGAATATCACTAATGGGTGTCCATTAAAACGGAAATATACCGAAACATTTAGAAAAATTTAATATAATTTTCACTCACTAAAATAAGCGAAAATTCTGAATAATCAAATTTGGCAACTTTGAATAATGACAATTTTTATTTAAAAATGAATATTTCAAAGGAAAAGTTGCTATAAATGTAATGTGAAGAAGATTTTTTTCATGATTATAACTTGAATGTTTCAATTTTGACATCTTTTGATGCGGACAGATGTTAGGTTCTTTGAATTGATTTATTAGAAAAACAACATATATAATGTAACTATCAAAGGGAAGAGGTGTGGTTATGAGCTTTTCGGCAAGAGGCATTCAGATTTTACATCTTTTATTAAAATCAATAGATCCAGTTCCTGCGCAAGAACTGGCAATCGAACTTCAACTCAGCAAGAGAACAATTTTTCGTGAACTTAAAGACCTGGAAAGTAATCTCAAATCATTTGAGATCTGGTTAGATACCAAATCAAAAAAAGGCATTCGTTTAATCGGTGACATTGAAGAAATAGATCGGTTAAACAATGCGTTGGCCAAAATGGACTTTGATGACCCAAGAAATATTGAGCAACGACGCAATAAGTTGATTCTTGAACTGTTGCGTCAAGAAGGCGCTCAAAAGATATACTACTATTCCAGCCTGCTAAAAGTAAGTGATGCGACAATTCACAGCGATTTGGATGTTGTTGAGAGTTGGTTTGAGGAAAGCAAAGTGACTTTGATTAGGAAATCTGGTCTAGGAATATACTTAGACTACAGAGAAGAGGATTACCGAAAATCATGTATGCGATACATCTACCAAAATGCTGAAAACCCTTTAGATGGACTGAATGAGTTAGTTGAAGGATCAATTGTTGAAAATATAAGAGAGGCATTGAGAGCGCTACCCTATAATAGGGTAACGAGAATGACCGAAAGCTCATTTGTTGAATTTATCATTTATCTATCGATAATGACTAATCGGATTTTGCTTGGTAGACAAAATAAAGATAGTAAAAATGTTGAACTGACTGAAAAGAACTTAAAGGATTATCAATTTGTCTTAGAATTGAGTTCGATTTTGAGCAACAAACTACATCTTCAATACAATACAACTGAAATTGCGGATTTGTTTATCTATATCAGGGGCGCAAAAGTTCAGTATCTTAATTCTATTGAAGATGTATTCGAAAACGAACCAAGCATTGCCAATATGATCTATGAAATGATTAATCAATACGACAGTAGCATAGCGCATCTTTTGAAGCAAGATCAGGTATTGATAAATGGCTTGATTACACATATCAAGCCTACGATTATTCGACTGCAGAATGATATTCAAATACAAAATCCATTTCAAGAAAAAATTAAAGCGCTATATCCGGAGATTTATAAAAAATCTCTAAAGGCAGGAAAAGTTTTGGAACAGAGACTTAAAGTTATAATTCCTGAAGAGGAACTTGGGCTTTTGGCGATTCATTTTGGTGGTGCGGAAGTAAAACTAAAAAGAATTTACATGACTAATAAAAAAGTTAAACTAGGTGTCATTTGTCCTGGAGGAATCGGTATTTCATCCTTGATATCTTCAAGATTATCCAATCTATTTTATAGTCAAGTAAATGTTTCAACTTTCTCTTATAACGATTTACTATCCAATAAAATTAAAGATATTGATATCATCATCTCAACATTCAAGTTCGAAAACCACGAAATTGACTATTTACAAGTCGATCCAATGCTACCACAAGAGGATATTGACATGATTTCAAATGCAATTGCCATTGTCTCCAGTAAAGACGCCATTTTTGAGAATCAACTTGAAACGAACTTGTTAAGTAAGGTTGTGGAAATTAGACAAGTTGCAAAAGAGATAGAATCCATAATAGATAGTTTTGAGCTTATCTTGATAGAAGACAAGATAAATATTGATGAACTGATGATGGTGATCAATAAAAAACTCGGAAAAGAGAATGAACATTATATCTATGAGGATCTAAAGAAAAGAGAATCCATATCAACACAAGTCATTCCTGAATATGAATTTGTTTTTTTACATGCAAAAACAAAAGGTGTTGATGCTTCAAAATTCATAGTAATTAAACCCAATGGACCTTGTTTTAAGGATTGTTATTACGACAAATCCAAAGTGGTTATTGTTATGCTGATTCCAGAAGATGATCCAAGAACCACTTTAGCGATTTCAAGAATAAGTGTTGCTTTGTTTGAAGAAAGTATTTTTCTTGATGACGTTAAGAATGGAGAAACAGAACGCATAAGACTCAGTATTGAACGGATATTAAAGGCATATCTTAAAGATAAAATGCTCAACTTTTAAGTGAAAGGAAGGTTTACATGTTAAAAAAATTTTTAAGCAAAAATATTCAAGTATTGGATCAAATAGAGACATGGAGGGAAGCCATAAAAATTGCAGCAGTTCCATTAGTTGAAGATATGAGCATAACGCATGAGTATATCATTTCAATGATCGAAAATGTGGAAAAAAACGGTTCATACATTGTAATTGCACCTGGGGTTGCAATTCCGCATTCCAGACCTGAACATGGTGTGCTAAAAACAGGTTTGTCACTTCTAAAACTTAAAAAAGGTGTCATGTTTCCTGAAGAAAAAGAAGTGAAAATCATTTTTGTCTTAGCGGCAAATGACAACGAAACACATCTAGAGTTGATTTCTGAGCTGGCAAACTTAATTATGGAGGAAGAACAAGTAGCTAAATTGTTCTTAGCAAAAAACGAAGCAGAGGCACTTGAATGCATCAACTAGATGAAAAAAAATCATATATTTTTTCTGTAAATGCGTTTGAAGTAGAAGCTCAGTACTTCAAAATGGACATTCAGAATATTTTCCTTCCATTATTATACGAATTAGGAACATTAAAGAAAAGAATTGAAGGTCGCATCGTCGTCTTTATAGCTGCCCCACCAGGTGTCGGAAAGACAACTTTATCCTTATTTTTAGAGTATTTGTCAAATAATACTGAATCCACACAAGAAGTTCAATCAGTTGGTATTGATGGATTCCATTATCCTCAAGAGTACTTGGTAAAGAATAAAATAGTGATAGATGGCGAAGATATTATTATGAAGGAAGTCAAAGGGAGTCCTGAAACTTTTGATTTTGAGCGGCTAAAAAGAAAAATTATAGCATTGAAGGAACGAAATTTAGAAGTCAAATGGCCGATTTATGATCGAAGCAAACATGACATCGTACCAGATCAAATTTTGATTGATCATAATATTATTTTATTAGAAGGAAATTGGCTACTGCTCAACGAAGAGAATTGGAAAGATTTGGTTAATCTATGCGATTATAGTGTCTTTATCAGTGCAAAGGAAAGTATGCTAAGAGAACGTCTTATCCATCGAAAGATCAGGGGTGGATTGAGTAAACAAGATGCTGAAAGATTTTATGAAAAAAGTGATCGAAAAAATGTAATGCGCGTTCTTGAAAATAGAATTGAACCAGATTTAATGTTGGAACTTATGGAAAATGGAAAATACGAAATTAGGAGGTAGTGAAATGGAAACAAGTATGAGAACAAAAGTACAAGCTTTTGGAGGATTTCTCACAGCGATGGTTATTCCGAACATGGGGGCCTTTATAGCATGGGGATTTATAACCGCTCTTTTTATTCCGACAGGATGGATGCCAAATGATTTCTTTGGTCAGTTAGTCGGTCCGATGATCACATATCTTCTTCCGCTTTTACTCGCATACACTGGGGGACGCTTAGTCGGCGAGCATAGAGGTGGTGTAGCTGGCGCGGTTGGAACCTTTGGCTTGATTATCGGTGCTCAGATTCCGATGTTCTTAGGCGCTATGATTATGGGCCCATTGAGCGCTTATGTGGTAAAAAAGTTTGATAAACTTATTGAAAAAAAAGTTCCTACAGGCTTTGAAATGGTCATTAATAATTTCTCGCTGGGAATATTGGGGCTATTCTTGTGCTTGTTGTCTTACTCTGTGATCGGTCCTGTCATTCAACAGGCAAACAATGCGGTTACAGTGGCCATTGAGGCATTAATTAAAACAGGTTTTTTACCAATACTGTCTATAATAAATGAGCCAGCAAAAGTACTCTTTCTAAATAATGTAATTGATCAGGGCATTTATTATCCGCTTGGTATGCAAGCGACATTGGAAGCCGGAAAATCAATCTATTTCATGGTCGCATCAAACCCAGGACCTGGTTTAGGCTTGCTATTGGCATATTCAATCTTTGGAAAAGGGTTATCAAAAAAATCGGCTCCAGGATCGATGATCATTCACTTTTTAGGTGGTATTCACGAAATTTATTTCCCATATGTATTAATGAAGCCAATTTTGATTATAAGTATGATACTTGGTGGTGCTGCTGGTACTGCAACATTCAGTTTGTTCAATGTAGGACTGGTTGCTGGTCCAAGTCCTGGATCGATATTTTCATACCTTGCTCTCACGCCAAAGGGTAACTTTATAGGCGTAATCGCAGGCGTACTCGTAGGAACCTTGGTCAGTTTTTTAGTGTCGTCATTTATACTCAAAGTGTCAAAGGAAAAGGATGAAACGTTCGAAGTTAACGTTAAGAAAGCAAAGGAAATGAAACAAGAAGGAAAAGACACTTTGGCAAAAAAACTTGAGAACACTAAAGATGTAAATCCAATTAATTTTATCGCATTTGCGTGTGATGCTGGATTAGGCAGTAGTGCAATGGGAGCAAGCGCGTTTAGAAAAAAACTGGAAAAGGAAGGCATAAGCATTGAAGTAAAAAACTATGCAATAGAGAAAGTGCCAAATGAAGTGGACGTAATCGTTACGCATAAAAATTTATTGGATAGAACGAGACTTGCTTGGCCTGATAAAAGAATCGTAACGATCAATGAATTCATGAAAGATAGTAATTTGGATGACTTGCTATCAGAGGTAAAGGAGTTGTATAAATGAAAACGAAAGCTGTGGTTTTGTCAGGAAAAAATCAAGTCTATATTAGGGCGTTTGAACTTCCTAAGATTACGAAAGACGAGTTGTTGGTCAAAGTTGTTTCGGATAGCATATGTTTGTCGAGTTACAAAGCTGTTCTTAGGGGTGAAGCGCATAAGCGTGTGCCAGATGATATTCATGAAAAACCTATTATACTTGGTCATGAATTCGCGGGAATTATTGAGCAGGTCGGTGAAAACTTGAAAGATAGATATGTAGTCGGTCAAAGATTTGTCTTACAGCCTGCTATGGGATTAGAATCTGGATATTCGGCAGGATACAGCTATGAATATTTTGGTGGGAATGCAACGTACTGCATCATTCCTAAAATTGCGATAGACTTGGGGTGTGTTTTACCACTCAAAGGCACATATTTCGCAAACGCTTCGTTAGCTGAGCCAATGTCATGTATAATTGGTGCATTCAAAGCAAGTTATCATACTAAACCCTATGTCTATAAGCATGACATGGGTATTAAAGAAGGTGGCATGCTCGCTCTTTTAGGATGTGCGGGACCAATGGGATTGGGTGCTATAGAATATGCGATTAATGGACCAGTGAAACCTAAGAAAGTCGTTGTTGTGGATATTGATTCCGAGCGTCTTAAAAGAGCATCAAGCCTAATACGGGTGGATGATGCTAAATCGAAAGGGATTGAATTAATCTACTTAAATACAAAAGAAGTCGATGCGGTAAGTGAACTGATGAAATTATCGAATCACAAAGGCTATGATGATGTATTCGTGTTTGCGGCTGTGAAGGGATTAATTGAAATTGGCGATGATATTTTAGGTAATGATGGATGTCTAAACTTCTTTGCAGGACCAACGGATAATGTCTTTAAAGTACCTTATAATTTTTACAAAGTACACTATGAAGGGACACATGTGGTTGGAACTTCTGGCGGTTCGACTGAGGATATGCTTGAATCTATTGAGCTATCAGAAAAGGGCCTAATCAATCCTTCATTTATGGTAACGCATATAGGTGGACTCAATGCAGCACCTGAAACAACTAAGAATTTGCCAAATATTCCTGGAGGAAAGAAACTCATATACCCACACATAGAAATGGAGTTGACCGCTATTGAGGCGTTTGAAACACTTGGCCATAACAACAAACTATTTAAAGAACTAGCGGATATATGCAAAAAATACAACAATGTATGGAATGAAGAAGCGGAGAAGTTTCTATTAGAAAATTGGGAGAATAGTGAAGTGCAATAGCGATTAATCAAAGGAGGTTTTGTGAAATGTTGAAAAAGAGCCTGTTGATTATTGATCCCGCAGGACTGCATGCTAGACCCGTTTCAATTTTGACTGCAGAGGCAATCAAACATAAATCTAAAATCGAGATTGAATTTGATAATCGAAAAGCCAATCTAAAGTCGATTTTGAGTGTTATGGGATTAGGCGTCACGCCTGATAGCAAAATCATGATTTATGTCGATGGAGAAGATGAAGAAACAGCCTTGTCAGGTTTAATGGAAGCATTTAAAGTAAATAAACTCGCAATGTAACTAATTAAACATAAGTATTTAATGCGTTTATTTAAGTCTATTTTCATTTAGAACTTAATTTTGAGCCGATATCGGAACAGTGTTTACAATGTTCCGATATCGGTTTATTTCATAATCCTGCGGATTGCCTTTCTCACATCTAAGTCAAGGGCCTTATATTATTTAATGATATCAAAAACTGTAGCGATGGCTCTAAAGGATTTTAACACGTTTTACATAAAAGGGTTGACACAAGTGTGATTTGTGTAATATAGTGTACTTGTCGAATAAGTACACTACGATTAGGAAGGAGTGGGCATGTCTTGGACATCATAATCAGCAGTAACACGAGTAAACCCATATATGAGCAAATTACGATGCAGATTAAGGCTTTGATTATGAGCGGTGAACTGCTTAATGGGGCACCTCTTCCATCTATGCGGGCTCTTGCTAAATCAATCCATGTTAGTGTTATAACCGTACAAAAGGCTTATGAGGATTTACAGCGTGACGGCTTTATTGAAACCACCGTTGGGCGAGGTACTTTTGTAGCCTCACAAAACAAAGATTTTATCCAAGAAGAACAACAACGTATGGCAGAGGAACATTTACAATTAGCTGCAGAAATTGGAAGAATTAACGGAATTCCCGTTGAAAAACTGGTTGAATTGTTGAAACTATTTTATCAAGGAGAGGATTAAACATGTGTGCAATTTTAGAAGTGAAGGAACTTACAAAGTCATATGAAAAATCGGATTTTCGTTTAAATAACATTTCTTTTACCATTCCACGAGGTACAATTATGGGTTTCGTTGGTGAAAATGGAGCAGGTAAAACAACAACAATTGGATGTATATTAAACACTTTGATCAAAGACAGAGGATCCATTAAAATTTTTGGAAAAGAAATGACCGATACAAGTATAGAATTACGTAGTGATATTGGTGTCGTTTATGATTCAAATGTTTTTCCTGAACACTTGACACCTGCAAATATTGCAGCAGGTATGCGCTATATCCACGCAAATTGGGATAACGGTTTGTTCCAAGAGTATTTGCTCAAATTTAAATTACCCGAAAAGAAAAAGATAAAAACATATTCAAGAGGAATGACGATGAAATTAGCCGTTGCAGTTGCCTTAGCACATCACCCAAAACTCTTGATTCTAGATGAAGCAACAAGTGGGTTAGATCCCATCGTTCGGGATGATATCCTAGATGTGTTTTTGGATTTTGTACAAGATGATAATAATTCAATCTTGTTGTCATCACATATTACTTCAGATCTAGAAAAAGTTGCTGATTATATCACTTTTATTCATGAGGGTAGTATTATTTTTAGTGAAAAAAAAGACGTGTTGAAATACAACTATGGTGTTATGCGCTGCAAGCAGTCACAATTCGAGAAAATTGATTCGTCAGATATGCTTGCATATAGAAAACACGATTACCAAATAGATGTGTTAGTTGCGGACAAAGAAGTTGCCGCAAAAAAATATCCGAATGTTATAATCGATCATACGAGTATAGAAGAAATTATGTTGTTGCTTGTAAAGGGGGTAAAATGATGATGTCGAATACAACAAAAAACATGTCACCTCAAAAGGGATTATTGATCTATCTTTTTCATTCTGTCATCGGCAGCTTATTGATCGTTTTATTGATATGTTTTGTTATGGCTACTGCACTACTTATTACAGGAAATCCCCTTGTTTATAGTCTTTTGGCGGGAATAGGAATAATAGGCCCACCTTATGTTGTATTAATGGGTATGGGAGGTAGTAAATATCCTAAGTGGGAAAGATTTCAAATTAGCATGCCTATAAAAAGAAGTGATTTAGTCACATACCAATATCTTAGTATGGCGCTTGCTTCAACCGTGGGTATACCTTTTGTAGCTATTTTTACAGCTATAGGTTACCGAATGCACGAGCGATTATTTGACTATAACTTAGTGACCGCATTGATTAATATCTCCGCTCATATTGCAGTCCCCTTGATTATGTTAGGCTTACTATTACCTCTAGCTAGCACGAAAATGGGTGAAGGCAAAGAAGAAGGACTTACTTTCGTATGTTTTTTAGTTGCATTTGCAATCCCTTTATTAATCTCTGTAGTTGGTGTTCGATTGGGGTTAAAAGAGGGGATTCCTGCTTTAATATCTTTAGCACTATCGGTGATCATTTACTTGGTTTCATACGTAATTACAAAAGGTCTATATTCCAAAATGGATTTCTAATTTATGACAACTAACTGTGGGTTGCCTTTCTCACATCCAAAATTATATAAAAGAAAAATTAATTGATGTAAGGAATCCTTGTATTTAGCCAATCAACGAGGATTTCTAAAGCATCATCTGCATAAATTCTATCACCATAAAGTAAAGCATCTAAGGATAAAAAGTTTTTGCTTTTATTGTACTTAGAAGCAAGAAGTTCATGGGTTGCATCTTTAATCAAATGAAGATCATAGTTAGAATTGCCATTATCCTTGAATACCTTTTCGTAAACAGCGATGGAGTTTACGGCATCCACGTTTACATCTGAGTCCCCAAAGAGACCTAAAAAAGGAATTTGAATTCTATGAATGCCTTCTGTTGCGTTGGCTTTGTGGTTCAAGTATACGAAATTAAAACGGTCCTTTGACATTGGAGATTCATAATCATGACTTTGAACATAATTTGCATAACCGTCATAGTCATTGGCTGCAATGAGCAAGTCACTTTTTTGAATATAATCTAAGTAGACTTTAGTTTCTTCTTCAGTAAAACCCAATGCTTTAGCATATTGGCTTTCATAGAAAACGTGTTGATCCAACCAATCAATAGCACCACCGACAACCATGTAAAAATCTAGTGGTGCATCCATAAGAGCCAATTCAGAAGTGACCCATCCCGCTTGTGAAAACCCTAAAGTTCCAATCACTTCAACTTGAATTTTTTCTTGAATTACTGGAATGACTCGTAGCACTTCCTTGGCACGATCGGCCATGGATTGATGAAGCCAATTGCCATCCGATTTTGAAACACCAGCTTTATCATATGAAAAGCATGCATAACCTGATTCCAATAAACGATTCATGATAAAATTGTATCCCCCGTCTAAAGTTCTATTGGCTGGACCGTCACCATGAATAAAGATGATGACCTTATAGGGACCTTGTGTGTCAGGTAAATAAAGTGAACCTGATAAATTGAACTCAGATGTAAACTCGATGTCTAGAACTTCTGATGCCTGTAGACTCATTGCATCTAAGCGATATACGATTAGAATAAGAAGACATGTGATAATAATTGTAAGGGTCAAAAGTTTTTTTTTCAAGTTCGTATCTCCAGTCTATTTTAAAATTTTTCTCATATGAGTAACACCGCTAACGCCAATAATTTTCTCAATGAAATATGGCACTTTTTCGTACGAAGTTTCTTTAAAACCTAATCTTTCGTAGAGTACTTTGGCTTTTGGATTTTCATCAATTACGTCTAAATGGATCGCTTCATAGCCCTGTGCCTTAGTCCATGAGAAAAGTTCATCAAACAAATGACTCCCAATACCTTGGCCTCTGAAGTCTTCATGAACTGCAATACCATCCATTAAAAGTTCGTTTTTTGGTGCTGTTTTTCTGTAAAAAACTAGCCTAGATAAAATCCCTTTAAATAAACCTTTAATTAATCCAAATTGCTGGATAAAGTCAAAGAGATTTAGTTTAATTAACGAATGATGACTGATATGAAAGCCTGCAAGTCCTACTAACTCATCTTCATGATAGCAAGCAAGACAATAGTTTGGATTTATTCCTCTTTCTAGAAGTGCAGAAACATTTTCTTCATCACCTATTAGATTTTCAAATTTCCTTTTGAAAGCCTGGGCATACAACTGTGCAGCAACACGACAATCTTCTTCTTTAAAACCTATTATTATTTCCATTAGGATCCTCCAGATTCATATACAGGATTGCAGATAATGCATCTCCAGAATAATATGATGGTGCAGATAATATATTTAGAAGTATTGAACCAGTAAAAGTTAAATTGTGCATTTTACAATAAAGCGTCATGTCCTCGATATTTTTTTCAATTTCAGATTCTCTTTTGTATATAAAAGCTTTAAGCAGATAATATGATCCAACAGGTTGTTGGTTGGTCAATGACAAAATCATAACTGCATCGGAAAGCAAGTGATCTATTTCTAACGCATTTAAGTCCATCACTTTTAGATCTTCTTTTATTTTTTTTACAAAGCAATCTTTTTCTATGAGACTATGAAAATCTTTTAATGCAGATATACTTTGAATTAAGCACTCTTTAGTTTTTTCCAAATGCAGGATTTGTTCTTGGATTTTATTGATACCTTGATTCAAAACGTTAAACTGTTTTTCTGGTGAATGAGAAAAACCAACTGTATGGATGCTTTTTATCTCTTCTAGTGAAAAACCGGCATGTCGCAGTTGGATCACACCTTTTAAAAATAAGATGTGTTGTTGATCAATTAATCTATAATTGTTTACATCTCTGTGAAAAGCTGGTATTACACCTTGTTTTTCATAGAAGCGGATGGCTTCAACTGAGATATTGAGATAATCAGCGGCCTGACCAATGGTATAATGGATTTTCATAGAGCCTCTCCTTTTATTTAGTCTATACCCTGAAGTTGCTTTAGGGTCAACAATATCTTATGATTTTTTTTAAATGTTATATTTAACTGCAAAAGACATCAAAACACCACACGAAAATGTACAATCGTGTGGTGTTTTACAGTTTAAGAAAGCTGTCTAATTACTTACCCTTCAAACCATTATACATAAGTTTGCCTATGGCTATTTACACCCTAACCTTATAAGCAACATAAAGATTTGCGACAGATAAAATTGCAGTGCCAAAGAAAATGTACTGAGGTCCAAAAGCACCCCATATAAAGCCACTAAGGATAGCGCAGGAAATGGATACGATATGGTCTAGGCCTAATCCCAGTGATAAACTTGGCATAATATCTGAAGGATCGACTGCGATATGACGCAGGTAGAGGGTACGAATCATACCCATCTGATTACTCATGTGGTCGAATATAAAGATGGAGTAAGCGATGAGAACTGGGATCCCCATTTTAGTAAGAGAGCCATTTACAAAACCTGCGCTGACTGTGCCATAAAGGACATAGACAAATATAAATGAGAGCGCATCTATAAATAGGAGTTTCTTAAGGCCAAAGCGGTCGATCCATTGACCAAGTTTGGGTATAAAAAACATACCGATAAATGAACCGATGATGCTTAAAATTGCGATGGTATCGGTTTTTTTATTTAGGAGTTCAATGAGGACCCAAGGACCGTATACCAGCATAATTTGCTTTTGAACACCGTAAAGTACAACCAAGGTATAGTAATACTTGTACTCTTTTCTAAAGACAAATTTGATGCGCTTATTACTCGTGAGTGTTCTGTGCACTTTTAAATCGAGTATAACCAAGAGTATTAATGCGATAAATGAGACACCGGCAGAAACGATAAAGATCCACTTTATAGGCGCGTCAAAGTTAAAAATGTTGAATTTAAATCCCAAAAAAATGACTATGCCGGAAACCATTGCAAATGCAGTCTGTATACCTTTGTATTGACCCATGTGTTGACCGACTTTGTTACCTTTTATCAATGACATGCCCAAACTGTCTTGTACGGGCATGTTAAGATGATGCCCCATTGAATTGATAAAGATCATGAAGAGCATGATTGCAAATGGCGGTGTGAAAATACCCAGTATCAAAATACCAATCATTGCAAGCGTTTGAGAAACCATTGCAAGCCTAATGTCTGAAAAGCCTGATAAAAAAGCGATGACTAAAATAATGAGCACACCAGGGGTTTCTCTGGGGAATTCAATTAAGCCCCTTTGAAAAGCAGTGGTTGAATAGACCTCTTTAAAATAGTTGCTAAGTACACCACCTGTGAGTCCAAATCCAAGGGCTGATGCTGCTACGATAAAAAGAAATAAGGAATAAGGGGATAAGTTTTTAAACCATTTATACATATAAAACTCCTTAAATTGTTGAAATACTTATTAATTATAGCTTATTTTCATTAACTTTCACACCTAAAAATAAC
>CAKMJV010000010.1 GCA_927417275.1 uncultured Clostridia bacterium
TGTTTTTCTTAGAAAAGAGCTTGATTGCAGCACCTAAAGCGATGGCAATTGGTGCAAGTGCGCTCATGTTAATAGAAACCAGTTGAGCCGTTACGGTTGTACCAATATTGGCACCCATAATGATACCAATGGCTTGTGTTAGACTCATAATGCCTGCGTTAACAAAACCGACTACCATTACAGTGGTCGCTGATGAACTTTGAACGATGATTGTAACAATGGTACCTACGAGAACACCTTTAAAAATATTGCTTGAAAGTTTCTCGATGATTTTTTCAAGTTTGTTTCCTGCGGATTTTTCCAAACCGTCGCTCATGGTTGTCATACCATATAAAAACAGACCCAATCCACCTAATGACGGAATAATAATAGCTACTAACTCCTTAAATGAAAACCCCATACTTTTCTCCTCGATATGCTTGTAATTTTACATAAAAAAACACTACATCTCTACGCTGCAGTGTTTAGTTAATCCTCTAACTCTGCATGTTCTACCCAACAATACAAAAGTTACTTCAAATCAAAAAAATCATTTTGTCTCAATGCTTCATATAAGATAATCGCTACAGAATTTGATAAATTCAAACTCCTTAAATGCTCATTCTTAATCATAGGAATTTTAAATCGATTCTCTGGATATTTTTCATGAATATGCGGTGGCAATCCAGAGGTTTCTTTGCCAAATATTATAAAGCAATCCGGCTCAAATGCGCATTCATCATAGTACTTGGTCGCTTTTGTCGTCGCAAAATACAATCTTTGATCGCCATACTTTTCAAAGAAAGCCTTTTCGCTTTCATGTACTTCGAGTTCTAAGTAGGACCAATAATCTAAACCTGCACGTTTTAAATGTTTATCATCAATAGAAAATCCAAGTGGCTTAATCAAATGCAATTTTGCCCCAGTAATCGCACAACTTCTAGCGATATTACCGGTATTTGGCGGAATTTCAGGTTGATATAATACGATATTAATAGACATTTATACCTCGATTATTATTTTTTAATTCCAATATCAAACTCAATATCTCCCATCGTGGAAACCAGAGGCACACAAAGTGTTTCCATGCCACCAGAGGATATCTCTAAAGATAAACCTTTCACCAAAGAGGGTGGCGTTATGTCTATTTTTACACCTACATTAAATAAAAGTGTCGCAGAGTTTCCCATAATCATATTGCCTAATTCTGAAAGCGCACTTTTAGCCATTTCATCAATTTCATCTACTGGCATCCCCATCATCATACCCGAAGCAACTGCTTTTGCCATGTCTTCAGATAGACTAAATACAGCCTGCCCTTTGATATCACCAGTAATACCCAACATAATGATGATTTCTTTGGTTGGAAAGGGATTATTGCGAATGAAAGGCTTGCCAACACTAAACTTTTCTGAGACAAAATTATTAAGAACTTCTGTCGATGCTTTAATAAACGCATTAATATATTCTGCTTTCACTAAATTCCCTCCTTTTCATGGCTGTACAATTACATACATATCATAACACATTTTTGTCAATCTGCATGATTTTTATCTTGTTTTTTATCAAATACACGGTTCTTACTTCACTGATTTAAACCTTGAATAACAGATTCGCCCATAACGTATTCGATTTTGTTGATGCCACAATTATCTACTCTAAATTTCCAATAACCAGAAACATTATCAAAGCATAAGAAACTCAACAAAGCTTGTATAACCCCGCCGTGTGCGACGATCGCAACCTGTTTATCAGAGTCGACACCATACTTTGTTATAATTTGTTTATACGCTTCTGTAACGCGTTCAAACATTTCTTTAACGCTTTCACCCTCTGGTACGACAAAGTTTTGAAAGTCATCAAACCACAATTGCAATCTTTCAGAATCAGAGGCTTTAATCTCTTCAAATTTCTTCCCTTCCCAAATACCAAAATTCATTTCTCGAAAAGCGTCGATGCTCTGTACGTGAAGGCCTTGTTTTTCAGCTATTTTGTGCGCCGTTTCTTTCGCTCTTTTTAGATCCGAGCTAAACACGGCTTCTAACTTAACATCTTTTAGTTTTTCAGCGGCCAGTCCTGCCTGCATTTTGCCTTTTTCGGTTAAGTCGACATCTGAAATCCCCGCAAAAGTCTTTGAGGCATTTGCTGTGGTTTCACCATGCCTTATTAAGTAAACAGTCATGCATCTCTCCCTCTGTTTTTAAGTGCATTGTGCATTTCTGCTGAAAGCGCCCATTGTTCTTTTGCATAATTCTTAATCAATCTGTTTTTATATGCAAACTCATGTCTTACAACCATTTCATACCATCTAATGGCATCTTTATAATTGCCAAGTTGACGATTTAATTCTCCAATTAAGTAGATGACTTCTAATTCTTTTTCTTCGGCATCATCAATTTTTTCATTTTCATAACTCTTAACAAACGCGTCTAATGCCAATCCAACATATTTAAGGTTTTCTTCAACCTGTTCTAACTCTTCATAATACCAAGCGAGTCTTAATAAGAGTTTGCCGATTACCGCTTGGCGCTCTTTTAAAACCGTATAATTCACCAAAGCGATTAAATGCACCTTGATCGCGCTATTTATATCACGTTCTCCAGTAAAGTCTTGTGTTTTCCAGCTTTTCATAATCGTCTGCTTGATGATTTCTATCTGCTTTAAACTCAGTGGCAATTTAAAATCATTTTCAAATTTTGCATAGCCACACTTCGGACAACAGATTATACCATAAAAAGTAGGGTTGTCTCCATTAAAAATCGTATGAAAATCCTTTTTCCTTTCTTTGGTACGTATAGCAGATGTCTTCACTTGTTTTGAAGTGAAGGTGTTTGAACAAACAGGACACACATACTGACGATCAAATAAGGTGCTCATTCTTTCCTCCATTAATTTTTCCAATAGATGTCGATGACATCACCATGATTGAGTATATCCGTATATTTGGCACGTTCTTCGTTTAGTTTCAAGACGAGGATGCCTTGAGGCTTTGTTAAGTCAAACGGATAATGACTAAATAAATCAACAAATACCAATTCTTTTCTGTCTTTATAGGGTATTTCAATTTTTGTGCCATTTACGATTATATCTATCGAGGTTGGCGTTGTAGATTTCAAGTCTATATCGGTCAATATTGAACGTTCTTGCTTTTTAAACGCATAGTCACTACCAGGTACCAATGCTTCAGTATCTTCAAGTACGTTTCCATTTTGAGTGATGACATACTCTGACAAGTCTATTTCGCATAATCGTGCTAATTCTTTCACTGTCTTTGGCCCTTTAATCTCGATAAGATCGCCCTCTTTTAACAAATATTCTCCTGTTCGATTCACGCCATTAACGCTAACAAATTCGACGAGATTTACTTCTTGTTGGTTGAGTTTGATTTTTCGATTCATTTTTATGGCATCATTTAATGTGAGTTTTCTTAAGACACCTTTTTCAGCGGGTATCACGGTTATTAAATCCTTATGATTGATTTTAGTATCCAAGTGTCCCGATACGCCATTGATGAATATTTGTGCAGGTTCACCATACTCTCCCTTAATTTCACGTCTTACGCCATCTATGGTGATATAAAAACTTTCACCGCGCTCTGAAATTAAACTTCTGGCATTATAGCCGGTTAAAATGAGCGCATCTGAAACTTGTAGTGGTTTCGAATTAAAAAGTCTAATGGAAGTGTCATTTACTGTAACAGAAATAAAGTCTTGATCTCTTTCATCAAATGCAGTTGCGCCAATTCCTATAGGTGTGATAAATTCTGGCCCTTTAAGAGGCGTTGACTCAAAACGAATATGATCCACATTGTCAATTTGTTTAATAACCACCCGTTCCTTCGGCAGCGATAGAGCCGTTGCTAGGTGTTCTGTAAATCCAGGGATCTGAGACCCACCCCCTATACAAAATACTGCACTTGGAGGTTTTTTATTAAGTTCGATGATATGGTCTGCAATTTCCTTAGTGATGTGTTTGATTACAGGATCAATTTGCTCTAAGATTTCTGCCGTAGAAAGTTCATGCGACATGCCTATTACATCTGTAAAAGTATGGTTTTGTTTTTGATTGAGTTCAACCTTTAGTGCTTCCGCCCGATTAAAATCCAAAAGGTACGCTTGCGCGATTTTCTCTGTAATTTCATCACCCGCTAAAGAAACCATGCCATATGAGACCACGGACCCTTCTTTAGAAATGGCAATATCTGAAGTCCCAGCACCCACATCAACAAGTGCGAGATTTAATAGCCTCAAATTTGTGGGAATGGCGATATTAATAGCAGCAATTGGCTCTAAGGTTAAGTTCATGACCTCAAGCCCTGCCTTATGAATGACGGAATACAAACTGTCTACAACAATATGCGGAAGAAAAGTCGCTATAATGTCCACGCTTAATTTCGATCCTCTATGTCCCACTGGATTTAAGATCATGCTTTGATCCAAATAATAGTTAATCACACTATAACCAACACAGTAATAATTTGATTTTAAATCTTGATTTTCTGCTAAGTTTTTTTGAGCTTGCTGGATGGCCTGCATTTCAAATCCATCTGTCAACGTCTTGTCTATTTCTTTGGTTATATCAATCGCTTGTTCAAAAACTGTACGTTCGGTTTTTAGTGCACGTCCAGCCGCAGCGATGGCCGCTTGCTCAAGCCTAAAACCATTACGGGTTTCAAGTGCTTCAATTACTGTCCGAACCACGTCTGTAACTTTTTGAATGTCGTGGATTTGTCCGTCAAACATGGCACGTTCAGGATGCGCCATCACTTCAGCGTCTATGATCACATGTGTTTTTCCATCTTTCTTTGAAAGGATGCCTACAACACTGCGTGTGCCGATATCTAAAGCAAACATTAAATTTTTAGGCATAGGGCTCAATTTTTTAACCGTCATGATGTGCTCTCCTTAAAATGCTTCTTATAATACTTACAATAGGGGCTTATCGTGCAAATCTCACACATAGGACTTCTCGCTTTACATACACGTCTACCATGAAAAATAATCATGTGATGCGCTTGCGTCCACTGATCTTTATCTATACACTTCATCAACTGTAGTTCTGTTTCTTCAACCGTTTTAGCATTTGCAAGCCCTATGCGATTGGAAACCCTAAAAACATGTGTGTCCACTGCTATAGCAGGTGTGTTAAACGCGTTACTCACCACTACATTTGCAGTTTTCCTGCCAACACCGGGTAATTCCATAAGCACAGCGTGATTACTTGGTACTTCTCCACCGTGTTCTTTTACGATAAGCGATGCTGTGGCTTTAATATTTTTCGCTTTGGTTTTATAAAGCCCACACGGTTTTATAATACGTTCAATCGTTTCTATGTCTAAAGATGCAAGTTTTTCAGGTGTACTTGCAACTTCAAACAAAACACGGGTCACTTGATTGACGCGTACATCCGTACACTGTGCACTTAAAATCACGGCAATCAATAGTTCATATGCATTTCTATAATCAAGTTCGGCTTTTGCATCTGGATAAAGTTGCTCCAAAAGCGCTACAATTTCTTTCGCCTTTTTTTTCGTCATGTTGTCCTCACTATTCAAAACATATTATAACATAGAATAAAAAAAATTAGGCGGACTTTCCCACCTAATTTTTATTTCAATAACACATAAACTCTATTTGCTTTTATTGTTCTGTCAAATTAATAAATCTCCCGAGTGAAAAGATAATCAAAGTGTAAATAGGAATCGTTACGACAGCAGCGATAATTCTTCCTGGTAAAAACACCAAAAATCCCTGATCAAATAAAATGGACAGCCAAAGTGTGTTCAATAAGAGTGCATTAATAACATACGTTGTACTCACTACAAATGCTATTTTATCGAAACCAATCTTCGCCCCATTCATCTTCACTTTAGAAGACATGGCAAATGGAATTACGATAAATAAAGCAGTAACCAATACCATCAGTATAAGAATAGGAAGTGCACTGGTTTCATTAAATACAGGTTTCCCCGTTTCAAAACTAATAACCTCTGTCGACCACATGAGAAAAAACAACCCCAATCCAAATAGGACCATCACAATGGCGTTAATTAAATTGAAATTTACTTTTCTCGTATGGATTTTCCATTTTTTAAACAACAGACCCGCGATGACACCATAGAGTGCCGCTGATATCGTGAATCCTGGGAAAAAACTACCACCCATCGGATTGATAAAATAACCGATTAAATCAGCAACGATGCCCGTTAATCCACCAACAAGCGGACCAAACATCATGCCTGATATAATAAGAGGAATATTACCAAATCCCACACGTAGCGCAGGGAGACCGCCTAATAGCATCATAATGGAGAAAAAACGTGTTAATACGATGCTCACTGTGGCTAAAAAACCTGCTTTTACAAGAACCGATGTCGCTAAAACTTTTTTGTCATTTCTGTTTTGCATAGTATGCCTTCCTTTCAATGTAATTCCTACCATTACATTACTATCGTGAAAGCATAATAATGCAACAGCGGACGCAGTAAAATATCGCAGACTTAGTCTTTCGTTTAGAGACAACTTCCCATTCCCTAACACTTAACGCATTTTACCTACTCTGTTACCGTAGTATAATCATTTTAAAGCAGTGCATCTAATTCGTCAACAACCGACTTAAAGACATTTAAAGCATTTGTTACAGGGTGCTCTGTTTCCATATCAGCCCCTGCAAGTCTTAAAATGTCTATCGGATAATTTTTAGAACCGCTTGATAAAAATTCTAAATAACGTTCAATCGCAGGTTCGCCTTCTTTTAAAATTTGATCTGCTAATGAAATCGCCGCAGAGAAACCCGTTGCATACTGATAAACATAGAACTCGTAATACATATGTGGAATTCTTGCCCACTCATACTTTATAGAATCATCTATAATCACGTCTGGGCCAAAATATTTCTTATTCAGCGCCAAATAATGATCGCACATAAAGTCAGCTGTTAAAGCGCCACCTGCCTCTACATGCTTATGAATATCACGTTCAAATTCTGCAAACATCGTTTGTCTAAAAATAGTGCCTCTAAATTGCTCTAAATAGTGGTTGAGTACATATTTCTTTTTCTCTGGATCTGTTATGGTTTTTAACAAATAGTCGTTTAGCAACGCTTCGTTGGTGGTTGATGCAACCTCAGCCACAAATATTGAGTAGTTGCCATATACATAAGGTTGGTTTTTATGTGATAAATAACTGTGCATAGAATGCCCAAGTTCATGTGCAAGTGTAAACATGCTGTCCAAATTATCTTTGTGGTTTAATAAAATATAAGGCTTTGATTCATATGTTCCCCACGAATAAGCACCACTGCGTTTGCCTTCTGTTTCATAAACATCAATCCATCCATCTGTAAATGCAGATTTTAATATCGATTGATAAGAATCACCCAAAACGCCAAGCGCTTGAGTAACCGTTTCCCTTGCTTCATCATATGGTATTTTGAAATCAACATTTGAAATAATCGGCGTATATATATCGTAAAGATGAAGTTCCTCCACGCCTAACACGCGTTTTCTGAGTTTCATGTACTTGTAAAACGTATCTAAGTTTGCATTGACCGCGTCTATAAGTTTATCAGGCACAGATACTGGAATGTTATTTTCAAACAACGCCGCTGCACGTGAAGAACTGTGATTTCTCACTTTACTATAGAATATGTTTTTCTTTACTTCACTTTGCATCAGTGTAGAAATGGTGTTTATATGTGCACCATAGACCTTATAGAACTTTTCAAATGCGTCCAGTCTTAGTTTTCGATCCGTTGACATCATAAGTGAGATATAACTCCCATTTGTCAGTGGATGTGTATTACCCTCTGAATCAATGGCATCTTCAAATGTCATGTCTGCATTTAGCAACATGCCATATGCATTTGATGGCACTCTTCCAAGTTCTTGTGTTTGCGCCAACAATGATTCAATTTCTTCAGATAGAATATGTGGTTTGCCTCTAAATAAATCTTCAAAATACTTTTCGTAAACTTTTAACTCTGGATGCGCCAAATGTGCTTTAATCTGATCATAGTCTTGACTTAATAACTCAGGAATCGCAAAAGACATAATATCACCAATTTCAGCCATTAGCGTTTCTGCGCGTGCGACAAGGCCCTGATAAGTAGCGTTTTTCGTATTCTCATCCAGTTTTTGTCGAGCGTATGTGACGATGTTGTCCATAAGTCTAGCAATTTTTTCTCTGAGTGTTAATGCTTCAATCAGCAATTCTGGGGTTTGTGTTAATCTGCCTTTAAAAGTTTTAAAACGTTCTGCATCAACCCTAACTGCCTTAAAATCGAGTTCCCAAGCCGCATCATCCGCATAAAGATCGCTTAAATCCCATCGGTATTCTGCTTGTACATCTTCTCTTTTCATACGTCCTCCATCTTATGTGTCTGTCGTTTTGACGATTAAATCGCCATTAGTTGATATATTTGCTTAACTGATCACCCGAATCATTTAAAAAAGCATGCAGTTCTTCAGGCATGTAAATCAGTTTCAAACCACAGGTATATAAATTATCTTCTTTACGACACCATACCACCCTACCAATGACCACAAAATTATCGGTTTCCAGTTGAATGTGGATACTTAAAGTTGTATCTATTTCCAAATACGTGCTCGATTTAATCCCTAGACCACCAATCGATATATCAATTAAAGATATTTCCATAGGTGCATTAATGACTACACTTTGTGAAGACGAGTGAAAATTAAAAGATTCAATCATCCCCAGATTACTTAGCCGTTTCTCACGTCTTCTTTCCATTTTTCACCCTCCCTTCATGTCTTATTCGATGATCCTATTTATTCTTCTTTAAAAATATTAATAAATGCAAGTACGATATTTGGATCGTATTTCGTACCCGAACAACTCATAATCTCTGATAAAGCTTCTTCATGAGATAGTTTTTTTCGATAAGAGCGTTCATGTGTCATGGCTTCATAGCCATCAACCACTGCAATCACTCTTGATATCAAAGGTATTTCCAAACGCGCTAGTCCTTGTGGATAACCGCTGCCGTCATAGTTTTCATGATGCGACAAAACATATTCGCCGATTCCAGCTAAACTCGGACTGGCCACAAGTAAATGATACCCTATTTCAGTGTGTTTCATCATTTCTTTAAATTCAGACTCTGATAACGGTCCAGCTTTATCTAAAATAGCACGATCAACTGATACCATACCGATGTCATGCATAGATGTAGCAAGTTCTAGTTCATCTAATATGGACTCACTGAAATTCAAGTAAACACCCACACGTCTAGAAAATTCACACATACGCTGTGAATGTTCAGCCGTTTCGATGGATTTTGTTTCCAATTGAGACTTTAGGGATTCGATCATTTTTAACTTAATTTTTTTCGTTCTTCTAAGTTTGTTGCGATACATTTGATGATCTGCTTCTCTAAAAACACTGTCTAAACTCTGATTCGCTTTTTTCCTAATGGCTACACCTAAAGAAATATCCACTATAAATGAAAATTGTTTGAGTTCTTGACATTTTTTTTGAATGCTGTCGATATAATGCGGAATATTGCGCACCTCAGTGAGAATGGCAAACTCATCACCACTGAGTCGAGCAATTACATCTCCAGGATGATTAAAAATTTCTTTTAATATATCTGCGATTGCGATGAGCATTTGATCACCCGTTTTGTGCCCAAATGCATCGTTAACCATCTTTAAACCATTTACATCCCCCACGATAATACTAACGCCACTGATTTCCTTTTTCTCATAGAGGGCTAACTGATCATCAAAATATAATCGATTATAGAGTCCTGTTAATGGATCATGTTCTGTAAGATACTTAATCTGCTCTTCAGCAAATTTTTTATCAGAAATGTCATTGCCCACTGCTTGAATTTCGGATACATGTCCACCAACGTAGACAATCCGCGTACGCAGTTCAACAAAATATCTTTTTCCATCACGTCGAACCATTTCTATTTCAAAATGTGCATTTTCTTGTTCCGAACAATAGGTAAACAGCGACTTATTTGATAAATCCAAATGTGTCTTTACACCGATCCAGTCTTCTATATTAAGTTTTATGTCCGAGTCAGTAAGTTGTAATAAATCTTCAAAAGAATGATTATAGCGTGTAATTTCACCGGCTTCATTAAATGTAAAAATAATAGCCGCAGCATTTTCAAAAAGTTCTTTATAGCGGTATTCACTTTCCTTTAACTTTTCAGAGATTATGATGCTTTCCGTGATATCTCTAATAATTCCCTTTTCATGCCTCAATAGGCCATGCGCATCTCTTTCGTGAATCACCCATTCTTCAATCCATCTAATTTCACCGTTTTTGCAGATTACACGGTATTGATTTCTATAATTCGTTTTTCCATTGGATCGCGCTTTATAGAGTTCTGATTTTACACGTTCGCGATCTTCTGGATAAACAAATTCCCAATAGTCTCTTAGTGCACCATCATAGAAATCTTCAGGCGCATACCCAAATAAAGATATGTTCTCAGAGACAAAATCTGTAGGAACTTCTTCAGACAGTGTCCATTTAAATATCACTAAATTGCTTTTATTAATAATATCATAGGCTTCTTTCAACTCAATACTTGATTGCTTTTTTAGTGTCATAATCCCCCCGAATTAACGACCTTTAATAATTTCTAATAGTGCAGATACTGTCTCATCAATTTCTCTCTCCGTAGTATACGATGAAACACTAAAGCGTATGGTGCCTTTAGGGAATGTACCATAGTAATGATGTGCATTTGGTGCGCACTGAAGTCCAACACGCGTCACGATGCCAAATTCACTATTTAAGCGGTGTGCGACTTCTGAATTGTCTTGATGTATACAGTCGATTCCCAAAATGCCCACGCGTTCTCTTGCGTTTGTTTGCCCAATTAAACGAATTTCTTCTAACTTTTCTATTGCGAATTGTAGCCGACTAATCCTTGAATGTTCGATCGATCTTATTTTTTCTATCGTTTCCTTTTCAATATGAAGCAAACCACCATATAAGCCAAGTATGCCTAATGTATTTTGCGTACCTGATTCAAACTTATCCGGAAGAATCGTCGGTTGTTCAAACTGATCCGAAAAACTACTGGTGCCCCCACAAATAAATGGTTTTATTTTTTTTGCCATCTCGGGTGTTATGAGCAATCCACCGATCCCCTGAGGTCCTAAAAGTCCTTTATGCCCTGTAAATGCTAAAATATCGGCTTTTATAAGTGAAACATCAACAGGTATCGCACCGGCTGTTTGTGCTGTATCCAGTAAAAATG
This sequence comes from uncultured Clostridia bacterium, assembly GCA_927417275.1. Classification (GTDB taxonomy): domain Bacteria; phylum Bacillota; class Clostridia; order Peptostreptococcales; family Acidaminobacteraceae; genus Fusibacter_C. The sequence continues at coordinate 11,227 of CAKMJV010000010.1, forward strand.
GCACATGATACTTTCGTGCGAGGTCACCGATAGATTCAACATCTTGAATATCACCACTTACATTTGACGCGTGATTGATGATAATCATTTGTGGTGCCGATTTTAAAAGACTTTCTAACGCATCCAAATCTAAAACACCCTTTTGATTCATGGGAATCACGGTGTATTTTATGCCTTTTATAGCGTGTAAAGGCCTCATAACAGCATTGTGTTCCAAATGACTAACCAGTACATGGTCTCCTGCTTTAAGATAACCATTAAGGACCAGGTTGATCCCTTCCGTTATATTCTTAGTAAATATAACATGGCTGGCATGTTCAAAGTTAAAAAAATGCGCAATCTTAACACGTGTTTCATAGATCAGTCTTTCTAAATTATGTATCTCCCCAGAATGACTTCGACCTGCACTGCCTTGAAAATCAATAAGTCCGCGAAGCATCCAAGTTTTGACACTTTCAGGCTTCGGGTATGTTGTCGACCCATTATCTAAGTAAATTTGCATAATCTGCCTCTTTCCTTTGATTGCATAAAGCACTTCTATTATTATATCATATGTCTGTATACTTTATAAGCAACAAATGTCTCTATGTTCATATGAAAACACCTTCTGAAATTTAAATTCAGAAGGTGTTCGATTTTTTTAAGCTTAATTGTTGTATCTCTTTCCTTCAACACTGTAAATCACCCATTCTGCGATGTTTGTGGTATGGTCTGCCATACGTTCTAAATATTTAGCGATTAAAAGAAAGTCGACACATTGCTTGATATCGTCTGGTTTCTCTTTCATAATTATCTCTAAATCGCCGACAATCGTGTGATAATACTGATCAACGATGTCATCGTTCGAACATACCTGCTTGCTCTTTTCAACATCTAAATCGATATATGCATCTATGGTCATTCTGACCATGGTGCGCACTTCCTTCGCCATTTTAGGAATGTCAACAAGCGGCTTTACATAGGCTTTTCCCGCTAAGTCTAACGTCAACTTAGATATGTCCTGGCAGTGGTCAGCAATACGCTCAAGATCCGTTACGATCTTCATGATGGACGTAACGATTCGTAAGTCAGTCGCGACAGGTTGTTGTCTTGCGATGAGGGAAAAACATTTTTTTTCTATCTCAACTTCCATCTCATCAAAACGATCATCGCCTTCTCTTATTTTTTTTGCTAGTGCGACATCTTGTTCAACAAGTGCACGTATGGTTTCTTCAATGGTCTTTTCTATTAAAGTTCCCATTTTTATAATGTCAACATGAATGGCACGTAAATCATTATCAAGTGATGCTCTCATAAAGTTCTCCTAACTCTGAATTTATAATAAAAATATCATTTTCCGTCTGTTCAGTCAAGTAATCAACCGAACCTACCCGTAATATAATCCTCTGTTCGTTTATCTCTTGGGTTAGAAAAAATGACTTCAGTCTGATCAAATTCTATAAGATCACCCATTAAGAAGAATGCCGTTTTATCTGAAATTCTTCCCGCTTGTTGCATAGAGTGGGTTACGATGCTTATCGAATAATCCGATTTCAAACTGTCTATGAGTTCTTCGATTTTTGCGGTGGCGATAGGGTCAAGTGCAGATGTTGGTTCATCCATCAAAATCACATCTGGTTGAACCGCTAAACATCTAGCAATACAGAGTCTTTGTTGTTGTCCGCCTGAAAGGCCATAGGCATTATCATGGAGTCTGTCTTTCACCTCATCCCACAAAGCAGCACTTTTCAAACTGGTTTCAAGCACTTCTTGAAGCACATTTTTATCTTTTATACCGTGAATTTTGGGTCCGTACAATACATTTTCATAGATCGATTTTGGAAATGGATTTGGTTTTTGAAAAACCATCCCTACGCGCGTTCTTAATTCTTCAACTTTTATGGATTTGTCAAATATATTAAGGCCATGGTACAAGATTTGACCTGTCGTGCGAACCGACGGTATATTTTCGATCATGCGGTTAAGCGTTTTAATAAAAGTTGATTTTCCACAGCCAGAAGGACCTATAATGGCAGTCACTTCATTTTTATTTATTTTCAAATTGATGTTTTTTAGCGCTTGGTCATTGCCATACCAAAGATTTAAATCGCGCACATCATAAACCACTTTATTCTCATAGTTTGTCACAGTTAAGTCCTCCATCTAAAAGCCTTTTTGAGATTTATTTCTAATAACGATTGCAACTGAATTGAGTACAAATAACACGGACAATAAAACAACGATGGTTGCAGCCGCTAAATTTGCGTACTCAGCTGTTAAAACGGTGTCAAGCGTCCAATAGTAAATCTGTATCGGAAGCGCTGTAAAATCGTCCATGACACTGGTTGGTACACGCATAATCAATGTAGGTATACCCAAAACGACAAGTGGTGCCGTCTCACCAATGGCTCGAGAGATGGATAAGATTGCACCTGTTAAAATACCTGGTAATGAAACAGGCAAGACGACCTTTCTAATGGTGGTCCATTTATTTGCACCCATTGCATAAGAAGCTTCCTTTAAAAACCCTGGCACCGCTTTAATCGCCTCTTGACTGGATACCACGACGATGGGAAGTACCAATAGCGAAAGTGTAAAACCACCCGCTAAGATACTTGAACCAAGACCTAAAAGTCGCCCAAATAATCCCAAACCCAACAGTCCAAATATAACCGAAGGCACACTCGCTAAATTTGAGATGTTAATTTTAATAAATGTTTGAATCTTACTTTTGCTGGCGTACTCTTCAAGATAGATTGCTGTGGAAACGCCTATGATTAAAGTTACAGGTATGACGATGAGCATAAGTCCAAGTGAACCGACAATCGCACCAAAAATACCTGCTTTTTCTGGGAAAATCGATAAATTCCGTGTAAGAAATCCTAAATTCAGCCATCCGATACTTTGAGCGCCAATACGATAAAGCAATAGCGCAAGTACCACAAGTGCAAACAATGTTGATGACAAGAAGACATACTTTGCGATTTTATTAATCATTATTCTTCTTTCAATTCTTTGATGATTGATCTCTATGATTAGTGGTGCTTTGTTTTCATTATTCATGGTGTTTTTTATAATTTCTCCGTCGTAATTCATATTAGTACTCCTCTCTGTATTTTCGAGAGATATATTGCGCTATTAAATTCATAACCAGTGTAAATATAAAGAGGAGCAACCCTACCGCATATAAGCTGTAGTACCCTGTTGTGCCACTTCCTGCATCGCCACTTGTAAATTCTACGATGTACCCTGTCATCGTCTGCATAGATTTCGTTATATCAAACGTTAAATTTTTTGAACTGCCACTTGCAATTGCCACGATCATCGTTTCTCCGATGGCCCTTGAAATGGCTAGTACAAATGACGCCATAATACCTGATATTGCTGCTGGCAAAACCACTTTTATGGTTACTTCGAGTTTTGTTGACCCAAGTCCATAAGCCCCTTCACGCATGGCGTTTGGAACGGCATTCATCGCATCTTCAGAGAGTGAAGCTACCATAGGAATAATCATAATGCCCATTACGATACCTGGACTAAGAACATTTTTTGCTTCAAGTGAAGGGATGAGTTCCATTAACAAGGGGGTCACAAAAGAATATGCAAAGAATCCATAAACAATTGTGGGGATCCCAGCAAGGACTTCCATAATGGGTTTAATCACACGGCGCGTACCTTCTGTAGCAAATTCACTTAAATACATCGCTGCTGTAAGGCCTACGGGTATGGCAACCATCATCGCGATGAGTGATGATAGCACTGTACCTGTTATAAGAGGCAATATCCCAAAAGTAGGATTATTTGCATTAAGCGGCGCTAAATCTGCACTGAAGAATTGTGCAAACGAAACCTTTTCAAAGAACTTAATTGCATCCGTAATGAGCGTCATAACGATACCAATCGTCGTAATAATCGATACACTCGCCATCAAAAAGAAAAATTTAGGCATCAATTTATCTATACTGTTTTTTCTTTTACTTATATTGTCTCGAATCAGTGATCTAACATTCATATCCTTTTCCATAGATTCACTACCTTTTTCTATAATATTTTGCTAAACATGAGATTAAGACGAGAAGCTGCCTTCTCATCTTAATCTATATGATTGTCTATTTGGTTATTTTAATGCTTCTAATTGTTGTGCGTATGCTTCGTAAACAGAAGCTGGAAGTGGTGCAAAACCATTTTCGCCTGCAAGTTTAGCCGCGCCTTCTGGAGATACGACGAACATCGCATAATCTAAAACTTGTGCTCTTTCTCTTGCGTAATCTGCATTAAGGTATGTGAATACCGGTCTAGTGAAACCAGCATATGCTAAATCTTCGCCGATTGTATCAAGTGTTGGTGCAACTGGTCCGTTACCAAAATCAACTTTTACAGCAACCAATTTGTCTTGGTTGTTTACATAGTAACCAAAACCGAAGAATGCAATTGCGTTCTTATCTTTTGATACCAAATCTACAAGTGTTGAATACTCTTGTTGAAGATTTGCTGTTTTAACCATATCTGCTTTTTTAAGAATTACTTCGTAGAAGAACTCATATGTTCCATGGTTTTCATTTGGTCCAAAGAATTTCACTTCTTCTGCTGGCCAATCTGCTCTAATGTCTGACCAAAGTACTTTATCATCTTCATTGTATGTGCCTGAAAGGTACATATTTACGATTTCTTCTTTTGTCATTTCAGTTGCCCATGTGTTATCTTTATTGATAACCATAGTCAAACCATCTAATGCCAACTTGATTTCAATTACATTTTCGCCCATTTTTAAGCCACGTTCTTCAAGTTGTGCTATTTCCTCGTCTTTAATTGCTCTTGATGCATCTGCAAAATCAAGTTCGCCAGGAATGAATTTTTTAAGACCAGCACTTGAACCTGCTCTACCTACTTGTACACTTACGCCTGGTTGAGCGGTTGTCATGTACATTTCTGCTATATGCGCCATAAGAGGGTATACTGTACCTGAACCATCTACGATTACTTGGCCACTTAATTTTTCTGCTTCAGTTACCGCTTCTGTTGCTGCTTGTGCTTCAGTATTTCCTGCAGTCGTTGCTTCAACTTTTTCTTCTGTCGTACCGCATGCTGTCATCGTAAATGCCATGACTAAAACAAGCATTAATAAGCCAAAAACTTTAATTTTTTTCATTACGTTAAATCCTCCAATTAGTAAACATCATTTTTAGTTTTTTTCGTGCCAAAATTAATTACATGCTTAATTTAACACGTGCATGTTAGGGACAAATAAGTCCAATGTTAAAACTATGTAAAGTGCGCAAACAATAAAAAACCACCATCGCATGATGGTGGTCATTCTATGTCGGTTACTTGATTGGCAACATGATTTCAAACGTAGTGCCTTTACCTGGTACGCTTTCTACATTTATCTTTCCTTTATAAAGTAGTACGATATGTTTGACGATGGACAGGCCCAGTCCCGTGCCACCATGAGTCCTACTCCTACCCTTATCTACGCGATAAAACCGCTCAAACAAACGGTCCTTATGCACCTCAGAAAAGCCTACGCCAGTATCAGACACCCTGATTTTCAACCAGTCGTGTGCTTGAGTTACGGATAATGAGACAGAGCCCACTTCAGTATATTTGATGGCATTATCTAACAGATTGATTAACAGTTGCTTAATCCGATCTCTATTAACGGTTAACTGGTATTCGCCATCGATAATCACTTTTAAAGCCAACTGTTTCTGCTCCGCTTTTTGTTGCAGCATGGAAACGACTTCATCGATCACACTGTTGATTTCTATAAGGGTGCTTTCTGGTTCTTTGTCCATACTTTCAATTTCCGACAGAAGCAAAATATCATTAATCAGACGATATAATCGATCCGATTCGATATCGATAATGTCCAAAAATCGCGCTGCCGTTTCCGGTTTATGCATGGCACCATTTTTTAATGTGTCGACGAATCCCTTAATCGATGTTAATGGTGTTTTTAACTCATGCGAGACATTTGAGACGAAATCACTGCGCATTTGTTCTAACTTTCTAATCTGCGTTACATCTTGAAGTACCACAATGCTTCCGATAATCGTGCCCGTGCCCGTAAGGATAGGATTCACGTAAATCCTTAGAATTTTTTCCAGATGTATATAGGATAGTTCTTTTATCTGCGAGACACCTTCAGACATGGAGCGTTCAATCATTTCAGCGATTTCATCATTTCTTACGATCTTATACATCGATTCACTTTGCGCCACATAATCTGGCGGTAAATCCAGTATTTCAAAGCAAAACTTATTGATTAAAATTATATTCTTATTATGATCCACAGCGATTATGCCGTTTATCATGCTGTTTAAAATGGCTTCTAACTCAATATTGCGTTGCTTGAGTTGTGTCATCGACGTATTAAGTTGAGCGCTCATCTGATTAAAGGCATCTGTAAGTGCACCAATTTGATCTTTTGATGTGGTATAAATTTTCTTTCCAAAGTCACCACTTGCGATTTTTAGCGCTGCAGCAGTTAAATCGTCAATTGGATCCATAATTTTCTTCGAGAAAAAAATGGAAGCTAGCAATGCAAAAATCGCTGTACCTATGGTGATCGCCAGTGATGCATTGAGAATTTTTTTGTTGATGTTTTCTATTTGGGTCATGGCTTTGGAAACTCTGATAATCATCGTTTCGTCTTGAAAACGAACAGGAACAGCAACGTAAAGATAATCCGATTTAACGGTATTGCTATATCGGATGGAAACCCCTTTATCATTTGACTTTAATGCATCAGAAACTTCTTGACGATTTAGATGATTATTCATATTCGCGGGGTCTTCATTTGTATCTGCTAAAACATTTCCCTTTTCATCTATAAGGGTAATACGTGTATGCATTTCTTTTTGAACGTTTTGAGCAAAAACTTCTGGGTCAAATGCCAAGTTGTTTTGGCGTTTTTCCAAATACAAGTCGCCAATTAAGATGGCCTCGCTAACAAAGCGTTCTTCCAACTGATAAGTCAACGTATCCACTAAACTATTATTAATGACCCATGTAAAAATGAGCGTCATAATAACGATTAAAAAAACATAGGATAAGACGATTTTTTTTCGCATAATCGCCTCCTAATTAGGGCTTGTACTTATAGCCTATGCCGCGTACAGTTAAGATCTTCTCTGGATTTTTATCATCGGCTTCCACTTTTTTTCTAAGCTGTCTAATATGCACATCTACAGTTCGCGTCTCTCCGACATAATCATAACCCCAGATGGACTCAAGCAGTTCATCTCTGGTAAACACGCGATTCGGTGTGCGAATCAATTTTTCTAACAGTTCGAACTCTTTAAGCGTAAGAAACAACTCTACACCTTCATTAAAGATCTGATGCGTTTCAGTATTTACCACGATGCCTTTTTGGTCCTGTAATGATTCTGACAAATCGGGGGCGTTCTCTTTGAGCTGCGCTCTACGGATAACAGCCTTCACACGTGAAATAAGTTCACGCGTTCTAAATGGCTTTCCGATATAGTCATCTGCACCCATTTCCAAACCTATAACAGCATCAATTTCTTCGTTTTTTGCAGTGAGCATAATAACAGGTAGTGCAGCATAAGCAGATGTTCGAATTTTTCTTAGCACCTCGATGCCATCAATTCCTGGCAACATCAAGTCTAATAAAACCCCATCAAATTTATGTTGCGCTAGCAATTCAAGTGCTTTCTCACCCGTTTCAGCTTCTTCTACATCAAAACCATTACTCTCCAAGTTATACTTAAGGAGTTCTAAAATATGAATTTCATCATCAACGATCAATACTTTATGTTTCAACATGATTCACCTCAATGTTACGGCTCTCGCCTAAATTTGTAATTAATTTTAACAGAAGGCTATTCACATTTATTGTATCTTATAAAAGCACAAAATTACAGTGGGAATATTTTTTTGTAATAATATAATTGTATAATTGCCTTTTGGTGCGATTCGCCTCATAATAAAATAGAATCATTTTCATAAGCAATCAGGAGGACAACATGATTTCACTCGGATATAAAAAAAATAAAGTCTTTTACAGCACGCTGTTAACCATAGCCGTCCCAATCGTTATTCAAAACTTAATTTCTTCATCACTTAATCTCGTGGATAATGTGATGATCGGACAATTGGGAGAGACGTTTATCGCCGCAACCGGACTTGCCAATCAAATCTTCTTTATTATGACGTTGATGCTATTTGGTGGAAACAGCGGTATAAGCATTTACATCGCTCAGTACTGGGGCAACAGACAATACGACAAAATCAAATCGGTATTATCCATCGGTCTGACTTTTGCACTGTTCGTTTCATCGGTGTTCTTCATTTTAGGCTTTGTATTTCCAACGCAAGTTTTAGGCGTTTTATCAAAAGATGCAGCTGTTATTCGTGAAGGTGCAAACTATATGCGCATCGTAAGTTTAAGTTATGTCATTACAGCCATCAGTTTTGCATTTGGCTTTTCTGCAAGAGGTGTAGGTAAACCTAAACTGCCAATGGTTGCAAGTGTGGTCTCTCTGTTAATAAATACTTTACTTAATTATATACTTATTTTTGGACACTTTGGTTTTAAAGCCTATGGCATCGAAGGCGCTGCCATCGCCACATTAATCGCACGTGTGGTAGAACTCATCATCGTAATCTATGGCGTATACCGCTTTATTCCCGTTTTATCCGTTAAGGCTTCTGATTTTCTCGGTATAAAAAAAGAAACCATCAAATCTGTGGGAAAAACGGCGTTACCCGTTATTTTCAACGAATTTTTTTGGTCTCTTGGCATGACGGCTTACGCACTTGTTTATGCGCGTATTGGAACGGATGCTGTAGCCGCTGTTATGATTTCAAATACTGTGAACAACCTCTTTATGGTCGTGGGATTTGGACTTGGTAACGCGTCTGCCGTAATGCTAGGAAATGCCCTAGGTGCTGGCGAAATAAAGCGAGCCATCGAGTACAACAAGAAATTTTTAGCTTTAAGTGTTCTTCTAGGCATCGTAATCGGTGCACTTATTACCTTAACGGCACCTTTTATCGTTACGAAACTATATAAGTTAACGCCTGAATCTTATAAAATTACTCAGATGACACTGCAAATTCTATCGGTCTTTATCGCCTTTAAGTTCTATAATACCATCATCATAATAGGCACGCTCAGAAGTGGTGGTGACACTTTATTCTCTATGATTCTTGAAATAAGTTGCGTTTGGTTAATCGGTGTCCCTTTAGCGCTCATCGGTGCCTTCGTTTTAAAGTTACCGGTTTTCTGGGTCGTAGCCATGGTAAATATAGAAGAAGTATGCAAAGTGCTCTTGGGTCTTCCTAGGATTCTATCTAACAAGTGGGCTAAAAAAATCGTTTAATGATGATCCCATTCAAATGAGAGTTGCACGCAAAGTTCTTCTGCCTCATTATAGAGTTGATGATTTGAGACCGTTACTTTTTCGGTCTCTTTTATTTGGCTGTGTATGGTCATGTTTTCACCGATTAGCACTTCTTTCTTATAACTCACTTTTAATCCTTTGAAAAGATGCTTATTATGAAAGGCTTCACCTAATGCGTCTATAACCCAACGGATATAAGCAACATTATTTACATGATTATTAATGTCTATGTCGGAATAAACGCTTTTTGTATGATAGATTTCACTCTGGTCTGATTCAAGGGATTCCAGCTGAATTTTTTCTGGTTTTTCAGCATGTTCTTCTACTTGAAAGAGTTCATTTAACAATTTGGGAATGTTGGATTGTCTACGTGTGACTTTATTAATATATGCCCATTTACTAATGGCTGTGCCAAGTAATTCTCCCGTAGGACTTTTTATCAAATAATTTCTATAGGCGATGAATTTTCTGAAATAGGTTGGTTCCGTGGTAAGCATTAAAGGTTCAACACTGTTTGGCAATGTACCCATCTCCACTTGCCATTCCACGATTACCCAAACACCTTCTGATAATGCATCCGCTAAATGCGCCGTTGCGGTTTCAAAATGCAAAGTTGATATATCTTGTAAAGTATTCATAAGGCTAACTGGCTTTAATCGATAGTTTTTATCAAAATCATAGTAGTTCATCGCATATGTTTTAGTAAAAGTAACGCCCATTTGAGACTCCTTCATCGTTTGATTGTAGTATTTTTACAAATAGTTTATCGTTTTATGCTTCTTTTATCAATCAAAACTATTATAACATCCCAATATAGGGAAATAAAATGTGTTTCTCCGCTTGATTTCTATAGGCAGATATGGTATTATCACTAAGAATTAAAAATTGCTTTTTAATTTGGTCCTGTGAGGCTAAGAAGAGAAGATGACGATCTTCTCCCAAGACAACATTTGATAGGGAGGTTTTTTTATGTCAACAAATAGTTATGCAGCTACTGCTCCAACACTTAAAGATGCTAAAAATTACATCTTAGGTCTTCAACATCTTATTGCGATGTTCGGTGCCACTGTTCTGGTTCCAATTCTTACTGGCTTTAATCCATCTGTTGCATTATTCACTGCAGGTTTCGGTACACTCATATTTCATCTTTGTACAGATTTTAAAGTACCTGTATTCTTAGGCTCTTCATTTGCATTTATTCCTTTAATTATTCAAGTTAGAGAATTATATTCTGGCGATTTAGCGTACGCTCAGGGCGGTATCGTTATTGCGGGATTTATTTATGTGCTTTTATCATTCTTCGTCAAAGCCGTTGGCGTAGACAAAATTAAAAAAGTATTGCCACCACATGTCGTTGGCCCTATGATCATCGTAATCGGTTTAAACTTAGTCCCTGTTGCTCTCGATATGTCAGGTGCTAATTACACACTCGCTTTCGTTACGCTTGGCACCGCATTGGTTATCAATTTCTTTGGCAAGGGTTTTATTAAACAACTTTCAATTCTAATTGGTGTTACAATAGGCTATGTACTTGCTTATGCACTTGGCGTTCTCGATGTGTCAGGTATTCAAAGTGCAGCACTTTTCAATATGCCAGCATTTACTTTCCCAAAATTTTCGCTTGAAGCCATCTTAATCATAGCACCTGTTGTTTTAGCTGTTTTCATGGAACACGTTGGCGATATAACCACAAACGGTGCTGTGGTCGGTAAAAACTTTATCGAAGAACCCGGTTTAAACAGAACACTGTTAGGCGATGGTTTAGCGACACTCTTCGCTGGTCTCTTAGGCGGCCCTGCAAACACCACTTATGGTGAAAATACAGGCGTACTTGCCATCACGAAAAACTATAATCCTGCGATTTTGAGAATCGCTGCTGTCTTTGCAATCGTACTTAGCTTGGTGGGCAAACTCGGTGCAGTACTTTCTTCAATACCTGTTGCTATAATGGGCGGCATTAGTTTAATGTTGTTTTCTATGATTGCATTTATCGGTGTTAAGAATATTAAAGACAATAACGTTAAGTTTAACGTAAAAAACATCATCATTATGGCCACCATATTAATCGTAGGCCTAGCGCCTTCTTATGTACCAAGTTTATCACTTTCCATAATGGTACCTGGTACAAGTGTCCCACTTGCTGGACTAAGTTTAGCTGCATTACTGGGTGTTATTCTAAATGCTGTTCTTAGTGTCGTTATGAAGGAAGCTTAAATAATCGTTTTGAAGAGAGCGACTCTATGAGGACGCTCTCTTTTTTATGGCATGAAGCGTTGCAAGTGTCTTAATCTGATCGACCACTTCTTCAATTTGATGATCTGGGATACCGCTGTATGAAAACACGATGATGTTTTTTTGGTCGAAATCGTTGATGCCTTCAAGCACGATGCCCAATTGCTTGGTGGCATTCATCATTTCTATGATATTCACTTGATTCTTAAAACGCAGCATCACATGAACGCCAGACCCCATACCGATTAGCTCAAATAATGGCGATGGATTATTTTGAAAGGCGTCAATAAGCAACTGATTTTTACGTCCATATATTTTTTTTATGCGACGTATGTGTCTTTCAAATGCCCCCTCTTTCATAAAGTTTGCCAGCGCAAGTTGCTCGATTTTTGAAACCGATTGAGAATATCTAGTCTTCATCGCCTCAAAAATAGGCATCAACGAATGTGGCAAAATCATAAAACTTATTCTTAAAGCAGGTATTAATAATTTAGAAAACGAACCCACATAGATAACATTTCCCCCGTCACTTAACCCTTGAAGTGCAGGAACGGGGTAACCCTCGTATCTCAGTACACTGTCATAATCATCTTCTATGATATACCCGTCTTTTGATTTTGCCCAATCGATGAGTTGAAGGCGTTTTTTAACAGGCATTATGCTCCCGGTAGGATACTGATGTGATGGCGATACATAAACGATTTTAGCGCTTGACGCCATCAGGCGATCCACATTAATGCCGTCTAATTCCAAAGGAATTTTCTCCGTTTCGAATCCATAATCTTCAAAAATGTACATGCCTTTGGTAAAACCAGGATATTCAAATGCAATTTGATGTTCTGTTTTTCTAAAAATCGTAGCAATTAGACCAAACAAATATTGAATCCCTGCGCCTATAACAACCTGCTCTGGCGAACAAATCCCCCCTCTTGATTGATGTACGAACTCTGCGATTTCATATCTAAGTGTATACTCACCTTGAACATCTCCATAGTTCAATAAGTCCTTATACTGATACTCTAAAACTTTGTTAACAGCCTTTTTCCAAATTTGAAAATTAAATGCATCTGCATCTGAACCATCGGTATGATACTGTTTTATAAGCGGTGCAGTCGATTTTTGTCGTGTGGGCAAATTTAATTGTGCCTTAAAGTGGCCAAATTCATTGGCTTCAAAACGCGTTACATAGTACCCACTTTTCTCTTTGCTCTCGATGTAACCTTCAACGAGCAATTGACTATATGCATTCTCTACAGTGACTTTCCCTATGGCCAACATCTTTGCCATGTTCCTTACAGAAGGCAATTTTTCTCCATTAAGGAGTTTACCACTTACGATTTCTCTTTTAATGGCATCGTAGAGCTGAATATATTTAGGCGAATCACTGTTTTCAAAATCTATAACTATACCGATCATTTGATGCTCCTTTCAATCTGACCTCTATAAAATTTCGTTTTCTGACACTTTAAACAATGTCAATTATACGTTAAGATTTACTTACAATCAAGCGAATTCTTTAGGGGGACATATGAAAAACAATCTTAAACTATTGATTTACACGGCACTTATGACTGCTTTTGTCTTTATTACCACTTCTATTATCAAAATTCCCATTCCTTTCACGAATGGATACATTCATGCAGGCGATATGTGCATTTTTATAGCGGGTATCCTATTAGGTCCATTTTATGGAGGGTTTGCAGCAGGCGTCGGATCTGGACTTGCGGATTTCTTAGGTGGCTATGCACACTGGGTAATACCAACACTCATTATAAAAACACTTATGGGCATGATTATCGGCTATTTTGCTCGTCCAAACACGAACACCAAACCACTGGTGGTTGGCGTTATGTTGGTCTGGATTGCTTCATTGTTAGGATTCTTTTATACACTGGTTAATACCAACATAGAAAACCTCACAACCCATATAGAAGAAGCTACGACAATCGCACTTGCACTAGAAGTGGTTGCGTCTCTTAAAACACAATTACTTGTCGTTTCAATCGGCGTCCCTGCTTTGGTTTTTATTCTTTGGTTTTTCAAAAACCACATAAAAGTATCTTATAATCAACTGATTGGTATGATCGTTTCTGGTATTTGGATGGTCCTTGGTTATTACGTTGCTGCAGGCATTATGTATGGCAGTTTTATCGCACCGATTTTTAGCATCCCTTGGAACATCGTTCAATTTGGGATAGGTGGCATACTTGCATATATGGTTATAGCCGCACTAGATAAAGCCAATATCAACTCTAAGTCCTTGCTTAAAAACAACAAATAAAAGCATCACGTGCACATTAGGTTGTGTCACGTGATTTTTTTTGATATATTTAACTCAGGAATAAAAAAGGAGTTTACAATGGAAAAAATACTCATCGTAGAGGATGAAGTGAAAATATCCCGCATAATTGATCTTCAACTAAAATATGCAGGTTATGAAACAGATTTAGCCTTTGACGGAACTGAAGCAATTGAAAAAGTTGGCTTAAACAAATACGATCTGATATTACTTGATGTTATGATGCCAAAAACAGATGGTCTTACCGCGTGTAACGCCATAAAAAAAATGCATCCCGATATGAAGATTATCATGCTAACTGCAAAAGATGATATACAAGATGTCATAAATGGACTAGATTCTGGCGCGGATGATTATGTAACCAAGCCTTTCATTTTTGATGAATTGCTCGCTAGAATACGTGCAAATATACGGAAAAAGGCACAGTTTACGCCCACTACGGACTTGATCGTTTTTGAAGATGTCATTATTAACTCGGTCACTTATGAGGTGTCCAGAGCAGGAAACGCAGTTGAACTCTCTAAAACGGAATTTGATTTACTTAAACATTTGATTATTAATAAAAACATCGTGCTTACACGCGAGCAAATCCTCAACAAGGTTTGGGGCTATGATTACTATGGCAGCTTAAACATCGTGGATGTGTACATTAAATATTTGCGTGATAAAATCGATAGAGATTATAGTCGCAAATTGATTCAAACCATAAGGGGTCGTGGGTACGTTGTCAGATAATTTGAAATCAAAAAAGAAAATGAGTGTCTTTAGAAAATTTAAGCCCTTAAAATTAACGACTAGGATTACCATATCTAACGTCGTTTTATTTACTTTAATCATCATGGTGATCGTCTACTTCGTGACCTTATTAACCAATCAGTTTCTCTTTTATAAAAACCGCGAAGAGTTGATTAATAAACAACAACAAATAGAAGAACTCCTCGGTGAAGACATTTCAAGTATTTATGTTCTACCTAAAAAAGAACGGATTCGAGCAGTCTATAATAAACTTGAGCGCTATTACATGTTTGAGAATTACAAAACGCTGATTGCATTGGTTGATTCAGATGGTCAGACCACTTATACGCAAAATAGAGGGCTTTATGACAAGTTAATTATGGATCATTTGAAAATCAATCCCGATACCATACGATTGAAAACCACTCTAGAAAAAAATTTGCTTAGTGGTAGAGAATCCATGATGATCGAAGTGTTTCAATCCACCAGTGATTCTGAGCAAGTCAAGATCATCGATGGTTCATTTTTCATTCCAACACGCGGCGCAGATCCATTTGTGATACAAACTAAAATAATGGGCTATGATTTGATGTATACCACACTCCGTAAGGACTTTGGTAACAATCACAGCCTGTATATTCTCGTTTTCTTATACCCTGAGTTGGATCAGGATTTTATAATCAGTTTGAATTCAGCTTTATTGGTATCTGCACTAATCGGCGTTTTATTATTTGTATTATTTGGTAAATATTTTACCAAACGTGCGCTTAAGCCACTGGTGGATCTTTCATACGTTGCACAGAATATTAATAATGAAACCTTAAACTATCGTATTCCGCCTACTGAAAGTAAAGATGAAATCGACACTCTTATAAGCAGTTTGAATCGAATGCTTGAAAACCTTGAAGATTCATTTGAATACCAAAGACGATTTGTCTCTGATGCATCGCATGAACTTCGAATTCCTCTTACCATCGTCCTTGGATATATCGACGTGCTAAAAACCATCGGAAAAGACAATCCAGAACTCCTTGATGAATCTATGCACGCAATTGAGGATGAAGCGGGACATATGAAGAATTTAGTTGAAAAATTGCTCATTCTTGCACGCTTTGAAAACCAAAAAATCAAAGTGAATTACGCGTACTTTAATGTGAGTGCTTTCGTCGAACGTTCCATTATAGAATGCGAACGATTATACCCTGACCATGTTTTTGTTTCAAAGGTCGACCCAAAACTCGAAATTCACGCCGATACAGAGTTAATGGTTCAAATCATGCGGGCTTTGGTGGAAAACGCCGTGAAGTACTCTGAACCTGGTACAAATATAAGTTTTGATTCCGAAATCAAAGATCGTTTTATCGTATTGTCGCTTACCGATGAAGGCAGAGGCATCCCTCAAGAAAGCATCCCAAATTTAACAAATAGATTTTATCGATTAAGTGAGGATCGCAATCGTAAAACGGGCGGCTCAGGACTGGGACTTTCCATCGTAGAGGTCCTCGTCAAAGCACACGGTGGATTTGTACGATTTGAAAGCACGCTGGATATAGGTACTAAAGTGATGCTTTTTTTCCCAAGATAGTCTATCAAAAAATTATACGCACCATCAAATGCGCGGAAATGCATTTGATGGTGCGTTTTTTATTATCACGCTTCTTTTTCTTTATAATAGTCAACCAATGCTTCAAAAGCTTTTATAGACCTTTCAATCATCTGTAAATCTACACAATAAGATATTCTAAAATACCCTGGAAAGCCAAATCCACTACCTGGTACGAGCAAAATGTTGAATTTTTTTGCCTCCATTACAAACTTAACATCATCGCTTTCAAGTGCTTTTGGAAACAGATAAAATGCACCTTGAGGTTCAACCATTTCAAAACCCATTTTTGTGAGTGCACGGTATAAAAGGTCTCTTCTTTCTTGATACTGCCCTATATCTACAGATTCCTCTAAGGAATCAGATATAACTTTTTGCCAAAGTGCAGGTGCATTAACAAAACCTAGCGTTCTATTTGAAAATGCTAATCCACTCATAAATAAATCCACATCTGAAAACTGACCATTGATCGCAATATAACCGATGCGTTCTCCTGCAAGTCCAAGTGATTTTGAGTAAGAATTCACCATTATACTGTGCTTAAAATAATTATGCACATTAGGTACTTTATGCCCATCATAAACAAGCGCTTTATAAGGCTCATCAGAAATCACGTATATTTCTCTTCCATATGTCTCTTCTTTTTTTAATAGAATCGCTTGCAACCCATTAAGTGTTTTTTCTGAATAGATGACACCGGTTGGATTATTTGGCGTGTTGATGATTACCGCTCTGGTTTTTTCATTAATACTTGATTCAAACGCACTTAAATCAGGTTCAAAAGTTGATGCATCCGTTTGAATAATTTTAGGAACACCGTTATGATTGCCAATGTAAAAAACGTACTCTGCAAAATAAGGTGCAAATATTACCACTTCATCCCCTGCATCTAAAATGGTTCGTAATACGACATTAATACCACCCGCAGCACCAACAGTCATCAGTACGTGTTCATAACTAATCGGATTTTTGATGTCGCGGTTGATCGCATTAGCAACCTTTTGTCTTACATCTTTATATCCAGCATTATCCATATAGCGATGTGTGCCTTTTTCATCACTGTTTACGAGGCTTCTCAATTTCTCCACCACTGATTTCGGGGGTTCAAAATAAGGATTGCCTATACTATAATCGTAGACATTTTCCGCGCCAAACTGCTCACGTAGTTTACTGCCTTCAACAAACATTCTTCTAATCCAAGAAGCATTTTTCAAGTTCTCTTGAATCTCCTTTGAAATCATCTTAAGTGCCTCCTTAAAGTATAGTCCAATTATATTATAACATGAAAATCAAAGTTTGCAATTTTTTAATAAGCATTAAAAATTAGTAGCAATCCATTGACTCACGAGCCATAATTCGATAAAATGGTGTTGTTATAGGTGCCAAATGTTTGGAGAATAGGGAATTAGGTTAAATGCCTAAGCGAACCCATCACTGTAAGACGGAGTCTTTGCGATAACCACTGGGAAACTGGGAAGGTGCTAATAGATGAGGATGTCAAGCCAGGAGACCTGCCTGTAGAACACAAATGAGCGAAGGCAAAGTTCATTACCCCAAGGGGTAATGGGCTTTTTTTTATGCTTATACGCCTATTAATAATTTATTGGAGGAAATAGATATGTATTTTAAAGCACTAAGACCCCTGGACGAAATGTGTATGCAACAAACCAGAAATCGAATTGATCAGTTGGTTAAACCACAGGGCTCACTCGGTAAACTTGAAGAAATCGCCATACAACTCGCTGGGATTTATGGCACGAACACCCCCCACATTAACAACAAAGCGGTAATCGTCATGTGCGCAGACCACGGTGTTTGCGAAGAAAATGTTGCCTCTGCGCCTCAAGTGGTTACTTGGATACAATCGCTCAATATCGCCAAGGGTGTTTCTGGCGTTGGTGCATTATCAAAGATGTGTGCTGCAACGGTTTATACTGTGGATATTGGAATCGCGACAGATGAAGTATCCCCTTTGCTCTATCACCAAAAGATAGCAAAAGGATCAAACAATATCGCAATGGGCCCTTCCATGACTTATGAACAAGCAATTAAAGCAATTGAAACAGGTATCAACATGGTGAAAAAAGCAATAGATGAAGGGCACAACGTAATCGCCACAGGTGAGATGGGCATCGGTAACACCACTCCGTCAACGGCCATTTTGTGTGCGCTCACTAAAATGTCGCCACAGACACTGGTAGGCGTAGGTGCAAACTTTCCCGTAGAAAAACTTTCACATAAAGCAGATGTCATTCAGCGTGCGTTAAACGCGAATCCCATAACCACTGAGGATCCCATAGAAATACTCTCAAAACTCGGAGGTTATGACATCGCAGGGATGACTGGTATCATATTAGGCGGATTGGTACATGGCGTTCCAATCATTTTAGATGGTTATATTTCTTCTGTGGCTGCACTTATTGCTACTCGGATTAATCCTCAAGTGAAGGATTATATTTTTCCTTCTCATGCGTCTGAAGAAAAAAGTGCGGCACTTGCAAGCGAATTGCTGGGACTGAAGCCTTTTATCCATCTTAACATGCGTCTTGGCGAAGGCAGTGGTGCCGTTTTGGCTTTTAACGTCCTTGAATCCGCGTGTACCATGGTCAATAACATGATTACATTTGAAGAGGCTGGCATCGGCGTGGTATAATGTTTAAAACCACACAGGAGGCCCATATGACGAAAATTATTGGTCACAGAGGTGCAAAAGCATATTTTGCTGAAAATACACTCCCCTCATTTGAAGCAGCCATTCTACAAGGTGCAGATGGGATAGAACTAGACATTCACTACTCCAAAGATGGTGAAATAATGGTTTTTCATGATTTTACTTTAAAAAGGATGTGCGGTATAAAAGGTGCAATTTCTGATTATACGCTGGAAGAACTTAAGGCTTTTACCGTTTCATTTAAAAAGCAAAGAGAAAAAATCCCAACACTTAGAGAAGTACTCGTATTGTTGGTTTCACTTGAACAAATGCATGGACGTCAATTGATTTTAAATGTGGAGTTTAAAGCAGGCAGTGATTTATATCCAGGCATAGAAGCCGCCACTTTGAACCTATGCTCAAGTTATTTAAAAAAAGAACAGGTAATCTATTCTTCATTTGACCATTTTTCACTACAACGCATCAGAGCACTAGACGCAGATGCTCAAACAGGTGTTTTAACAGGTTCAGCAATGGTTGAGCCATGGGAATATGTTAAAAAATTAAAAGCTAACTACTATCACCCAGCCTATCAAACTGTAAACGCCTATGCGATAGAAGGGTTAACGCATGCATCTATCGGACTTAACCCCTACACGGTCAACGATTTAAAAGTTGCTAAACTTTTAATACACCATCATGCAAATGCCATCATTACAGATACCCCTGACAAAATGGTCGCATTAAGGACAGCCTATGAAAATAATATTTGAAGATGAACATCTAATTGCACTTGAAAAACCTCAAAACTGTCCCACGCAAAAAGATGCCACACGCACACGGAGTTTAATGGAACAACTCGATGATTATTTCACCTATAATTGTGGCATCGATGATCCGTATATCGGCTTGGTGCACCGTCTAGATCGGCATACTGGTGGCATCGTGGTTTTCGCTAAAACGCCCAATGCAACACGCGACTTAAACGCACTTTTTTCTAATCACAAACTAACCAAGCGATATACTGCGATTGTAGAAGGGCATTTTGATCAGAAAAAAGGACGTTGTATAAATTATTTGTTGTCGGATGCAGCGAAGAACATTACGAAAATAGTGCCTAGAAATACACCTGGTAGTAAGTACGCCGAACTCACTTATGAAGTTTTAGGACAGTTTGAACATGAACATGGTCCTTATTCACATGTTGAAATCACATTGTTAACGGGTAGACAGCACCAAATTCGCTTACAGATGTCATCTATAGGTCATCCCGTATTATTTGACGAAAAGTATGGCGCAACATGGCCTTTATCTGAGAAGCAATCCATGACACTTTGGGCAAGCGCATTAGATTTTAAACTCTATGTAAAAAAATATGTTTTAAGATCCACACCACCTTTCGCAGCATACATGGGTCATAAATAACACGTATATGAACGCTATAAAAAAAGGGAGCTGATGGTTAAATCAGCTCCCTTTTTTACGCTTACTTCACTTTATAAATCCAACCTTCTGGTGCTTCAATTTCCCCAAATTGAATACCAACAAGCGTATCATAAAGTTTTTTTGTTACTGGACCTACTTCCGTTTCACTATGGAATACGTGTAGTTTGCCTTTGTACTCGATGCCACCGATTGGTGTTATCACTGCTGCTGTACCACATGCGCCTGCCTCAACAAACTCGTCAAGAGCATCCACGTGACATGCACGTTCTTCAACGGTTAAATTTAAGTGGTTTTCTGCGAGATACATCAATGAGTACTTCGTTATACTTGGTAATATCGATGGTGAAACTGGTGTTACAAATTTATGATCCTTGGTTATGCCAAAGAAATTTGCTGCACCAACTTCTTCAATTTTAGTATGTGTTGCTGGATCGAGGTAAATACAATCTGCGAATCCACGTTTAACCGCTTCTTCATGTGGTAATAAACTACCTGCATAATTGCCACCTACTTTTGCTGCACCTGTACCATATGGTGCTGCACGGTCCATGTCTGCGATGGTAAAGTTTACCGGAGCCATGCCACCCTTAAAATAAGGACCGACTGGGACAGCAAAAATGCCAAACATGAATTCAGGTGCAGGCCTTACGCCTAAGTTATGCCCAACGCCGATAACATAAGGTCGTAAATACAGTGTTGCACCAGTGCCATAAGGTGGTACATAGTCTTCATTTGCTTTAACCACTTGCATACATGCATCAATAAACTTTTCGATTGGCATTTCAGGCATCATCACACGTCGACAACTTCTGTTAAGTCGTTTTGCATTTTCATCCGGTCTAAACAGCTGTATGTCACCATTAGGTGTTCTATACGCCTTAAGTCCTTCAAAACATTGCTGACCATAATGAATGGCAGTTGAAGCTTCACTGATAGAAATCATGTTATCCTCTACCAATTTACCCTGATCCCACGCGCCGTCTTTCCACATTGATACATAACGCAAATCTGTTTTTGTATAGGCAAAACTTAGTTTTGCCCAATCAATCGAAACTTTTTTACTCATCTTCCAAGCCCCTTTCAAAATTTAGTTGTTCTTGGAAAAAGGTTACCCAACTTCATTATAAACCGAAAATTAATAATTTGCCAACCTATCTTTTTGCTACATGGCTTTTATAACATCATCATTACGCTTTATAAAGGATTTATAGCTTTTACATCGCAGGGATTGTCCCGCCTGCCTCTATCCTGTATGATAAATCGGAGTATAAAACTTAAAAGCAAAACGGAGGCAACATGAAACTTCCTGAATTAAAAATAGGCAACATCACCATCCCATTTCCAATCGTTCTCGGTGCAATGGGTGTAGGCGTTACGCGTTCTGGACTCGCCTCTGCGGTTACCAACGCAGGTGGACTAGGCGTCCTCTCAGGCGTTAATCTTGGTTACAATGAAAAAGATTTCTATTCAAACCGTTTATCTGCCAATTTACGTGCGCTACGCAGAGAAATTCAAACCGCTAAAGAAAAATGCAATTATGGTCCTATCGGTGTGAACTTCATGGTCGCTATGAATAACTATAAAGAACATGTTTTAGAAGCTGTCTCGGCAGGCATCGATTTCATCGTTTCAGGCGCTGGATTGCCTACAGAACTCCCCGCTTTTGTCAAAGGCAGTTCTACAAAACTCATTCCCATCGTATCATCGGCAAAAGCTGCACACTTAATCGCGAAATTATGGGATCGAAACCATCAAGTTGCGCCCGATGCCATCGTCATAGAAGGCATACATGCTGGTGGGCATCTCGGTTTTTCAAAAGCAGAACTAGATGCCAACCAATTTGACCCCAAAGCGGTAATTCAAGGGGTTAAACGCTCGTTGTTGCCATTTGAAGAAAAATACAAAAAGAAAATCCCCATCATTTTTGCCGGTGGCATTTTTGATGGAGAAGATATTTCAGAAGTTCTTTCTATGGGCGCTGACGCTGTTCAGATGGCAACAAGGTTTGTGGCCACTGAAGAATGTGATGCGCACGAAAACTTTAAAAATGCGTACGTACAGGCTGGTCCTTCACACGGGAAAATCATTATTAGCCCTGTAGGCATGCCTGGTCGAGCACTAGACAATTTATTTTTGCAAAATTTAGAAAAAGGCATTAAGCCTGAAATAACACGTTGTGTAAACTGTTTATCAACATGCAACCCCAAAACAACACCTTACTGTATTTCACAGGCGTTAATCGCTTCAGTAGAAGGCGACGTCTCAAGTGGACTCATATTTGCAGGCAGTAATGCCTATCGCACCAATAAAATCGTCCATGTACACGATTTAATGGTCGAACTCACCAAAGAAGCTGAGTCTTATCTCGCCTTATTCAGTTTAAAGGATCAATAAATCGGATTAATCTGCACTTCAAAGGTATTATGATTTACAACGATTATATGGTCGCCCCTTTTAATGGACTCAACACCTTCTGGTGTATCAATGCAGATCAAACCTTGTTCTTTACAGACGCGCTTCGTAAGTTCTAAGATCAAGGCTTGCTCAAATCCACCACCTAAATAATAGACTTTGCCATTATGATGATGCTTAACTGTCGCTGCCGCATAAGCTGTGTAGTACGTATCCTTATAATGGTAAAGTGCTTTTGCATTTTTGGGAGTGATTAAATCGCGCCATATAGAGACTTTTTCTGGCACTTCAAGCAACTCAACCTGTATACCATGCCCAAGCGATTCGTAGTTGGTTATTTCTATGCCACAAAAATCATGGGTTTTATTTATGCCCAAATTCAAATTATTGTCTTTATCTTTAATGCCACTTCTAAACCCAAAAATAACGGTTCCACCATTTGCTGCAAAAGCATCTAAGCGTTCTAAAAGCGATTCACTTACAACCTGCATAACCGGTAATACGATGATTTTGTAAGGCGAAAAATCTTTTTCTACGCTGAGTACATCTGTCATCACATTTAAACGGTGAAAGCCTTCATAGAGCCTTACAAACTCATCTGTAAAATTAAAGGCATGGCTTTGTGGCTGCGCAGCCCAAGACCATCTATTGTCATAATCATACAAGATGGCAACCTCTGCTTTAATCGGTTCATAAAAGACAGATTCATTTTCTTTTACTTCCCTAAAAAATGAAGCGACTTCTCTAAATTTATCATTTTCTTGATTATCTGCATCTAAAATGCCTTGGCAAAACTGTTCCGCACCGCGGGTCATGCCTCGCCATCTAAAAAACAATAAAGCCTCACACCCCCTAGCCATAGCTTGCATCGCCCACAGTTTTCCCTGATTGGGTCGAGGTAAATAACCGATGACTGTATGTCCTTGTGCACCCATTAACTCTTCAACGATCCAAAAGTTTTTTTGCTTCAATCCACGAATATAATCGAGTGTCATAGCAATATGCGCTGGGCTTAGTGGTGCTTCAAGACCACCCCAGACAGGATAATTATCATATGATACCACATCCAGTTTTTCCGCAAGTATATTTTGATCATAAGCGCGATCGAAAAAACCACCAAATAAATTATGCGTTACACTTTGGTGTGCTTGCTTAAACTGTTCAACAATTTCAACCTGAAGTGCAGCATAAGTGTTAATACTTTCGGATCTAAAACGTGCCCAATCTAATAACAAAGTCGGATTATGGCAAGTTATGGTTGCTGTCGGCATGGGAATCTCACTAAAATCATTATAGGTTTGTCCCCAGAAAATCGTTCCGTATGCTTCATTAAGATTCTCAATCACGTGGTATTTGTGCATCAAAAATGCTTGAAATGAACTTTCACAAGTGGGACAGAAGCATTGATCAGAGCCTTCATGGCCGAGTTCGTTATCGATCTGCCAAGCTATGATGGCCGGTTCATTTTCATAATGCTTTAAAAGTGCCGTAACGATTTCTCTCGTCTTTTGACGATATACAGGCGCATTATAGCAATACTGTCGTCTACCACCAAAAGCATGCCTTTTTCCGGTTATATCCATAGCCAATATGTCGGGGTGTTTTTTTGAAAGCCATGCTGGAAAAGTGGCTGTTGGCGTTCCAAATATTACTTTAAGTCCATGCGTTTTTAATTTCTCTATGACCCCATCAAAGAAACTGAAATCGTACTTCCCTTCTTCTTTTTCCATCATGTGCCATGCAAACTCACCGATTCTTACCGTGTTTGCACCGAGGCCAACGATTCTTTTTATGTCTTCATCCATCATGCGCATCGGCCAGTGTTCTGGATAGTAATCTACACCTAATATCATAAGTACCTCTCATACTATTTAATGGTTTATAGGACCGTATGAGGACAAAAGCGCCCTTTTAAAAAGAGCGCTGATTTTTGTCTCAATAATGTCCTATGAGGAGGAGAATTATTTTCTTTTAATGTATTTACGATTATCAATTGCAACGGCCGTTACGATAATAAGACCTTTAATAATAAACTGTAAATACGGATTTACACCCACAAAAGATAAGCCATATGCGATAACTTGGAAGATCAACACACCTGTTACGATACCTGCGATACTACCGATACCACCTGAGAAGGACAATCCACCCACGATACAGGCGGCAATGGCATCTAGTTCATAACTGTTACCTGTATTATTAGTCGCAGAACCGATACGAGCAGCTTCAAGCGCGCCACCCAATCCATAGAGTAAACCTGCCAGAACATAGACCATAATGATCATTTTTGCCACATTTACCCCTGAAACAGCAGCGGCTTCTGAATTTCCACCTACTGCAAATAGGTTCTTTCCAAATCGCGTTTTATTCCATAGAAACCACATAAAGACAACCGCGGCTATGGCATATAGCACCAGATAAGGTATAATGACATCGCCTATTTTAAAGTAACCTTGTGCAACCTGTGCAAATCTTGGATCTAAACCACCAATTGGTTGCGCACCATATGGGGGTCTATCGTAGTATATGGATGTTACACCATAGACCACAACCATCATACCTAATGTTGCTATAAATGGATCTACTTTAAATTTTGCGACGATCACACCGTTAATCAAACTGAAAAATCCAGTAACCAACATAACGATTACAATTGGTAAAATAACAGGTAACAATGGTAAATCTGGATACATTCTATAAGCATAGCCATCCGCTTGTAACAAGGATGCTGAAATGACCGCAGCAAGACCTACTTGTCGACCCAAGGATAAATCTGTCCCTTTTGCAACGATGATGGTACCAACACCAAGCGCGAAAATAGTTCGCGTCGATGCTTGTGTTAAGATGTTTGTAAAATTTGTCAAAGACACAAATCTTGGTTCAATCGCAATGATAACGAGCATAAGTGCAAATAATACGATAATAATGGCATTATTCATTACGAAATCTAGAACATCTTTTTTGTTTATGTTTTTCATATTGACACGTTTTCTACCGTGCTTATCAACTCTTTCAGACATATTCTATCTCCCCTTTATAAATACTTTGAAGACAATCTTAAAATCTCTTCTTGTGTGGTCTCTTTCGTATTAACAATACCTGCAACACGTCCATTACTCATCACTAAAATTCTATCTGTAATACCCAGTAATTCAGGCATTTCAGAAGAAACCATAATAATGCCTTTACCTTTTGCCGCTAAATCAATCATCAATTGATAGATATCATATTTCGCGCCTACATCAATTCCCCGCGTCGGTTCATCTAATAACAAAACTTCGGGCTCTGTAAGTAGCCATCTGCCTATAATCACTTTCTGTTGATTACCACCGGACAAAGACATAATGCGTGTCTTATTCGTCGGTGTTTTAACACGCATGCTGTTTACAACCCAGTTCGTGTCACTGATTATTTTATCTTCTTTTAAGATGCCCATAGACCCTACATATCGATCGATGTTTGCAATAATCGAATTAAAATAAATATCTTGATTTGGAAAAATACCTGTTGAGCGTCTTTCTTCAGTAACAAGTGCCAATCCATTTTTAATCGCTTCTTGTGGGTTTTTAAAATGCATTTGCTTGCCATTTAAAGTCACTGTTCCAGTTGCTTTTCTTTCTGCGAAGATGGCCTCAACCACATCGGTTCGTTTTGCACCAACCAGTCCAGCGATACCCAGTATCTCGCCTTTTCTTAGTTCAAATGAAACATCATTAATTGAAGGTTGATATACCGCCGTCAAGTTTTCTATTTTCATAATAACATCAGAGGGGATATTGGTCTTCTCGGGAAAACGATGTGTTAAATCACGACCAACCATTAGTTTAATAATATCGTCTGTAGATATTTCACTCACTGCATGTGTTGCGATCCATTTACCATCACGCATTATGGTAACATCGTCACAAATTTTCTCGATTTCTTCCATTTTGTGAGAAATATAGATTACAGAAACACCCTTAGCCTTGATTGCTCTAATAATATTAAACAAATGTCCTACTTCTTTTTCAGTTAACGATGACGTCGGTTCGTCCATTACGATTAGCTTAGAATTGTAAGAGACCGCTTTTGCAATTTCTACCATTTGACTTTCTGATACCTGTAGTTCACTTACCTTTTGTCTTGGATTAAGTCGTATATCTAAATCCTTAAAAATAGCAAGTGTATCGGTATACATTTTATCTTCATCCACAAAAATGCCTTTTAAAGGAAAACGCCCTAACCAAATATTATCCATGATACGCGTACTACGTACTTGATTTAGTTCTTGATGCACCATAGAAACACCATGATCCAGTGCGTGTTTTGATGATGTGAAATTTGCTTCACTCCCATCAAACTTAATATGGCCGGCATCCATATGATAAATACCAAATAGACACTTCATTAAGGTCGATTTTCCAGCACCATTCTCTCCCATAAGTGCATGAACGCTGCCTTTCTTCACCTTCAAAGTGACGCCATCTAATGCTTTTACCCCAGGGAACTCTTTTGAAATATCCGTCATTTCAAGCAAATAAGGGCTAAGGTTCTTCATTGAATCATCTTGCATGGATTACGCCTCCTTTCAAAACTATATATTGAATACCCATTTAATCAATGTGTAAATTTTTCTTACTTATAATTTATAGAAATTTTCTCAAAAAATTCGAGATGCATGTCTGCATCTCGAACAGTTTTATTCCTTATGACCTATTTGTAAGCTTCTTCAGCAAACGTAATATTGTCAATTGTAACCGCTACGTAAGGTACACGAACCGCTTTACCAGCATCTAAAGTCCATGAAGTTCCATCTAAAGGATCTTTTCCGTTTGCTACGTTAAGTGCTAAATCAAATGTTGCGCCACCTTGGTTTTTAGCATCGTTAAGAACCGTACCAGCCATTTTACCTTCTTTGATTTGCTCAAGTGCATCTGGAATCGCGTCTACACCAACAACTGGCATGTATTTGCCGTCATTAAAGTATCCTGCTGCATTTAATGATTGGATTGCACCTAATGCCATACCATCATTGTTACAGATTACCATTTCGATTGCATCGCCATGCTTAGCAATCCAAGCATCCATCAACTCTTTACCTTTAACTGAATCCCACATTCCTGTTTGAAGTTCTAATTCTTCTACTGCGATGCCTGCTGCTACAACCGTTTCTACAGCATATTTAGTTCTTGCTTCAGCATCTGGATGTCCTGGCTCGCCTTTTAAAAGTACATAAGACATAACGCCATCGCCATTTCTATCCCAGTCTGGATTCGCTTTCCAGCCGTTTGCAATAAGTTCACCTTGGATAACGCCTGCTTCAGCAGAAGCAGTACCAACGTACCAAGCTTTATCATAACTTGCTAAAACAGATGTTTCTGGCTCTTTGTTAAAGAATACAACTGGCAAATCAGCTTTCTTAGCTTTTTCGATGATCGCACTTGCAGCTTGTGGATCAACTAAGTTAATCGCCAACGCTTTAGCGCCTTTTGAAATCATCGTATCCACTTGATCATTTTGAGTTGCTTGTGAATTTTGTGAATCGTTCATTTCTAATACAGCTTTATCAACAGCCGCTGTTTCGATTGCTCTTCTTACGAATGACATAAAGTTGTCATCGTATTTATAAATTGTAACGCCGATTGTTGGATTGCCATCTGATTCTTTAGAATCGGATGAACATGCCGCTAATGAAAATACCATTACCAAAATTAATAACATTGCCATAAACTTTTTCATACATTCATCTCCCCAAGTTAAATAGTTTAATACATTTTAATCTTAGTAAAATTTTACGATTCTGTCAAGAAATATTTACTTAAATTTTACATGTGCTTTCGCGCACTTGTAACACAGTGGGAACGATAACTTTCTTAGCGATGGTTCTTTTTTTAACGATTCTTTCAAGCAATAATTCCACTGCCGTCTCGCCCATAAATTCTTTTGGAACGCTTACAGAGGAAAGTGGCGGCACCGTGTATTTTGAAGTGGGAATATCGTTGAATCCAACGATGCTAATATCCGATGGGACTTTAAGGCCACATTCGTGAATCGCTCTGAGTGCACCAATCGCAATCGAATCACTCGCCACAAAAAATGCGGTTGGAATTTTTCGTTTACTTTGGATGGCTGCTTTCATGAGTCTATATCCAGATTCTGCTAGAAATGCACCGATATAGACATCTTCCTCTATATAGACATTTCGACTCTTCATATACTCTGCAAAAACAGCTTCTCTTCTTTCTCCGAGCGGCACATGATCATCACCAATGTGCTCTCTACCTCCAATATACCCTATGTGTCTGTGTCCACCTGCCCATAAGTAATCAAGGGCATTCATTACTGCTTTTTCGAAATCGATTACCACGCTATCAAATCGTTCTTCTTCCGGTGAGGAATCCACAAATACAATATTTGGCGACTGTTCGTAAAACTTTGTAATCTGTGAGTCTGTAAATTTTCCGATGGCTATTAAACCATCTACAGGCTCTAGTTTCTGAAAATCATAACCATCTGGTTTAAATATCTTTACGATTTCAACGTTATTTTCATAGCACATTTTTTCTATACCCAAACGAATGGACATATAATATGGATCGTCCAACTCCTGAGACATGGTGTACCAATGTACAAGACCCAATCTTAATTTTTTGGGTAACTTCGTAAAATTTCGCTTACGAGGTGGCATATAATCTAAGGATTCTGCTATTTCTAAGATCAACTTACGCTTATCATCTGAAACAGACAATGTTTCGTCATAATTAAGCACTCTAGAAACAGTTGCCGAAGACACACCTGCTTTTTTTGCTATGTCTTTAATCGTTGCCATCTCATTACCTCTTCTCAATTTATTTAACCCAACATAAATAGCACGGGAAATTTAGTAAAGTTTTACTCGATTTATCATAACGCGAATGATCACATAAATCAAGTTTCACTACTATTTTAATCGTTATCTATGAAAATGTCACATAAAATGAGAAAATAATAAAAAAGACTGAAACCAAATCCTAATAAAAGTTTACACATTTTTAACATTAAAGTCACTTCACTAATTTAACCACTTTTTTATAGATTTCATCAATTTTTATAACTTGTATGTATACAAAACAAAACACGGACAAATTTAAGATTAAATTTGTCCGTGTTTTGTTAATCTGATTCTGATTCCGATTCAATATTTCTATAAATATCCTCTTTGCGATGAAAACCACTCTTTATGATTACCGACTCCATATTGTTTATATCCACAACATAGGCATCGAGTTTCAAATAAGGCACATCAAAATAGTCATTATAGATTTTATCGTTTGTTATCAATTTCTCATTTTTCGCCATATTAACTGCCACTTTTGCGGTGGTAGATGCCAAATCATAGATGGGTTTATAGGCTGTTGCAAGTTGTGTCTTTTCCACAATGCGTTGACAGGCAGATAGTTCTGCGTCTTGACTGACTACTAAAACCTCCCCTGCCAAACGCCATTTAGATAAGACTTCTATAGCCCCAGTTGCCAAAACATCATTTGCTGCGATTATGCCATCAATACGCGTCCCGTTCATTAAATGCTGTTCTACCAAGTCTTTTGCGTACTGTTCTCGCCATTCATTTGCCCATGTTTCATCGATAACCCTTACGATCCCTGTATCTATATGTGGTTGTATGGAAGCGTAAAAACCCTTGTTAAGTAGTTTCGAATTGTTATCTTTAGGATCTCCATTTATAATAAGCAAATTATATGTGGTTTTATCTTCTGGATTTTCAAAATCGATGTTCGATACAAAAGTGTCCATTAATCGTTGTGCGATGCCTTTGCCTATGGCTTCATTGTCAAAAGAAACATAAAGATCAATATCTGGGTGCATGATCAATCGATCATATGCGATCACATGAATGCCATTTTTATGCGCTTCACTTATTACATCATAAAAAGCGCGTGCATCGTTAGGTACGATGATTAAAACATCTACCTTCTGCTCAATTAAGTGCCGAATTTGCTGGTTTTGCTTGTCTATATCTTCGTTAGCTATTTGAACGTCGATTTCCGCGCCCAATTCATTCACTGTCGCCACTAGGATTTCAAGTTCTCTTTGCCATCTTTCTACGACAATACTATCCACTGAAAGACCGATTAGGATACCTTCTTGCTGCTCTGTTTTAGCTGGCGTGCATCCTACGAGTATAACGCTAAGCAGACTAAAAATGATCCCTCCGATAATAATTCGTTTTATCATACATCCTCCGATTCTTAACTGGAGCGACTAACACGCTGAAAATCTTTCGGTGTAATCCCTTCAAACTTTTTAAAAGCTCTTATGAAGTAACTGGTATCATTATAACCCACTTGATAGCAGATATCTTTTATGCTCATTTCATTTTCTTTAAGGAGCATTTTACTCGCTTCAATTCGAAGTTCGGTTAAATACTCTTTGAATGTGGTTCCCGTATCTTCTTTAAAAATTTTTGAAAGATATTGGGGGGTTACATTTAAAGCAAGCGCTAAATCTTCCAATGTAACTTCATCTTTGTAGTTTGCACGCAGGTAATCCAATGCGGTTACTGTTAATGCATTAAAATTTTCATTTTGCATTTTTGCATACATTGAAAACCATTCTGTGACGGTTTTTTCAAAGTAATGCAATTTGGCCATGGCTGAAGCACCTGCTAACATTGATAAATAATGGGTCTTAACTTCATCTTGTTTGTTCTTACCGATACGATTGCCACAGCGATCAAAGAATAGAACCATTAATTCTGTTAATATGGCCACAGCGTATTCGTGTGTCGTTTTATGACTTAACATTTTTATATATTCCGTCTCAAAGCCTTTGAGTTGAGACTTAAAAGACTTATTGCGATGAATAAAGTCGTTATATAATGCATCTCTGCTCGAATCAAATCGTTCAAATGAGGCTTCTATGTTTACGATGTCTTGCATGGAGCAGACAGCGTTGTTTGACATCCTCATGGTTAAAAGGGATTCAACATATGACTCCGATATTTGTTCGATACATTTGGATGTTCCAAGTCCAATTCTCACACGCAATTTAAATCGCTCCATAATTTGTGGCACTAAATTGTTCCAAAAAGTACGATCCACTTCATTTTCAATATAGGCAAACACTCTATTGATAAAGGGATTACTCACTATTGCATCTGTATGATATTTTATATGTGTTTTTAGAAAGTCCGCACAGTCATACAGCTTTTGGCTGTAGGTGTTTAATTCCCCTGACGCTTCTAGTTTGTCAAACTCTATGGTAACCATAACGCCTTTTGTAAAAGGCAACTCTAAGATCTCACGATAATGCGCCATATACTTGATCAAGTTACGATTGAGCAAGATGGAATTAAAAAAATTACTCTCCACCAATTGCACGGATTGATAGTACTTTTCTATATTATCCAGTTCTTTGTTTCGCGCTTCTTCTTCTTCTTTGATTTTGGTTGAAATAGATTCTACCACTTCTATGAGTTTATTTTTCGTCAGTGGTTTTAGCAAATAATCTTCAACTCCAAACCGTACAGCTTCTTTAGCATATTCAAAATGATCATATGCACTTACGATTACGATTTTAACAGTTGTATTCACTTTCCTAACGCGCTCAATAAACTCTAGTCCATTCATACCTGGCATCTTAATATCTGACATAATTAAATGGGGTCTAAAGTGTTCAACCTTTATTAAACCCTCTCTACTGTTTCTTGCCGTCTCTATCAACAGGTCTTCAAAGTGACTTGTTAATACCTGTGTAACCGATTCTAAGACAATTGCTTCATCATCAACTACGAGAACTCTGATCATCACTCTACGTCCCTTCTTGGTAATTTTATGGTTACTTTCGTATATTCGCCCAATACGCTCTCAAAATGCATGATGTGGTCGACTTCAAAAAAGTGTCTTAGTCGCTCATAGACATTGCCAAGACCCAATCCCGTCGTATGTCCACCACGATCGGCAAGTCGTGTAAAGTCACCCAAATTTAAGCGCTGAACTTCCTTTGCTTCGATGCCTTCTCCATTGTCTACGATGTCCACTTGAACTTTATCATCGATCCATTGCGCCAGAATTTTTATACGCCCTGCTTCTGTTTTGTTTTTAAAACCATGTATAAGTGCATTTTCTATGATGGGTTGCAAAATCAAAGGTGGCATTTCAAAATCTTTTACCGCGTTATCCAGTTCAAACTCAAATAAAAACTGCTCTCCAAACCGCACGCGCATAAGTTCATAGTATTTTCGAGCATTGTCAAACTCTTGATCCAAGCGCACTTTGTTTTGCAAACTTTGAATATTATATCTAAAGAGTGAAGATAAGTTCTCTAGGAAAAATGCCGTTCGATCTGCATCTTCTATGATAGCGAGTTGCATGCCCGCATTTAATGTGTTGAATAAAAAATGGGGGTTTATTTGTGATTGAAGCGCCATTAGCTCTGCTTGATTTAGCGAATACTGCATTTTCAACTTCTCTGTTTCAGATACGCGTAGTTTGTTTTCCGTTTCTACTTTGTCTTCAAGTTCAGAGATGTATTCTTGGATATGATTCGCCATATCGTAAAAGGTGTCTTTTAGCACTTCTGCTTCTTTAAAATGCTTTTCCTTTTTACGTTCGAAAGAATAAATACCACTAGCGATGTCCTCAGCACGTTTACTAAGTTCTATAATAGGACTGGTAACATTTGTTGAAAATGAGAACACAAAAAACAAACTTAATGCAACCAGCAAAATGACGATGACAATTAAACGCATTTGAATTTCTGAGAATTTTGAGGTTAATTGCATATAGTTTTCTAAATTGATTTTAAAATCTAGACTTTCAAGTTTTTGCACCTTCTGATCGATATATTCGCCAATGGTAAGCATTTCACTATATGCAAATAAATAGCGCTCTGTATTTCTACCGCGTTTGTACTCAATGGCATCTTCAGAAACTTCTAAATAGGCGTTTAACAATTTACCAATATTCCGCATTTGAAGACTCGTGTTTTCACTGTTATCCGAATCGTTAATTGCGTTTGAAAAACTCAAAAGTGCGTTGTAGTTATCTAAATATAGAACAAAACTGTCTGAACTCTTAGAGGCAAGATAGGACTCAAGGGCCATCTCGAATTGCGCCATGTGATTGTTCATTTTATCAAGTTCAATACTGGTTGTAAACATCTCATTAATCTGCTGATTCACTTTAAATGTCGTATAAAACGTGTACAAAAATCCTGACAAAAAGCAAATTAAGATAACCACTATAAATGTGAACACTTTTCTTTTTAATGTATTTTGTAGAAGCAATCCTTTAAATCTACGCATTTATATACCTCGCAAATGGAATCATTCGATATTTAATGTTTCAAAAGGTACATTCACGTAGGATGAGACACCTTCATCACGAACCAACTGATCTAAATAGTAAACGGCATATTCGCCAATTTCCGTAAAGCCTTCAACGATACTCGCGTAGATCAACTCTTTCTCGATGCCATCTACAATTTCTTGCGTGTCACCACTGGCGATTATTTTTATCTCACCTACGCGGTTTCGATCTACCAAGACGCGAATAATACGATTTACATCGACTGGATCCGTACAAATTAACACATCAACAGAACCCACATCGTCTAGCAGGGCATCCATATGCAGTTCAGCACGCACCGTATACGTATACTTTATCGCTGACAATTCAACCGCTTCGGATTTGGACACCACTTCTTGTACGCCATTTACAAAATTGTTGGTTGCTATGGATGTTTCATCAAGATACTCACTGCCTAACAAAATCCCTATGTTGCCTTCATAATCAATTGCCTCAAGCGCCAGTTGTGCAGCATGTCTTCCAAGATTAAACTTATTCGTGCCAATATAAACATCTCGATTTGAATCTGGCGCGTCATTGCCTATGGTTATAACAAATATACCCAGTTCAGCACATTGATTAATCGCTTCAGTTGCTAGGCCGTTATTGCTCAATCTTAAAATAACGCCTTCCACTTCAGTGATCGCGATCATTCTAAATACATCTTCTAGAGGCAATTTCCCCACTTCGTAAATTTCATAAACGATGTTGTAAAGCGTTTTCGCGCTCTCAACGCCGCCAACAAAACGGTCGTAGGCATATGACGTGGTGTCATCTGTTACGATGGCAATATGTTTATAATTAGGGACCAAGTCATCTGTTTTAATGATCGGCACACTGTTTATTTTATTAAATGTCGTCACACTGAGTATTACCAATGCAAAAATAATAATCAACTCAATCGTTTGTATAATATATTTCATAATTCCCACACTTTTTCTTATTTTAATCTCTTCCATTATAATTGAGCAGGCGAAATAATACAAATAGAGTATATAAAAAAGCATCTGATTCAGTTGCTCAATCAGATGCTCTATTGAAATTATGCTTTTAACCAAGCTATGATATCCTCTATGCGTTTAGGCCTAGAAAAGTGATATCCCTGACCTTCATCACACCCTCTTTCAATTAAATCTGCTAACTGATCTGTGGTTTCTATCCCTTCAGCGATTACTTTCAGTTTTAAACTATTTGCTAGTCCTATTATCGCATTTACAATTTCCCAACCCGTTTGATCCTTTGATTCTTTTATAAACGTGCGATCGATTTTAAGGTGATTTAGTGGCAAGTTTTTCAGGTAGGACAATGAAGAATAACCGGTTCCAAAATCATCAATCGAAAATTGAATGCCTAGATTTCTTAAGGCAGTTATCACTTGACTGGCCTTTTCAAAATCGTTTAAGAACATGCCTTCAGTAACTTCAAATGTCAAACGACTGGCATCAATTCCAAATTGCTCAACCAAACTTTCAACCAGACTGACAAATGTTGGTTCGTAGAATTGAACCACCGATATGTTAATCGCTACACTTAATTCACCTAAATGATGTTCAGCTAGTAACTTATAGTCTGACATACATTTTTTTAGCACCCATTCACCAATACCAATAATTTGCTTTGTTTCTTCCACCAGTGAAATGAACGCATCAGGGGGAACCAAACCAAACTGTGGTGAATCCCAACGAATAAGTGCTTCTAGCGCTGTGGTTTTTTGTGTTTTTAAGTCTATGATCGGTTGATAAACCATATGGAACTCTTCTCGTGCAACGGCATCATTCAGCGCATTGATCATCTCTAAACGCTTTCTAGATTTATCATTCATATGCGCACTATAAAATTCGTAACTGCCTCTATTGCCTTCTTTAGCATGGTTTAAAGCAATATTTGTGAATTTAAACAAATCAGAAGGCGTCTGCGTATCATTTGGGTATGAACTTATACCAATCGAGCATCCTACCCTTATGTCCTTTACTGAAGTCGTTACAGGTTTCTTAAATAACAAGACGATTTCATCACATTTCGTAATAACTGTATCCAGTGACTTCGATTTTAACAACAAGCCGAACTCATCACCGCCTAATCTAAATAAAAGATCTTGTTGATCTAGAACACTTTCTAATCGCTTGGCTATGTTTTGAATGATTTCATCTCCAATTTTGAAACTGTAGGCATCATTGATTTTTCTTAACTCATCGATGCCTACCGAGACCAAGGAGACAAATGGATAGGTTTCATTTGGCGACAATTCTTTCAATAGATTTTGAAGTGCACGCGTATTTAACAAATCCGTTTGTCCGTCAAAGTTTTCTAAATAGTCAATCATGCGATCTTTCTTAATGCGTTCATCTATTTCTTCTTTTAGGCGTTCATTTTGGACGTTAAGCTTAAATATGGTTTCTTTTATTTCATGTTGCATCTCGTTAAAAGCTTCTGACAAGTTCCCTATTTCATCTTCAGATTCTATCTCAAAATGGGTCGTATAGCCAGAGCCCTTTATTTCCTTAACTTTTATCGTAAACTCATTTAATTTTCTAGTTAATTTCGAATTGTATAGGATAATCATTGTCAAAACAAAGAAAGTGATAATGATAGCGATATACATTTGCTCTCTTAATACGTTTTTTGATTCGTGTAAGATCTGATTTTCCGCACTTAAATAGACGGCATAAACCTCCTCTTTGGGTAATACCAAAGCGACTGTCCATTTGTCTTCATAGAACCCTTTTTCTTGTGACCAAGTTAGAAAAGATTGAGCGGGTTTTGATATCATATAATAGGCGTTGCCATCGATATCTATTTCTTTCATCTGTTGAAAATCGGACATCACAAGCGATTTTATGGATTCAAAACGGCTATCGCTTAATTTGATATCTAGTGTATTAAATCCAGTCTCTGTTATTTGCTCGATATCCATTAAGCCTAAACGTTCATGACCATAAGGATTAACTGCCAATACTTGTCCATTTGACTGTGTTATTAGTGCAAACCCATTATCCCCCAACTGGATGCCTTCGATGTAATCTAATAAGAAGGACAAGGGAATGTCGTATGTCATCTGACCTATAAACTGTTCATTATTTAAAGACCAAATGGGATAAGCCAACCCCAAAATTATTTCACCCGTAATCCCGTCCTGCACGGGTTTTGAAGTTCGGATTAATCGACCACTTGCTCTCAGTCGCAGCTCATGCCAATCCTTTAAAATACCAGGATTAAAGGTTTCCCATATGGGCTGATCATAGAGTTCTGGATAGACATCATAGACACTTTCGCCGATGTTTTTCCACGGTGACATCCGCGTAAAATCAGCAGATTCACTGCCCATAAAATAGACTTGAACTTTTTTTGCACCCAATTTTGCAAAACTAGGTAAAAACAAGTCCATAAACGCGGAATCCTCAATTTGAGCGATGATTTCGGGTGGTATTTCTCCATTTTCATCTAGCAGGTATCTGCCCATGAAGACGGTTGAGGGTTCACCCATTACATTTTGAATCCAATTCCCGTTATTAACCAATGCATCTTGGAAATAGGGCGTCCCTCTAAGTGCCTCTTTCAATTCGCCCCATGTATGCGCGTGGTTAAAATATGTCTGAACCGTATCGCCTAGTATTTCCATTTCATTTAAATATTGCTTAAATTCATAATCGACATTTGACACGATTTCAGCTAAATGGGCTTGATAATACGAAGTAATAAAAGCATCTAGTTCGCTGTCCATGGTTTCTAGCGTATGCTCTGAAAGTTTTGACACACTTAGTTGCGTATAGAGAATAATCGTAATCACACCTATGATGACGATTAAAATGGTACTAAGGGTTATTTTGAAATTTAGACTGCTTCGATAGCGCTGCAACAAATACTTCATATCAATTCCTCATGATTTAAATCGTAATGCCGTCAAGCAAAAGTTCTTGTAAGAACGGCGAAAGCGTGTCAACGTCTAATTCTGAGTAATCACACCATTTCGTACATATCAAATCTACATCATCTTCTTTAGGCGCAAGACTTAAAGTGTGTTTAGGTTTTACCTTAAAAATAAAACCCACCAGATGCATGGTCATCTTTCCATGTTCAGGATCTGTATAGTTGACAACTTGCGCATCAGATTTCAAATAACTGACTGTGCTAATCTCCAACCCCGTTTCCTCTAAAACTTCTCGAATAAGTGTCGTATCAGGTGACTCACCAAATTGGATTTTACCACCTGGCAAATCCCATAACCCCTTATTAGGGCCACTTGATTTTTGGACCAGTAGGATTTGATGGTCTTGAACGATTACGCCATACACCGAAATTTCTTGCTGCCTTTGTACCATAAAAATACGCTCCCATTTAATATACTTTATTCAAATGACTCAGTCATAAAATCATTTCTTTTAATATTTTACCCAATCTTTCGATGCCTTCAACTATTTTTTCTTCTGGCATATTAGAAAAATTTAACCGCATGGCATTTTCTCTGCCTCCATTTGGATAAAATGATCCGCCAGGTACAAACGCAACTTTGTTTTCGATGGCTTTTACCAAAATTTTTCTGGTATCCACATGATCGGGCAATATAACCCAAACAAATAAACCACCTTTTGGAATTTCATACACTGCAGAATCTGGGAAAAAACGCTTCATGGCATCAGACATTACTTGTAATCTCTTTTTATAAACCGTACGGATAGAATCTATATGTGCATCAAAATCATATAAATCTAAGAACATACTGAGTTCTCGTTGCGCCAGTGAACTGGTTTGTAAATCGGCACTTTGCTTAACCAAAATATATTTGTTTAAAATTTCAGGCGATGCACAAACCCAGCCGATTCTAATCCCCGGAGAAAAAGTTTTCGAAAAAGTACCCAAATAAACCACACGTCCATCCGTATCTAAGGACTTAACTGAAGCGATGCTCGTACCTTCAAATCTCAACTCGCCATATGGATTATCTTCTATTATGACCAAGTTATATTTTTCAGCTATTTTTATAAGTCCTCTACGGCGTTCAAGTGACCATGTGCGTCCAGAAGGGTTTTGAAAATCAGGTATGACATATACGAATTTTACATTTGGCGTTTCAATAATCGATTTTTCTAAATCCTCTAAAATCATCCCCTCTGAATCCGTTTCTACTTCCTTGAAAGCACATTGATAGGCTTTAAAGGCATTTACGGCTCCCAAATAACTTGGACTCTCACATAGAACGTAATCACCTGGATTGATAAAAATCTTTCCTGTAAAATCAAGACCTTGTTGAGATCCACTGGTAATCAAAATGTCATCGCGATTACATTGGATGCCCATATCGTTTTGTCTCTGAGCTATTTTTTCGCGCAGTGGTGCGAACCCTTCTGTGGTACTGTATTGTAAGGCTTCTCTTCCATTCTCATCAAGGACTTTACAAGCAACGGCTTTCATCGCCTCGATGGGAAACAATTCAGGCGCGGGCAATCCACCCGCAAAAGAAATGATTTCAGGTTGCTGTGTCAATTTTAAAATTTCTCGAATTTCTGATGCTTTGATTGCCTTTGCACGTTCTGAATAAAGATGTTCCATACTGCCCCCTCCTAATTAAACCAAATTTCAATCTCAGTCTGTGCACTTTCTAATGAATCAGAACCATGTACACAATTTTCAGTATAACCATTAGCAAATCGCCCTCTGATGGATCCCATATCGGCTTTTAAGTAATCCGTTGCCCCGTTGACTCCTCTTACAATTTCTATCGCCTGCTCACCACTTAACACGATAGCAATCATCATTCCAGATTTCATAAATGCCATTAATCGCGGATAAAAATCTTTGCCTATATGCGCTTGATAATGCCTTGCTAATTGTTCCTCTGTGGCAAAAACAGACTTGATTTGTTCGACTTCAAGACCCTTTTCCTCATACATTTTTAAAAGTGTGCCAATGAGTTTGCGTTTTACCGCATCTGGTTTAATAAGTACAAGTGTTTTTTCATACGCCATAAAAACCTCCACGTCAATTTTTCAAACAATTGTCAACCCTGCATAAAAATATAGTTGACAATCGATTTGTTTTTTTTTATACTGATTAAAGACTAAAAATGAGGAGTTAACTATGAAAACCAAAGATTTAATATTAATTGCTATGTTTGCATCTATTACTGCTGTTTTGTCTCTATTGCCAGCCATCCCACTCCCCTTTTCTCCTGTACCAATAACTTTCCAGGTACTGGGTGTGTTCTTAGCAGGTGCAATATTAGGAGGCAGAAGAGGTTTCCTTTCTCAACTGCTCTATGTGATACTCGGTTGTGTAGGGCTTCCAATTTTTGCAGGGGGTCAAGCAGGACTATCCGTCCTCGTTGGACCTACAGGTGGTTATCTTATAGGTTTTGTCATCGCGGCAGGTATCGTCGGACTGATCGTCGAAAAGAATGAGAACAATAAGTTTTCTCATGCACTATTCGCTATGTGTCTTGGTTTAATCGTTATTTACGTTCTCGGAACCATACAATTGAGTCTTGTAACTGGTTTGCCCTTAAAAAAAGCATTTCTCGTCGGTTCATTGCCTTATATCCCACTTGATGTTATAAAAGGAATATTTGCTGTACTTGTTGCCATCCCCACGCGTGCCAGACTCAAACAATTAAAACTTTGTTAAATAGTTAAAGCGCTCAAACAAGTTCAAACTTTTTTGAGCGCTTCTCTGTACAACGACTCAAAGCCGTTAAATAACAAACTCTTTTATTAAATTATTAGCCGACTTTAAATAGTAACTTTTTATGTTTGGATGGGTTTCTATCATAGACAAGTAATAAGTTGCTTCAGCTATTAATAAATTATAAGTCAAATGGTCTCTAACGGTGATTACATCATTTACTTCAGTGGGTTCTTCACTGAATAATTGCATCAGTTTTAGTCGTTGAGATGCAATTTCTAGCAGTACTGCGGGTACAGACTTAAAGGTTGTATTTAACCGCGCCATCTGAATATGATTTTTATCCAGCAAGTTCATGTATACATATCGCCAAAATAAAAACCTTTTAGGCACCTTGACGCGTTGAATCTCCCCTAGTAAACCAATACGGTCTCCAAGATGATATCGACCCATACACTGTAGCAGTTGTATGATGTTCTCAACTGATTGACTTATCATCGCATGCGCTTCAATCCGCTGAAGCACTTCATTAAACCCTTCTATATCTGTACACAAATACAATTTCCTTAAGGCCAAGTAAAAATTTCGGTCGATTGCACGCCTTTCTAAAGTTGTGAATGCCAACAAAGAAAAAATGATCAATACCAGTCCTTGAAACATGTCTCGATTAATCGCCCAAACCAAAGACGTTAGAATCAAAACCGATAGTAAAATGATTTTGGTAATTTTACTCATGATATTTCTGCAAGTATTTCACTTTCGCGCATTTTTATTTCCGTTAAAACTTCATCATAAGGTTTATTAAAGTTCGTATATTTTCCTATGACCGCGTTGAGTAAATAGTGCATATCGATAATCTCAATATCACGTATCATACATCGACACGCTGTTAAAAGGAACCGATCCATTTTAGGCGATTCTTTCATTAACTTTCTAAATAAGTACTCCGAAATTTTCTTATCATGAACATCCAACATGGAAT
Organism: uncultured Clostridia bacterium; assembly: GCA_927417275.1. Lineage (GTDB taxonomy): Bacteria > Bacillota > Clostridia > Peptostreptococcales > Acidaminobacteraceae > Fusibacter_C. The sequence continues at coordinate 52,872 of CAKMJV010000010.1, forward strand.
AAAACAATCGCAATTCTTTATTATCATAATGTTTGAAAATTACTTCTCTGAGTTTTGAATGGCCTTGATCTCTTTTGATCTGCATCAGTGCAAGTAAATCGTACTTCATTTTTCTATACGTATAATCAAATGTTTTATACTTGATGTCAATCTCATTTTCTTCATCAAAATTCAAAATGTCTCTTTCATCAAATATGCGTTGATAATTATGTTTTAAGAATGCGTCGCCCAGTAGTGAAATCAAATAACTGATGATTGCACTGGATTCAATACCTTTTTGGATCATCAAAGCCCCTGAACCCAAAACAAGAATTTTTGCAAAATAAATATCACTGTCATCAAAATTTGCAGTATAACTCTCAATCATATCAGAAATAATTTCAGCAGACAGTTCCGTCACTAACAAGGATAAGAAAAGATGAAATGTTCTGTCAATTTCATAAAGTGGGGATTCTGAAATGGCTTCAAGTCCATCTGCTTTAACGACATCGTTCGCTTTGCTTACAAGTTTAATGTAGTTTATCAATCTGAACTTGTCTGTAATCGGTAAATTCTTAATGCGACCTAGGTCAAATGTGTTCTCAAAATAATCTGTAATGTGATCGAATTTATTGATCATGTTTCCTCCTATTATTCTTTTTCAACTGGGACGAATGCCATTTTAGGTTGATTACATGTAGGACATTTCCAATCCTCAGGTAAATCTTCAAAGGCAGTTTCTTTCGGAATATCATGCATCCAATCGCCACGCTCTGGCTTATATACATAACTGCATACTGTACACTTATAATGACCCATATGAACCTCCTTTTACGCGCTTAATCTTACCCCCATGATACGTAACTCATTATTATTATATCATGTCAATTTGTAAATTCTACGACTATTTAAATCAAAAAGTGTTTTTACAAAAAAACAGGGTACATTTATGTATAACGAACTTACTAATGGAGGGCAATATGTTGAAAATTTATACCCGTACAGGCGATAATGGCGAAACCAGTTTGTATGATGGCGCTCGAGTTGCAAAAGATTCAATTCGTGTGGAAAGTTATGGAACAGTTGACGAACTAAACTCTCATTTAGGACTTGCACGTCAATACAGTACCAGTGATGAAATAACAGCGATCTTATTACGCATACAGCGCTCGCTCTTTAATGTCGCTGGCGAACTTGCAACGCAAGTTGGAGAAACATTTCCAGAAAAAGTTACAGCAGATGACGTACAGTGGTTAGAAAACACCATCGATCATTTTCTCGATTTAATGAATCGCGACGAAATTTTTCAATTTATTATTCCGGGAAGTAATTTATTAAGTGCTTCTCTTCATGTTTCGCGTACGGTTTGCAGACGTGCCGAAAGACGTATCCTCACATTATGTGAAGAGTCTCAAGTGCGTGCAGACTTACTCAAGTATGTTAACCGCCTTTCTGATACACTTTATGCAATTGCTAGATATTCAGAAACCGAACTCGTTCGCGTAGAATTTAAAAAGTAGATACTCGCACGATGACACGTTAGGAGGCATTATATGGAACGGTTGAACGGCATGTTATTTGGCGCTTTTGTTGCAGATGCCTATGCACTGGGTCTTCATTGGATTTATGATACCGACAAATTAAAAAGTGAAAGCAATCATCTTCACGGCTTTATCTCTCCTGCCAGAGATAGTTTTCATAAAGGCAAGAGAAAAGGTGAATTTACCCATTATGGTGATCAAAGTTTGCTTTTACTAAAAAGCATTTCCACAGAAAAAGGGTTCTCACGTGACGTATTTAAAACGCATTGGATGACCTACATGGAAAAATATGAAGGCTATATTGATCACGCAACAAGAGAATCACTAACCACACTTGATTTATCCACGCGCCTTGGTTCATCATCTGATGAACTCGGTGGATACGCACGTGTTGCACCCCTTATTTTCTATCATTTTGACGATCCAAAATTAAAGCGCTACGTTGAAGAGCAAACACGCTTAACGCATAATAATGAGACGCTGTTGGGATATGCCCAATTTTTTACCGATTTAGTCCTTGAACTCATTATAGGAAAAGACTTAAATAAAACCATAGAAGTGCTCATTGAATCTTATCCCAAAGTAAAAAAACATTATTTAAGCATAAAAGACCGGCTGAACGAAGACACGATATCTGTCATAAAAGATATTGGTCAAAGTTGTGCCAGTCCTTTTGCTGTACCTGCATCGCTTTATCTCATTTTAAAGTACGCAGATGATTATGAAGAAGCCATGAAAGCAAATGTCCTCTCTGGTGGAGATTCCGCCGGAAGAGGGATGGTTATCGGCATGATTCTTGGTGCATATCTTGGCATATCAGCGATTCCTAAGCATTGGATCGACGGTTTGGTGGCAAAAGATGCCATCCAAGTATTTTCAGAACATAAACGATTATAAGTCTAGACCGAGGTGATTGTATTTGAATACTTCAAAAAAACTATTAGCGGCTTATGAAAATGCTGAACGCTTACACTACGATGAACATTCTAAATTCGTTTTTTTTAGTGATGTACATCGTGGTGATAACAGTTTGTCAGATGAATTTGCTCACAACCAAAACATTTACCACTTTGCCCTACAGCACTATTTCGAAGCAGGCTTCAACTACATCGAAGTCGGTGATGGAGATGAACTTTGGGAACATAAAAACTTTGAAGTCATCCGATACGCACACAGTGATGTTTTTATGTTGCTTAGAAAATTTTTTGATGAAAATCGGTTTATTATGCTCTATGGCAATCACAACATGGCATTTAAACATCCACATCATATTCAAAAGCATCTGTTTAATTTTTACGATGAATACGAAGAATTTTTTAACGAACTGTTTCCAGGTATTAAGGTATATGAGTCTGTGGTACTTGAGAACAAGGAAACCAACAGTGAGGTTTTCGTCGTACATGGTCATCAAGGGGATTTCATTAACGATCAAATATGGCCCGTTATGAAGTATCTCAATCGATATTTTTGGCGTTATTTTCATATCGATGGCTTTCAAAATCCCGCAAGTCCTGCGAAAAATGCGCACAAACGCCATAAAATAGAGATTAACTATTCAAAATTTATCAAACAACATCAAAAAATGTTGATCGTGGGGCATACGCATCGTCCAAAATTTCCACGTGTTGGAGAGCCCCCTTATTTCAATACGGGGTGTTGTATCCATCCAAGGAATATTACGGGTTTGGAGATAGAAAACAATCACATTTCACTTATAGAATGGCGAATAGCCCCCGATGCCCAAGGAAGTCTCAAAATATTGCGACGCGTTATTCGTGGCCCTAAGCCCATTACTGATTTTTCTCCGGTACTCGATACGTAAAAAATCGCCATACAGTCTCCATAGGTCCTTGTTTAAATCTCTGCATCCAAAAATTACAAACGAAGATTTGAAATCCATAAAATAAAAGTGCCAGTGGTAAAAACATCGCATAAGGGATTTTCCCGCCAAGATCACCCCCATACCCATATAATAATGTCGTCCAAAAAAGCGTCTGTACCAAATAATTCGTAAGCGCCATTTTTCCAGCCGCAGTAAGCATGGTAAGCATTTTGCTCAACTTGTGATTAATGCCCATCAGAATTAAACCGGTGCCATAGGTAAGTGCGCCCAATAAGGTAGAAAACTCTTTTGCCAAAATATGAATCAAATACACATTTTTAAATGTGATTCTCACAATAATCAACAATAAGAAGAGTATACCAGCGTTTTTAAAAACTTTTTTTATCAAGGGCAAATGATCTTGAATGTTGCTAAAAACACCCATTTTTCCGATGGCATATCCCAGATAAAACAAAGAGATAATTCTAGGCAAAACGATAAATAGATTGCTAAAAACGATTGGAAACTCATTGATGATACGATTGCTTACGACACTCAAATATTGGGTTTGATCAAAAGTTGATAATGTGGGAACCGCAGTTGGTTCGATTCCTGTGGATACCATCAACAATACCGTTATTAAAACAACAGAAAAAAGAAAAAGGATCATACTGCGTTTTATCAGCGCTTGTGCCGTCATTTCTCTTTTAGATATCAGAAAAAATCCGCCAATAGCATATACATGTAGGATGTCTCCAGACCATCCAAATATTAAGTGCAACAAACCAAAAACAAATAAAACCTTTAATCGCTTTTTAAAAAAATGGACCTCGTCACCTTTATTTTCCATAAAAAGGTAAAACCCCAATCCAAAAAGTATCGCAAACATCGAGTAAAATTTCCCAACTGCTAACACATCAATTAATTTTTCAAAAAAAATATTTACAGTCCCCGTTGTTGCTACAGCATTTAGCTGAAAGGGATTTTCCATCATCGTCAGATTAACCAACAACACGCCGAACATTGCAAATCCTCGAATTTGATCGATTATTAAAATACGTTTTTTATTTTCCATCTAGCCCTCTTATTATGAAAGGAGATTCGCATGCGATTCGAACTGCCACACGATCCTATTATTTTGTTAGGTATTATCAACATGAATTTAAGAGATTTTTATCCAAGCATGGCTTTACTATGCGAAGACTTAGAACTTGATTTAGAATCCATTGATAGGCGACTAAAAGACGCGGGATTTTTCTACGATGTTGCCACCAATCAATACCATCCCATTTAATTAATCCAATTCAAATGTCACCGGACAATGATCGCTCCCCATAATATGCGCATCTATTCCAGCACCGACAAATCTAGGCACAAGTGATTCCGAGGCTAAAAAATAATCAATACGCCACCCCACATTGTTCTCTCTTGCCTTACCAAAATATGACCACCAAGTATAGGCATCTTTTTGATCTGGATAAAAATATCTATACGTATCCACAAAGCCTGCATCGATGAGTGCAGTCATTTTTTCGCGCTCTTCTTTTGTAAAACCGGCACTTTTATGATTGGTTTTATAATTCTTTATATCGATTTCTTTATGTGCAACATTTAAGTCTCCACATAGGATAACGGGTTTGCTTATTTCAAGTTCTTTCAAATAACTTCTAAAATCATCTTCCCATACCTGTCTATAAGATAAACGCTCTAACTCAGTCTTAGAATTCGGGGTATAGACTGTCACCAGATAAAAAGTTTCATATTCTAAAGTAATCACACGACCCTCTTGATCATGCTCTTCCATTCCTATCCCATAAAAGACTTGAAGGGGTAAGTGTTTCGTAAAAATCGCTGTACCTGAATACCCTTTTTTTACAGCATAGTTCCAATACTGGTAATACCCATTCAATTCCAACTCGATTTGACCCGCTTGTAATTTGGTTTCTTGTATACAGAAAAAATCTGCATCTTTTTCTTCAAAATACGACATAAAACCCTTTTTTACACAAGCGCGGATGCCATTAACGTTCCAGTTAACAAATTTCATCGTTACCTCCTAATCAATTATCATTCAGTTTATTATATCAAATAGTTACGCCATACGTAAGTTGTTATATGCATATAATCGCTTCACGCGAAAAAAAACACCTCTTTAAAAAGAGGTGTCAGACTGTAGACTAAGTCTACAGTCTGTGAGCTTATCGAGAAACGTCGAGAACAAGGAAATGAAAAAGTCTGCATTCGCAGCGTATTCAGACATACGTAAGAATGCAGACTTTTGAAGTTGACGCAGTTATCGGCGTTTGTCGTCAAGCTGACACCTCTTTAAAAAGAGGTGGTTTACGACTAACTATAATCTTGATTCAACGACTTCCCAATTAACAACATGCCAAAAGGCATCGATGTAATCTGCTCTTTTATTTTGATAATTTAGATAATAGGCATGTTCCCAAACATCTATGCCCAGTAATTCTTTCAATCCATCTGAGATCGGTGCATCTTGATTTGGTGTACTCACGATTTTAAGTGTCTCGTGATCAAGAACAAGCCAAGCCCAACCGCTTCCAAACCTTTTTAATGCTGCATCTTTAAAAGCAGACTTAAAGGCTTCAACCGATCCAAAGGCACTTTCAAGTTTGGCTTTAAACCCTTCTGACATTTCTTTGCTTCTGTCTGCTGGTACAAGTGATTCCCAAAAGAGTGTGTGATTATAATGACCGCCACCATTATTACGTACGGCTGCACGTTTGGCTTCTGGTATCTGATCTAAATGACTTAGTAATTTTTCGATTGACCAGTCTGAAAAGGTTTCTTCGCCTTCTAATGCTGCATTTAGATTTGAAATGTAAGTACCATGATGCTTCTGGTGATGGATTTCCATCGTCACTTTATCAATATATGGTTCTAATGCACCTGTATCAAATTTTAATTCTGGTAAAGTAAATTTCATAATGTCCTCCTAAGTTGTTATAAGAATCCGTATCGGATAGTTTCCATATCACCATACATATATCCATAAGCCTAGTCGATAATCATTATCATTTACTCTGTAACACAATTGTAATATTAGTTTTGACGACTTCTGAACACACGATTGCCCAATAAATCGCCTGCATAAGCGCCTACGAGACCTAAAACAAATGCTATGGTCATCAAAGCAAGCACGTATGGCCATGTGATTATTTCGAATATTTCCTTAGCAATAAACAGTTTGGATACGGTTAGTGCCGTACCTACGGTATATACGCTATATAAGGCCGAGACCACTGTGTTTTTATATCGCCACCCCTTTGGTATCATGGTTTGGGTGATTTGAGTTAATACACCTGTTGAAAAAATCGCTAGACCCATGTAGATAGATACCATAGACATCACCATAGCAAAAACTGTATTTACGATTAAAACACTTCTTTTCAAGTTGAAATTTATTAACAGCATTGCCACGATAAATGATAAGTAAGGTGACATGGCTGCATACTTAAATCCCGGGAGTGGGAATCGGCTACTGATCATATAAATTAAAAACCCACCCACCAACATTGCTGATACCGTCATCGCAATTTGAGTAATATCTTTGGTTCGCATCTTTGATTGCTTTTCTCTTTTCATAATATTCCTTATCTTAAACTTCATCATAAATAAAGGTTTGATTTTTTCCACGTGATTTCGCTTCATAGAGTGCTTGATCTGCTTTTAAGACATAGATTTGAGGATCTGTGTCTTCATCTGGTATGAAAAAAGTCGCACCAATACTTATGGTTACAGTTAATGGTCCAAATGACTCTGAAAGCATACGTATTTTTTCAATTTCTTTCCTAATAGATTCACACTGTTCATAAACTTCTTCTTTCGAATAGCCTTGAAGTACACCTGTAAACTCTTCTCCACCATATCTTGCAATTAAATCTTTTGTGTTTGCTATGGATGCACCAAACACTTCACTTACACGCCTTAAGCAATCATCTCCTGTGAGATGACCGTATGTGTCATTAAAATGCTTGAAATTATCTAAATCCATCATGATAATCGCCATTCCTCGATTCCTCATTTGATTTAATTTATATGCCTTTAAATAAAAATCATCAAATTTTCTTCTATTGGGAAGACCCGTTAAACCATCACTAAATGAAAGTCTGCTCAGTATTTCATTTGAATTCTGTAAATCTTTGGTACGCTCTGTTACTTGTGATTCAAGGGAAAAAACAACATTCGTTAAATTGATCGCCATCTCGTTAAAAGAGCGGCTCAACTGCCCCAACTCATCACTTCTAACTTCATCCGAAACAAAATCAAATTTTCCTTCTGCAAGATGTTTTGCCGCCTCGTTTAAATGTAATATAGGCTGAGTTAACCATCTTGTTAATAACCAAGCAAATAATGCGAAAATAATCAAACTTATAAATACCACATAGTAGGTTTGAGATAATGCATCATTTAAATCACTTAGTATATCATCTGAGGACAGTAAAACATGAATTTTCCAATCCAGACCGTAATGTTTAAATGCCGCAACCCCATGGTTGTATCTTCTACTTTGGAATTCTAATGCTTTAACATCCGTACTTGAATAAGCCCTCTTGACTGCTTCACGAATTAAAGCGTTATCGCTTTCAGCCGCATTTATTTGTACAGATGCGCCTTCGACCATTTTAAAAATATCATCACTCAATTTTGATGAAGCAATCATACGATCTGATGAATCCGTTATAAAAACCATACCATTGGTTTCTATTGGTAAATCTGAAAGCATCTGACCTAACCAAATCAAGGTGTAGTCCACGCCAAAGACAGCCAAAAGATCGCCGTCTTCATAGACAGGATAACTGGCCGTAATCGTTGGCACTTTAAAAACAAAGTGATTATAGACATCTGAAAAAACCGGGTAGCCTAATTCAGCTGCTTTTTTATACCACGGTCGAATCGTTGGGTCAAAATTATCAAACTTCTCGACAAGGGCATTCGCTGTGCCATCAGAATGAATGCTGTAATATTCTGATGCACCATTTGACTCCGCTACACGCTTAACGACTTCGATATTTTGATTTGCAGTTCTACGTGCCCCATAAAATGAACGGTCTGGAAAACCCACATAGGTCATCGTAACATCTGGAAAAGCTTCGATGACACCTGAAAAATATTGCTCCCTAAGTTTTTCATCAGATAAATTCAAAAGATTTCTCTCGAACTGACGTACATTAAGGGTATTTAACTGATTCGCTTCTGATAAATGCATTTCTAACACTTCATCGACATGCTTAAAAACTTGATCTCTAATCATTTCCAAAGATATTTCCGAAACCTTATTTGCACCACCTATGAGCAATATAAGAAGAACCGTTATAACGATCACCAATGGTACCGCAAACGGCACGATAAATGTCGTCCGAATGGATTTGAAATTATGCCATCTTATTTTACGGAATATGTCCACAAATCACCTCATACGATACATGCTTAAATGTTACACCTTTTGTTTGAAACCATGATTTCTTTTAATGCGAGTAAACAAGAAAGCTGAAACGATCGCTGTAAGCGGCAATGTCAATAGAATTCCGAGACTGCCGATAAGTGCTTGCAGAATCTCTATAACAACAAGCTCTCGATTAAGCAAATCAATCAGTGAAGGATTATAAGTTATGAGCAATAATACGATAGAAAGTGAACTGCCAATATAAGCGAGTACCAATGTATTTGCCATCGTTCCCATGATATCTCTACCAATATTTATACCCGATTCTACAAGTTCTTTAAATCCTCTTGCTGCATACTTTTCATTTATTTCATACAAAGCAGACGAAATCGACATGGAAACATCCATAATCGCGCCCATGGCTCCTATTATAATTGCACCAAAAAATATGCCTTTTAAATCGATTGGTTTGTCTGGATTCATCAAAAGCAAATATATGGAGTCTTCATCCACCACACCTGTTAAACTTAAGAATTGATCCATTATCAAAACAAGTACCGCTGCACCAAAAATCCCACTCATACATCCGATAATCGCTGCTTGCGTCTTAACATTCACGCCACTAACAGTGACCAATGTCATAACTGTAATAAAAAGACAAATAACGATCGTCCAAACATAAATGTTCTGCCCAGACAATACCGCTGGGATAAAAACCATAAAAATCGCAAGCACAGTAAAAACGAGAGAGATTAGCGTTTGAAAACCTTTCTTTCTGCCATATACTATTAAAAGTGCAGCAAATATGAAACCTAAAATAAAAAGCGCATCTGTTCGAACGTATTCACCATATGCCCAATCAACTGGATACATGTCACTTGGAACGTTATATAGGAGCACTTTATCACCAACTTCAACGGGTTTTGGCAACACCATAAAATACTGATTTAAGGACTGAAGTGCTTCTACCACCGTCCCTTTTAATGGACCTGATGTTATTTCAGCTTTAAATATAATATCTTGAACGGTTACTTCTGATCCGTCGCCTACAGGGTATGTGGACTCAACCACATCAATCACTTCAATTATCCTTGATTTTTCAACCATGCCTTTATCCGAACTGTTAAAAACCGTTTCATTTTGACTGGCGATTTTATTTCCAAAATATATGAATAAGACCGAAATTATCATAAGTCCAATAAACCAATAAGGTTGCTTTTTTTTCTTTTGCTGCGTTTTAATAATAACTCTAGCCATATAATCACCTTTATTCTTTAGAATGTTTTCATTATATCAAATTTCCTATTAATAAAACAGAAAAAGCGCAAAGAACAACTTAGATTCTTTGCGCCTAATGCTTATAATCTGAATTTACGAATATCTTCTTTCAATCGTTCTATATCGGTTAAAAAGTCCTCAATATCATGTTCGTGTTCAATTTCATCATTTAGAATAGAAATTGCCATCTGGTACGTTGAATGATCTTTACCATTTGTAAAATCAGCGATTTCTTCATATCTCTGTATTGCACATCTTTCGCCATCAAGATTTTGCTTCAATATCACTTCAATATATGGATCACTTGGCACTTCATAAGGGCACTTCGCATACTCTTGCCATAACATCGGAGAAAGTATAGGGGTACCACCCAACTGTAGAATCCGGTTAACCACCAACTCAGCATGCGCCAGTTCTTCATTGGCATGAAGCAACAATTCAGGCTCAACCTCACTACGCATTGGCCCTTCCATTACACGTGCGCCAATCCAGTATTGATAATAAGCCAGCCATTCCTCTGCAAGCGCTTCATTAAGCATTTGAATCAGTTTTTCTACGTCTAAATTCGCTATTGCAATTGCTTTTTTACCCATAACATAACCTCCTATTGTATTCGTATCATATGGTATCCTCTTAATTTTACTCCATTATTAACGAATCGTAAAGATTTGATCAAGTCTTGTCATTTGAAATACTTTTTTTACATCTGGGTTGAGATTTCTTAAGATCATGTCACTGTGATTTTCTGCACATTTCTTATATAGGCCTACCAAAACACCTAATCCAGTACTATCGAGAAAAACACATTGACCAAAGTCTATATCAAATAAAATTGCTTCATGTTCTATAAGACCATAAGTCAAGTCTCTAAATGCAGCTGCCGCTTCAACTGAAAAATGTGTTTCAATTTTTATTGACTCCGTTTTCATGTTTATGCCTCCACTTTGAATTTTTCAACAAGTTGGTTGAGTTCTGACGCCATCGCTGTTAGTTCTTGACTTCCTGCTGCGATACTTTCTAGAAGCGCCGTTTGCTCTTCAACAGCAGCAGCTACTTCCTCTGAATTCGCTGAATTGCTTTCAGAGAGAGAAGAGACTGTATCGATGAGTTTTAAGATCATGTCAGAACTTGCAACTTCTTCATCGGTAACTTCTACGATCTTCTTTATATCGGTTGATATTTTGTTTACAGCCTCTAAAATACTAATAAATGCTGCATCTGTATCTTGTGCTTTTTCAACGCCAGATTGAACTGCGGAGTTGCCCTCTGACATATAATGAACCGCTTCATCAATTTTCTGTATCATTTCACCTACAACCTTTGTGATGCCATCTGCTTCATCACCCGTTTGTTCAGCGAGTTTTCTTACTTCATCCGCTACCACAGCAAATCCCCTTCCATGCTCACCCGCTCTTGCCGCCTCAATAGAAGCATTTAGTGCGAGCAAATTGGTTTGTGAAGATATCGCGTTTATGGTATTTATAATGCCCTTAATCTCAACCGATAAGTTTTCAAGATGTTTAAGACTTACATTGGTTTTCTCCGATGCCGTCTCAATATGCTTAATGGCAATCAATGTTGTATCCACGCTTTTTCGACCCATTCCTGCAACATCTAGCGAACTTTCCACATTTTTTTCTGCTTCAACAGCCCTTACCTTTGCAAGTTGGATTAAACTGCTTAACTGTAAAATCGTCTCAGTTGTCAATAAAATCGAATGGCTTTGTTCTGTAGAATTATGTGCAACATCTTGAATCGCCTTTGCGACATTTTGAGAGGCTTCACTCACTTCACCCGTAGAACTCGCTATGTCATCTGATGATTTTGCGACTTCATATGAGCCCGTTTTGACCTTGTGAACGATGTTGTTTTGATGTTCAATCATCACATTAAACGCTTCGCCAATTTGCTGTATTTCATCTTTGGTTTTTATAGCAGCCTTTACAGTAAGGTCGCCCTCACCCGCACGACTCATTAATGCTGAAAGATGTGATAATGGAGAAGTAATATTCTTTGTAACAAATACAAAACTCACAACCATAGCCAGAATTAGAGCGATTACGATGGTCATAATTAATGTCGTTCGCGTTCTAAGCATTACATCCATGTAATCGTCATAATTTGCAGTAACTGCGATTCCAAAACTTTCTAAACTCTGATACCGCACATATTTATAATCACCATCATACGTATAAAAAACTTCACCACTTATGTTGTTGTTTAAATCTTCTTGCATTTTTAAAAGTTCAGGGATATTAAACTCAGATAAATACTTGGTAAATTCAAACGTTTTGTTCAGATGTGAAAGTATCCACCCTTGTTTGTCATAGATAAACGCATAGCCACCTTCAAACACTTTAATCGCTTCCACATGTTTAGAAATGTTATCGAACTTTACCGTACTTATGATGGTACCAACCACTCTAGAACCTTCTTTTAATGGATAAGCAATCGCTATAACGGGTTCATTGGTCGCTCTGGAAATGATGACCTCACTTTGTCCTGGTTCTCCCGATAAAGCGGTTTGAATATAACCGCGATCACTTAAATCGATCGCATAATTAATATCATTGGTCCCTGTCATCGCAACGCCTTTAGCATCGGTTATAATCAGCATCTCTATAAGATCACTGTTTTCTTGTTGATTTATCGTTAAGCGATCAAATGCACCTTGCCTTAAGTGTGTTTGTCCTTTAGCCAAATTTATAATCTGATCGTTTTGACTGAGCAATGCACCCACTAAATGCGCTTTATCCAGTTCAGTTTCAATAACTTCAGAGGTCAATGAGACCAAATCGTCTAAATTTGAATAAACTTGCTCTTCGGTTGCCTTTGTAAACCGCGTAATCGCAAGTATGCCCAACACCAGTAACGGAACTAAAATTGCCACAAATAAAATAGACATAATCTTACTTTTTAAACTTTTAAACATTTACTACCTCCTGTTTTTTGAGTTTCGCTGTGGTGCTATTTTGATCCACATATACGGACTCTGATACAGACTGTACCAAGAATAACCCGCGCCCACATTCATCAAGGATCTTTGAAGGATCTAAAGAAGTAGGCACTTCTATATGTGCATTTGACGCACGCATGTCATATACTTCTATATAACAGTGTTTCTCTGTGTAGGATACGATTACCTTAATCGGTTGATCAGGATGATTTTGATTGCCGTGTTTAAACGCGTTACTAACAAGTTCTGAAAACACCAATTTTACTTCAAACACATCAAATCCATTTGGAAGTTTCTGCAAAATACGTTCAAGAATCGTTTGATGCGATTCTAGTCCCCTTAACGTATATGTATTTACGCTTTCAAAGGTTTCAAAATCCATTATCAATGCATGTGGACCACTTGTTTTTGGCTGAGTTTCCATGTTGTAACTTTGATTTATAAGCCCAACCAAATTAAAAACGTCTGGTTGGTCGACGTTATAAACTTGCTTTTCAAATCGCTTAATTGCCTGAATCCCGTAAGTGTTTGTAGGCAAAACCAATTGCTTTAATGTACTTAATGCTTCTTGGTGTAGCAGTAGGTTTTGTTGCTTATCCCCCTCCAAACGATATCGCCTTAATCTCCCCTTTTCATCATTGATTCTAGAAACAAATACATGATTGAAGTTTTTAGAAATCAAAGTAAATAAATTTTTCTCTTGATTTACGATCCACATTAGAAGTGACACATCCATGGCAAAGGGGACATCGCGAATCGTTTCATACACCATTGGAACAATATCACTTGGTAACGAACGCTCGGTTACCAACCTGTTGAAATTCGACTTGATTTGTGTCAATTGCATAGCATCTAGTGGGTTTTGACATTTCCATTCTCCGAGTAAGCCATAGGTTAATCCATCTCGATCGTGTATTAAATGATGTAAGGTGTGAACCTCCGATAAAGATGCGTCAAATATTGGCTTTATGTAAAAAGTATCATTCCCACTATGTTGATGTCCTATCCAGTCGAGTTGGTTTTTACGACTTATAACATCGAAAACAATCACCTCCATTATATTTGTGTATTTAATCGCATTTATAAGGTATACTATTAATAAAATACAACTAAAATACGCACGTTTAATGCGTATACCTTACTAAATATTTACAAGATAAACATTTAACCTACATGCCATTATAGTGCATAAGTCCTGTTTTTGCAATTAAATAAACGTAACTTTGACTCATTTACTCAAAAAGTTCCTTTGTTAACCTTGCATTTTCTTACATTTAGTGAATCAATCACTCTTTATGCATGACATAGTATATAATGTGGGGGTAGGACGCATGTTATACGCGCACCTATCAAATTGACATATTAAGGAGAGGTGTAAATGCCCAATCATAGAATTATTGTTATTGATAATGATTCCGATTTTTTCAGGCCACTTCACATGCATTTATCATCTTGTGAAATTGATTACCAGAGATTTTCCGATATTGAAACCTATTTAACCGAACATGACTACGCTTTTCATTTTTTACTTGCGCGATCTGCCGATCTCGAGCACGCATTACAAGACCAAGAACGTCGATTTAACAGAAAATTTTATAATTGTACATATATGCTAGCATGTGATGATGTTCTCTATGTAGATTTGGTGAAGAAGGTACTTAAACAGGGAGCAGACGATTATATTCTATCTCCGTTTAATACAGAACTTGTATACTTAAAAATACGTGCTCAACAAAATAGACTGAATTTTCTTGAAAAACTTTATCTTAGTGATCAGTCTGCAATCATCTATAAAAATCTGACCATTGATCCATTTTCTAAGCAAATTTTTTTAAAAAATCAACGCATCAACTTGACAGGTTCAGAGTTTAACATCCTTTACACTTTAGCTAAAAGTCCACATGACGTGTTTGACATGGACTATTTGTTTCAACTTATAACGGGTCAAAAATCTCTCGGCGATTACAATGCATTAATGACACATATCAGCCGACTAAGGAAAAAATTGGCAAAAATTGATCCCACACATCATTATATTCTCACCGTACGAAACAAAGGGTATAAATTTAATGCACACATTGCTGAATATATGCGCTAAATCGGCTTGATACGATTATTCCCTCGACTTGGTGCTTTGAAACATAAATTTACAGAAAAGGAGCAATTTGTAATGATTGAAAAATCATTACAAATTGCTCCTTTATCTATGTGGTACTATTTAATTTCTGTAACGTCATAACCGGCGTCGTCCACCGTCTCTGTTAAAACGCTTTCAGCAATCTCTTGTGACATTTCAACAACCGCTTTTTTAGCAGCTAAATCCACCGTTGCTGAAGTAACGCCATCAAGACCTGCAAGCGCTTTCTCTACACGCATTTTACAGTGATTACACGTCATACCTTCTATAAAAATTTCCTTTACCATTTCAAACCTCCATTATGGAACATTCTATATAACTATTTGTCTATCTCTTATTTTACTACAATATTGAAGATTTTGCCAGGTACAAAAACTTCTTTGACAATGGTTTTGCCTGTGATAAACTGCATGATTTTCTCGTCTTCCATTGCCAACGCATGTGCTTCATCTTGCGTCGCATCCACTGGAATAGAGATAATACCACGTACTTTACCATTGATTTGAACCGCCATTTCCACCACGTCGTCGATAACTTTTTCAGGATCAAATACAGGCCATGTTTGATCTGTAATCATACCGCCAGCGCCGATCATCTCCCATAGTTCTTCAGTCACATGTGGTGCAACTGGGTTTAACAACATCAACAGTGTTTTGAATTCCGCTTTATTAACCACTTCAACTTGCTTAAATTCGTTAATAAGCGCCATCATCGCAGCAATCGCCGTATTAAACTTTAACGATTCATAATCTTCTGTAACTTTTTTAATCGTTTTGTGCATAATCGTTTCTAACGGTTTCGAGTAAGTCTCACCCTCAGCAATCGACTCGCTTAGATTCCAAACGCGATCTAAAAATCTTCGACATCCTTTCACACTGTTATCTGACCAAGGCACACTTTTTTCAAAGTCGCCGATGAACATTTCGTAGAGTCTAAGTGTATCCGCACCAGAACTCTGAATAATGTCATCTGGATTTACCACATTGCCTCTTGATTTAGACATCTTTTCGTTGTTTTCACCCATAATCATGCCATGTGAAGTTCTCTTCGCATAAGGTTCTTTGGTATTGACCACACCGATATCAAAAAGGAACTTGTGCCAAAATCTAGAATAAAGTAAGTGAAGCGTTGTATGTTCCATACCGCCATTGTACCAGTCAACAGGCATCCAATAGTTTAGAGCGTCCATACTTGCAAGCTCATCTTGATTGTCTACATCACAATAACGTAAGAAGTACCAACTCGAACCTGCCCATTGAGGCATGGTATCTGTTTCACGATGCGCATGTCCGCCACACTTTGGACATGTGGTTTCGATCCATTCAGTCATCGCAGAAAGTGGCGATTCTCCTGTATCTGTCGGTTCATATGAAGTTACATTTGGCAACGTCAAAGGCAACTCAGACGCCGGTAATGCCACCCATCCACACTCAGGACAACTAACCAAAGGAATAGGTTCACCCCAATATCGCTGTCTAGAGAACACCCAATCTCTCAACTTGAAATTCGTCTTACGCGTACCAATGCCTTTTTCTTCTAAAAATTTTGACATGGCTTCTTTTGCCTCATCTACTTTTAAGCCATTTATAATTGCCGAGTTTACGATGATGCCCGTATCACAGTCTGTATATGCTTCCACTGCCACATCACCACCAGCAACCACTTCTATAATTGGCAAGTCAAACTTTTTAGCGAACTCCCAGTCTCTTGTATCATGACCTGGTACAGCCATAATGGCACCCGTTCCATATGTCATTAGTACATAGTCAGATATCCAAATGGTAATATGTTCACCAGAAGCAGGGTTTAGCGCTTTAAACCCCTTAATTTCTATACCCGTTTTATCTTTGTTGAGTTCCGTTCGCTCAAAATCCGATTTCAACTTAGATTGCTCTCTATAGGCCA
Source organism: uncultured Clostridia bacterium (assembly GCA_927417275.1). GTDB lineage: Bacteria > Bacillota > Clostridia > Peptostreptococcales > Acidaminobacteraceae > Fusibacter_C. The sequence continues at coordinate 69,900 of CAKMJV010000010.1, forward strand.
TTAATTCGGCATAGTTTTCGATATGCGCTTTTCTTTCTTCTATTAAAGGGTGATCTGGGCTAAGCACCATATACGTCGCCCCATAAATCGTATCCGGACGGGTGGTGTAGACCTTTAAGGTATCATCCAATGTCGTTCTAAAATCAACTTCTAAACCAACGGATTTCCCAATCCAGTTTTTCTGTTGGCTCTTAACACGTTCAATATAATCCAAATCGTCCAAGTCATCAATTAAGCGTTCTGCATATTCAGTGATTTTAAGCATCCACTGTGATTTTGCACGTTTAACCACTGCACCCCCGCAACGCTCGCAAACACCACCCACTACCTCTTCATTTGCTAGGCCCACTTTACAAGATGTACACCAGTTAATGTCCATCTCTTTTTTATAAGCTAGGCCATTTTCAAATAATTTAATAAAGATCCACTGGGTCCATTTATAATAGTTTGGATCTGTGGTATTAATCTCTCTAGACCAGTCAAATGACATACCCAAACTTTTAAGTTGTGCTTTAAAACGCTTGATGTTATCCTCAGTAACTATGGCTGGGTGAATGTGATTTTTAATGGCATAGTTTTCCGTAGGCAAACCAAATGCGTCCCATCCCATGGTATAAAGTACATTATAGCCTTCAAGTCTACGCTTTCTCGCTACGATATCAAGCGCTGTATAAGGTCTAGGATGACCTACGTGTAGTCCTTGCCCAGATGGGTAAGGAAACTCTACCAAAGGGTAGTATTTGGGTCTTGTGTAGTCGTTGTAGGCTTTGAAACTCTCTTTTTCATCCCATATTTGTTGCCACTTTTCTTCGATCTCTCTGTGACGGTAATCCCGCATCGTTATTCCCCTTTCAAAAAAAAATAAGGGTCCTTCGTTAGAGACGAAGAACCCGCGATACCACTCTAATTGATTTTACCAAAGTAAAATCCACTCAATACTTTAACGGCGTTAACCGGTCAATGCTAATAAACTTCACACTGACTGCTCCAAGACGAGTTCAAGCCATACATCTGCTATTTTACACCAACCAATAGCTCTCTATGAGATTTTCTGCTTTACTACTTCTCTTCCACGCAAGATATACTAATGTCAGTATTATAATACAGTCCAGAGATTTTTTCAACCATAGAAATAGGCATTACTGCATATATTTTTCAACATAAGCAAGAATTTGATCCTGGGATAACTTTGAAGCGTCTAATAAAACCATCGCACTCGCCCCTTCACCCATAAATGTAACGGGATCGATCTCCTCGTACTCTTCATCAATGTCATTTAACACCGTAATTTTAATATCGGTTCCGCCATCTCTAAAAGCAACCACATCATAACCCTTTGATTTTAAAGTTTCCATTAAATCGTTCATACCCGTTTGCACAGCTATTTTCATACACGCCTCCTCAACCCCAAAAGTAAAACAACGTTTACATTATATGATTACCCTTTTTTTAACTGTTTATGCGAATAAATAAGATGATTCTTTCACACCTTTAATAAACACTTTATAAGCACAGTAATATTTGCTATAATTTAACAAACAGTCTATGAGGAGATGCTATGCCAAAACAAGAATGGAAACCAGGTACGATGGTGTATCCAGTCCCTGCGGCTATGATTTCATGTGGTACAATGGACCAACCGAATATCATTACAATCGCATGGACGGGTACGATTTGCACTGCGCCTGCCATGACGTATATTTCTTTAAGAAAAGAACGATACTCCTATGATTTAATAAAGCATACGGGATCGTTTGTAATTAATCTCACCACCAAATCACTGGTAAAAGCCACAGATTTCTGCGGTGTTAAATCTGGTAGGGACATAGATAAATTTAAACATTTAGATTTAACAGCCATTCCCAGTTCATTTACAAATACACCTATGATTGCTGAGTCGCCAGTTAACATTGAATGTAAAATTACTCAAGTGATCGAACTCGGTTCTCATGATATGTTTTTAGCAGAAGTGCTTGGCATTACTATAGAAGAAAGCTTAATTGATGCCTCTGGAAAATTTAGATTGGACCTAGCCGAACCTATTGCTTATTGTCATGGCGCGTATTATACTTTAGGCGATCAATTGGGCACATTTGGGTATTCCATTCGAAAGAAATCAAAGAAAAAAAAGAAACCCTATAAACAACCGCGTCTCAAATAGGAGGACATTATGTTTAGACGCTTTACGCTTTACATCGACATCATTGCGGATGTCTCAGACTACCCAAACATCTTAAAAACCATAGAAGATTTTGCAGGTTTATGTGAGCCCATAACCAACATTTCTAACACGCTGGAGAAACCTAATTTTATATATGATTTAATCATCATAGACTATAAAAAAATTCGACTTTCTGGAGATGATTTTGCACGTATAAAATCTTCCTATTCCAAGGCTATTCTATACAATGTTCCACATGAACAAAAATTGCTTGAACAATTATACGAAAATGGCATCACAACAGCGTTAAGAGAAGATTTTTTTGAATTTGAGCTTTCATCCGCCATACAAAACTTTATGCATTATGAAATACTAACGATGGAAAACACGCTGCTTGACAATCTGTTTAAAAGCGCTCAAAACTCAATCGTTATAACCGATCGAAAAGGCAATATTCAGTATGCCAACCCCTATTTTGAAAGACTCTCCGAATACAACAAAAATGAACTCATCGATAATTCGCCGCGTATCATAAAAACCAAACAACACACCTTAGACTTTTATCGAGCGTTATGGGAAACCATTAATTCTGGTCAAGTATGGGAAGGGATATTCATTAACCAAAGTAAAAATGGCCTTTTGTTTTATGAGGAAGCAACCATCACCCCCATAAGAAATTCTCATGGCCATATAGAAAAATTTCTCAAAATCGGGAAAAACATCACGAGAGAGCGTATGTTGTTAGACGAACTCTCCAAGGAAGTAAAACTCGCCAAAAATGTACTTGAAGCCTTCTTACCTTCAAATCATCTAGATTCTCATATTAAATTTAATTACAAGATTACCGCATTTAATGAACTTGGAGGCGACTTCATCTGTTTTAAAGCAACCCCTACAGGTACTTACCATATGGCATTAATCGATGTCATGGGACATGGTCCCTCTTCTGCGATGGTGGCTATAGCAGTTGCTCAAATGTTTCTTGATCACACAAACATGTATACATTAGAGGAAAATATATTATTAATCAACAAGATGCTCTGCAACGTCAATCGAGACAACCCCGATAACGAAAAATTTGTATCTGCTCTTTTTATAGAAATTGATCAGAATACCCATTTAATAAACTATGCAAATATGGGACACCCTGATTTCTTAGTGACGGATGAATGCCATCAAGTACATGCCTACACTTCAAACAATATGATTTTGGGTGTTTTAGAATTAACAAAGATACAAGTGGATGTTTTGAATGGTTCAAACGTCCGTCGTATTATCGGTTTTACAGATGGTTTTTACGAAAATGATGACATCGCCTTGGATGAAGCCATACAAATCTTAAAAGAACTTTTGACTCAGGATGAGTCTTCAGAAAATCTCTTTTTAAAATTTGATGATCAACTTCACATCAAAGACGATGCCACCTTGTTTGTTCTTAATTTAAATAAATAATGCCTTTAAGAGATCTCATGTGCCAGTTTTATGAGGTCTCTTATGCTTTGACTTGCATCTAACAAATCACTAATTGATAAATCATAATTTAATCGATTAATGATCCGTGCAATATATTCAGACATGTCCACTTCAGAAAACCAAGGTGCTTGTCTAGCAGCATCTGGTACATAAGATAAGTTCGTCGTATAAAGCCTATCGATTAACCCACGTTCATAAAAATCATTAAATTTGGTTATGCCTTCTGTAAAAAGTGCATAAGTTGTTGCTACAAAAATTTTGCCTGCATTTCTTGATTTTAACTCAAGTGCGATATCAAAAACCGACTCTCCAGAAGCAATCATATCATCCACGATTAAGATGTTACATCCTTCCACGTCTTTTCCAATATATTCATGTTGAACGATGGGGTTTTTCCCACCAATCACTCTGCTATGGTCTCTTCTTTTATAAAACAGACCAATATCAAATCCTAACACACTGGAATAATAAATCGCACGATCCATCGCACCAGTATCTGGACTGATTAACAACATCTTAGAGGGTTGTTTAAACAGTCCTCTCTCGTCTGTAATGAATCTTTTGACAATATCGAAGGTAGGATATAAATTTTCAAAAGAAATGAGTGGTACCGCGTTTTGGATGGTTGGATCATGCGCATCGAAAGTCAAAATATCATCGACGCCCAATCGCTCTAACTCTTGTAAGGCCATCGCACAATCTAGTGATTCTCGCCCTTTGCGACTGTGTTGTCTGGATGCATATAAAAGTGGCATCAGCAGTGTGATCCGTCGGGCTTTACCTGCCATAGCAGATAGAACGCGTTTAATATCGATGATATGATCATCTGGGCTCTTACGATTTTCAAAACCAAACATCGTATACGAAACATTGTAGTTGCCAACATCAGATATAATGTATACATCTTTGCCTCTTACAGATTCTTCAAGAAAAACCTTGCCTTCACCATTTGAAAACCGCACTTCTTTCTTCTTAATGATAAATGTTTCTGGAATCTTCATGTCTTCAACATATGACATTCTGCGCATTTCCAATAAATGATCATCAATGTATTTACCGATTACCTCACAGTTATCCATTACGATGAGTCCTAATTCGCCAAATTGTACATTATTCAAATAATCCTCTGTCTTCATATGCCCCTCGCTTATCTTTTAGACCTATATAATATTTACACTCAATCTATTCATTTTAATCATAAAACAACGTTAAAGGAAAAAAGCTAAGAACCTGTGGTCCTTAGCTTTACTGGTGCGAGATGGGGGATTCGAACCCGCGACTCCTTCCACGTCAAGGAAGTACTCTACCTCTGAGTTAATCTCGCATGACTTACAAGCATTATTATGCCATAAATACATACGTGATACAAGAGACAATTGTCATTTAAATATAATATTATCAACGGCATTTTTTGGTATAAAGTAAATAGTAATTGATTCTTACACCTACAGAAAGGGGTCATCCTATGAAATATTTTAAATGGTCCATATTGTTTATTGTCATCCTATTATTAAACGGATGTACAAATGCACCACCCGTCACAAACGATCAACAAGATACAATAGATGATTTAAACGCCTCACTCTCTGAAAAAGAACAGACCATTGCTACACAAAGTGAGGAAATATCTGCACAATCTACTAAAATAGCAACACTTGAAAGTGAGATCGAGCAATTAAATTTGAGTATCCTTGAAAATGAAAACAATTCAACAGAAAGCAGCACAAACTTACTTACAGTCTCTCTAGATGTCCTAGATGCACTTGCAACTGAAAACATGACCGCCTTATCCACCATTATACATCCCATATTAGGTGTAAGATTTACACCCTATGGTTATATCGATGTAACCACAGATTTGGTTTTTGCATCCAGTGCAGTACCAACTCTACTTGCGGACACGACATTATACACATGGGGAGCATATGATGGTTCGGGAGATCCGATTAATTTAACAACCAGTGATTATTTTGATGACTTTGTGTATGATGAAGACTATCTAAATCCTCATATCATCGGTGTTAATAACATCATAGGCACAGGCAACTCGTTAATTAATATCTCAACTGTCTATCCTAGTGCTTCTTTTGTTGAGTATCATTTTACTGGTTTTGATCCACAATATGGCGGAATAGATTGGTCAAGCCTCATTCTCGCCTTCGAAAATGTAGCTGGTGATTGGAAACTCATAGGCATCATCCATAATCAATGGACGATATAATAAAAAATGGCGGTCAATTGACCGCCATTCATTTTGAATAAATTTCGATTATTCAGCGATGTAAGCACCACTGAAGTCGATTGTGCCAAGAACTGAACGATCCCAACCAACAAGTGCATCTTTTGCTAACATAAAGTCAGAATAGTGATATACAGGGATAATTGGAAGTTCATTCATAAGAATATCTTGTGCTTGGTATAGTAAATCAAAGTGCTCTTTACCACCCGTTTTTGAAGAGTTAGATAACAATTCATCATACTCAGCGTTGTTAAATTTAGGATCGTTGTAAGCATTTTGTGATGTAAAGATACTTAAAAGACCACTTGGATCCATGTAGTCAGTTAACCAACCGCCTCTAGAAAGTTCATAATTTCCTTCTTTTCTAGTGTCTTGGAATACTGCCCACTCTTGATTTTCAAGTTTCGTGTTAATGCCAAGATTTGTTTTAAACATTTCTTGGATCATTTCAGCAACCATCTTGTGCGCTTCAGAAGTATTGTACATAATCGTAAATTCTGGGAAACCAGCGCCATCAGGATAACCAGCTTCAGCTAAAAGTGCTTTTGCTTCATCAAGTTTGCTTAAATCTGTAGGAATACCATAATTACCTGCAGTTTCGAAGAAGTCGTTACCATCAGCATCTAAGAACCCTGGTGGAACAAATCCTGCTGCTGGTACTTGACCTGCGCCAAGCGTCTCAGTAATTAACTCTCTGTCTATAGCAAGAGTTAAAGCACGTCTTACTCTTGCATCGCTAAATAAGTCAAGATTTAAATTAAAGTTAAAATAGTAAGTTCCAAGTAATGGATATACGTAAAACTCTGGATCTTCAGCAATAAGTCTTGGAATTTCTGCTGCTGGAACATCAGGAATAAAGTAAAGTTCATTCGCTTGATATGCTTGATAAGCAGTTGAAGCTTCATCGATAAACACTGCTTCAATTTTTTCAAGTTTTACATTTTCAGCATTCCAGTAATTTGGGTTCTTTTCAAGTGTTAGGCCCTTACCAATTTCATAAGAAGTTAACATGAAAGGACCATTCGATACTGCTGTAGCAGGATCTTTTGCCCAAGCGCCATCTGCTTTTGCTTCAACAGAAGATTGCTTAGTAGGCATAAAGTGATAGAACGAAAGTAAACTTACGATATAGTCTGTTTGAGTGCTAAGTTTAACTTCTAATGTGTTGTCGTCAAGTGCCGTAACGCCAACATCGTCAAGACTTCCACCATTAACGGCTTCATAAGCACCAACTACATTTGTATATTCCCAAATCCATGAATATTCAGATGCAGTCGCAGGATCCATACCACGTTTCCATGAATAAACGAAGTCATTTGCAGTAAGTGGTGAACCGTCAGACCATTTAGAATCTCTTAATTTGAAAACGATTGTTAATCCGTCTTCTGATACTTCCCATGATTCAGCAATACCTGGATAAACCACGCCGCTTTTCTCTCTAGTAAGCGCTTCAAATGTTTGATTAATAACGTCACCACCATCTGATGCGCCATTTAAAGTTGGGTCGATGGTTTTAGGATCTGCACCTACGTTCCATTTGAGGATCTGTGGAACTTCTGCTGGAGCAGGAGCCGTTGTAGCCGCTTCAGTTGCAGCAGCTGTTGTTGCAGGCGTAGTTGTATCTTCTGCTTTTGGTGCACAACCTGCGAACAAGCCAGCTACCATAACAACAACTAACAATAAAGAAAATACTCTTTTCATCTTTTTTCCTCCTTCTATAATGTTACTCTAATGCTTCTATATTTTTAATTAGGTCCCCCCAATAAAAATAACTAAAGGTTATTGATTTCTTTTACAAAATGACAGGCCGTAAAATGACTTGGTTGTATTTCTACTAATACAGGGGTTACTTGATCACAAAGTTCTTGCTTGTAAACACATCTTGAACTGAACCTGCAACCTTCTTTAGGATTAATTGGACTCTTTACATCCCCTTGTAAAACGATACGCTCCGAGCGACTTGCCCTAGGATCAGGGATCGGTATCGATGAAAGTAACGCTTTTGTGTACGGATGTAACGGGGTTTCATAAAGCATATCACTGGTTGTAACTTCCATTAAATGTCCCAAATACATAACGCCAATTCGATCTGAAATATGCTTAACCATAGATAAATCATGCGCGATAAACAAATACGTTAAATCGAGTTCATCTTGAAGGTCTTCTAACATATTTACCACTTGTGCTTGAATTGAAACATCTAACGCTGAAATGGGTTCGTCGCAAATAATCAACTCCGGTTCAATTGCAAGTGCTCTTGCAATCCCGATCCGTTGTCTTTGACCACCAGAAAACTCATGTGGGTATCTGTTGGCATGTTCTTTTTTTAGCCCCACGCGTGTCAACAAATCTTGAATGCGTTCCAATCGCGCGGAACCGGTAATGTTTGTATGAATATCTAAACCTTCACCGATAATCTCAGCGATGGTCATACGCGTATTGAGCGATGCATACGGATCTTGAAAAATCATTTGAATTTTCTTTCGATAGGGGAGCAACTCTTTTTCTGTCATCTCAGCTATATTTACACCGTCATAAATGATTTCTCCACCTGAAGGTTCATAGAGTCTTATGATGGTTCTTCCAAGTGTTGATTTGCCACAGCCAGATTCGCCCACCAAACCAAATGTTTCACCCTTATCGATGTAAAAACTTACATCATCCACTGCTTTTAGTAGGTTCTTTTCTTTTTGAAACATCGGTGTTTTTATTTGAAAATACTTTTTTAAATTATTAACTACCAATAAAGGTGTCTTCTCAGCCATCAATGTCACATCCTTTTTTAAATCCTTCCACATCTGGTGCTTGAGCATCTAAAAGCCAACAAGCGGATGTGTGTGTATTTCCGATTCTATACCGCGGCGCCATTTGCTCCTTACAAATTTCCATCGCATATTTACATCGCGGGCAAAATGGACAGCCTTTTGGCGGATTCATTAAATCAGGTGGTGAACCAGGGATTGGCAATAATCTCGACTTATCTTTTTTGTGTACTTTCGGTATAGAATTCATGAGACCCAGTGTATAAGGGTGTTGTGGGCTATGAAAAATTTCATCCACTGTTCCCTGCTCCATAATCATACCACCGTACATAACAATAAGATTTTGACACGTTTCTGCTATAACACCTAAATCATGCGTAATAATAATAATAGATGTATCCAAATCGTTTGCCAAACGTCTAAGAATTTCGAGTATTTGTGCTTGGATGGTTACGTCAAGTGCAGTTGTAGGTTCATCTGCAATGAGTAGTTTCGGGTTGCATGATAATGCTGTGGCGATCATCGCACGTTGCCTCATACCCCCTGAAAACTCATGCGGATATGAACTTATGCGTTTTTCTGGCTCTGGTATTCCTACCATGCGAAGTTTTTCTATCGCGATCCGCTTTGCTTCTGATTTTGAAACCTTTTGATGTCTTATAATAACTTCTGTCATTAAATTTTCTATGGTATATACAGGATTTAATGAAGTCATCGGATCTTGAAATATCATGGAAATTTCGCTGCCACGAATGTTTGACATCTCTTTATTTGATTTGTTAGAGATCACTTCACCATTAAAAATAACTTGACCCGACTTAATGCGGCCAGGATGTTCGATTAACCCCATAATAGATAATGCCGTAACACTTTTTCCACTACCTGATTCACCAACAATGCCAAGAATATCCCCTTTTTCCATAGAAAAACTATTGCCTCTGACAGCCTTTACTTCGCCCATATGTGTAAAAAACGAGGTGTTTAGGTCTTTTATTTCTAGTATTTTGCTCATCTGCTCTACCTATCCTTTCCTGAGTCGAGGGTCTAGTGCATCCCTTAATCCATCACCTAAAAAGTTAAACGCCAAAATGGTAATGGCAATCGCCATCGCTGGGAAAAACAACTGATAAGGATAGGTGACTAGTCCTGGTAAAGCATTATTAGCAAGTGTTCCCCAAGACGCTTGTGGTGCAGAAACGCCTAATCCGATAAAACTTAAAAACGCTTCAGTAAAGATCGCACCAGGAATCATCATGGCCATAGAAACGATGATCGGACCCATGGCATTTGGAATCAAATGTCTTGCGATGATTTTTCGTTTTGGAACGCCAATTATTTGAGCAGCCAACACAAATTCTTGTTCTTTAATAGACAACATTTGTCCACGTACAAGTCGCGCTATAGATACCCAATATACTGTACTAAGTGCTATGATAATATTCGTTAATCCATCTGATTTTCTAAACCACACCATTAATAAGATTACATACAAAGTAAGTGGAACTGAGTTGATAATATCGACGATACGCATCATCACCTCATCTAATCTACCCCCTTCATATCCAGAGATACTGCCATAAATAACGCCGATAAATAGATTTACCAAAGTCGCTACAAATGCAATTAAAAGTGAGATTCTTGCGCCATACATAACGCGTGTTAAGATATCTCTGCCTAAATCATCGGTGCCAAATGGAAATGAACGATTAAATTTATTGCCTGTTGGATATTTATACTCTATGCCTTTATATTCGATGGTAAAGTCATAATCATAGCCTTGTTTGTCTTTTAATAAATTATAAGAAAAATCAAGTTTGATTTCCTCGCCATTTTTAAGATCATAGTAGTAAATTTTATTAATGACATCGCGTTTTGCTCTATTAAGTGATAACTTCTCAGTTAACTCTCCATTATTCGCAACCACAAACATGTTGTAGTCTTTAGAAAGATGAAGATTAATGCCTTCTTCCACTTCAAACACTTCTATAATTGGTGGTAGATTTCTATAGTCGTTGCTTTGATCTGAATAACTGTAGGGTGTTAGCATCGGTCCAACCAATCCAAATAATAATACGAGAATGATTACCACCACACCAATCATAGCCAGTTTATGCTTTTTTAAACGCCTCCATGCATCTTGCCAGTAGGTCAAACTGGGTCTAGCGACTTCTAATTCTTCTGTATTGTTTTCAAGAAAAACAAATTTACTGTCTGCCATTATGATTTTACTCCTTTCCAAGTTTTATTCTAGGGTCGATGAGACTGTAAGCAACATCTACGAGTAAAATCATGATAATATAGAATATCGCATAGAAAACAGTCATTCCCATAATGGTGGTATAATCTCTATTACCAATACTCTCGATAAAGTAGCGGCCCATGCCAGGAACTGCAAAAATCTTCTCAATAACAAATGATCCTGTCATTATCGCTGCAACCATAGGTCCGATATAAGTGACGACTGGTATAAGTGCATTTTTTACGGCGTGCTTCGCGATGACTTTAAACTCACTAAGTCCATTTGCGCGTGCAGTTCGTATATAGTCTTGTCTTAATACTTCCAGCATACTCGAACGCGTCAACCGCGATACAAATGATAAAGAGTAACCCGAGAGTGCAATGACAGGTCCTATATATCCTCTCCATGTATCAAGTCCGAACGTTGGTATCCAACCAAGTTTACCCCCAAAGAAATAAATAATCAGCGTTGCGACGACGAAACTTGGCACTGTTACACCAAGCGTTGCCATAAACATAACAATATAGTCGATCGGCTTATTTTGTTTCAATGCAGAAATAATCCCCAATGGTATACCAATTAGTATAATTAATAAGGATGCCATCCCTCCAATTTTTGCAGACGTTGGAAAACCAGCTTCTAGTAGATCGTTAACTGATGTACCTATTTTTGAATAAGAGGGTCCTAAATCAAACGTAATAAGTCCTTTCATGTAATCCAAATACTGGATATAAAGGGGTGCATCCAAATTATACTTTTCGTTCAGTGCTTTTAATATTTCATCTGGTACTGCTTTCTCGCGAACAAATGGTCCCCCAGGAATGGAATGCATCATGGCAAACGTTAACGTCGCAATAAGCACAATGGTCATAACAGCTGATATAATCCGTCTTAAATAATAACTCCCCACTGCTTATCTCCTTTCAACTGTATAAATTCAATTGCTTTGATCATTTGCATACACTAATTTGTCTTGAGCCTTTGAAAATTCAACAAGTGTTACAAATTATTTATTATTATAACATTTTGTAAACATCCACGCCATGAATTTTTTTTAATATTAATTTATCAGAATATTGAGAATATTGCAATTACGAAACATTTCGTTCTCATTTCTTTTTCTTAACATCTAAAAAAAGGCTTGTTTTTCTTATAATATCAAGTATTATAAGAAGAAAAATAAATCACTTTTTAACAACAAGTTGAGAGGAGGAGCAATTTGACCACATCAGAGAAAAAAGAGAAAAATGAAAAAGTCGAAAAAATTCAACGCATGAGACAGCGTGCAGTACTGGCATCTGGCAAACAACAGGTCGCTTTGGTGCTTAAAAACTGTAAAATCATCAACGTATTTAACGGCAAAATCATAGCATCTGATATTGCTATTGATCACGGTAAAATAATTGGTATAGGAAATTATAATGGAGAAACCGTCCTGGATATGGGCGGGCGCTATATCGCTCCTGGACTCATAGATGCGCATATGCATATGGAATCCACATTGGTAACACCTGAACAAATGTCACGAATCATCGTCCCGAGAGGCACTACTACAGTAATTGCAGATCCACATGAAATCGCTAACGTCTTGGGCATTGAGGGGATAAACTATATGATTGAGGCTGCTTCTAATACAGAGCTTAATGGATTTTTTATGATGCCCTCTTGTGTTCCTGCAACACCCTTTGAAAACGCCGGTTTCATTCTGGATCGCGATGCACTTTCAACATTAGAATCCCATCCAAAAGTTTTAGGACTAGGCGAAGTAATGGATTACCCTAATGTCATTTCTGGAAACTTAGATATATTGTCTAAATTAGAAATGGCCGATCGCATGATCATCGATGGCCACGGCCCAAGTTTAACAGGAAAATCACTCAACGCTTATGTCATTAATGGCATTCGAACAGATCACGAATGTACAACTGTCGAAGAAATGGAAGAGCGTATCGGTCTCGGCATGTATGTTGCAATCAGAGAAGGAACAGCAGCAAGAAATCTCGAGGTCCTAATAAAAGGCATTAACAACCACACCAAACAACAGTGCATGTTTTGTACAGATGACAAACATCCTGAGGACATATTAAAAGAAGGGCATATCGATTATAATGTCAAACGCGCAATCGAATTAGGTATTGACCCGATCACAGCTATACAGATGGCTACTATTAATCCTGCACGATGTTATAATTTAAGAGATATTGGTGCAATTGCTCCAGGATACGATGCCGATTTAATCGTGTTCGATTCATTTGATACATTCGAGATTGAAGAAGTATTCAAAAAAGGGCGCCTTGTAGCAAAAAATAAGAAACCTCTTTTTGAAGTTTCTATTTCAGATACATCTAAAGTTACGAATACCATCAAACTCAAGCCAATAACATCCGAACAACTTCATTTATCTCTCGAAAGTGATGTTGCAAAAGTCATCCGAATTACACCTGGAAGCATCGTTACAGAGCATGTGGTCCGGCGGATCTATCAAGATCATAACGGACATTTCAAACCCAATCCTATGATCGATATCGTCAAGATAGCCGTGCTTGAGCGTTATGGAAAAACCAATACAATAGGTATCGGACTGGTTGAAAACTTTAAAATAAAGAATGGTGCCATCGCAACAACCATTTCCCATGATTCACATAATGTCATCGTTATCGGCGATAATGATCCTGACATGGCACAAGCAGTTAACGCACTCATCGAAATAGAAGGCGGTATCGTATTGACCTCTAATGGAAAAATTATAGGCACATTACCACTTCCTATTGCAGGTTTAATGTCCACACAATCCATGGAAGAGGTGTCTTCACAAATAGAAAAACTTAAAAAACTAGCAAATGAAACCTTGAGCATCCCTTCAACACTTGAACCCTTTATGACATTAAGTTTCTTAGCTTTACCGGTCATACCTGAACTCAAAATAACCGATCAAGGCTATTTTGACGTAACAAAATTTGAGTTTGTAGATATCTCTGTTATATAACTAAACGAAGGGGCAATCGGGAAAATACCTAATTGACCGCTGAAAAACAATAAACATGAAGAAATGCTAGAAATGAGGCTTACGTAAAGTCCTTTCTAGCATTTTTTTATCTAGATTTTGTTTTTGTCTCAGTTATGCCTGAATTTTGAACATAACAAAAACATTTCGGATTCAGAGTCGGGCGTCTTAATTCAAATCATGCAGCTTGGTCAATTTTCCCTTCGAATCTTTTGATTTTACCCATTACAAACTTATGATACTTATCTATGTTTTTACCAAAAGCGAATAGCATAAATTCTTTTAGCACCTTATCCTGTGTGCGATGGTTGAACTGTCTAAAGTCGTCGTTTGCTTTCATGTCTCCAAAGAAACCTTCTGTTTGAATAGAACGAATTTGTCTGTTTAGAATGCCCTTGTCACTGTGTATATTATTGTATGATTTTTCTTTTAAACCGTCCCAGCATTCATTGACTTTTATCACTTTGTTTTTAGCACGGTGCTTGGTTTCGTCGTATTTGTATAAACACTTTGGCTTAAGTTCACAATTACTGCAATCTTTGCAAGAGTAAACTTGATGTGTTTGCGTATAGCCTTTCGAGTGGCTGACCTGTGTTTTATCAAATGTAATCAGACGATTATTTGCGCAAAGATAACCTGAGTCTACTTTCGTCATATTTCTATACTTACCAATATCACCTTTGTAAGCACGCTTTTTCATCATTTCATGTTCTTGGAGTTTGATAAAACTCTCAATCCCTTTCTGCTGAAGAAAAAATAGGTTCTTTTCACTACTATAACCGCTGTCTGCCGTCACTTCGTTCGGATAGTGGCCAAGATGTTCTTGATGCAGTTCAAGAACCGGTATCAAAGGATTGTAATCCGTGCGATCTGCACTCACATAACTATGCACCACAAAGTAGTTTTCAACTGCAATCTGTACATTATAAGCCGGTTTGAGTTGACCATTCATCATATGATCATCTTTCATCCTCATAAAGGTTGCTTCTAGATCTGTTTTAGAATAACTATTTCTATCTGATCCCATGATTTTAAATGATGTTTTATATCGCATCAGTCGCTCGCCAAAGGCTTCAAATCTTTCGTATAGCCTTTGAAGCTCACTTTTTCGTTGACCTTTTCCATCAACAAATGCAATGCCTTCTCCTTTAGCAATCGCCATAAGTTTAACTTGTATTTTAAGCATTTCTAGCGGTGACATGTTATCTATCTCAATGACTGTGTTATTGGATAACTTTTTCTTGTCGTTCACTTTTCTTGATCGGTTCTTTTTGATGACCTCGCGCACTTTTTCCATACCTTCAATAATGAACATGTTCATGGTGGAAAGTGTGTATTTCACATCGTAAGCATTTTCTGTAATCAGGGTATTGTAATCATTATAGCCATTCTCAATAGCATCTAGTAACCCTACAAGGTGGTAGTTTATACTGCCGCGCCAAACAAATGTGTAACGATTCGCATTCGCTTCAATTTTTGTTCCATCAATGAACAGGGCTTTTAATGACACAAAGCCTTCTTTTTCTAGTTTTCTTATGAACTGATAATGTAAGTCCTTAAGAATCTCATTCGTTAGTTTGTTATTGATGAAATCATAGAAAGCATCGCGCTGTGGCCTTTCACCTTGAGCAAGCCAAATGTAGGCAAGGTCTCTCGTACAGAGTTCTACAATTCGGTCTACTGCTCTTACACCTCTAAGCGCAGAATAGACTAATACTGAAAACAACATGATGGGGTTGTAACCTTTTCGTCCCAACCTGTTGTACTGATTTAACAAACTGGAGAAATCCAGTTCTTTCATAACACGTTTTACGATGTGTACAGGATCATCTGATGGAACACCGATTTGGTATAAATTATAATTTATCCGTAGTTGCCCTAATTCAAAAAATTCGTTATAATAATTATGCATGTTTTTATTATTTTGTACGTATGTCGCAAGACTATGTGCAACGAGATTAAGATGGTGGGAAGACCATCTTTTTTTCGTACAAAAATCCTCCTACAATGTCTATTCGACACTGATAGGAGGATTTCCTTTTTGATTATAAATATTTTTTTCTGAAACTATCTATTTCCCGACAGCCCCTGAAACGCACATAACGTCCGTTTACATAACGATGAAGGCGGATATAATCGCCTAAGTATGTAGTATTATTTGTTCAGATGTTTGGCAACTTCAACATCCATTCTCTTGATGTGGTTGATAAACCACCCTGCAATCAGTTTGTTGAGTTCAATGGCATTTTTGGAAGAGTTGGGATCTTCTTTGATTTTAATCGTGAGTGCACCTAATTGTTCTATGAAATACCGATGATTCTTTTGATGCGCTTCTAAATCTGGAAATCCGTGTTTCTTCTGAATTTTTTCTTCTTCTTCAAAATGTGTTTTCACATATTTGTTCAGAAAATCTACCGTTTGAACGATCTTTTCTTTGCCCTGACCTCTCATCATGCATTCGCTTAACTCCCGAGCTTTTTCTATGATCAGTTTATGATCTTGATCTATCTTCGGGTGATTAACTTTTAAGCGATCGTCCCATTTATACATATCCATCTTTTCACCTCCATTTTCGTAATACCCACTAATTAGGAGATTATTCAAAAAGTGAGAAAAAGTCCCTGGCAACTTTTTGCAAGCTCATAATGGAATAGCTATTTTATGTGCGACTAACAAAAAGTTGCCAGGGACTTTTTGTCCAGGTCCCTCTTAGCAATCAATGCCTGGCCGTGAGAGTACCCCTTGTGTATAGTAATGTTTTATTTCCTTCATCTCAGTAACGAGATCGGCCATTTCGATTAGGGCGTCGGGGGCATAACGACCCGTCAGAACCACTTCTACATGCGTGGCGCGGTTAGTTAGCGCTTGGATAACGGCGTTAAGTTCTATGAGTTCATAGTAGAGCGCGATAAAGATTTCATCGAGTATAACCAGATCGTAAGTGCCTAATTGAAGTTTTTCA
The DNA here is from genome assembly GCA_927417275.1 of uncultured Clostridia bacterium. Lineage (GTDB taxonomy): Bacteria > Bacillota > Clostridia > Peptostreptococcales > Acidaminobacteraceae > Fusibacter_C. The sequence continues at coordinate 86,740 of CAKMJV010000010.1, forward strand.
GCACACTGCATAAGCGCTTCTTTGGCGATTTGGATGTCGGCAGGGTCTGGATCTTTTTTGATAAAGCACCCTCTGCCCAGTTGTTCGATTTCGATGTTCGGTAGATACTTGGTGATGGCCGTTTCAGAATATTTCATGTCTTTGACGAATTGCCCGATATAAACTTTCTTCTCAGCACAGGCAGCACGTACAGCGAGACCAAAAGCTGCAGTGCTTTTTCCCTTGCCATTACCCGTATAGATGTGCATATAACCTTTTGACATATGAACCTCTCTTTTTTGTCAGATTTTATAAAACAGAAAACGCGTGAATGTGCCCATAAATGGGTATCTTCTGTATAATTATAGCATTGAAGGAGGCAAAAAATGATTTATCTACGCAATTTTATGATTACTTTTTCGGTTTTTATGGTGGTAGATTTAATATGGTTGGGTTTTATCGCAAAAAATCTATATGCAAAACATCTCGGGTACCTTATGGCAGATAAAGTCAACTGGATCGCGGCCATCGTGTTTTATGTCATTTTTATCATCGGGTTATTATACTTCGTGATCATGCCAGGAGAATCGCTACAAAAGGTTCTCTTAACGGGCGCATTATTCGGTTTCATCACCTATGCCACCTATGATTTAACGAATCTTGCCACGTTAAAAGACTGGCCGATTACCATCACCATCATCGACTTGATTTGGGGTACGGTTTTGGCAGCGACAACATCAAGCGTAAGTTATTTGATTATCACGAAAATCAATCAGTAAAAAACCATGACTTTTGTCACATATAAAAAGCACATCTTATGACTATGGTAAGATGTGCTTTTTACATGTGTGCCTTATAATAGGATTAAGCATTACATCAAGGAGGAAAATTGAAATGAAAAATAAGCAACTCATTTTGATGCTCTGCGTCTTTATTTTAGTCTTAACAGGCTGTATGCAAGGTGAAGATTACGAAGCTTATATAGCAGCAGTGGATAAGACGGAAGAAGTGAAAAGTGGTAGATCGCGAACGGAAGTGCTCGTAGAAAGCACCTTTAATCAAGAAGTGCTCAGAGAATATCCGCCTGACGAGATAAAAGTTTTTGAAAAGTATCTGTTTACAATGGAAGAACGGTTTAACCGTACAGCAGATCAGAGCATCATAGAAATATTTTATTATAACAACACATTGGGTACCGATTTGTATCTGTATCAAGTGGGCAAAGGAAAAATGTATTTGAAATTACCTTTTATCAACGCACTTTATGACGTTAATGCACAAGTAGATATGCCCACGGGCAACATCGGTGGATTTACAAAAGTCGTGGGCGAAGAGTGGCAACGCATGTTAAAAGTGGAAAATATTTTTATGGGCGAAAAGACATTGATCAAAAATAAAGATGGTGAAATAAAAGCAACAAAGTTTACCGTCAAACCCACAGCGCTTCAATTGGATTTGTTTATGACGCAGCTCAGGTTAGCGCTCATACGGCATAAAGCAGAATTGGTTACCCTGTATCAAGAGATGGAACTTGGTGAGGGTATGACAGAGGCGTTGTTTGAAACCGTTGTCAATGCATTAATGGACTCCATCACCATTACGGGCTATGAAGAAACGGCATATGTAGATGTAGACGGCTATGTAGTAGAAGAAAAGGTCGTGATAGATCTTAGTTATGCGAGCAACACAGAAGTTGAAAATTTCTTTGAGACACAACGCATTACGATAGTGAACACCTTATGGGAAATTGAACGTAAGCAACAACTCGATTTTAGTACGCTGGATCAACTTGATATTTTACCGATAGAAAAACTAACAGATTGGAGTGTGTCCCCATGATTATTAAAGCAGAAAATTTAAAGAAGGTTTTTGGAAATTTCGTAGCAGTTGATGGCATTAACTTAGAGATTCCATCTGGTCAAATCGTCGGATTACTGGGTCCCAATGGTGCCGGAAAATCCACCACCATTTCCATGATATCCACACTGTACAAACCCACTTCTGGGCGCCTATTGTTTGACGGAAAAGACATCGTAAAAGAACCAAAGTGGATTAAACCGCATTTGGGATATGTGCCTCAAGAAATTGCGCTTTATCAAACGTTGACAGGTTATGAAAACCTCAAATACTTTGGCGGCCTTTATGGCCTTAAAGGCGTGGAACTAAAAAAGAGAATCGCAAGTGTATCAGAAATCATCGGAATCGATGACCGATTAAAAGACAAAGTTGAGCAGTATTCAGGCGGTATGAAGCGCCGTATCAACATAGGTGTAGCGCTTCTCCATAATCCGAAACTCATCATCATGGATGAGCCAACTGTAGGCATCGATCCACAATCGAGAAATCACATACTCGACACCGTAAAATTGTTAAACGAACAGGGCATGACTGTGATTTATACCAGTCATTACATGGAAGAGGTTGAAGCACTTTGCCAAAGTGTTTATATTATGGATCATGGCAAGGTAATCGCATCAGGTACACAAGAAGAACTCATAAGCCAATCTGACAGTCACACGGCCATCCACATGACATTTGACGTATCCGTAAAAGAATATTTGGCGCGTTTTAAAGAGATTAAGAACGTCATGGCGATTACTCAAAACACAGAGATGGACGTTTCCATTTTAGCCAGTGGCAATGGCAATAGCCAAAAAGAAATTATACACGAAATAATGAGCATGGACATCGGACTCGTATCGTTTGATGTGACTAAACCCAATTTAGAGCAGGTATTTTTGAAATTAACTGGACGCGGATTAAGAGATTAGGAGGCAGAGGATGTTATTAAATTTATACATTAAAGATATCAAAGTCCTGCTTTCTGATAAAAAAGGTCTCTTGATTTTTGTGTTAATGCCCATCGTGTTAACCACGATTTTGAGTTTTGCACTTTCGGGCTCATTTGGAGATCCAGGTCGCATGCATGCGATTCCTGTGGCCGTGGTTTCGCAGTATGAAATGAACACGGAAATGGCAAATTTTAAAGCAGCCACAGTAGGCATGGTATCGGAAGAAGATGTAGAATCGATGATCGAAACCATAGATTTTGAGACGATGTTTTTTAAAACTTTCTTGGGTGATACGCAGTTAAAAGAAATAATCGATCCAAAGGTGATGACGCTGGAAACGGCAAATCAAGCACTTGAAAACGAAGAAGTCGTAGCGATCATCGTGTTACCAGAGGGCTTTATTTTTAATCAATATGTGAATTTCATGTTGCCAAGTCGTAACCCCATGACCATCGAAATGATTCAACATCCAGACTATAACTATTCTGGACAAATCGTTCAGAGTGTCTTTGAAAGTTACTTTGATGCGTTAAATAAGCAAGTGGTAAATAAAAACGTATACTTGACAGTAGGCTCTACCTATTTTGAGTCACAACTGCTCTTTGAAACCATGGCAGATGTTGCATTTGATGACGAAGGGGGTTCACAAGCATCATTTGTAGCGATGGAAACAGTTCCGGGCAAAAAACTGGTAAATAGTTTCACATATTATGCCATAGCGATGATGGGTATGTTCATCTTGTATTCATCTGGCTATATGGGACGTGAACTCTTAAATGAGAAAAAAATGCTTACGCTTGATCGTGGCGTTGTATCAGGTGTTTTATATGGAAAAGTTTTAGCAGCTAAATTTATGATGACAGTCACCCTTTGTTTTGTTCAGATGAATGCGCTGATTCTCTTTGGCGCGGTGGTGTTAAAAGTGGACTGGAGCAATCCCTTAAAAGTACTCGTGGGTATACTCTTTTCATCACTCGCGGTAAGTGGCGTAGGTGTCTTAATAGGCGCAATCACGCTTTCAGCAAACAACTATAAGGTGGCAAATATTTTCGAGAATTTATTGATTCATGTTTTTGCATTCATTGGGGGCAGTTACATTCCAGTGGATGGTTTGCCACCAATCGTTTTACAGTTAAAATATTTTGCGATAAACGGTATCGTAATCGACTTGTTTATAGATATCTATCAAAATGCCCCTTGGTCAGACTTGGTATTCTATTTCGGTCTGCTTACAGGTATAACTGTCGTGTTTACGGGATTGGCAGTATTTATGATAAAAAGAAAGGAGGTGGCATCGTATGTGGGGATTATTAAAGCTTAAAGTTAGACTAATGAAAGATTATATGGTTCTATATTTAATTATGATAGGCATGAGTCTATTTATGGCTGGGATCTTTGGAAATACCATGGGTGGTAATTATGTGGCAACTTTAGCTTTAGTCGATCTGGATCAAAGCATTGAATCATCAGAGATCATTACCAATCTAACTTCTGAACATGGATTTAATGTAAAACTCATGTCTTATGATGAAGCACTTGTAGAAGTTGAAAACAGAAATGTCATCTCTGCGGTGGTAATAAATAATGACTTTAATCAATCCGAAAAGGGTATAGAAATCGTGCAGATTAGAGAAACCGTTGAATCCTTTCAACTCTCTCGAATCTTACAGTCCGAAGTAGAGCAGCTTAATAACATCGTTTCATTGTCGGATCGGATACTTGAGGTGTCTGATGCAAATAATGTCAGTATCGAACCTAATGCACTAAGAAGTTCAGTGAGAACCACGTATCTCGATCACTGGGAGAGTAAGAAGCCCATTTCGTTGATTCGTAGTGTTCATAACGCATCATCGGGCCTTTCAGCAGGCTTGGGCGTTCACTATACGGTGGGCATGACGTTATTCTTTGTTACGTATTCAATTATGTTTACTGTGGGAGACATCTTAGAAGATAAACGTATTCACACGCTAGATCGTTTGCTGGTTTCACCTGCTACACGCAGAAATATGTTAACTGCGAATTTGTTTACGGGCATGCTCATCGGTGTGATTCAACTGGTGGTGATGGTGCTATCGGGACAATTCTTGTTTGGCATATCATGGGGAGAACATATAGGACTGGTGCTTGGTATCGGTACACTGTACATCGGCGTTATGACGACGTTGAGTCTTTTCATCGTCAGTCTGGTAAAAACCATGGCGCAATTGGGTTCACTTTCACCGATTATTTTAACGGGGATGGGCATGCTAGGCGGATGTATGTGGCCGCTTGAGATTATTACTTCTAAACCACTGCTCATGCTCGCCAATTTTACACCCCATAAATGGGCGTTGTCTGCGATTGAAGGTGCAGTGATTTATGGACGTATCGATCAAAACACATGGATATCGGTTGGCGTTTTGGCGGTTATGGCCATCGGTTATCTCATCCTTGGTGAGCGTATGATGTATTTTAAGTCTCTAAAACAAAATTAAGGTTTAAAGCTTGAGAATCGTCGTATATATAAAATATATAATCATGCGATGGAGGCGAGCTTATGTTTAAAACGATTGATGTAAAAACGATAGAAAAGTACCAGATGGTCGAACTACTAGATGAGGTCAAAGCATTGGTATTAGAAAGCGGTGTTTTACATGGCATTGTAACTGTGCATGTGCCGCATACCACTGCTGGTTTAACGCTCAATAAAAATTATGACCCCGTCGTACACAGCGATATTTTGGATACCATGCATCTCATTGTACCCAAAGAAGGGAACTATTTACACATAGAAGGCAATAGTGCAGCGCATATCAAAGCATCCCTTTTTGGGAATTCTGAGACGATGATTATCGAAAATGGACGCATAGAACTTGGTATGTTCCAATCCATTTTTTTATGTGAGTTTGATGGACCTAGAAAGCGCAAAGTGCATATTAAAATTATCAAAGGTTAGTGAGGATTGACGTTAACACTCCGCTTATGTTACCATGAGCTGAGTGTTTTTTTTTGAGAACAAGGCTGAGGTGTGTATGAGAAAAATCGATGAAATCTATCAATGGTTAAAAAATCAACCCACACAAAGTGATGGGGGCTATACAGCTGAAACGTTGGCAGAAGCGTTACATATTGACCGTGCCAATGCGAGTCGACATCTAAATCAACTTGCGCAAGAAGGAAAGGTTGCCAAACACATGGGCCGTCCAGTTCGTTATGCACTGATCACCGAAGCATCCGAGCAAAAACGCTTTCAACCCGTTTTTCACGTGGATAAAAAATACTCGCTAGATGCACTTATTGGTGCCAGCAAAAGTTTATTGGTGCCGATTCAGCAAGCAAAGGCGGCGATTCTTTATCCCCCAAGAGGATTACACACATTAATACTCGGTGAAACGGGTGTGGGAAAGTCCATGTTTGCAGAGTTGATGTTTCAGTTTGCAAAAGAAGCGCGAACCATTATGCAAGATGCGCCATTTGTGCGTTTTAACTGCGCCGACTATGCAGAAAACCCGCAACTGCTCATCGCGCAAATTTTCGGCGTCAAAAAAGGTGCATACACAGGCGCAGATAAAGATCGAGAAGGCCTGCTGGTAAAAGCTGATGGTGGGATGATTTTTTTAGATGAAGTGCATCGCCTATCGCATCAAGGTCAAGAAATGCTATTTACGTTCATCGATAAAGGCTATTTCAGAAGACTTGGAGATACCGAAGACCGGGTTTATGCTTCGGTTCAAATCATCGCCGCCACCACCGAAGAACCAGAATCCTCACTGCTAAAGACCTTTACCAGGAGGATACCGATGACGATTTTATTGCCCGCTTTAAGTGAGCGTGGTTTAAAAGACCGTTATTTACTGATCCAAACCTTTATAAAAGAAGAATCCAAAAGACTGTCTAAAAGCATCTATATTTCTAGAAATGCACTTGAATCGTTTTTATTATACGAATGTCCAAGCAATATTGGACAACTTAAAAGTGATATCCAACTTTCCTGTGCAAAGGCTTTTTTAAATTATAAATCCACAGACAAACGCTATTTGATGATCGAACTGAGCGATTTACCAAATCCCGTTCAACGTGGTCATCTACGCATCAAAGAATTTCGAGTGGAACTTGAAAAACTCATCAAACATCAAGACGACATTTTCAAATTCCATTTTGATGAATCTGAAATGTATCTAAATGACCATGAGATGCCCGATACTTATTTTTATGAGCAAATTGAGCATAAACTGGAAGCGCTTCGAAGTGAAGGGTTGGATGATCAAGAAATCAATCAACTGATGAGCGTGGATATCGAGAAACACTTTAAAAAATATTTGGTTGAAATCCCCGATCAATACAAAAAAGACGAAATTTCAAAAGTTGTGGATGCAGAGCGCGTTGCCTTTACTGAGAATGTGTTGGCTTATGCAGCGAAAAAATTGAACAAAGTATTTGATGAAAAGATTTTTTGTGGATTTGCACTGCACCTTAATGGCAGCATCGATCGCATGCGCGCAGGGAAAAAAATCTATCATCCAAAACTCAATGTCATAAGAATCAATTATCCCGATGAGTTTTTAGTGGCCATGGAAATCGCAAAACGTATCGATGAAACCTTTAACATCGAGACACCTCTCGATGAAATTGGTTATTTGGCCATGTTTCTAGCGACGAATCCGTATGAAAAAGTCGGTGAAGCCCCAGAATACGTGGCAGTATTGCTCATTATGCATGGACAAGCAACGGCGACGAGTATGGCGCAAGTTGTAAATGCACTCATCGGTACGCCGCATTGCCACGCACTGGATATGCCACTGAATATGAAACCGCAAACCATGGTGGAACTCGCAAAAGAGAAGGTGTTAGAAATTCATCAAGGCAAGGGCGTCATGGTACTCGTGGACATGGGTTCGCTGGTGAATTTTTCTCAAATCATCTATCAAGAAACGGGCGTACCGTGCCAAACGTTGGATTTTGTCAGTACGCCTATCGCACTTGAAGCGTGTAGACGAGCGGTTCTAGGCAGAGAAATCGATGAAATTTTAAGCGCTTGTAATGACCTGATGGGACGAAGCGGTGAGTTGCCGATGATCAAGGATATTCGTAAAAAGCACTTAATTATTACCGTTTGTTTTACTGGTGAAGGCGCCAGTGAACGCCTAAAGCAAATTATTATGAAAGCATTGACACTCAGCGATGCCTTTGAAATCGTCTCATTAGACATCTTGGACCGAAAGGCATTTATGAATGCCATTACTGAGTATAAATTGTCCTATGAGATCTTGGCCATCGTGGGAACCGTTGAAATCGAAGAGCGCGGCATCCCATTTATATCGGCGATTGAAATTTTAGCAGGTGAGGGCCTCATGCGCTTAAAAGGACTCATCGAAAACCAGGATGCGTACATTCGGATCGCTGATTCTTTAGAGGAGCATATTAAAACGGTTTCATCTAAAACGCTCATTGGCGAAGTGAGGCAGTTCATCGTGAACAATGAACGCGCTTTAAAAGTCATGATTCCCAATGATGTAAAAATCGGCATCGCACTGCATTTGAGTTTTTTAATTGACCATCTTTTACAGGGAATCGTCTTACCACCAAAGGGCGATTTGGAACATTATAAATCTCAATACAGCCGTGAAATGGAACTGACTAGGCAGCAAATTAAAACACTTGAACACGCATTTAACGTCATGTTTTCGGAAAGTGATGTGGCATATTTAACGAAAATGTTTATATCCAATCACCAAAGTGTGTAAAAGTGTGTTGCGATTTTACACACAATTTACACAGAAAATGCGTTATATGTGTGTAAATTGGTTACGTATGTGAGGCGAATGGTCTTATTTTTAAAAATAAATACGATATTTTAGCAAGCAAATCCAATGGGTTTGCTTTTTTTTATACAAAATGCCACATTTATTTGGCATCTTGTTTGTATTTTGGCATCAATCCTGCAATATAGTAGCGTGTAAAGGAGGTGTGTGTGTGAAATCAATTACAGTCACAGTGAATAGCGACACCGGATTGCATGCGCGTCCAGCTGGACAATTTGTAAGTGTTGCATCATCATACAAAAGCGATATTAAAGTTAAAAAGAACGATCGCGAAATAAATGGGAAAAGCATCATGGGCATTTTGAGTTTATGTGTAAATACGGGTGAAGAAATAACGATTTATGCCGACGGTGTAGATGAAAATGAAGCGGTAATGGGGTTAAACAAATTGTTTTCAGAAGGATTATAGGTGATCGCATGAAGTATTACATCGGTATAGATGGGGGCGGTACAAACACGGTGGGTGTAATAGGGGATGAAAACACGATTTTACATCAAAGTGTTGTTGGTCCGACCAACTACCATAATATTGGTTTAGAGGCCATGAAAGAAACGTTAGAGTCTTTATTGTCCCAACTTTGTGCATCCCAAGGGATTATGCTCTCAGATGTCAATCGAATCTGTTTTGGTGGAGCGGGTATAGATACTGTCGCAGACGAAAAACGGATCAGACAGTCCTTTCAAGAAATCCCATACACAGGTAGTTTGGATGTGATGAATGATGCACTGGTTGCCATGGCAGCCGAAAATGGTTCATTGTCAGGGGGCATTTTAATCAGTGGCACAGGGTCGGTATGCTATGGGGTCAAAAAGGACGGCGCGTTGATCCGCGTTGGCGGCTGGGGTCATATTTTAGATGATGAGGGCAGTGCCTATGCCATCGCCAGAGATGCGATTAAAGCGATTTTAGAAAGTTATGACGGCAGAGGGCCAAAGACAGAACTGTTTAAAACCATTTCAGCGCAGTTGGGTATTACTGAGGAAACAGAACTGGTGGATTTTGTCTATGGACAGTCCAAAGGAAAACATGAAATCGCACAACTTGCACCCCTTGTTAGCGATCTTTATGAACAGGATACGCAAGCAAAACGCATCATAGACCATGCGGTGCATACACTGAAAAGGACGGTTATGACGCTTTATGAAAAAATGGATTTTGAACCCTTTGCGCTGGTGGTAAGTGGCAGTGTACTGGTTAAAAACGAACGCATATTTTCGGCTTTAAGGCGTGCGTTGCCTGCGGAAATTCTGATGAAACGGTTGGAACACGAAGCGGCAGTGGGCGCATATCATATAGCAAAAGGTAACTTGTAATCAAGTCTGGGGAGGTTTGAAATGAAAAAAATCATGTTGGTATGTTCTGCAGGAATGTCTACCAGTTTACTGGTGACAAAGATGAAAAAGGCAGCGGATGCGCAAGGAATGGACATCGATATATTTGCGTGTTCTGAGTCGGAAGCAAAAGATCACTATCAGAAAGTAGATATTATTCTTTTAGGGCCACAAGTACGCTTTTTATTATCTAAGATTCAAAAAGAAGTTGAAGGGAATGGGATCCCAGTAGCGGTGATCGAAAGCATCGATTACGGTACGATGAATGGACCAGTGGTCCTTGAAAAAGCTTTAAAATTGTAATTTTACAATTTTAAGATTCTAAGGAATCATAAATTACTTAATATGACACAGGGGGTAAATCATGAAAAGTATCATGAAGTTTCTAGAGAAGTATTTTATACCAATCGCTGGAAAAGTGGGTTCACAGAGACATTTGGTTGCAATTCGCGATGGTTTTGTGGCACTTATGCCAATTCTTATCGCAGGTTCATTTGCAGTCCTTATTAACAATTTGCCAATTGACGCGTATCAAAACTTTATGGCTTCAGTTTTTGGAGACGGTTGGAAAAATTTTGGTGGCAACATTTGGTGGGGTGCATTTGCAGTTATTTCACTTTACTTGGTATTTAGTATTTCGTTTAATCTAGCAAAATCATATGGCGTAGATGGCTTAAGTGCGGGTATGATTTCACTAGGTGCATTTTTTATTCTTGTCCCTCAAGTTTCGCCAAATGGCAACTGGGGTGATATTCACTGGTCATTCGTGAATTCCGGTGCGATGTTTGTAGCGATTTTAGTTGCAATCTCTGCAACTGAAATTTTTGTTAAACTGTTCAAAGTGAAACATTTGGTAATAAAGATGCCTGAAGGTGTTCCGCCTGCAGTAGCGAAATCATTTGCATCGCTGTTTCCAGGATTGATCGTTTTAGCGGTCTTTGCATTTGCATCAATCTTAATTTCTAAAATTCCAGATGGCAACTTATTTGTGTTTATTAATCGTGTTGTGGCGATGCCATTAAGATCTGCTGCCGATTCACTGGGTTCAGCGGTTGTAATCGTCTTTATGAATCAAATTCTTTGGTTCTTTGGTTTGCATGGTTCTAACATCATCGGTGGCATCATCGAACCGATACTTTTACCACTTATAGAAGCAAACGCTGCAGCATTCCAAGCGGGCGCAGAACCTGTTCATATCGTAACAAAAGTTATGCTTGATACGTTTGTCTATATGGGCGGTAGTGGTGCAACACTCGGATTACTTTTCGCAATCTTTATCGTTGCGAAGCGTAATGAACACCGAGAAATCGCTAAATTGGGCATAGGACCAGGTCTGTTTAATATCAACGAACCTGTCGTATATGGCTTACCAATCGTTTTAAATCCATTTTTACTGATTCCATTTGTATTAGGACCTATTTTAATGGTAACATTTACTTGGTTCTCTATGAAAATTGGATTCTGTCCAAAGACTGTGGCCATCGTACCTTGGACATTCCCACCAGTTATTGGTGCGGCGATTGCAACGGCCTCTATTAGAGGGGGCATCGTAGCCGCTATAAACCTTTTATTGGCAACTGTAGTATATCTGCCGTTTATGGGCGCATTGGATCGCAGTAAGACTTTAAATCAAAGTCACGAATAAGATAGAAATATTGTGCATAGAGGATGGCATTTGAGCCATGCTCTATGCGCAATTAAATTTAAAGAGGGGTAGGCATTTGTATGGAATCGATAATACTAAATCTAATAACAAATAGTGGCGAGGCAAAAAGTTTGGCGATGGAAGCCATCGCATTTTCAAAAGTGAAGCAATTTGAACAAGCATATGATGCGCTTGAAAAAGCCACCAAGTGTTTGGGTCTTGCGCATAAAAGTCAGACAGCGCTTATTCAAGCGGAAGCAGGTGGGCAACAAACAGAGCTTTCCATGCTTTTAATTCACGCACAAGACCACTTGATGAATGCCATGACCACGAAAGACTTGGCAACGGAGATGGTAGCACTGTATGAGTTGGTTTTTAATAAATTAGGTGAGGTTTAATATGAAGAAGCGTTTAGGCATTTCTGTTTATCCAGATCAAGCGACACCAGAAGCGATAGAAGCCTATATTAGAATGGCGGCAAAATATGGTTTCGAACGTATTTTCACCTGTTTAATTTCCGCTAGTGGTGATCCTGAGATTTTTCTATCTCATTTTAAGGCCATGACCACTTGTGCCACTGAACTGGGCATGGAAGTTATCGCAGATGTGGACCCAGGTGTTTTTGAAATCTATAACATCGAACCTACTGATTTGGGCTTTTTTAAGCATCTGAATCTTTCTGGTATTCGATTGGATTTGGGATTTTCCGGGCATGAGGAAGCCTTAATGACACAGAATGATTATGGGCTTGCCATCGAACTCAATATGAGTTCAGGTAATCGATATGTTGAAAATATCATGAGTTATAAACCAAATGTTAGCCGACTGTACGGGTGTCATAATTTCTATCCCCATCGGTATACGGGGTTAAGTGATGCGCATTTCATTAAATGTTCGGAACAGTTCAAAAATCTAAATTTAAAAACCGCAGCATTTGTAAATGCACAATCAGCAACCATCGGACCATGGCCAGTGAGCGAAGGACTTTGTACATTAGAGAAACACAGAAACCTATCTATAACCACTCAGGCAAAAGAGTTGTTTAATACGGAACTCATCGACGACGTTATTATCGCAAACATGTTTGCAAGTGAATCGGAGCTGAAAGCACTTGGCTCGATAGACCGCGAAATACTTACATTGAATGTCAAATTTTTAGAAGGCGCTACCGCATTAGAAAAAAAGATCGTTTTAGAAGAGCCGCATTACAACCGTGGTGACGTCTCGGCGTATATGATTCGTTCAACCATGAGTCGCGTAAAATACAAAGGTCACGCTTTTCCACCCCATGATACCGACGATATAAAACCAGGGGATGTCATCATCGAAAGTGATTTATATACGCGCTATACAGGTGAACTACAACTTGCACTAAAGCCGATGCCAAGTAGTGGCAGAAGCAATAGGGTTGCGATCGTATGTGAAGAGGAATTGCCGTTAATACACACCATCAAACCATGGCAATCGTTTAGATTTAAAACATCAACTGAGGATTAAGATGAAGTTAATTATAAATGGGAAGTTGCTGCTTATTGATGGAATGCTTGATAGCGGATTTGTCATGTTCGATACAAAAATCCGTGCATTCGGTCTGATGGATGATTTGGAGGACGTGATTAAAATGCATGGTCGCTCTTTTGCATCCTATGAGGTAGTTGATGCTTGCGGCGCATATGTTTCACCAGGATGGATCGACCTTCACATTCATGGTTCTATGGGTTTTGATGTTATGGATGGCACGGAGGAAGCGCTTACTCAAATCGCAAAAGTGTTAAGGATGAACGGCGTAACCAGTTTTTTACCAACGACCATGACCATGCCAGAGTCCCAGATTAGAGCAGCGCTTGACATAATTGCTACAAAAATGGCTTTAGGCGTAGCATTGGGCGAAGCTGAAATAATAGGGGCACATTTAGAAGGCCCTTTTATTAATCGCGAGAAAAAAGGGGCTCAAAATGAAAGTTATATTCAAAAGCCCAATTTTGATTTGATTCAGTCATATGCATCGAGTATACGTATGATTACTTTAGCGCCAGAATGTGATCATGATTTTGAGTTTTCGACGCTTATGCGTGCATTTACACACATAAAACTCGCAATAGGTCATACCAACTGTAGTTATGCGTGTGCCATCAAAGCTTTTCAGATGGGCATAACACATATTACGCACTGCTTTAACGCCATGCCTCCAATTCATCACCGAGAACCCGGTGTCATAGGTGCTATGATGCAAATGCCTTTCACAGCGGATTTAATCGCAGACGATGTACATGTACATCCAGGTTTATATAAAGGGCTTTATCAACTTTTAAACGCAGAACGTCTTTCATTGATATCGGATTGCACAAGAGCAGGGGGGCTTTCAGAGGGCACTTATGATTTGGGCGGACAAAAACTCTCCACGGTAGGCGGCGTATGCCGTTTGGAAGATGGGACATTAGCAGGCAGTACACTCAGTATGGATCGTGCATTAGAACGTTTTTATGAAGCGCACCCTTTGCCTATTTTTGAGCTGGTTAAATTGGTGAGCTTAAATCCTGCAAATGTAATCGGAATGACACGTGATAAGGGCAGTATTGAAGTTGATAAAGATGCAGATTTCACATTATTTGAAACAGGTTTTAAAGTAATACAGACATTTGTAAAAGGGAGCGCATAAATTGGAATTATTAATCGTAAATGACTATGCAGCCATGAGTTATAAGGCGGCACAATTTCTAGCGAGTCAAGTGATTTTAAAGCCCGAATGTGTTATGGGGCTTGCAACAGGCTCAACACCTGAAGGGCTATATAAAGAACTTGTTAAGATGTACCAAATGGGTCTTATTGATTTTGAAAAGGTAACCGCGTTTAATTTAGATGAGTACGTTGGACTTGAGGCTGAGCATCCTCAGGGGTATAAATCATATATGTACAATCATTTTTTTAAACACGTAAATATTGATCCAACGAATAGACACATTCCCGATGGCAATGCAGCACAGTTGGATGCCGAATGTGAAGCGTATGACTATGCCATCAAACGCGCAGGGGGAATCGATATACAAGTTTTGGGTATTGGTCGAAATGGTCACATAGGGTTTAATGAGCCCGATTTGAAATTTGAAGCGGAGACACATGTGGTTGCACTTGATGAAAAAACCATTAGAGACAATGCGCGTTTTTTTAGCGCGATTGAGCAAGTGCCACGTTACGCCATTAGCATGGGCGTTAAAACCATCATGCAAGCACGTAAAATTATTTTGCTGGCTTCTGGTAAGGAAAAAGCTGAAGCCGTTTACGGCATGCTCTATGGGGACATAACACCAACATGTCCAGCTTCCGTGTTACAACTGCATCCAAATGTAACGGTTATATGTGATTTTCAAGCGGCTACGCTGTTAAAAAAATAAAGGGCAAGATGTGCAAAAGTGACGGTATATTATGTGTATAAAGTATGCTATACTTTTGCATATCATATAGGAACAGGTGCATAATATGAAGCCTTATAATGTCTTTTATTTTATCTTATTTTTTACATGGTCTTCTGTATACACATTGGTAACAGTGTATATGAATGAAGTGGTGGGCCTATCATTATCTCATATTGGCGTTATAATGTCTGTTCTACCGTTGATTTCCTTAGTGTTTCAACCCTTATGGGGTGGTTTGTCGGACTATACAGGTAAAACGCGGACCATACTTCAAATATTAATGGTCACCAATGCGTGTATCGCGGCACTTATAACGTGGTTTACGAAAGACACAACGGTGATTTTGATTTACTTTGTCTATCAAATATTTATGTGTGGCCAAAATCCTCTGACCGATACACTGGCGATAGGATATGTGAATAGCAAACCGAATCATTCGTTTGGTTTTATTAGAACTTGGGGTTCCATAGGGTATGGAATCGGCGCATTCGTCGTTGCACAAGTCGCAAGTCTATGGGGTCTTAAATGGATTTTCTATATTTCGACCATGGGCTTTTTATTGAGTTTTGTTTTGTCATTTTCTTTAAAGTCTACCAATCAAGTGCATGTAAAAAGTCATTTTAAAAAAGACATTAGCACTTTACTTAAACAAAAATCTTATCTATTTGTCCTCGTATATGGTTTCTTGCTTCTGGGCACTTTTTTTGGTTCGGATCAATACCTAGGACTATATGTTAGAAGTCATGGTATAGATGTTTCCAAGTTGGGGATCATTACGTTTATAGCGGTTTGCGTGGAAGTGCCTTTTATCTTTAATTCAAAAAAACTGATCCAGCGATTTGGAGCGATTAAGTTGTTGGTTTTCATGAATGTGGTGGCAATTTTGCGCATGACTATACTCGGTTTTAGCAGTACTTTTTTTATGTTTGCACTTGCAGGCATACTTAGAGGGGTTGTGGTAGGCATATTTATTCCGATATTTATCGAGATTATCTGTGAAATCACACCAAAAGCAGTGGTTGGATCAGCGATTTCAATCAACTCAGCTATATCCTCTGGCATAGCGAATTTCGTTTTTACGCTTCTAGGCGGTATGATTGCCGATTATTTTGGATATCATGTACTATTCTTTGGATTCGGCGTGCTTATGTTGTTGCCACTCATGTTAGCCATCAAATTTAGTAAGATCAATTTAAAAGAGCGTCCTTAAGATAACTGAATCTTAAAGACGCTCTATGTGTTTTGAGTTTATTTTAAGGTGTGAAATACTTTGATAAAATCTTCAGCAGCAGGTGATAATGTTCTGCGTCTGTTCGTGAGTAAGTGTATATGACGCGAAATGTTTAGTCCACGCACTTTAAAATCTTTTACGGCTAACACTTTTTGATAACACTCAAAGAGTGTTTTTGACATATAGGAGATACCAACGCCTTGGGAAACCAATCGTATGATTAAGTTCATGTTGTCGCTAACAACGACACTCTCTAAAAAATCTAAATGATAACCTTGCGCGATTATCGCGCGTTCGAGTTCAATGCGTGTTGCGGATTGATCGCTACGGCTGATGAAATGATATTTTGAGAGTTCAGAGATTTCCACGATGCCGTCTAGCGGCGTGTCTTCAGAGCATATAAATACCAGCTCATCATCAAACAAATGTTGACTAATAAATCGCTCGTTCTCAACGTGCATGCCTATTAAACCGATGTCGCTTGTTAAAGAACAAACATCTTCTAGGATTTCGCTAGAACTTTTTTCTTCCACTATAAATGTGACTTCGGGATGCATTTTTCGATAGATTTCTATTGCTTGTGGCAAGATGACTAAACTAGGCGTAGTCGATGTAGAAATGCGTATAGCGCCCGATATTTTTTTTTGAGAATTCACAAGATTGTAGATCGCTCTGTTTTTCATGTTGATCATATCCAGGGCATCGTTTAGAAATTCAACGCCTGCAGGTGTTAAATTAACTTCTTTGGAGGTCCGATCAAATAAGGGGGTGTTAAGTTCCTTCTCTAAATTTGCGATATGCAAACTGATGGTCGGCTGAGACAAGTAAAGTACCTTTCCCGCTTTCGAAAAGTTTTTATATCGGGCAACGTTAACAAAAGCCTCCAGTTGTTTAAAGTCCATGATTTTCACCTCTTACTTTATTTTATCATAAAAGCATGTGATTAGGGCACAAAATAAGTTAATGATTTAACAAAATTTTCGTCACAATTTATTTACTTTATTACAGTTGACACTTTCTGTTATTCCATGTAAAATACCAATTAAGATATCTTACGAAAATAGTGGGAATTAAATGTTAACCTTATAATTTAAGCGTTGAAAAAGGAAAGTAGACTTATGATGCTTTAAAGAGAGGGAATGATTGGTGGAATATTCCTAAGTTGAGTTAGTTGAAGTGCCCTTTGGAGCAGTGTACCGAATTACAGTAGGCTACACCGGGTTCTCCCGATACAGAGACTGAGCATAAATCGTGCCCAAGTGGACTTTTGAAGTCAATTAGAGTGGAACCGCGGATAACCTTCGTCTCTTAAGCAGAGATGAGGGTTTTTATATTTATTTTTTAAAAGTGTGTTTTGGAGGCGAATTGATGATTAAAAATAGAATGTTGGATTTAGTAGGCAATACACCCGTAGTACGAATCAATCATCTGACAGATGCGCACATGGCTGATATATATGTGAAACTAGAAGGCATGAATTTAACAGGCAGTGTTAAGGCGCGTGCTGCACTTGGGATGATTCTTGCGGCAGAAGAAAAAGGCTTCTTGAAGTCAGGTATGACCATCATAGAACCTTCCAGTGGCAACACGGGCATCGCATTGGCTTTAATCGGGAAACTCATGGGCTATCCAGTGACGATCGTTATGCCAGACACCATGAGTGTAGAAAGGCGTAAAATAATAAAGGCTTATGGCGCTGAACTATTGCTTACAGATGGTGCAGTGGGCATGCGAGGCGCTATAGAAGAAGCGACGCGTTTATCTGAGACGCCGCACTATTACATGCCGCAACAATTTAACAATCCTGCAAACAGCCAAATCCACTTTGATACAACGGCCCTTGAAATTCTATCCGATTTTGACCATTTAGATGCTTTTGTTGCTTCTGTAGGAACAGGAGGCACGATTACTGGTGTTGGTAAACGCTTAAAAATAAACGATGCAAGCATCAAGATCATAGCGGTTGAACCTGAAGAATCACCCGTTTTATCGGGGGGAGCGCCAGGTCCACATAAGATTCAAGGCATCGGAGCTGGTTTTATACCCAGCATTTTAGATTTAGATATTATAGATGAAATCATACACGTTAACAGTGAGCGTGCCTATAGCATGACGCGTTTGTTATTTGAGAAAGAAGGTTTGTTTTTAGGGATTTCAAGTGGTGCAACCATGGTTGCAGCCTTAGAAGTGGCTAAAGCGCTCGGTAAAGGTAAGAAAGTACTAATGATATCACCTGATCAAGGCGAAAAATACCTATCAAATCAAGTTTTTGCCTAATAGAGGAGGTTACTATGTTTAATAAACTCATTTCATATTTAAAATTTATAAAAGAAAATGATCCTGCTGCGAGATCGTATATGGAAGTATTATTGCTTTATCCTTCGGTCCATGCGCTGGGCTTGTATCGCTTGTCTAATGTGCTTTATCGTCATAAATTCTTTTTTATGTCGCGTTTAATTTCTCAAATGGGGCGTTTCTTTACAGGTATCGAAATTCATCCTGGCGCTACCATAGGTAAGGCGTTATTTATTGATCATGGAACAGGTGTGGTCATCGGCGAAACTGCGATTATAGGAGATTTTGTCACCATCTATCAAGGTGTAACGCTTGGTGGAACTGGCAAAGATACAGGTAAACGTCATCCTACGATTGGTGATCGGGTAACCATAGGGGCGGGTGCAAAAATATTAGGACCCATCCATATTGCCGCAGGTACAAAAATTGGTGCAGGTTCTGTGGTATTGGTTGATACGAAGACGGACTCAACTGCAGTGGGCGTTCCAGCAAGAGTGATTGGCGGTATCGATGATGCCGTAATCCCCATAGACCGTTATAAAAACAAACATGAATTCTATAATGATATGATCATTTAAGCAACGTGCATATTGTAACCTATGTTACAGACCCAAATTTTTATTTCTTCTATAATGAGATTAAGAGATGGGCACACAAGGTGTCTTAAAATTTGGAGGTCAACAGATGATTAGAAATGTTATTGAAATCAATGAAGATAAATGTATTGGATGTGGATTGTGTGCAACAGCGTGTATGCAAGGTGCTATAGAAATTATTGATGGAAAAGCAAAATTGGTAAGTGAATCTTACTGTGATGGCTTAGGTATGTGTTTACCGAAATGTCCTGTAGATGCCATTCACGTGGTAGAAAAAGATACGGATACATTTGATCAATCAAGAAAGAACATTAAAGCAACGCCATCGGAAGAAAAAGGTACGCTTGGATGTGGCTGTTCGAGTTCAGAGTCAAAAAGTTTTGAACGCAAGCCCGTGGTTGCATTTGACATGTCAGCTAAAACCCCAGTTAAGGAAGTTTCTGCACAAGAAGGATCATTTGTTATGCCTTCAGAGTTGATGCAATGGCCTGTTCAACTTCGATTGGTCAGCCCCAATGCACCTTATTTTAAGGAGGCAGACTTATTGATTGCAGCAGATTGTACAGCCTTTGCGTATGGAGATTTTCATAGGGACTTTATCAAAGGCAAAGTGACTGTGATTGGCTGCCCGAAATTAGATGATAATCAAGCAAATATTGATAAGTTGGTTCAAATTCTTAGCAGCAATGCGATTAAGAGTATCACAGTCGTACGTATGGAAGTCCCATGTTGTGGTGGTATTATCCAAGCGGTTAGAACGGCGATGTTAAAATCAGAATGCATCGTTCCATACAGTGAGATTACCATTTCAACCGATGGTAGAATTAAAGGTTAAATTAATTGCTTAAATGCAGCAAAAATTAAGGTGTAGCATCTAAACCATGAGGGTTTAATGCTACACCTTTTTATCGATTTCAAGTTCCGTTTTATACTTAACATACGTATTAAGTGTTTCAAGGTAATTTAGTATGCTTCCAGAGCGCTCTTTTTTTATCTCAAATTTTGGATCCATTGCTTTGTAAGGTATAGATTTTCGAGCAGGGGCAGAAGAACTTGACCCCGCAACATAGTAAGATGCAATGATTTCATAAGGCACTAAAAAATAGGAGTCATTAAATTTGAAATGTATGATGATAAAAGCCAACCCACCTTGTTTATTAATATCGCACATATACTCAATTTGATGCGCATGAATGTTGGAGAGTGGCAGACTTTTTAAATGTGTCTCCTTGGCATCAAAAGCGACGAAGACGCCTTGAATAATGCCGATAAAGTCAACCGTTGATTTCTTTTCAAAAAAACCTTTTGTAACCATGCCGCTTGAATCGATGTCTACGACTTTTATGGGCGTGCTTACCTTATCAATACGACATAACTGTTGTTGATGATAATATTGGTTTGTATAATAGAGCAAATCTTCTAACGCATCGCCACGATGTCCACGTTTTCCCCACATAATTAATCCCTCCCAATTGAGTTTAACAGAAAATCGTCAACCTGTGAATAATGAAGAAAAGAATGTGGATAAAATTGTGGATAATGTGTATAACCGAACAATCTATTCTCAAAAAATGTGGTTATTGGTTTATAATTTCGATACTTAGCACAAGAATATGAATTTTAAGGGGCTTTTATTAACAAATGTTCGATATTTATTTACATTCTCTTAACATTGTAAAGTGAAGTCAGAATTAAATGCAAATAATCAGTTGACATAACAAGCACTTATTTTGTGGAAAACCTGTTGATGAATATGTATAAGTTGTTTACAAATAATTCATAAGGTTATAATAAAAGAGAATTGACAATCTGTGTATTTAGCGTTATGATAAAGATACAGTTACCCCCTAGGGGGGCGGGAGGGACATTTGAAAATAACGTTTACAGACAAGGCGCAAGAAAAATTACAAATGGATCGATCCAAGCATTCTATTTATAGAATCGCCATCGTAAGCTATGGTTGAGGCGGTCCAGTTTTTAGTCTCGTTCCGGGTGAACGACAATCAAATGATTATTTTGAAGAATATTCGGGTATAACGTGTGTAGTGGATCAGGCATTAATTGAGACTTTTGAAGGATTCAATGTGGATTATTCAAATTTCTGGTTGACGCGTGGTTTTTACATTCAAGCGTTGATGTATCGTTCAAAATGCTAAATATAATATAATGGAGGAATTCAAAATGCAAAAAAATGTAGTAATTTATTCAAGTAACTCTTGTGGCTATTGTACGATGGCTAAAGAATATTTTAACGAAAAAGGTGTAACCTACACTGAGAAAAACGTTTCAAGTGATATTGAAGCGAGAAAAGAACTCATGGCGAAGGGCTTTATGGGCGTTCCTGTGATTTATGTTGAAGATGAAGTGATTCAAGGATTTGACAAGTCAAAATTAGATACGCTTTTGGGATTATAGTTTCCAAATAAAATAAGCCCTGTGGGGGGCTTTTTTTTTGAATGAAATTAGAACGTGCATTAACAAATTGAATGGAGGTAAACATGGGACAAAAAGTATTAATTGTTGGTGGGGTAGCCGGCGGCGCAAGTGCTGCAGCGCGGCTTAGACGCGTGGATGAACAAGCTGAGATCATCATGTTTGAGAAAGGCCCATATATATCATTTGCAAACTGTGGTTTGCCCTATTATATAGGCGGTACCATCGCTGAAAGAAGTGCACTATTGGTTCAAACGCCAGAAGGCATGAAGGCGCGTTTTAACATCGATGTACGCGTTGAGAACGAAGTGTTATCTATTGATCGTGAAAATAAAGCGGTTAAAGTAAAAGATCTAAAAACGGGACAATCTTATGAAGAGTCATATGACGTTTTGGTTCTTTCTCCAGGTTCTACGCCATTAAAACCACCAATTCCAGGTATTGATGCACCAAATATTTTTTCTTTATGGAATATACCGGATGTGGATCGTATAAAAAGCCATGTGGATCATGTTAAACCGAAAACAGTTGCTGTTATAGGTGGCGGTTTTATCGGTCTTGAAATGGCAGAGAATCTCCATGATTTAGGCATGGAAGTGTCTGTGGTGGAAATGGCTGATCAAGTGATGGCACCTGTAGATTATGAAATGGCACAAATCGTGCATAAACATATGAAGTTGAAGAAAGTTAACTTACTGTTAGGTGATGGTGTTAAATCGTTTGAATATCATAATGGCGCGACAAAAGTGACTTTATCAAGTGGAAAAATACTCGAAGTCGATATGGTGATCTTATCAATCGGTATTCGACCTCAAAGTGAACTCGCCAAAAATGCGGGTCTTGATGTAAATGCTAGAAGTGGCATAATCGTCGATGCGCACATGAAAACTTCTGATCCGAGTATTTATGCAATCGGCGATGCCATAGAGGTTACTGAGTTTATCAGTGGTACAAAGACCATGATTCCATTAGCAGGTCCAGCGAATAAACAAGGTAGAATTTGCGCAGACAATATAGCGGGGATTAAGACGGCATTTAAAGGTTCTCAAGGCACTTCTGTGGCAAAAGTATTTGATTTAACCGTTGCTGCAACAGGCGTTAACGAAAAGACACTTAAGCGAGATGGAAAAATCTATGGTAAAGATTATTATACGGTTTTAGTGCATCCAAATTCTCACGCGGGATACTACCCTGGCGCATTGCCTATGACACTTAAGTTAATATTTGATCGTTCAGGTAAAGTACTTGGTGCTCAAAATGTAGGATATGATGGAGTTGAAAAGCGCATAGATGTCATCGCAACAGCGATTCGATTTAATGCTACGGTTTATGATTTGACGGAACTTGAACTTGCCTATGCACCTCCTTATTCATCTGCTAAAGATCCTGTAAATATGGCGGGTTTTGTGGCTGAAAATATTTTGAAAGGCATTACGAAGCCGTTCCAATGGCATGAGTTTGAAGGTATGGATCCAGCTACGGTTATACTCGATGTCCGCGAGCCTATGGAAAGAGAAATGGGTTTTATTACAAACTCTATAAATATACCAGTGGATGCATTGCGTGAGCGAATGGTTGAATTAGACCCTTCGAAAACATATGTAATATACTGTGCGGTTGGCATCCGTGGACATGCAGCTACGAGAATTTTAGAACAAAATGGCTTTAAGAATGTTTATAACTTAATTGGTGGATTTGCGACCTATTCTATGGTGCTATGTCAATCGGACGGTGGACCATGTGGTGGCTCTACGTCGGCGGCTGAAGTACACGTTTCTGAGACCGGTGATGTAGAACGTGATGAAGCATATCATGATGCTCAAGAAGATGCAAATGCTGTGGTGATAAAAGTGAACGCTTGTGGACTCCAATGCCCAGGTCCCATTATGCAAGTGCATAAGGCCATCGAACTTATGAATCCGGGGGATATTTTAGAGATAAAAGCAACAGATCCAGGATTTATGAACGATATCGGCGTTTGGTGTGAAAAGACGGGTAACACGCTTTTGGATTCTGGCAAAGAAGATAAAGCTTTCTATGCTAAATTGAGAAAAGGCAGAAAAAAAGCACCCGTTGTACTCAAAGATGATAAGACCATCGTGGTTTTCAGTGGTGATTTGGATAAGGCGATTGCGACATTAATCATAGCAAATGGCGCTGCTTCAATGGGTAAAAAAGTGACGCTGTTCTACACATTCTGGGGACTTAACATTCTGAGAAGGCCAGAAAAAGTACATGTAAAAAAAGATTTCATTAGTAGAATGTTTAGTGGCATGATGCCTAGAGGCACTACTAAACTTGGTCTTTCAAAGATGAACATGTTTGGAATGGGCCCTAAGATGATTCGCATGGTTATGAAAAAACATAATGTGGACTCCCTTGAATCCTTATTAAAAATGGCACTTGATAATGGCGTAAGGATGGTTGCGTGTAATATGTCGATGGATTTAATGGGCATAACGGAAGCAGAACTTATTGATGGCGTTGAATATGGTGGTGTTGCATCTATGCTTGGTGCAGCTGAAGATTCAAACATGAGTTTGTTTATCTAAGGTAAGGAGATTAAAATGCCAGAACTTGACGAAAAAAAGAAGATTCTTAATCGGTTAAAAACCATTAAGGGACATATTCAAGGGATTGAGAATATGATTGAGGCGGATAAGGGCTGTGATGAAGTTTTGCTTCAAATTGCAGCGGTAAAACAGTCGGTGCATAAGGTGGGTCTAGCTATTATGGAATCGCATGCATCCAGTTGTTTTGTTGAAGATGAACAGATGGACAAGCAAAAAATGGAAGAATTGATCAAATTGATTTTTAATTTTACGAAGTAATGAAAGTGTGAGAGCGGGATATGCATATGCATATTCCCGCTCTTATTTTTTTAAATTATAGCGCGAGATATTGCGCCTTTGTATAACCATCTCGCACGGCTTTTTTTAATAAGTTTGATTTGGTGATGTTTGTGAGTAAAATCCCCCCTACTACACAATCGTCTATTAAAAATACTTTTTCAAAATCATCCTCATTATTTTCTGTGATAATTTCATATGCCACATCTGGATTACAACCGACATCGCCTATGGAAAACAACCTTAATCCCATACCGTGATAGATGTTAAATGGGATAACGGGATCATATGTCGAGGCCACTCCGATGGCATTTCGCCCTGCAACGCGACCTTGAGCGATGGCTTCTGGCCAAATGGCGTAATTTTGATTTTCGTATTGTGCACAGTCACCTGCGGCGTATATGTTCGGATCACTTGTGCACATTTTTGAATCGACGACAATCCCGCGATCGATGCTTAATGCCGCTGTTCTCGCCAGTGTAACATCTGCTCTAATGCCCACTGAGAATATAACCAAGTCCGCATTTAAAACTTCTCCTGTGGACAATTTGACGCCTTCAACTTGTGTTGCGCCTAGTATCTCTTGTGTTTGAACGCCTTTTATGATTTTGATGCCTGTGGCCAATACTTTTTCTTCAAAGCGTTGAGAAGCCTCTTCATCCAACTGTCTCGGTAGGAGTCTTGGCATCATTTCAACAACGGTTACATCAATACTTAGTTTTTTTAACTGCCATCCGAGTTCAAGTCCGAGTAACCCACCTCCTATGATAACGGCAGATTGGGTGTCGGCAGCGATTGCTTTGAGTTTATTTGCATCACTTAAGGTTCTTAAATCTGCGACATTTTTCAAATGAACACCTGGAAGTGGCGGGATAAAGTTATTACTGCCCGTACATAAGATCAACTTGTCGTAGGACAGTGTTTCACCACTCTCGCATGTAATGATTCTAGACTTTGCATCGATTTCTGTCACGGATTGATTATACCGAACATCAATTGCATGTGATTTATACCAAGCATCATCGTGAAGAAAAAAGCGCTTTGGCACTTCGGGTTCACTAATATATTCTGATAACATGGGACGATAGTAGATCGGTGTAGATTCATTTGTTATGACGGTAACGGTTAACCGATTCAAATGTGGGATGATTTCTTCTAAAGCTGCATTACCTGCAGCGCCATTTCCTATGATTACTAGATGTTCTTTCATGTTGACCGCCTTTCTTGATTCTCTTAATATAATTTTTATACCATTAATTTATATTTTAACGCAAAATTAAAGAAAAATGTTTATGTTTAATTGTATAATGGGTATAAGGCTGAATAGCGTTTAATAAATCACTTGAGTTTCTCAAGGAACGCTTGACAGGTATTTTTCACCGTGCTATGATTAGTTTGTAATCATTACAAACTGATAATAGAAAAAAATAGTAAGTATAAGGAGAGTATAATTATGAAGTATGAATGTGTAGCATGTGGGTATGTTTATGATCCAGAAATCGGCGATCCAGACGGCGGTATTGCACCAGGTACAACATTTGAAGATATTCCAGAAGATTGGGTTTGTCCACTTTGCGGCGTTGGCAAGGACATGTTTGAGCCACTAAAATAATTTAAGTAGAAAGTAAGGGAAGCTTATGAATAATGTAGGTGATTTTTTAAAAACCAATGGTATTAAGCCGTCATATCAAAGAATAAAAATCTATGAATACTTGATGCAAAATAAAGAACATCCAACGGTAGACAGCATCTACAATGCATTGAATGGGCAAATCCCAACGCTTTCGAAGACGACCGTTTATAACACGTTAAAGATATTCATCGATAAGGGAATCGCCATGGCCATCACGATTGATGACAACGAAGTGCGTTACGATGCGTGGATGGATATACATGGCCACTTTAAATGTACCCATTGTCAGCAAGTTACGGATTTTTCGGTTGATTTTGATGGCATTGTTGGAGAAGAACTTCTTGATTTTGACGTGTTAGAACGGCAATTATTTCTATATGGTGTTTGTAAGAAGTGTAAAGAGGAATCTTAGGAGGCTCAACATGGCAAAAAGACTCGATGTTTACAAGTGTGAAGAATGTGGCAATATCGTAGAAGTATTGCATGGTGGCGAAGGCACATTGGTGTGCTGTGGTGCTGACATGATGCTTCTTGATGAGAAATCGGCCGATTCAACAGTTGAAAAACACGTCCCAATGGTAGAGGCAATTCAAGGCGGTTATAAAGTTACAGTTGGATCAACCATACACCCTATGACGGAAGCGCATTATATTGAGTGGATTGAACTAATCACAGAATCTGAAACACTCATTACGTTTTTAAATCCTGGCGATGAACCCGTAGCCATCTTTAAAACCGACGAAAAAGCAATCAAAGCAAGAGAGTATTGTAACTTACATGGGCTTTGGAAGAACGAAATATAGTTGTGTAGAGTTTAGGATGATAACATTCTAAACTCTATTTTAAAAAGGAGACCGATATGATTAATGCAAGATTAGAAGAAGTAATTAACAAGCAAATTAATGCAGAGTTGTATTCAGCATATTTATATCTGTCAATGTCTGCATATTTTGAAAGTATCAATTTGCCAGGCTTTGCAAATTGGATGCGTGTTCAATTTGAAGAAGAACAGTTTCATGGATTAAAATTCTTAAAGTATCTTGTTGAGAGAGGTGGTAGAGTTAAATTAGATGCCATCGAACAACCTCAATTTGAATGGAACAATCCACTTGAAGTTTTTGAGCACACATTAGAGCATGAAAGACATGTTACTGCACTATTAAATAATATTGCAGAAATTGCTGAAGTTGAAAAAGACCGTGCAACCCGTAATCTAATGGTTTGGTTTATTGACGAGCAAGTAGAAGAAGAGGGATCAGCGGAGAAAATTATAAACGAGTTAAAAATGATTGGTGGAGAAGGGCATGGTATGTTGATGCTAGATCGTGAATTCTCAACACGTGTTTTCACACCACCCGTTAACGCATAAATTAAAAAGTGGAGGTATTTTGTAATGGCGAGTATTAAAGGCACACAAACAGAGAAAAATTTACTTAAAGCATTTGCTGGTGAATCTCAAGCGAGAGGTCGTTATCAAATGTTTGCAAAGCAAGCTGAAAAAGAAGGGTACAGACAAATCGCAGATATTTTTATGGAAACTGCTGATAATGAAAGAGTACATGCTGCTAGATTTTTTAGTTTCTTAGAAGGCGGAGAAGTTGAAATCACTGCAACTTATCCTGCTGGAATCGTCGGTAATACACTTGGAAACCTCAAAGCTGCGGCTATGGGCGAAAATGAAGAGTGGACGTTATTATATCCTGAGTTTGCGCGCATTGCGAGAGAAGAAGGCTTCCCTAAAGTTGCAGCTGCATTTGAATTCATAGCAAAAGCTGAAGTTGAACATGAAATTCGCTATAACAAATTAGCCGACAACATCGAAAAAGGCAGAGTGTTTCAGAAAGATGAAGTGGTTAGATGGAAATGTAATAAGTGTGGTTATGTGCATGAAGGCACGGATGCACCTGAGACTTGTCCAACTTGCTTACATCCAAAAGAACATTTTGAGTTAAAAGAATCTAATTACTAAAAAATAAGCTTCCTCATATTGACCGAAAAGTCATATATGGGGAAGCTTTTTAATTAAGGTTTATACGGTGCCATGCCCGTGTTGGCCAGTTGGTCTGCTAATTGATTTAAGGCAATTAATTCCTCAAAAGCTTCTAACGACAAATTTGCATTATTATCTTGGTTAAATTTAAGCAACCACTTCTTTACTTCTGCAGTCTTATGTACCTCTAAGTGACCTTTTATCTTGTAGAACACCACTTCAGTAAAAGATTCAACCAATTCAATAAGCGTTTCCCACAAGAGCCTATTTTCCACGGGCTCTTTTTTTGAGTTGATCCAACCATTCGTACGCCACTTATGATACCAGCCATTTTTAAAACAATTAACGACATAAGCGCTATCCGAATAAATACTTACAGCGTAGTCTTTCCCCTTGATTAGCTTAAGGGCTTCAATAGCGGCTGTTAGTTCCATGATATTGTTTGTCGTTTGGTCTGCACCACCGCAGATTTCCTTTTGCTGGTCTTTATATTTAAGAACTGCGCCCCATCCTCCGACATTAGATGCTTGTCCATTTCCAGAACATGCGCCATCACAAAATATTACGATTTTCTTCATAAGTCACCTCTAGAGATATTATATCAACAGAAACGAGATTGTTCAACTTTTGTCAGAAAATTTGCACAATTGCACAAAAATTTGATATGATAATAATGTATCATAAACATAATAATAGGAGGCACATCATGTTTAAAGATCATTTGGATGTAGTGGCGTATTGCAAAGAAAATCAAATTGAGTTTATTGATTTTAAATTATTGGATTTGGCCGGAAGATGGCATCATCTTACGATAACACCTCGACGTTTTACACAGGACACCATCGATCACGGCATAGGATTTGATGGATCCAGCTATGGTTTTCTTAGTGTAGAAAAATCTGACATGGTTTTTAAACCTGATTTAGACGCTTTTTTTATCGATCCATTTAACGACGCAAAAACTTTGGTTTTCATGACCAAAATATTTAAACTGGGTGAGTCACACTATCGATTTGAAAGTGACCCAAGATATATTTGTGAAAAAGTGGATCATTATATGCAAACACATAAGATAGCCACTCAAGCATTATTAGGTCCAGAGTTTGAATATTATACATTTGACCATTGCCAGTATCGGGTAACGCCACAGGCAACGGGTTTTGCCATAGACACGCATCAAGCGGGTTGGAACTCAAATCAAGCAGATAATAACCATGGCTACTTGGTGCATCATAAAGGCGGTTACCATGTGGATCGGCCCAAAGATATCAATTTTGATATGCGCAATGAAATGGTTCGCATTTTAGAGTCATTAAACGTACCTGTAAAATATCACCATCCAGAAGTAGGCGGACCAGGTCAACAAGAAATCGAACTAGATTTTGAAAATCCTTTGATTATGGGCGATCGCTCCATGATCGTTAAATATGTCATAAAAAATACAGCAATCTTGTATAACCGAACGGCAACGTTGATGCCCAAGCCCATATTCGGAGAAGCGGGAAATGGTATGCACGTGCATATGCAATTATTTGATGGTGAAAAGCCCTTATTTTATGAGAAAGGTGGCTATTCAGATTTAAGCGATATAGCATTATATGCCATCGGAGGTATTTTAAAACATTCGGCATCGTTAATGGCATTTACCAACCCAAGCACAAACTCATATAAGCGATTGGTTCCAGGTTACGAAGCGCCTGTGAGCATCTGTTTTGGCACTGCTAACAGAAGTTCAGTTATAAGAATCCCTGGTTATGCAACGCAACCTAATAAAAAAAGATTCGAGTTTAGACCTTCTGATGCAACTGCAAATCCATACTTGGCTTATGCAGCCCTTATGATGGCAATGTTCGATGGCATTACGCACAAAATAGATCCCGTACAAAATGGTTATGGACCATTGGATATCAATGTTTTCAAATTAACAGAAGAAGAACGAAGCAAAATAACGGGTTTGCCGAAAAATTTGTTTGAAGTCATAAATGCCATAGAGGTCGATCATGATTATCTTTTACAAGGCAATGTTTTCACGAAAGAAATCATTACCGATCAAATGAATTATTTGAGAAAGGAAGCAATAGAAGAAAGCATTATGCCATCGGCACGTGAGTATAAAATGTATTATGACCTTTAATTTGTTAGCATATCTTCAACATGGGACTATGGTCTTATGCTGAAGATATGCTTTCTTTTATTGGCCTCTTTTTTGCATAAAACGTTGAATAATCATTGTAAACAGTGCGCGATAATGAGATAATACAGTATAACCTTGACTTAGGTAAAAAGGACGATTATATGATAGAAAAACAAAAAAACTTAAATATATTTAACAAACTCATTCATAAAATAAGTGATACTTATAAAGAAGATGCTCATAAACTAAAAACGTTTATTTTAGATGAAATTTCTGACATGCCTTTTTTTAAAACACATCCTGATTTATATGGGATGGATGAATCAGAAGCGTGCATATGGGCATTTCATAATAATGGCGCAGCAAAAACAGTGGTATTATTTAACCAGTATAGTAATGCGACAGATATTGAATATGATTTCCAAATAGATGAGGACTGGATTGATGCAAAGGATTGGATGATGGGACTCGCCCTACATTTGTCTGAACTACATAAGTCATCTGCTGTAAATAGAGACGTAAATTTCTTGTTTCTAAGTATACCCATTGCTGAACTGCCTGGTCAGAGTCATTCCAGAATTATGAAGCAGATTATTAGACGCATGGTAGATTTTAAGGTAAAATATGATTTGAACTATGAAGTTGTTTTGTTATCAGAAGCTCAACCTTGGCAATCAAATGATCGGTTTGCGATTTCCACAGGATTCGCTGGTAGGATGATGCCGATTATCGCGAGTAAAGGAAAGTCTACACATGTTGATACTGCATATAAAGGACTTAATGCCATAAGCATAGCAAATGAAGTCGTAAAAGCGATTGAACTAAATACTGAAATGAGTGATGCCTTTAATAAGCGCATGACGCCACCTCCAGCTTTTATAGACTTTTATAACGTCAAATCTTCAAATGTACTGTCTACGCCGCAATATACGATTGCCACATTTAACTGGCATTTTCTCAAGGATGATTTAAGTAAAAAATTGTGTCAGTTGAAAGAATTATGTGCTTGGTCTGTTGAAGATGCCATTAATCAATTTAATTACTCATATAATGAATACCTAAGAAAGCAAGCACTGCCTTCATATAGAGAATGCATGCATTTTGATTTTGAAGTGGTTTTTGTAGATGAGTTGTCAAATCATCAAATTAACTGTGCTCAAAACGATTCATCAGCAAAAATGATGGTGGAAATGATGGATGGATTTAAATGCGACCAGCCGGTAGTTTTGATTGGCATGTTGGAATCATTTTACCCAGTCGTGAGCAGTGCATCCTATTTTGAACAGACTTTAGCAGGTGTTTTTTCTGAATCTTTAACCTATAAAGAGATTCAATTAGACATTACGCCGTATCATATGACGACATCTGGCATAAATCTTTTTAAGCATTCAGACACAAAACACGATCGCGTACTCGGTAACATGCCTCTAAAGGAAAATGCATTATTTGATGTACTTAAAGAAAATGAAATACTGGAATTAGAAGTGTTGCATATAGGACCAAGAGCACAGCAAGAATGCAGTCGGTATAGTCGAGTAGATGCCGAAGAAATCGTACCTTATTTAATAGATGCATTGATTACTTGTATAAAATAGAATTAAACAAAGGCGCTAGAATGCATTAGATTCTAGCGCCTTTACTTGTTTATTTATTTATCCCCACTGTAAGCTATTTAAATTAACAGGATTTCAACAGGAATCCGAAAGAATTGTGGATAACTCTGTGGATAGTGTGGGCAAACGCATGTTTGTCCTTTATTGTGACAACCTATTTTCTACGATGGCTTCAAATTTTTCAACATCTTTACTTATTTGCTCTAACGATGCATTCCAAAATGATGAAGCAGTTGGATCGATCCCCATCAAAGCGCAAACGCCTATAATATCCATTTTACCAGTAGCCCGTAACATGGCATCATATGCCGGAACAAAGGCTGCTTTATCTTTTAAATAGGTTGCATATAAACCGGTCGCAAAGAGCAGACCAAAGGCATATGGGAAATTATAAAAGTTTCTAGAAGCATAGTAATAATGTGTTTTATTGAGCCACATATATGGATGCAAAACGTTTTGGTCGAGGCCTTCACCATAAGCACGCTTTTGTGCGTTAACCATAATCTCGTTAAATTCAGCAACCGAAAGTGGATGGTCTTTCCTACGTTCAAAAACTTCAGTTTCAAAGTAATAACGCGATAAAATATCAACGACAACTTGAGTTGCACTTTGTAAACTGTTTTCTAAAATTGAGAGTTGTAAATCGTCATCCGCGTCTTCCAATACAGCATTTCTTACGATGGTTTCGCAGAAGATGGATGCAGTTTCGGCAAGTGGCATTGGATATGAGGTATTTAATATGCTTTCTTGTTGAATGCGGTCACCATGAAATGCATGTCCTAACTCATGAGCGATGGTTAACACGTTTTTGAGTTTGCCAGTGAAGTTTAAGAGCACTCTGCTTTGACCAATACTTGGCAAATTAGAACAAAAAGCACCACCAACTTTTCCTTGTGCAGGTTCGAAATCTATCCAATTTTCATCAAAACATTTTGTTGCAAAATTGGCTAAGTCGTTGCTAAAATTACCAAAGTATTTAACGATAAAAGTTTGTGCTTCTTCTATACTAAAATCGCGATCTACTTTAGCAACTGGCGCAAAGACATCATAGAAAGGCATGCCCGAGGCGTGGCCAAGTAGTTTGCCTTTCGCCAACAGATAGCGTCTAAAAACAGGTAAGTAGTTTTCCATAGATTCTAACATCGCGTCCAATGTGTCTTGCGTCATGCGTGCTTCGTACAACGTTTGTTCAAGTGGACTATTAAACCCTCTTAGCGCACTAAGCGTAAGGACTTCACCTTTTATGCTATTAAGTGCAGAAGCAGATATCTCAGCATGTTTTTCATAGGCCTTAAGTTCAGTCTCATAGCCTAACTTTCTCTTTAAAGGATCGGAGCTAAAAGCCAAATTTCGAATGGACATAATAGGCAGCGTTTGCATTTGGCCTTCAAGTTCCACATCAAAAGTAAGCTGTGAAGAAACTTTACTCTGAAGAGTCTCCCAAGCGCTCGAGCCTGTAGCGTTGAGTTTTGCGATTAAGTTTTCTTCCTCTGCAGAAAGCATGTACTGAGTGGATGCTTTCATTTCTTCTAAATAAAAGCGATGTGCCTGAATTAAGTCGGATGATTTACCTAAATCATCCATAGAAGATGCCGATTTGAGCCATGATTTAAAAGCAACTTTAGCAGGGGTTAAGTCGCTCATCACCTTTTGAACTTTACTTTTTAGCGTCAATGCATCTTGAGACGATGAGTTTGTGGCAAAAGTAAGATGTCCAAAAGCTGCCAATTTTCTGAGGCGCTTTGTGTCTTCTATTTGATGTGTTAAATAGTTTTCTATGCTTTCGATTTCACGATCATAGTTTTGAAAATGTGTGATCATTAATGCGTTATACTTGTCTTTTAAAGACTCACATTGAGCCAAATCACTTAAGTAGTTTGGGTCATTAAAGCCTAAATAGAGTGCATCTAAATTCCAAGAACGCTTCATGAGAGACCTCCTGCAAGTTTCACAAACTGTTCAATATCTCTTTGAATAATTTGGAGTGAAGTACGCCAAAAATCAACAGATTCAACATCGATATCCATGATTTTACAAACATCTATGACGCTCATTTTGCCAGAGGCGGCTAAAAGCATATCGTATTTTTCGATAAAGAATTCTGGGGCTGCAAGGTATTTTGCATAAAGGCCCTTTGCGAAAAGCAACCCAAAAGCGTATGGGAAGTTATAAAAGTTTAATCCAGCAGAATAGTAATGTGGTTTTATTAACCACATATACGGATGTAACGTATTTGAATCTAGTCCGTTTCCATATGCTTGCTTTTGAGCATCTAGCATAATTGAGTTGAGTTCATCTACTGACAGTGGATGATCTTCTCTTGTAGAGAATAAATTCGATTCAAAAATATAACGTGAATAAATATCGCAAATGACTTGTGTAGCGTCTTGTAAGGCATTCTCGATCAGGGTAATTGATTCTTCGGGAGAAGCGATTTTTAAAGCAGCATTATTTACGATGGTTTCACAGAATGTAGAAGCAGTTTCTGCTAGTGGCATAGGATAATTAATGTTGAGACTTCTTTCATCGTTTGTGCAAATGGCATGATAACCATGACCAAGCTCGTGAGCCATGGTGATAACATCACTTAAGTTGCCAGTATAGTTAAGCAAAACTCTGAACTCGCCAATAGGGTGTAAGGAAGCGCAAAAAGCGCCACTGACTTTGCCTTCTTTAGGCGCAACATCAATCCAGCCTTTTTCAATCGCTGTTTGTGCGACGTCAGCAAGTTTATCTGAGAAGGCTTTAAAATTATCTATGATAAAATCACAGCCTTCTTCATAAGTGAATTTTTTTGAGGCACTGCCAACAGGTGCAAATAGATCATAAAATGGCAGACCTTCTTGATGACCCAAAAGTTGACCTTTTGTTTTTAAATAGTTATGAAAGTGTGGCAAAGATTCTTTGATGGCTGACATCATGGCATCTAAAGTCTTCTCAGTCATGCGTGAAGATTCAAGTGTCATATGAAGTGGTGATGCATACCCCCTGAGTGCGCTCATGGTTAGTACTTCACCTTTTATACCATTTAGTGCCATCGCAACGGATTCATCGATCTTCTTATAAGCGCTTAGTTCCGCTTCATAAGCAGTCTTACGAACTTCAGCAGATTGATCATTTGCTAGATTACGTACAACGGTAATGGGCAGTTCTTTTAATACGCCTTCTTGCTCAATAGATACTTTTAAAGAGGATGTCAATTTGCTCTGTAATGTGCTCCAAGCTTTTGAACCCGTAATCGAGAGTTTTGAAGCAAGGATTTCTTCTTTTTCAGAAAGCATATGTGAAGCACTTAACTGATCTTCTTTTAAAATAAAAGAAAAAGGTTTTAAGATTTCTGAACCCGAAATGAATGTTTCGATATCATCCATTTGGCTTAAAAACTGAATGTATTTTGTATGCGCTGCCGTTGCACCTGACAAAAGCGTTTGCAATTTGTTTTGTGTTTGAAGTGCAGTTTCATTACGCGTGTCGGTGCTAAAAGTTAAACTGGAATAAGCATAAAGCGTGGTGACGTTTTTCTCTATGGCTTCTATCACTGTGTAGTAAGATTCTAATGAAGTGATGTCGCCTAAGTTTTGTGCAAGTTTGTTTAAAACCAAGATATCTTCTTCGAGCTGTTTCATATCATTTTTAAAAGACTCTGATTCAAAGCTGGAATAAAGCGATTCCAGTGACCAATTGAGTATCATATTATACCTCCATAGTATTTAGATTAACGAACTAATAATTAATTATACCATATAAAATAATTTATATAACTAAAAAAGACGCAATATTGCGTCTTTTTTGAATATTTAAAAAGTTATCAAGCGTTCTATGATTTCAGGATGTTCCTGTTTATACTTTTCTTTAAATTTATACATGCGAATATCGGCGATTTTTATCAAAATATCGTAAATCATCGAGTCATCAGGTGAAGCGGATATGCCGTAACTAAAACTTACAGGGAGTTCGTACCCGCCATGTTCTAGTGTTAAATGCTCGATGGATTGATAAACACGACTCATTTTTTCTTCGGCGTGTTCACGTGAGATGTTTCTGAGTAATATTACGAACTCATCGCCACCAATTCTAGAAAAAACATCTGTGTCTCTGATATGCTCCAGAATGGACTGAGAAAACACTTTTAATATTAAATCACCCGCATTGTGACCATAGGTGTCATTAATAATTTTTAGATAATTAAGGTCACATAACACCAACGCGTAAGCTTCCATATTTTCAAGTGAATAATCTCGGTGCGCGGAAAACACTTTTTCGAAATAGTTTCGATTAAAAGCACCTGTTAGTTTATCAAATTTAGACATGTTTACGGTCTCATCTACAAGGTATTTGTTTTTAAGCGCTAAAGCGATTTGAGATGAGAAGAAATGGATGAGTTGTTTGTCATTTTCATCGAAGGCATCGTCATTTTCACTGTCTACATTTAATATGGCAATCACTTGATTGTCTATGATTATGGGCGAAGAAAGCGCTTCTTTTATGATGAGACCTCCCGCTTTCTCGATGGCTTGGTTGCTTTCTATATCGAGTAGTTCAAAGTCAAACTCTCTTACATTTTTTATGAGTTTCGGTTCATTGTAATCACCTTGAGCATTTTTATATAAGAAGGTTTCTTCAAAACTCAATGTCACTTTTTGAAGCTCACTTAAATCATAACCAACACAGGCTTGAAATTCGTAACGTTCGCTGGCCGAGTTATAAAGTAAAAAACTACCTTTTGATGCATTTGCGATGACATCTATCGCAGAAGAGAGTATAATTGAATAGTAATCTTTTGAGTTGTTTAAATCTACAAAAAGATGACTCACTTTGAGTATCGTGTCTAAAGTATGGCTTTTAATGAAGTTTGAACGTTCAAGTTTTGATAGTTGATCTTGAATCTGCGCTTGCTTTTGCAGGGCATCTCTAAAGCGTTCATCGTAGTCTTGAGACAGTTGATTGAGTATCTTAAATTTCTTAAAGAGAGAATTCAAGTGCTTCTCATTTGGTTTTTCAAAAGGGATCACACTATATTTTTCTATGTTATTGATGCTTCTAGTAACGATGTTTAACAGTTTTCCATGGACGAGATAAATCCATGTAAAACATGTAAAAAGAACAAGATAAACGACGAACGAATCCGCGAAATGAATAGACTTTCCCAACCAACTAATACTTAGAGTCATAAGAGCGGTGACGAAAGCGATCATTAATATTGCATTTGTTTTTCTTAAGTTTGGTCGATTCATCGGTTTCTCCTTTCTCGTGAATGGTCAATTGTTCTTTTCTTAAGTGTGACTTAAGGTTTTCTTAATAATTGTGGGATATAACTAATGTATAAGATATGAGTTTATTATACATTAAAATTAATGTTAAATAAACAATCGACGTAAGGAGGAGACTATGAATTCTGAAATGTTATCTATTATCTGGGCAATTCTCATCGTATTTTTCACAGTGGTTGAAGCTTTTACTTTAGGATTAACGTCCATCTGGTTTGCAGTGGGTTCACTCGCGGCGCTTATTGCATCGGCTCTCGGTTTAGGCTTAGTTGTACAAGTTTTTGCCTTTATTATCGTAGCAGTAGTGTTGTTGGTATATACCCGTCCATTGGCAAGAAAAATATTTAAAATAGGACAGAATAAAACGAATATAGACGCATTAATTGGTAAAACGGGATTTGTTATCAAATCCATAACACCTACTGAAGTAGGACAAGTTAAACTAAATGGTCAAATATGGACGGCGAAAGGACCTGAACATGAAACGATAGAATTGGGTCTTGAGGTTGAAGTGTTGGCTATTGAAGGTGTAAAACTAATCGTCAAAAAACACATCATTGAAGAGACTGTTTAAACAGTTTCCATAACATTAAAATTAGGAGGTTTTTATGGGTTTTATTATTGGTTTAACATTAGCAGTTCTTTTATTGTTGCTTGTGGTCGCAAACATTCGCGTTGTCCCACAGTCTAATGGATATGTTATTGAGAGATTAGGCGCTTACTTAACAACATGGGAAACGGGTTTGCATTTTAAAATTCCTTTACTTGATCGTATCTCTAAGAAGGTATCATTGAAGGAAATGGTAGCAGACTTCCCACCGCAACCTGTAATCACAAAGGATAATGTAACGATGAAGATTGACACCGTTGTTTATTATCAAATTACAGATCCAAAGCTTTATACCTATGGTGTTGCTATGCCTATGGTTGCGATTGAGAATTTGACAGCGACGACACTTCGTAATATCATCGGACAACTCGAACTCGATGAAACACTCTCATCTAGAGATCTTATTAATACGCAAATGCGTGCAATTCTAGATGAAGCCACAGATCCATGGGGTATCAAAGTTAACCGTGTGGAACTTAAAAACATTTTACCACCTAAAGATATTCAAGAGGCGATGGAAAAACAAATGAGAGCAGAACGTGAAAGAAGAGAATCGATTTTACGTGCTGAAGGTGAAAAGCGATCTGCTATTTTAGTGGCTGAAGGTAAAAAAGAGTCCGTGATCTTAAGTGCAGAAGCAGAAAAGCAATCTGCGATTCTTAGAGCAGAAGCGAAAAGAGAAGCACAAATTCGCGAGGCTGAAGGTGAAGCAGAAGCAATCCTTAAGATTCAACAAGCGACAGCTCAAGGTTTAGATATGATTAAAGCAGTACATGTAGACCAATCTGTACTTGCGTTAAAAAGTTTTGAAGCACTAGCAAAAGTTGCAAACGGACAAGCGACGAAGTTAATTATTCCTTCGGAACTAACCAGTGTGGCTAGTATGGTTGCAAGTATTACTGAAGTTGCAGGATTAGGTAAAAAAGAAGAACCAAAATTATAAGAATAAGCGAAATGAAATGACCGACATTTGTTAGAATTCAACATCTAACAGATGAAGGTCATTTTTTTATGCTTAATTAATAAAATTAACAATCAGATTAACAAAGTTAATGTAATTATTAGAATTCGGTTAAAATGTTTGAATACATATTTACATTTCTCCAAAATGCGCGTATTTTGTAAATAGGAGCCGCGATGAAAGGAGACCGAGTATGAAGCATAATGTTATAGGCATGTGTCCGGTGTGTGATGCAAAGTTAAAAGTTGTACGGTTACAGTGTGATCGCTGTAAGACGGGTATAGATGGTAATTTCGAAATGGACAAGTTCAGTTATCTTACTTCTGAGCAAAAAGAATTTATAGAGATTTTTGTAAAGAATAGAGGCAACATAAAAGAAATCGAAAAGGATTTAGGGATTTCATATCCTACGGTTCGAAGAAACCTAGACCAAGTCATAGAAGCGCTAGGGTATAATGTTAAACCGAGTGAAGAAGAAGTGAATAAAAAAGAAATTTTAGAAAAATTAAGTTTAGGTGAATTAACATCGGAAGAAGCATTAAAGCGATTAAAAGGTGAATGAGTGATTTAAAGGAGGATTATCATGAATGAAGATCAAATGAAGGTTTTAAAAATGATTGAGGCGGGAACGATTACAGCTGAAGAAGGTTATAAACTTATGGAGGCAATTAGTAGCCCTACGAAAAAAAGTGGTGAGACGCGAAATAAGAGAGAAGCAAAGTCTATACGTGTTGTGGTTTCAGATGAACATGATGAGAAGCAAGTGAATGTACGATTGCCAATAGGCCTTTTCAAAGCGGGTATAAAAATAGGGGAAAAGTTTTCTCCTGAACTTCAAGCGTCTATGCAAGAGATTAACTATGATGAAGTTAAGCGGGCTTTTGAAGCGGGCGAGAGTGGTGAAGTAACAACAGTTGAAACAAACGATGGTCATACAATTCACATTTATATTGAGTAGGGAGGTGTATTATGAGTGATAAGTTAGAAATACTTAAGATGATTGAAATTGGTAAAATATCTGTTGAAGAAGGTCTTCAACTCATAGAAGCCCTTGAGCAAACAGAAAAAATAGAAGATGAAGTTAGAGAAGAGCGCTATCCCGATGAAACAGTTGAGGCGGATTTATTTAAGAAACCTCAAAATGAACAAGTGCTAAAAGATTTTGATGTATCACTTACCACTTGTAAACTTAATATTGAACGTTCCACTGTCGACGAAATTACAGTTGAATTGCTTGATGCAAAAACGAGAACGCTTATAGAAAAGCCGGAGTGGTTACATTTACATGAGGATAAAAATACCGTGATTATAAAAGAATCGAGGACGACGAATTTAACAGATATTTTTGATTTTTTTAAAAGTGGTAATACCATGCTGAATTCAATTTTTATTAATGTCAAGGTACCGATGGAAACGGTAATTGATAAAGGCAAGTTCACGAATGTGTCAGGTAGCATGTCGCTGTTCGGACTAAATGGAATTGATATAGATGCTCGAACTGTGAGTGGGAAAGTGCATGCGGCAGACTTGAAAGTAAAGGTGCTGGGGTTAAAATCAACTTCTGGTAGTGTGATCGCAGATAACATAACCGTTGCTAAGGTCTATTTAAAATCAACTTCTGGGAAAGTAAAAACTTCAGGCGTGCATAGTGTAATTGATTGTAAAACAGTGTCTGGGAACATAGAAGTTGAAAGTGGTGATTCTTTAAGGGCGATTAATGCTTCCACGGTATCTGGTAAAACATCCTTGTTTGTTACTCAGCCAGAAAACTTTAACTTAAACTTTAACACGATTTCAGGTGGAATTGATACAAATGGATTTGCAGTAGTGAATAAGTCGAATTCTGGAAAAAGAAATGTACAAATTGCAAATCGTTCAAATGATCATAGCATTCAAGCGACCAGTGTTTCTGGCAAAATCATCTTGGACAAATGGACATAAATAGTAGATATAATCGTATACTGGGGGTGAGTTACATTGAAAGCATTATTACTTAAACGCAAAAAGGCATTTATACTCTATATACTCGCCTGCTTTTTTCCGGTGATCAATCAGTTGTTGGGTAATTTTGGGTTCGCCTTTCTAATAGGCAGTATAGAAAAAGCGGATATGAAGCATTTTTACTTAGCGGTAACGATTGCATTTGCCATCGTGCTGGTTTCTTCTGTATTACAGTTATTGTCTCGTTTTATGCGTATCGGATACATGAGAGATACCTTGCTTGATATAAGGATTCAAGCATTTGACAAAATACTCAATTACAGTTACGCAAACTTTAGCAAGAAATCAAAAGAAGTCTATATTTCAAATTTAATAAATGATGTAAATACGTTTGAGCAACTGTTTTTCCATCGCCTACTCAATGTGATTTTTAGAGGTGGCGTCTATGTGATTTCGCTTGCCATTTTAAGTTTTATGGACTTAAAATTTGCATTGGTTATCTTTGGTGTATCCTTGATCGTTTTTGTTGTCACAAAGAAGTTCGAAAATCGAACGGTTTTAATGCAGCAGGAAGTTTCTACGCTTAATGAGCAATTCACATTAAAAGCAGCAAATACATTTAATGGCTTAGAAATATTAAAACTCAACAACATTGAAAATAAATTTTTAGATCAAACAATGGACACCATAAATCGTGTGGAAAAAAAGCGTTTTCATTTCACTGTTTTTACAGAAGGCCAGAGAAGTTTGACCAACATACTCAGTTATGTGATTTTTATAGGTATTTTGATGTATCTGCTTCAGTTGGCATTTATGGGTACCTCGATACTTAAAATTACATTTATGCTTCAGTTAGCAAATGGCTGTGTATGGCCAATCGGACAAGTCTTACCGATGTTAAATGAATTGAAATCTTCCGTTAAAATTTATGATAAAATTACTAAATCTGATGGAGAAATGGGCAGTAAAGAACCTGGCGAGTTGCCATTCTCTTTTGAAAACACCATCGATGTACGAGATTTAAATTTTTCTTATGAAGGCAAAGAAATACTAAAAGAAGCCTCATTTGAACTTAAAAAAGGTAAAAAGTATTTGTTGAAAGGTGCTAGTGGCGCTGGAAAATCTACATTAATTAAACTTCTATCTAAAATATACGAAGACTATTCTGGTGAGATAAACATGGATGGTGTGAGTTATCATGAAATTTCTGCGGAGTCTTTTAACGACAAAGTCGCTTACATTTATCAGGATGTCTTCTTATTTGAAGATACGCTGAGAAACAACATCACATTGTTTAGAGATGTTCCAGAAGAAGAAATTATGGAGGCCGTCGTAAAAGCTGGTCTTGAGGATTTAATCGATCAAAAACAGGTGGGACTAGATTTTAGCATCCAAGAAAATGGTAAAAATCTCTCTGGTGGGCAGCGACAAAGAATATCCATCGCTCGAGCCATTTTGAAAAAATCGCAAATTCTGTTTGCTGATGAAGCAACATCCAGTTTAAACGATGATTTGGGAAAAGCAGTGGAAGAAACGATTTTATCCTTACAAAGTACAGTGGTGGCAATCTCGCATCGATTCTATGAGGGCATAACAGAAAAATACGACTATGTTTTAGAAATTAAAAATGGCGTACTCCACGAGTACCCAAGTGATGTTTATTTCAGAGAGGAGGTGGCACTGTGAAAAAGGCTATAAAAAAGGCATATCCACTCCTCTTAGGGGTTGCCATAGTTGCCATCGCGGTCTTTGCTATTG
The DNA here is from genome assembly GCA_927417275.1 of uncultured Clostridia bacterium. Lineage (GTDB taxonomy): Bacteria > Bacillota > Clostridia > Peptostreptococcales > Acidaminobacteraceae > Fusibacter_C. Next base: position 129,013 of record CAKMJV010000010.1, read on the forward strand.
ATGGTCTCATATCCATACAAATGATGCGAGCCATTGACCATGTCGTTGCTGGAAACCGTGAAGGATTTCAATCACAAATATTGGCATTACTTGCGTTAGCCATTCTGCTTGTCCCAGCTAATATCGGCATGGCATTTATGAAAGGATTGTTTAAAAGACGTGCCATCGTGTCGGCTAAAAAGCACTATATGGATCGAATTTTTAAGAAAGAAATCAACAAGTTTCAAGCAGAAAACACTTCCTTATATTTGAGCACTTTAACAAATGACGTCTCGAATATTGAGTCAACATACATCGATGGTCTATATGAAATCGTCATAAACACGATGAACTTTATCGTAGGTATTTTGGTCATCGCATATGTTAGCCCAGTTGCTTTAGCGGTAGGACTGTTTTTAGGCATCATAGGTATGGTGGTTTCTGTCGTTATGAGTAAACCGTTAGAAATGCATCAAAGTCAAAGAAGTGCTTATTATACAGATTATACCGCATATATCAAAGAATTTTTGAGTGCATTTCACATTATTAAATCCAATCGGCTAAATCAAAAAGTACAAACCGATTTTCGCAAAAAGTCTGCTGATATTCAAGAAAAAGGTTATTTAATTGATCGTATCATTTCATATATCAGTGCCACTCAAAACTTCTTGATGATGTTTGTAATGTATGGGCTTTTAAGTTTTTCAGTCTTTATGGCCATCAAAGGGGATTTGACTTTAGGTGGTGTTATACTCATCGTAAATAACATGGAGAAAATCATGTTTCCACTAATGCAAATCAGTGAGTGGCTCCCCAAAGTGCTATCGAGCAAAGGCATCTTTGATAAAGTAGATGTGCTCATAGAAGAAGAGGTGGGATACGAAGAAACCATTAAAATCGATGGATTCAATGAAGCGATTGCGCTTAAGTCGGTGGATTTTTCATACGATACGCAAGAGGTGTTGAGTGATGTCAATCTTCAATTAGAAAAAGGCAAAAAATATTTAATCGTTGGACCAAGTGGCGGAGGGAAATCTACAGTATTGCGATTGCTAAGAAAATACTTTAATCCCACAAATGGGCAAATCCATGTGGATCAAAATGACCTTAAAGACATCACGAAAGAAACCTATTTCCATCAAATCGCAAACATAGAACAGCAAGTATTTGTCTTTGAAGACACCATACGAAATAACTTATGCTTATATAAAACTTATGAAGAGGAAGCGATATATTCAGCCATCCAATCTGCTGGACTGATGGATTTTGTAAGTTCAAATGCGTTAGGATTAGAGCGGATGCTATATGACAATGGTAAAAACATTTCAGGAGGCGAGCGGAGCAGGCTTGCAATCGCAAGAGGTTTACTGCAAAATGCTAAAATCATCATTTTGGATGAAGCGTTTGCCAGTTTAGATGGTAAAGTGGCTCGAGACATAGAAAGAACCATATTATCACTTAAGGATGTGACTATTATTAATGTAAGTCATGTGGTTTTTTCTGAAACGAAATCAATGTACGATCAAATACTCATGGTAAAAAATAAGGGCGTCTACGCGGTGTAGAACGCCCCTTTTTTTTATTTTGTACTGTATACACAGACGCCGTGAACATAAGTTGCAAAAACACGCGCATTAAGCAGTTCAGAGGGTGTAAGTGTATCCATAGGCGCATCAAGTACGATAAAGTCTGCATATGCCCCTTCTATCAAAGAACCCTTTGAAGCTTCTTCATAAGAGAAAAATGCAGCATCCTTCATAAATGCCTTAAGCGCTTGTGTCAAAGTTATCCCTTCCTCTTTAAAAAACGTCAGACCGTCTGGACGTTCTCTGTAGAGTGCGTAATAGAGACTTCTAAAGGGATTAGGATCTTCAACGGGCGCATCGGAACCGAATCCGAGAATAATATCATTTTCAAGCATGGTCTTATACGCATAGGAGGTTTTAGCGAGCGTTTCTCCTACACGGTCTTTGACGATGGTCATGTCATACTCTAAAAAAACGGGTTGAACCAAAGCGTGCAGTCCAATTTTTGCCATCTTATTTATCAGCATCTGGTCCATGATTTGGCAGTGTACGATCGCATTTCGCGCGTCGGTTCTAGGAAAAAGGTTTTGGTAATGTTCGATGGTATTGATAATATTAGAAATTGTGCCATCACCTATACCGTGAATAGCAACATCGATGTCATTTGAAAAAGCAATTTCCACCATTTCTCGAAGTAGACCTTCAGGATATATTAAAATACCACGTGTAGTAGGATCATCGGCATAGGGTTTTCTTAAATAGGCCGTTCTAGCACCCAGGCTGCCATCAGCGAGTATTTTTACTGGACCATTTTTATAAAAATCATTGCCCGTGTTTTGTCTATATCCCAACTCTATTTGTCTTTTGAAATTCTCAGGCGTTGCGAATTGCGCTTGCTGATAAACACGAACCGTTAGTTCACCAGAAGCACCCATAGACTCGAGCAAATTTATGAGATCACTGTGAAATTCTGGCGAAACCATGATCAAGTCATCTGATTGAACAGAAGTAATACCATATGCATTAAGCGCTTTTTGTGCTTTTAGAATATATTTTTTTATCGTGTCGTCGTTGGGTGTTTGTTTGACAAGTAATAAGGCGTTTTCTCTTAAGATACCCGTTGGCACTTGGTCTTGGGGATCTAAGTCCACATGTCCCCCTTCTAAAGTGAACTGTGCATCGATTTTTAGGTGGTTGATAACATAAGAGTTTACTACAGCGATATGACCACAGGCTCTGTACAATACCACAGGTCGGACGTTTGATATTTGATCCAAATCATACCGGTTGGGCAGACGCTTTTCTTTAAAGTGATCTTGATTCCATCCCCGTCCAATGATCCACGATCCATCTTCAGTGTGATCAAAGGCTTTTACTTTTTGAATCAATTCATCAATACTTGTGATTTGATCCAGTTGACATTGATCCAAATAGGAGCCGTATCCAATAAAATGCATGTGACTGTCATTAAAACCTGGATAAATCACTTTGTCTGGATAATCCACACGCTTGTATTCGGTGTGATTGATGCCTTCTAAAGTGTTCGTCACATTTTTTATACGCCCATCTTCAAGTATGAGGTATTTATAAGACGTATTTAAATCATCATTTTGCATCGTAAAAATTTTTTTCGCAGAAATTATGGTTTTCATTAGACACCTTCTTATTATATAATTTTCAGAAATGAAATAATTACAATTATATTATAGACTTTTAAAACAAACTTGTCAGTGGATTATGTTATAATATAAAATGGATTTAATTTATATTGCTAGGAGGTAACATGAAATATTTAAAAACTTTTGCAGTATCACTATCGGTAATGATGCTGTTAAGTGCGTGTTCTCCTTCTCCATCAGAAAGTGAACCAATGTTAGAACCCACTGTTGGCGGAGAAAACACGATACTGAGAAGCACGTCAAAAGTCACAAATGACGCGCAGACGAAAAAAATAATCACGACTCAAGAGAGTTTTCAAATTGGTACCCATATAACGATTAAAGTATATGATGACAAAGAAGTGCCAAATGATGTTTTTGATCAAATATTTGGTCTTATCGACATCTACGAAAATAGGGTATCAAAGACCATATCGACTTCTGAAGTCAGTAATATTAACGAGAATGCGGGAGTAGAGCCGGTTGCTGTATCTGATGCGGTTATCGATTTGGTTGAAATTGGACAAAATTATGCGGCTTTAACAGATGGTTTATTCGATGTTACGATTGGTCCACTTGTGGATTTATGGGGCATAGGCACAGATCATGCAGCGGTTCCTTCTGATGATGCACGATTGACAGAGATGTCCAAAATTGATTATCAAAAAATTGAGATAAAGCCATTAGACAAAACGATATTTTTAAAAGAGACTGGGATGGAAATTGATTTGGGCGCAATCGCAAAAGGTTACATCGCAGATCGCGTTAAAGATTTGATTTTAGAACTCGGGTATGACCATGCGATTATTAATTTGGGTGGAAATGTCTTAACGGTTGGCACCAAGCCGAATTCGGATGCATGGCAAGTAGGGGTGAGAGATCCACAGTCAAGTTCAGGTAATACCATGGGTATTTTAAAACTTGAAGACAATTCCATCGTATCATCTGGAATCTATGAACGATTTTTTAATGCCGGTGATACGCGATATCATCATATCATAAACCCAAAAACGGGTTCGCCAGAGTTTAATGGCATGTATTCTGTTTCTATCGTTTCAGATACTTCAGTTGATGGAGATGCACTTTCGACATCGGTGTTTCTTTTAGGGCTTGAAAAGGGCTTTGCTTTGGTTGAATCACTTTCAAACGTAGAAGCGGTATTTGTAATGGAAGATCAGTCGGTATATGTGACCAGTGGATTGGGTGATCGATTTATATTAACTGAAAAATCGTATGTAATAAAATCACTTACAGATTAAGCAATAAGAAAAGGCAGTTCTCATATGAGAACTGCCTTTCATTTTATTAGTTGTTGTTGTTTGCATCTATCTGTCTAATAATTATCTTAATTTAAGTGCTTCTTTAGCTAAATTTACAAAACCATCAACCGCGATTGTTACACCAGTAACTGCATCTGTTTTTGCACCGTCAACCAATGTGATCATTTCGATGTCTTGAGCATCCATAATGAAACCTTCAATTAATTGAACTTGTTCATGCCACTCAGCAATTGCTTTACCGAATTCAACCATTTTGTATTCGCCATCAATAGAAGTTGTCTTCTTATCTTTAGCACCATCTTTGCTCTCGCCGTTCCAGTAAGCTGAAACAACAAAACCATTAATTACAGTGAAAGATGCATTGTCTTTCCAACCTGAATCACTAAAATCTGCTTCTGATGCATAGAACGAACCATCTACATATGGGCCTGAACCCACAGGACCTTGATTTAAAGCTTCTGTAACAAGTGCTTCAAATTCATTTACAGTGATAGAAACGCCAGCGATTGTATCGATATGACCTTCTCCATCTGTGTAGTTAAGTCCTTCTAAAGTTTGATTTTCAATTAGGTAAGCTTCAACCAATGCAGCTTGTTCATGCCACTCAGATTGCGCCTTACCAAATTCAACCATTTTGTATTCGCCATCTTTAGAAGTTGTTTTCTTGTCTTTACCAGCAACGTTTTTAGCGCCATTCCAATCAGCACTAACGATGTTTCCGCCAGCAACTTCAAGTGTTACAACTGTCTTCCAGCCTGATGCTTCGTCAAAAGTCGGCTCAGTAGCAAAGTAAATACCATCTGCTAATGTACCATCAACATTTTGAGTTGGTGCTTCAGTGCTTTCTGCAGCAGGAGCAGTAGTTGCTGGTGCTGTAGTTGCTTCAACTTCGTCTTCATTTTTTGCACATCCAATAAATAAACTGCTCATCATAACTAAAACAAGCAATAGACTTAATAATTTCCTCATAAGCCACCTCCATAGTGTTTTGCAAACAACCTAAACCTATTATATCAAAACTTATCCAAATTTCAATTTATATTAAGGAATCTTGATACTTTATTCACATATAAAAAAAGCCATATGGGTTATGGCTTATATAAATCTTATGCAAAAAGCGATTATTCGTAGATCACAGCGGTGCCATAAACCATGATTTCAGCAGCACCTTGCATAACACTAGAAGATGCATATCGGATATTAATAATGGCATTTGCACCAAGTAGTTGTGCTTCATCAACCATCAACTTAGTAGCGATCTGTCTTGCTTCATTTAACATCTGGCTGTATTCCTTCATTTCTCCGCCTACAAGGTGTCTAAATGCTGAAGAGATGTCTTTTCCAATGTGCTTCGCTCGAATGGTACTGCCTTTAACCAGTGATAAAGTGCTCACGATTTTTTTCCCCGGAATTTCAGGTGTGTTTACCAGTAACATATCAATGTGCCTCCTAGTTAATATTTTTTATAGTCGTCGCCTTCAGACTTTGAGTCTTTAAAACGATCGACTATTAAAGCCACGATTAAGAAAATACCAGATATCAGTAAAGCGATCGCAGAATAATTAATAAAGGGATTAAGAAATTTCAACGCACTAAAAAGACTAACCAATAATCCAAGTGAAAACAATAAAATAATAAAAAATACAAAAGTAGAACTTAACCATTTAATCATAGGAATCATCGCCTTTCCTTTTTATTCGATTCTCTTGGATACATCATACCAAAATTGATTCGTTAAATTATTAAAAAACTATTAAATCTTAAGGTCGGAGTTGTCGAAAAAAATTAGAAAATTCAAATATTTTTTTATGAATTAAAATTAATGAATATGCATATCAAAACTTGATTTTGTGTCACTGAGGCAGTGATCATACCAGATGTATATGTACTGGTAAAAACAGACAAAATATACACCGCATGAATATGCATGATTCTACCGAATATTCAGATAATTAACAAACGCTTGTAAATACAACCATTGAAATATTTTTATATAAGGTGGTATACTGAATGTAACAAGAAACTGCGTGAATATTATGTAAAATATTTACAACCATATCACTGAAAGAGGTGTCTAAATGGATCTAAACGGGTTACAAATCTATTCAGAAATTGGTAAGTTGCGTCGCGTATTGTTACATCGCCCAGGGGAAGAAATCGAAAATTTAACGCCAGACTTAATGGAACGCCTACTTTTTGATGACATTCCTTATCTAAAAGTAGCTCGAGAAGAGCATGATGCTTTTGCATCGATTTTTACTCGAAATGGTGTTGAAGTGCTTTACCTTGAAGACCTGATCTCTGAAACACTAGAGGACTCGGGTTTAAAAGAAGTCTTTGTGGATGCTTTTATCGCAGAAGCAGGTATTAAAAATCGTTACCGCATGGAAGAAGTCAAAGCTTTTTATCAATCCTATGATGACAATCGAAAAATGATCGACAAAATGATGTCTGGGATTCGACGAGAAGAAGTAAAACCAACGGGACTGAGAAGTTTAGCGGCTATGGTGGAACTCGACTATCCTTTCATCGTCGATCCGATGCCTAATCTTTATTTCACCAGAGACCCCTTTGCAACCATAGGTACAGGAATCTCACTTAATAAAATGCGGACTGTGACGCGAAGTCGTGAAACGATCTTCTCAAAATATATTTTTAAATACCATCCGTATTTTAAGAATGCTGAGGTGCCATTTTGGTACGATCGCGATCAAAAAAACGCCATAGAAGGTGGCGATATATTGGTCTTAAGCGATAAAGTTATCGCTGTGGGCATCTCACAACGCACGGATGCCGATGCCATAGAATTACTTGCAAAGAACATCTTCTCGGATGGTCAACCATTTGAAACGATACTGGCATTTGATATTCCCAAAACCCGTGCTTTTATGCATCTCGACACGGTGTTTACCATGGTAGACTTTGGTATATTCACCATTCATCCAGAAATTGAGGGGCCTTTAACGGTTTATTCACTGACACGAGGTGAATCCCCAGGACAGTATAAAATAGAAAGAGAAATTCAAAATTTAGATGTTATATTAAGCAAGTATTTAGACATAGACAACATTAAGTTAATAAGATGTGGTGGCAAAAAAGGGATCGACGCAGGACGTGAACAATGGAATGATGGCTCTAATACACTGGCTATTTCGCCTGGTGAGGTTCTGGTATACTCCAGAAATCACGTTACCAATCGACTCTTAGAATCTGAAGGCATCAAACTACACGAAGTACCTTCGTCAGAGTTATCTAGAGGTAGAGGTGGTCCAAGATGTATGTCCATGCCGCTTTACAGAGATAAAATCATAAGAAAGTAATCTAAAACTACATTTAATAAGGAGGCTATTATGCCAGTTAATTTAAGAGGAAGAAGTGTACTTAGTCTAAAGGACTTCACACCAGAAGAAATTCGTTACTTGCTCAATCTTTCTAAAGACCTTAAAGAAAAAAAGCGTGCAGGTGTGCGTGGTGAATTGCTAGAAAGAAAAAACATATGTCTGATTTTTGAAAAGACTTCGACACGTACGCGTTGTGCGTTTGAAGTTGCAGCGTTTGACGAAGGTGCAAATGTAACCTTTTTAACCAACAGTCAAATGGGCAAAAAAGAAAGTATAGAGGATACAGCACGTGTTTTAGGTCGCTATTACGATGGGATTGAGTTTAGAGGTTTTGAACAAAATACAGTAGAAGAACTTGCAAAATATGCGGGCGTACCCGTATGGAATGGTTTAACAGATATGTACCACCCAACACAAATATTAGCAGACTTTTTAACCATAATGGAACATGTGAACAAACCACTTAATAAAGTAAAGTTTGTCTATGCAGGAGACGCGAGAAATAACATGGGCAATTCGCTTATGATTGGCGCGGCTAAAATGGGGATGCATTTTGTTGCATTGGCACCAAAATCACTTTGGCCGTCAGAAGAACTCGTGGATGCCATGAAAGCGGTGGCAAAAGAAACAGGCGCAGTCCTTGAATTCTCAGAAGATATCGAAGCCGTAGATGGCGCAGATGTTATTTATACAGATGTTTGGGTGTCCATGGGTGAGGAGCATCTATTTGAAGAGCGTATTAAGATGCTAAAGCCGTATCAAGTGAACATGGACATGGTTAAAAAGACAAATAACCCAGATGTGATTTTTATGCACTGTTTACCAGCCTTTCATGATTTAAAAACAGAAGTGGGTATACAGATTCAAGCCGAACATGGTATACCAGAGATGGAAGTAACGGACGAAGTATTTAGAAGCAAGCACTCGGTTGTTTTTGATGAGGCTGAAAATAGAATGCATACCATTAAAGCCATTATGGTTGCAACCATAGGCAATTTATAAAATCAAACATTCGGAGGGCATCATGCAATTTAAAGACAGAATTGTGGTTGCGCTTGGTGGCAATGCACTAGGCAATACACCTGAGGAGCAATTAGAACTTGTTAAACACACGGCAAAGCCAATCGTCGATTTAATAGAAGCGGGCCATGAAGTGATTCTTGCACATGGCAATGGGCCACAGGTGGGCATGATTAATTTGGCCCTCTCCACAGCAGCAAACTCACCAGCGAAGACACCTGAAATGCCTTTTCCAGAGTGTGGTGCCATGAGTCAAGGTTATATAGGCTATCATCTTCAAAATGCTATTAGAGAAGAACTCCTTAACAGAAACATGCACATTCCCGTGGCAACAGTGATCACACAAGTGATCGTGGATAAAAATGATCCAGCTTTCCAGCATCCAACCAAACCTGTTGGTGCGTTTTATTCTGAAGAAGCGGCTCAAAAATTGATTGAGGAAAAAGGCTATCACATGGTAGAAGATTCAGGAAGAGGGTGGCGACGTGTGGTTGCTTCGCCAAAACCTGTGGATGTTGCAGAAAAAGAAACCATTAAAACTCTGGTTGAGCAAGGACAAGTGGTTATCACAGTTGGTGGTGGTGGCATACCAGTTTACGAAACAGGCAATCGCTTAATCGGCATACCTGCAGTTATAGATAAGGATTTTGCCTCTGCTAAAATCGCTGAAATATTAGATGCAGATTATCTCATCATATTAACTGCCGTGGAACAAGTTGCTATAAACTTCGGTAAACCAGATGAAAAGTGGCTGGCAAATCTGAGTTTAGAGGAAGCCGATCAGTATATAAAGGAGGGGCATTTTGCCCCTGGCAGTATGTTACCTAAGGTGCAAGCGGCCATGGCATTTGCTGGTTCAAAAAAGGGCAGAAAAGCGCTGATAACTTCACTTGAAAAAGCCAAAGAAGGGATCGAGGGAAAAACGGGAACCATCATCGCATAAATAATGTTACAGTGTATCCTATAAGAACAACCATCAGCGCATTTGATGGTTGTTTTTTAACGTATGGGCTTTTTATTCACTGGCATAAGAATTGCGAGTGTATTATAATGATAGCAAAAGAAAAGAAAAAGAATGAAGTTCGAGAGAGAGTGATGAGAGATGAGTAATTATACGGGTGCAAAAGATACATTTACTGATGACGTCTTTGTCAAACGGTTACATCAAATTTTCGATCCTGTTTCTATCCCGATAATCATGGTGAATAAAGAAACGGAAGTGGTGATGATCAATGAAGCATTTGCCGATTATTTGGGTTACCCACGCAGTGAAATCATCGGACGAAAAGTGCAAGAAATAGATCCAAACTCGAGATTTCCCTACGTCATAAAAAGCAAACAACCAGAGTTTGCGCATAAACACAAATTTACTAATGGACATACTGCGTTGGTACATCGTTTGCCTGTACTAGATGAAAACGACGAAGTGGTCTATGGGTTTGGTATGGTCATATTTGATGACTTAAAAAAACTTCAAGAAGTGCTTGAGAAGAACAAACTTTTAGAGGGCAAACTCCATATCTATCAAGAAGAACTTAAAAACATGCGCGGTGCGAAGTATTCTTGGCAGTCTATTATCGGCAACTCTGTTATGATGCAAGATGTTAAAGCCATGGCTGCAAAAGCAGCAAAGACAGACTCAAATGTACTCATTAATGGAGAGAGCGGTACGGGAAAAGAACTCTTTGCCCATGCGATTCATAATGACAGCAAGCGTTTTGATGGACCTTTTATAAAAATTAACTGTGCGGCCATACCCAAAGACCTTTTAGAATCCGAGTTGTTTGGCTATGAAGAAGGTGCTTTTACAGGTGCAAAAAAACAAGGTAAGGTTGGTAAATTTGAGCTTGCCACAGGCGGAACCATTTTCTTAGATGAAATTGGGGATATGCCATTAGATATGCAAGTTAAAATTCTCCGCGTACTTCAGGAAAAGGAGATTGAGCGCATCGGTGGTAACAAAACCATTCCTGTCGATTGTCGAATCATCGCCGCCACGAATCGAGATTTAGTGGAGCGTATCCGTGAAAATGAGTTTAGAGAAGATCTTTATTACCGTTTAAATGTCGTAAACATAGAAGTGCCGCCATTAAGGCTACGAAAAGACGATGTGGAAATACTCACATTAAAGCTTATGGAAAAACTATCGAGTTCGTTGGGTAAATTTGTGAGCAATATCACAGTGGATGCGCTGGACAGTCTCAAACTGTATAATTGGCCAGGTAATATCCGAGAACTAGAGAATGTGGTGGAACGTGCGATTAATATGACAGACAGTGAAACCATAGAAATTCAACATCTTCCGCCATTTATCATCGCACAGCAGTCACATGAGCACATAGAAATGACGGACCTCACAAGTTTAAGACATGCGGTTGAAGAAGTTGAAAAAGCCACGATCCTCAAGTGTTTACGTGCTGTAAGCTATAATAAACTAAAAGCAGCGAAAATATTAGGCATCAGCCGAACCAGTTTGTATGAAAAAATAGAAAAATTTCAAATCGACATGCCCTAAAATGCTTTCACTGTCCAAAATGTGTTGTACACATATTGGACAGTGTTTTCTTTTTGGACACTTTTTATCGTGCATTTTATATGCCTGGGATTCTTTTTGCCATATTAAAGCGCGTTTTAGTTTTGGCATGAGACTTGCTATTTATGTTTGTAACAAGAGCATGAACCAAAAAGCATCAAAAGTATAACTAGGAGGCATTAAACATGGAGAAAAGGTCTGTAGGAATAGTTGGCACAGGCATTTATATACCAGAATCTGTTGTCACTGCAAAAGAAATTGCAGAAGCAACTAAGGGCATATGGACGGAAGAAGCCATCGTAAACAAATTGGGCTTTACACAAAAGCCAGTACCTGGCGCAGGCGATGGTACACAAGAAATGGGCGTGAAAGCAGCGTTGGACTGTCTCAAGAACACAGGCGTTGACCCACTCGATATTGATGTCGTATTATGCATGGGTGAAGAATGGAAGGAATATCCACTTACCACATCCGCTATTTATATACAAGAAAAAATCGGTGCATATCATGCGTGGGGCATCGATGTTCAAAATAGATGTTGCACCACTGTAACGGCTATGAAAATGGCACGTGATATGCTCATCGCAGATGAGAGCATCGACACCATCATGGTTTGTGGTGGCTATCGAAATGGTGATTTTGTCGACTATGCAGACAAAAATATGAGTATGATGTACAACCTCGGTGCAGGTGCTGGTGCAATCATCCTTAAAGCGGGTTATAACAGGAATTTATTGCTGGAATCCCATATCATGTCAGATGGCAGTATGGCCAGAGACGCAGGCGTTGAAATCGGCGGAACATGTAACCCGATACGACCAGATAATGTGGATGAAGCCTATAAATCACTTCGCCTCTTGCAACCAGAACATATGAAAAACAGGCTTAATGAAGTGTCTATGAGCAACTGGATGCAATGTATTGATAAGGCATTTGAAAAATCTCATATACCAAAAGACAAACTTGATTACTTAGCAGTACTGCACTTTAAGTACTCTATGCATAAAACCATGCTTGACCTGTTAGGTTTAGACGAAAGTCAGTCGATTTATCTTAGTGAATTCGGTCACATCGGACAAGTCGATCAGATTCTATCCTTACACTTAGCACAACAGCAAGGGAAACTAAAAGAGGGCGCCGTTGTATCTATGATCGCAGCAGGTATCGGTTATGCATGGGCCGCTAATGTAATAATATGGGGAGAAGGGGGTAAAAGTCATGTTTAACAAAGCAGACTTTCAAAAAAAATGTGTTCGTGTAGAAGACGTGCTCCCGATGATAAACTCAGGTGATCACATCGTTTCTGGACTTGCTGGTGCAGAACCTCAATTACTTTTCAGTGCGCTTCACACCGAAGCAAGCCGTCTAAACGATGTACACATCATCACGTGTTTACCGATGGGCAACTACGATTTCTTTAGCAATCCCCAGTACAAGGACGCATTTTTGATGGAAGGATGGTTTTACAGTGGGCATATGCGTAAGCTTCATGCCAACCAAAACATCACTTTCATCCCCAATCATCTTCATTTTGCCGCTACGAAACGCCTGCACTATAAAAAACCGCGCGTCTATATGGGGAACTGTTCACCCGTGGACAAACATGGCTATGTATCCCTTGGCCTCAGTGCAGTCTATGAAAAAGAGATGATCGAACAAGCAGATCTCGTGATTTTGGAAGTTAATCCAAATGTGCCAAGAACCTTTGGCGACACACTGCTTCACTATACAAAGGCAGATTATTTTATAGAAACAGATTATGAACTGCCAGAGTTGCCCGTTGCTGAGCCCAATGAAAAAGACAAACGCATCGGCCAGTATATCGCAGACTTAATCGAAGATGGCTCTACCATACAACTTGGCATCGGTGGCATCCCAAATGCCGTGGCGCAAGCATTAAAAACGAAAAAACATCTGGGCATACACACTGAAATGTTCACAGATGGCATGGTGGACTTAGTTGAATGTGGCGCAGTGGATAACAGCCAAAAAACTTTACATCCCGAAAAGATGATTGCTGCATTTGCACTAGGCTCAAAGCGCCTTTACGATTTTATTAACGACAACCCAAGTGTGGAAATCAAACGTGGCACCTACGTAAATGACCCCTATGTCATCGGTCAAAATCACAAAATGGTTTCCATCAACACTTCCATAGAAATCGACCTCACAGGCCAATGTTGTTCCGAGTCTGTGGGCACAAGACAAATCAGTGGCACAGGTGGCCAAGCAGACACCGCTATAGGCGCACAAATATCAGAAGGCGGCAAATCATTCATCGCCCTATACGCAACAGCTGAGATCAAAGACCCTGAAACAGGTGAGCGCGTTGAAAAATCTAAAATTGTGCCAATGCTTACGCCGGGTGCCATCGTATCGCTATCTAGAAACGACGTCGATTATGTCGTCACAGAGTACGGTGCAGTTTCACTCAGAGGTACATCCGTCAGAGAACGCGTACGCCTACTGATCAGCATCGCACATCCAAATTTCAGAGATGAACTTCAGGCGGAAGCAGATCGCCTGATGCTCTGGTAATCCCCACACAGACTGTCTCCTTTATATAGACCCTAAGTAATCAAAAAGGACGTACTGAAAAGTACGTCCTTTTTGTGTGGTTAATTTGCAGATTATGTCGTGTTTGCTACAGATTGTGCCAAATAAGTTTGAAATTATAGGTATATATGATATTTTAATAATAAAAGCATTGGAGTAATCATGAAAAAAAATGAACAGATGACTCAAAACATATACGCACTACTCTGGGCACTATTAGTGGTTGGCATATTAAGGTCCCATCTAAATTTAACTGGCGCTATATTGTCTGGATTATTGACTGGGATAGTGATTAGATTTGGCATGTCGGTATTAAGTTTGCGCAAAAGAAGTAAAATAGAAAAATTGAGTGATGATACCGTTGAGAGTGAACCATTTATTAGACGGCGACAACAACCTTTATGGGAAACGATCGTGAATATGGTCTTTTTCACCTTAGTGGTAATCATCGTTTTTAATATTCGTCTAACAAAACTACACGATGTTTCCATGCAGCCGACATTTTATGAAGGCGATGTGCGAATCATCGTATTGACAAGTCGCGTGGAAGCAGGTGATATCATCGGCATAAGAGCATCTGAGGAAAGACAATTTAAAAATTATGCGAAAAGAGTCATCGCTGTTGAAGGAGATACCATAGAAATCATCGATGGACGGGTTTATATTGATGGCGAACTTTTAGAAGAAACATATGTAGAACGGTGGCGCATGGAGCAAATGCCGCCAGTAACTTTAAAAGAAGACGAAATCTTTGTGTTGGGTGATAACCGTTCAAAAAGTTATGATTCAAGGTCTTTTGGTCCGATAAAAAAAGGTGAAGTGTTGGGGAAGATCCTAACATGGTCACCTTGGGATTAATAAAAAGCGTCCATTTCAAAATGGACGCTTTGATTTTTTAGATATGCATTTAATCGTATTATTTTGAAAATGTCTCGTCCAGTTTTGCTGCGATTTGCTTGCCTAACTGGGTGAGTGCCATAAATTCAGTGTCTTTTGGAGAGTAGGTGGCTTCGATGGAGTCGCCGATTTTTTCCCAACCGATTTCTTCTACGAAGGTCTCGATACCTGAGACACCGCCGCCTGACCAAGACTTGTTGCCAAATACAGAAATATAGCGGTCTTTTAATCCTGAATTAGAGAGTTTCGCAAGAACCGTTTCTACTGAACTAAAGACTTTGGTATTATACGCACAAGAGCCGATGACTACCGCTTTATATTTCCATATTTCACTTAAAATATATGAATTGTGCGTTTTAGAAGCATCAAAGACTTTAACGTTTTTTACACCATTTTCTGCAATGATACGAGCGAGGTAATCTGCCATTTTTGCCGTGTTACCATACATAGAACCATATACGATGACTACGCCATGATCGGCTTCAAATCGACTCCATTTGTCATAAAGGGATACGATTTTACCGGGATCCGTGCGCCAAACAGGACCATGAGTGGGCGCGATCATCTTAATATCAAGTCCACTGAGTTTTTTTAATGCACGCTGAACCATCGGGCTATATTTTGCCACGATGTTGCTGTAATAACGTCGTGTTTCATCTTCGTAAAATTCAAAGTTGATTTCATCATCAAAAACACCACCGTCTAAAGAGCCAAATCCGCCAAAAGCATCCATGGAGAAAAGTACATTTGAAGTCTCGTCATAGGTCATCATGGTCTCTGGCCAGTGAACCATGGGTGTGAGATAAAATCTGAGTTTGTGCTTGCCAAGGTCGATCATGTCACCATCACCGACTTCGAAGAAATTTTTCGTAATGCCGTAAAAGCCTTCTATAAAAGGAAAGGTTTTTTTATTGCCGACGATTTGCATGTTTGGGTATGCACCAATCAGTGCAAGCATAGAGCCAGAGTGGTCAGGTTCCATATGGTTAACGATTAAGTAATCAACTTCTTTATCGCCGATGATCTCTTTTATTTTTTCGAGATATTCTGTCGTCTTATTAAATTTTACCGTATCTAAAATGGCGATTTTATCATCGTTA
Source organism: uncultured Clostridia bacterium (assembly GCA_927417275.1). Taxonomy (GTDB): domain Bacteria; phylum Bacillota; class Clostridia; order Peptostreptococcales; family Acidaminobacteraceae; genus Fusibacter_C. The sequence goes on from CAKMJV010000010.1 coordinate 144,903, forward strand.
ATTAAGTAGGAGTTATACGCGACCCCTTTGTCGATGGGCCAGTAATTTTCAAACAAAGTCGTTTCACGATCATTGACACCAATCCAGTGGATCTTGTCTTTAATGGTTAATCTGCAGTTCATAAGTCACCTCGTAATTTTTTTCATACCCTAGTCTATCATTGCTTTTATTATAGGTCAATTTTGAAAATTTTTATAGGGGGAATTTTGAGACATCTGATTGTATACAAAATACACCTATGCTATAATACAATTGTTGGTTGTGTGTGTCTTTAGACAGTTTACATCCAATCAAATCTTATATATAATGGATTTGAATCTTAGTGTCTTGTGCATTTGAGTATTTGTCAAATGATTAACAAAATGTAGTAATTGTTCTATTCGACCATCAATTGACAGGGATGTATATTGTATACTATACTGTTTTTGTAATCAATGATGATTAAAGGAGGCTATTTTTAATGGGTAAAAAAGTTATGAAAACCATGGATGGTAACACTGCTGCTGCATATGTATCTTATGCATTTACAGATGTTGCTGCAATCTACCCTATTACCCCATCGTCTAATATGGCGGAATTTGTAGATGAGTGGGCGTCTAGTGGTAAAAAGAACATTTTTGGCCGACCTGTATTGGTATCTGAGCTTCAATCTGAAGCGGGTGCTGCAGGTGCAGTACACGGATCTTTACAAGCGGGCGCTTTGACGACGACTTTTACAGCGTCACAAGGTTTGCTTTTAATGATTCCAAATATGTACAAAATCGCTGGTGAATTATTACCGGGCGTGTTCCATGTAAGTGCTAGAGCGGTTGCTTCACATGCACTTTCTATCTTTGGTGATCATTCAGACGTAATGGCAGCAAAACAAACTGGTTTTGCACTTTTATCATCTGGATCGGTACAAGAAGTTATGGATCTTGGTGGTGTGGCTCACTTAGCTGCAATTAAAGCAAGAGTGCCTTTCTTACATTTCTTTGATGGATTTAGAACATCACATGAAGTTCAAAAAATCGAAGTCATTGATTACGCAGAATTTGATAGACTTGTTGATCACGATGCAATCAATGCATTTAGAAATAACGCATTAAGCCCTGAGCATCCAGTAACAAGAGGAACTGCTCAAAATCCAGATATTTTCTTCCAAGCAAGAGAAGCATCAAATAACTTTTACAAAGCGGTTCCAGAAATCGTTGTTAACTATATGAACGAAATCAACAAAATAACAGGTAGAGATTACAAGCCTTTTAACTACTACGGCGCACCTGATGCAGATCGAATCATCATCGCTATGGGTTCTGTCGTTGAAGCAATTGAAGAGACAATCGATTATTTAAATGCAAGAGGCGAAAAAGTAGGCCTTATTAAAGTAAGACTTTACAGACCTTGGGCGCCAAAATACTTCTTTGATGTATTACCAGCAAGCGTTAAGAAAATCGTCGTTTTAGACAGAACAAAAGAGCCAGGTTCTGACGGCGAACCAATGTACAAAGACGTTAGAGCGATGTTCTACGGCACTGAAAATGCGCCACTAATCGTGGGCGGACGTTACGGTCTTGGTTCTAAAGATACGACACCTACACACATCAAACGCGTATATGACGAACTTAAGAAAGATGCACCAGCGAATGACTTTACAGTGGGTATCGTAGATGACGTTACAAACCTTTCACTCAACATCGAAGAGCAAATCGTGGCTGAGCATCCTGATACAATCCGTTGTAAATTCTGGGGTCTTGGATCAGATGGTACGGTAGGCGCAAACAAAAATGCGATTAAGATCATCGGTGATGAAACCGATATGTATGCACAAGGTTACTTCTCATATGACTCAAAAAAATCAGGTGGTATTACGATTTCTCACTTAAGATTTGGTAAACAACCGATTCGTTCAACTTATTTAATAGATGAAGCGGATTACATTGCATGTCATAATCAGTCTTATGTATACCAATATGATTTGTTAAAAGGCTTAAAAAATGGCGGTACTTTCGTTCTTAACTGTAAGTGGAATGAAGAAGAACTAAATGCACTTTTGCCAGCTGAAATGAAAAAATATATCGCAAAAAACAATATCGAATTATATACGATAGATGCAACAAGCATCGCAGAAGAAATCGGTCTTGGCAACAGAATCAACATGGTTATGCAAGCAGCGTTTTTCAAACTTGCTAAAGTTATCGATTTGGCAGACGCGGTTAAATACCTTAAAGAAGCCATCGAAAAATCTTATGGTAGCAAAGGTTCTAAAATCGTAGACCTAAATAACAAAGCGGTTGATTATGGTATCGAGAGAATCAAGAAATTTAATGTACCTGCGGATTGGGCAAATGCTGTTGAGACTTCAGGTGTTGCGGCTAAAGGCGATCCAACGTTCATCAAAGAAATTTTAAGACCAATCGCTGCTCAAAAGGGCGATGATTTACCAGTAAGTACATTTAAAGGTTATGAAGATGGTACATTTGAACATGGTACAGCGGCTTATGAAAAGCGCGGTATCGCAGTTAATGTACCAGAATGGCAAATTGAAAACTGTATCCAATGTAACCAATGTTCTTATGTATGTCCACATGCTGCGATTAGACCATTCTTATTTACAGAAGAAGAACTTAAAAATGCACCAGAAGGACTAGCAACTAAAGCGGCAATTGGTAAAGGACTTGAAGGATTACAATACAAAATTCAAGTATCGCCTTACGATTGTACTGGATGTGGTAACTGTGCAGACATTTGTCCATCTAAGCAAAAATCACTGATCATGAAACCAATTGAAACACAAATTGAAGTTCAATCAGAAAACTGGAATTTCGTAGCTGAATTGCCTGTCAAAGATGATAAAATGCCACTTAACACAGTTAAAGGTTCTCAATTTGCAAAGCCTTTATTTGAGTTCTCTGGTGCTTGTGCAGGTTGTGGTGAAACGCCTTATATTAAAGCGATCACACAACTTTATGGCGATCGCATGATGATAGCTAATGCTACAGGTTGTTCTTCAATCTGGGGTGGTTCTGCACCTTCAACGCCATATACAAAAAATGCTGAAGGCAAAGGTCCGGCTTGGGCAAACTCTTTATTTGAAGACAATGCTGAGTACGGTTATGGTATGTCATTAGCGGTAAAAGCAATTCAAGCAAATATGGTTGATAAATTTACTGCACTCGTTGAGATGAACATCGACGAAGCGGTTAAAGCGCCTTTTGCTGAGTGGTTAGAAGTGCGTGAAGATTCTGAAGCATCTAAAGTGGTTGCTGAAAAAATCAAAGCAGTTCTTGCAAGCCATTCTGTAACAGATGCAGCAGCTAAAGATATTTTAACATTTGCTGAAAATCACAAAGATTACCTTGTTAAGCGTTCTGTTTGGATCGTTGGTGGTGATGGTTGGGCTTATGACATCGGCTTTGGTGGATTAGACCACGTACTTGCTAGCGGTGAAAACGTAAACGTATTGGTATTTGATACAGAAGTTTACTCAAATACAGGTGGACAAGCGTCTAAAGCAACACCAGTTGCTGCGATTGCAAAATTTGCTGCATCCGGTATGACTGTTAAGAAAAAAGATCTTGGTATGATCGCTGCAACTTATGGTTACGTATACGTGGCACAAGTGGCTATGGGCGCAAACCAAAATCAATTCTTAAAAGTTATTCAAGAAGCAGAATCGTATGATGGTCCATCACTCATTATCTGTTATGCACCATGTATTGCACACGGTATCAAAACAGGTATGGGTACGACACAAAGACGTTCTAAAGAAGCGGTTGAAGCAGGTTACTGGCATTTATGGCGTTTTGATCCAAGAGTGAAAGCGGAAGGCAAAAATCCATTCTTCTTAGATTCAAAAGAGCCAACTGCAAGTTTCCAAGAGTTCTTACTTGGTGAAACGCGTTATACAACGCTTAAAAACCAATTCCCAGAAATCGCAGAAAACCTCTTTAAAATCGCTGAAGATCAAGCGAAAGATCGTTACGCTGGATATGTTAGAATGACAAAAATGGAATTCTAGAATCAGTAAATCATTTAGCGCCTTATTCGAATGAAAATTCGAATAAGGCGCTTTTTACTATTTGCAATACCACTTAAAATCCGTTAAAATATATTTAGTGCATCGAATGAATACACACAGGTGGTGAAAGATGAATTTTCTTAGGCATCAAACGCGTATAATGGCAGATGTTTATCGCGCATATCGATTTTTAACAGTGCCAGAGGCCGTTGGCAAGTGGTGTAAACGGAGTTATGAAGTTTTAGAGCGTATGCCCTATGAACAAGTTATTTGGCGTGTGACGGGTTCGGATGGCGTTACGCTAAGTTTATCTTTTCATCTGATGAAATGTGCGAGTAAAACAGAGTATTGTACAGAAATTCACGTTGTTACCACGACAGATGCTGCTAATCTAGAAGGTTATAAGGATGAGGTAGAGCAGTTACTGGAAATGCTAAGGGTCTACTTTAATAAGACCTGGGTGATTCTCGATACAGATTTAACTGCAAGTCAATTAAGATAGGTTTTGGATAAAGGGAGGCAATATGAAGTTTAGAACGATAGGCGAAACGGGAATCGAGGCATCAGTTCTGGGATTAGGATGTATGCGATTACCCATGACTCAAGGAGAAAAACCACAAATCGATGAAGTGCAAGCAACAGAAATGTTAAGATATGCCATCAATCACGGTGTAAATTATATTGATACTGCGTATCCTTACCATGATGGAGAAAGTGAGCCTTTTGTTGGAAAAGCACTGAAAGATGGGTATAGAGAACGCGTCACTTTGATAACGAAATCTCCAGGATGGTTAATACAGACGCAGGCGGATTTTCATAGATTGCTCGATGAACAACTAGAGAAACTGCAAACATCACATGTGGATATTTATCTGCTTCATGCACTGAACAGAACCACTTGGGATATGTTTAAAAGCATCGACGTGTTTTCGGCGATTGAAGAAGCCAAACGTCTTGGGAAAATTAAGCACATAGGATTTTCATTTCATGACAAGTTCGAAGTGTTTGAAGAAATCATAAACGCTTATGATTGGGAAGTGTGTATGTTACAACTTAATTATATGGATATGCATGAACAAGCGGGTTTAAAAGGATTAGAACTTGCAGCTTCTAAAGGCGTTCCTGTGATCGTTATGGAACCACTAAAAGGCGGCATGCTTGCGACACCATCGGATGACATCAAGGCGATTTGGGACACGTACCCTGTAAAGCGATCACCAGTAGAATGGGCGATGCGTTATGTTGCAAACTTTGAAAACGTCAAAGTGGTACTCAGCGGTATGTCAACGCTTGAGCAGCTCAAAGAAAACATCGAGATCGCCGACCGTTTAGAGGTGGATAACTTAGATGAAGCGGGCCTTGCTTGTGTTGAACAAGTTAGAGAGGCATATGCATCTAGGGTGCAGGTTCCGTGTACACAATGTAAATACTGTGTGCCATGTCCGCACGGTGTTGAAATACCAAGAGTATTCACACATTATAACCGCGCACATATTTTTAATGCGATTGACGCCATGCGTACCCAATATCAATCGCAGTTTAAACCTGAAGCAAAAGCCAGTCAATGCGTAGCATGTGGTCTTTGTGAACCAAAATGCCCACAAAATATTGCCATTATAAAGCAACTGGAGAAAGTTACAGAAGTCTTTGGTGCATAGTAAGGGCTTCAAAAAAAACAACAAGTCTTACTAATTATATTGAAACCCCAAGTAAAACGCACTATAATGATTTAAGAACGATCATTAAATGATAGCGAGGTGGCCTTTTGAAAAAAGGAGATTTTATTTGGGGTTTTGTTTTATTTGCATTTATCGCTTTTGTTGCCTATCCAGATACACATGTTTTGTTTGTGAATTTCACCAGTGCGCAACCTTATATAGGCGGATTTATCAAGTTCGCGTTATTAGCAACCATGGGTGAAATGTTGGTTGTAAGGTTGTCAACGGGCAATTGGAAAAAGGCACCAGGATTTATATGGCGTGTAATTATATGGGGGCTATTAGGTATCGTAATTACCTTGATTTTCTCCATATTTAGTGGCGGGGTTTCAAGTGCACTTGAAAATGGCATGTTGATCGGCAAAGGGAACAAATTTGCTTTTGCATTTTTTACGAGTTTACTGATGAACTGTACTTTTGCACCAACGATGATGGCTTTTCACCGCTACACCGATACGTACTTAGATTTGAAATATGGAGAGGGTGTTAAAAAACCAACAGTTGAAGATGTAGTAGGTCGAATCGATTGGAAAGGTTTTGTGTCATTCGTCGTGATAAAGACGATTCCGTTTTTCTGGATTCCAGCACATACTGTGACGTTTTTATTACCACCAGAATATCGCGTACTTGTAGCCGCATTCTTAAGTATTGCACTGGGCCTATTATTGACCATCGCAAAGAGAAAAAAATAATTGTTTCTAGCAAACCATGTAAAACAGATGTTTTATGTGGTTTGTTTTATTATAATCAAAATTTAAGATGTGTTTATGCCAAAGGTTTGATAAAATGAATGTACAGGAATAAATAGACGTTAGGAGTGTGGCATGCAGAATAAGAAAATCATCATAAGTTTGGGGTTAATTCTAATCGTTGTACTGGTAGGTGGATTTGCCTTGTCGCTACAACGTGATGATAAAACACCCGTTACAACTGAAGCAGTGGCGAGCACAGAACCAGAAGCAACAACTGAAGATCCAGAAATTGCAGCAAAGTTAGAGGAAGAGAAACGCCTTGCAGAAGAAAAAGCGTTGGAAGAAGCACGCGTTAAAGAAGAAGAAAGGCAAATGTCGATTAAGGAAAACACTTATTTTGTTGCACTTGGAGGCGCTACTGTATGGTCGACGGCACTTGAAGATAAAACCATCGTGAGTGAGATGACAGAAAAAAGCAAAGTCTACGTAAGTGAGTGGATTAAAGATGCTCAAGGTGAAAATGTTTATGCGCAGATAAAACACGATATTGATGCAGAGGAAACATTGGGCTATGTTGCTTTTGATGATTTGGTAAAAGAAAAAATAGCGTTTATTTCAAAGGCGTATGATGATGTGGATTACAGTCCATTTACAAAGCACGATGCATTTGAAGAGAATCCTAAAATAGATGTAAAAGGCGTTTATGTAACAGGCCACTCTGCGAGAGGCGATCGACTAGATGATTTGCTTGCCTTGGTAGATGAAACGGACATCAATGCATTTGTAATAGATGTAAAAGACGATAATGGTCATCTGTTGTTTTATTCAAATACAGCTGAAACATATAATCCAGAAGCAAATAACCATGTTTTTATAAAAGATATGCCTGCATTTATAGAGAAAATGAAGGCACATAATGTGTATTTGATTGCTCGAATCGTTACGTTTAAGTCACCCATTTATGCGCGTACAAATCCCGATCGAGCAATCGTATACAAAGGGAGTCAAGCGCTTTATAGCGACGCAGATAAGTTGATTTGGGCATCACCGCATGATCGCGAGTTATGGGCGTATAATGTGGGCGTGGCAAAAGAAGCAGCTGAGTATGGATTTAATGAAATCCAATTTGACTACGTGCGTTTTCCTGCCATCGCAAACAAAAATGCCATGGACTATAAAAACGAGACGGAAGAATCACCAAGTGCGGCTATTCAGCACTTTTTAAAGTATGCTTATGAAGAATTGACGCCACATAATGTTTACATCGCGGCAGATGTTTTTGGCTGGGCTGCTACAGCCGTTGATGATGTTGGTATCGGACAACATTGGGAATCTGTGGCTAATGTCGTTGACTATATTTGTCCAATGATGTATCCTAGCCATTATGGGCCAAATAATTTTGGATTGTCTGTTCCAGATGCTTTCCCATATGAAACCATCGATTTGTCTGTAAAGGATGCACTGGCGAGAAACGCAAATATTGAGACACCTGGTCTTATTAGACCTTGGATACAGGACTTTACAGCACCATGGGTAAAGGGTTATATTCGTTATGGTGCAAAAGAAGTACGTGCGCAAATAGACGCTTTAAAAGCAAATGGCATCAATGAGTATTTGCTATGGAATGCAGGTAATTACTACTCTAAAGATGCTTTGAAAAACGATTAAATAAATTGGAGGATCCTATGCTAGCGAGAGAGATTGCAGAATCTTTATTAGAGATTAAAGCTGTAACAGTCGTTGATGAGAATCATTTATTTACATGGGTTTCAGGGATTAAGTCCCCTGTGTATTGCGACAACCGCATGACCATTAGTTACCCTGAGGTACGCGATAAGATCGCAAATGGATTTGCGGATCATATTCGAAAGTTTTATCCAGATGTTGAAATTATAGCGGGTACAGCGACAGCGGGTATTCCACATGCAGCCTGGGTGGCACAAATTCTAGGGTTGCCCATGGTTTATGTGAGAAGTGGCGCTAAGGAACATGGCAAAGGGAAACAAACCGAAGGGGTTTTGCCAGCGGGTGCAAAAGTGGTCTTAATCGAAGATTTACTGTCTACCGGTGGGAGTTCACTTAAGGCTTGTGAGGCTTTAACGACAGAAGGTGCAAATGTTCTGTGTGTTTTAGCGATTTTCAGTTACAATTTTACCAGTGTGGATACTGCATTTGCTGAGGCGCATATACCATTTTATGCACTAAGTGATTATGAAACGCTTTTGCCTATTGCGGTAGAAATGGGTGCTGTAAAATCGGAATCATTGGAACTACTTAAAAAGTGGAGTAAAAATCCTAAAATGTTTACAGAAAAATAAGTATGAAAATAAATTGAGGTGTGAACTTGAGAGTTAGAAAAAAACCAGGTGCTTATGAAGCGCTTGTTGAAGATGAAAAGTATTTTGTTGAAGTCCCAGAAGCACACAAGGGCAGTTGGAAGGCCCTTTTCGGCAATGATAACCCTATACACGCTGAATTTGGCGGTGGTAAAGGCAAATTTGCCATAGGCATGGCAGTACAATATCCCATGATAAATTTTATCATGGTGGATGCGGTTACTGAGGTTGCATTAAAAGCAGTGGAACGTGCAAATGAACTGGATTTACCCAATTTGAAAATCATCAAAATTGATTTGCAGTTTGCTGAAAACTATTTTGCAGAGGGCGAACTTGAACGGATCTACTTAAATTTTAGCGATCCTTGGCCGAAGAAAAGACATTATAAACGAAGATTGACCTATCGAGAATTCTTAAAGGTCTATGAAAAACTTCTGATTAAAGGGGGTTGGATTCATTTTAAAACCGACAATCGAAGTCTTTTCGAATTTTCACTGAATGAGTTTGCAGAGATAGATTGCATCATGAGGCATATTTCGTTAGATTTACATGCTAATCCAACACCTGATAATGTAATGACAGAGTATGAAGAGAAATTTTCAGCCATGGGATATCCTATTTTCAGGGTAGAGGTATCCTTTAGAGTATAGTCCTTAAAGACAGGAGGGGGCGCGTATTTTTAAAAAAGTCTTTTTTATAGGGGTCGCCTTTATCATTTTATTGATCTCAGTGGCTTATATTAGTGGTGTTTTTAATGATTTATCATTTGACTCGCCGATATTAAGTACGGTCTACTCTGCGGTTACATTTTTGTTTAGAGTGAATATATTATGGATTGGATTGGTTATTTTTTTAGAGAATAAGAACCCCTCAAGAACACTGGCGTGGTTGCTCGTTTTGGTTTTGATACCCGTTATAGGTTTTTTTATCTATATCTTATTTGGTAGAAGTTATCGTAAAAAGAGACAAGCAAAAGCAAAGATCTTAAGTGATTCTGATCGCATGCAGAAAGCGGCGGAAGTTCAAACGGGGCTACTTGAGTTTATGGATTTACCTAACAGTGAAAATCCAGCAAACAAAAGATTGATGCAACTTCTACTCACAAACGCTAAAGCACCATTTTCTATGAGTAATGAAGTCACTGTTTTAACAAATGGTATCAGCAAATTTGATCGGCTGTTTGGTTGTATTCGCGCAGCGAAAGATCATATTCATCTGGAGTATTTCATCATTAAGGATGATAGAATAGGGAATGAACTTAAGGATTTACTCATTCAAAAATCTAATGAAGGCGTCAAAGTACGCGTTGTTTTTGATGATGTTGGCTCTTTGGCATTGGGAAAAAAGTACTTGCGTGCGCTTAAGTTAGCAGATATTGAAACTTTTGCTTTTTTTAAAGTCCCACTCCCACTATTCTCGCGAGATTTGAACTATCGAAATCACAGAAAAATAGCGATTATTGATGGTGAAGTTGGTTTTGTGGGTGGTCTTAATATCGGCGATGAGTATATCGGCAACTCAGAAAAATTTGAGTTTTGGCGCGATACGCATTTAGAGATTAAAGGCGAAGCTGTTTATGCACTTCAAACGATATTTTTAAATGACTGGAACTACGTATCAAAACAGTACGTACAAGGTGGGCGCTATTATCCAGAAGTGCGTGTGAAAAATACGTCTTTGGTTCAAATTGCAGCATCGGGACCAGACTCTGAATGGAAGAGCATCCTTCAGGCTTTCTATAAAATGATTTCCAATGCCGTCGATAAAATTTGGATTACTACGCCTTATTTGGTGCCTGAAGAGAGTATCTTGATGGGCCTTAAGGCTGCGGCACTAAGCGGTATAGATGTTAAAATCATAATTCCATCTCAACCCGATCACTTTTTTGTTTACTGGGCTTCACAAGCCAATATCCAAGACTTGCTTGAAGCGGGCGTAAAAATATATCAATATAAAAACGGTTTTATTCACTCTAAAATATTGATCGTCGATCGATTGGCTGCTACAGTTGGAACCGCGAATTTAGATATACGATCTATGGAAATAAATTTTGAAGTGAACGCATTTTTATATGATGTTGATGTCATCATTCGTTTAGAGGAAGATTTTGTTCAGGATTTAGAAGACAGTTTAGCATATGAAATTGATGTGTTTAAGAAGAGAAAAGTGTATCGAAGGTTTTTAGAAGCCATGGGTAGATTGGTTTCTCCACTTCAATAAATAGGAGGCTTTGAGTGATTTATTTTATAGGTATGGCACTACTTATTGCATTTGATCAATGGACTAAAAAATGGGCGATTGAATCGTTAATGCTGCAGGGGCCAAAATCATGGATTGAAGGCTTAATTGGCTTCCGCTATGCAGAAAATACAGGCGCGGCATTTAGTATTTTAAGAGATAAGCAACTTTTGCTCATTATATTAACATCAGTAATCATATTAGGATTATGTGGCTACTTGATCAAGGCGATTAGAACGGACGCACATGTAACGGTTAAATGGGCGTATATGTTGTTAATCTCAGGTGCTATAGGGAATTTTATAGACCGTGTGCGTTTGAATTATGTGGTCGATTTTCTAGAATTTAGATTCATCAATTTTCCGATATTCAACATCGCTGATATTTGTGTGGTGGTAGGGGTTTCATTATTGGCCATTGCAACATTCTTTTTCAAGTATGATTTTTAACTGTTATATAATTGTAAAAAAATCTTAATGAAATTCAAATGCGCAGTGCTTGTGTTTGTGATAAAATATAATGCATAGTGCATAATCTGTCTATTATTTGTGTCTGACTGGAAGGAATTAGAATGAAATTTTATGTTAAGTTATTTATAATTGCATTTGTAGGATTTATGGTGTTATTTGGGAGTATATTATTTGCTTTAGATTTGATCTATTCATCATCTCAGTCCGATGTAAATCACGTCGTTGAAGCAACAACAGAACCAGATAATTCCGTTGATCCCATAGAGGATCCTGTCGATTTTGAAGATGATCGAACAGAACTTCGAAAAATTGCGGAGTCCTCGGACACGCGTATAAATATCATCGCTTTTGGTCTAAATGAAATGCTTGCAGACACGATGATGTTATTTAGTTATGATACGGATTCAAATAAATTGGACATCATGTCCATTCCCAGAGATACTTATAATGTAATTGAAGGATATAACGCAACGGATCAGAAAAAATTAAACGCTGTTTACGGTCTTGCTAGTATTGGCGGGGTAAATGGTATGAAGACGATTTTGTCAGAATTCTTAGATATTCCTATCCACTATTACTTAAAAGTAGAATTTAGTGCAGTTGAAGCCGTAGTAAACACGCTTGGTGGATATGAAGTGACCGTTCCGTTTGATATGGATTATGATGATTATTATGATAAGCCACCGCTTCACATTCATTTTAAAAAAGGCTACCAAGTGTTAAATGGTGCAGATACGGTTAAGTTTTTGAGATTTCGGAAAAATAATTCAGGTACGATTTCTGAGGGGGATGTCCATAGGATACCAAGACAACAACATTTTGTGAATACCATGATGCAAAAAGCCATTAGTTCGAAATTACCTTCCGTTATAAATACGATTATTGGTGGAAAATATGTGGCCACGGATATGACGCTTGAAGAAGCCTTAACACTGGCTATAAAAGCAGCTTCATTAGAGAGTGAAGATATAGAGTTTTATACATTAGAAGGTGAAGCGAAATGGATTAACAATGTTTCTTACTGGATACATGACCCTGCAGCACTGGAAAAAACACTTTATAGTTACTATGGATTTGAAATAGAGGATAAAACAGAGTTGGTTGAAGAAACAACAGAAACTACAACAGTAAAGCCATAAAAAATTAGGGCCTAAATCACATGTTAATGTGATTTAGGCCCTTTAAAGGTGCAGTAATTGACGTTAAAGTCTAGTTGGTTTTCAAAATTTTTAACAGTTGAGGACTTAACAGCGAAACATCGCCTGCACCCATGGTGATTACGAGATCGTGTTTAACTGCATGCTGCTTAACATGTGCTAAAATATCGTTTTGGTCAGTGAAATGGATCACTGAGACACCTTCTTTAATCATCGCATCACATAGCATGCTAGAATTCACTTCGCCAAGATCTTGTTCTCTTGCTGCATAGATATCGCATAATATCACTTCATCTGCATATTTAAATGCACTGGCAAAATCATTAAGTAGTTCCTTGGTTCTAGAATACGTGTGTGGTTGGAATATACAAATAATGCGATTGATTTCAGTCATTCGAGATGCCGCTTCGAGTGTTGCCTTTATTTCGTTTGGATGATGTGCGTAATCATCTACGATGGTTATACCGTTTTCTGTTCCAACCCATTCAAAGCGACGGTTGGCATTTTTGAAAGTGCTCAGCGCGACTTTTACGCGATCTATATCTTTTGTAAATAAGAGGGCAACTGTAAATGCTGCCAGCGCATTATATATGTTGTGTTGTCCAGGTACTTGTAATGATAATGCAGTTATAATTTTCTCTTTGTGAAAAATATCAAATGTTGGATAGCCCATGTTATTATATGTTATATTTTTAGCGACATAGTCGCAGTTTTCCCCTAATCCAAAGGTGATACACTTACCTTTATAATAAGGCAATATTTTCCTTGAATTATAATCGTCACCATTTAAAACCAAAGTCCCTTTATCAATAACGTTCGAAGAAAACTTCACAAAAGCACTTACGATATGATCCAAATTTTTATAGTAGTCAAGATGATCTTCATCGATGTTTAAGATTACGCCAACTTTCGGATAAAAAGATAAAAAACTCTCTTTGTATTCACAAGCCTCAGTTATAAACATTTCGCCTTTACCTAGTTTGACATTGCTTTTGATATCTGAAAAATAGCCACCTACTAAAGCGGTGGGATCAAAACTTGCATCGTTAAAAATACGTGTGACCATGGAAGTGGTGGTGGTTTTGCCATGTGTACCTGAGATGGCGATACTGTTTTTATAACCCGCCATGATTTGGCCTAATAGTTCTGCACGGCTGACACAAGGAATTTTTTGATCAATGGCTGCTAATATTTCTGGATTATCATCTGCAACAGCAGATGTGTATGCCACCAACTCTGCACCATTTATTTGTTCAGGTTCATGTGCATAATATATTTTAACCCCTTTTTTAACAAGGGCATCGGTTATAGCAGTAGCATGTAAATCAGAACCTGTAACCTTATGGCCCTGCTCGAGTAAGATTTCGGCGATAGCACTATTACTTACGCCACCGATGCCAATGATATGGATATGTGATATTGCTGTTAAATCAATCATAAAAACTCCCCGAAAATAAAATGTGATTCTATCGCTAAAATCATAATGATTATACCTTATTTTCTTATGACTTTAAAGCATTACCTAAAAAGTTCGTTTAAAAAATGAGAATTCTATTGAAGAAAAATGAAAAAGCGAATAAAATTAATATAATACAATATGAATATTCGGAGTGTGATGATGTGAGCAAATTAAAAAGAAATGAAAGAATCGGTGCGATTGTAAAAATATTATGTGATTCTCCCAATAAGGTATTTACATTAAACTACTTCACGACGATTTTTGATTCAGCAAAATCTACCATTAGTGAAGATTTGGTCATCGTTAAAAAAATCATGGAAGAGTTGTCTTTGGGTAAAGTTGTAACCATAGCAGGTGCATCAGGTGGTGCTAAGTATGTACCGATGATGGGACGCGATGAAAAACATCATTTAATTGAAAAAATATGCGAAGACACGAAAAAGCCAGATCGAGTGATGCCAGGTAAGTTTTTATATATGGCAGATATTTTATGTAATCCTATTTATACAAAAGGTATTGGAGATATTTTTGCAGAGAAGTTTTCTGATGATCATGCGAAGGTGGATTATGTTTTAACCATTGAGACGAAGGGCATACCCATCGCGATGATGACTGCAAGGGGTCTTAATGTGCCTTTGGTTATCGCGCGACATGAAAATAAAGTAACAGAAGGGTCGAAGTTGAGCATTAACTACATATCAGGTTCAACAGGCAACCTTCAAACCATGTATATTTCAAAGAAGGCGATAAAAAAAGACTCAAACGTCTTAATTGTAGATGACTTTATGAAAGCTGGGGGGTCGGCTAAGGGGATGACGCAACTCGTACAAGAACTTGAATGCAAAGTTGCAGGTATTTGCGTTTTGTTTGATTCCACATTGCCTTCTAAAAAACTCGTAGACAAGTACATTTCATTGATAAAATACGCAGGAATTGATTCAAATGATCAAATTATGGTACACCCCAATTACGAAAACCTATAATTTGTCAAAATAATTAAAAAAACTTAATAAAAAAAGAAGGATATTTGAAGAAGATATCGAATACTACTTGTACACAGCATAAGTTAGGGGGATAAAAATGAACATAACAGACGTCAGAATTAGAAAACTTCGAGAAGATGGAAAGATGAAGGCAGTTGTGTCGTTAACATTTGACGATGCATTTGTGGTTCATGATATTAAAGTCATCGAAGGACAGAATGGGCTATTTGTTGCGATGCCTAGTCGAAAAGTTGGGGAAGCAGATTATAGAGACATAGCGCATCCGATCAATCAAGAAACACGAACAAAAATTCAAGATATTATTTTTGAAGCATATGAAAATGCTAAAAATTCAACGGTTGAGGAGTATTTTGAAGAATAGTAGCGTAAAAGGTTTGAGCACATATGTGCTCTTTTTTTATGCGATTTTGCATTCAGCTTTATAACATAGGTCAAATAAACACCATGGGTAGTTGTTAAAGAATAACGAACTTTTCTCAAATTTTCTTAATAGTTGTTTAGTTTTATAGTGAAAAGTGATATAATTTTGCGTGGTGATGACTGGCTTGTTATTAAAAAAGCACGCACCAATATGTCATAATAGTTGAGGTATGTTCATGCATCGTTTAACGACCATTATATTAGCTGCGGGCTATGGCAAGCGAATGAATTCAAAATTGCCCAAAGTGTTGCATAAAGTAAGCGGACTCCCGATGATACAGCATGTTGTAGATTTATCAAAAGCGATAAAGAGTGATCAAATCGTATGTGTGGTGGGTCACGGTAGAGAACTTGTTGAAGCGTCTCTAGCGGATCAATCTTTGGCATTTGCACTTCAAGAACAACAATTGGGTACGGGTCATGCCGTATTATCTGCAGAGCAATTTATTGATTCAGGTGACGTGTTGGTCCTTTTTGGTGATGCGCCATTGCTAAGCGAAGAAACGTTGCGTAATTTTATCGCCTATCATAAAGCAAAAAAGAATACGGCGAGTTTGATTTCCACTGAGTTTGATGATCCCACGGGATATGGTCGAATTGTTCGATTGGATTCGGGTGCGTTTAGCAAAATCGTAGAACATAAAGATGCAACCAATCAAGAACGTTTGATAAAAGAAGTGAACTCAGGTATTGGTCTCTTTGATGCAAGCGCTTTAAAAGAGGCACTTAAAACCCTTAGAAATGACAACACACAAGGTGAGTACTATTTAACGGATGTCTTTGAAGGTATAAAAAATTCAGGGTGCTCTGTGGGCGCTTACTTGATTGATACACCATATGAAGTTATGGGTGTAAACGATCGCGTGGCATTGGCAGAGGCGGAAAAATACCACCAGGAAATGATCAAAAAAAGAATGATGCTTTCAGGGGTTACCTTGGTTAATCCAGAGTCAATCTATATTGAAAAAGAAGTCGTCGTAGGCATAGACACGGTGATTTATCAGGGGTCGCGGTTGATGGGTCAAACACAAATAGGTGAAGACTGTACTATTGGACCTTATGCGGAAATTTCTGATTCGAAAATTCAGTCACAGGTTCGGGTGAATCACTCAACGGTTCAATCCTCTGAAATTGACAGTTTTTCGACGGTTGGTCCTTATGCCTATTTGCGACCGAAGTCCATCGTAGGGAAACACGTTAAAATCGGTGATTTTGTGGAAGTCAAAAATACAATCATCGCCGATGGTGTTAAAATTTCTCACTTAACTTACGTAGGTGATGGAAAAATTGGTGAAAATGTAAATTTAGGTTGCGGTGTGGTATTTGTAAATTATGATGGCACGAAAAAGCATTTAACGGAAATTGAATCAGGTGCTTTTATCGGTTGTAACACCAATCTGATTGCACCTGTTAAAGTCGGTAAGAACGCATATGTCGCTGCAGGGTCTACGATTACCGAAGATGTCCCAGAAAATGCACTCGCCATTGCGAGAGAACGTCAAGTGAATAAGACTGAATGGTCTAATAAATATCAAAAAAACAAGTAGGAGGAACACATGCAATCAAGCGATAGGAGAATCAAGGTTTTTTCAGGGAACGCCAATCAAGATCTTGCCAAAGCCATTTGTAGAGAATTGGGATTACCACTTGGTGATAGCGTTGTAAAAACCTTTAGTGATGGAGAAATATCTGTAAATATCAATGAAACGGTTAGAGGAATTGATGTTTTCGTGGTACAATCTTTTTCACTGCCTAAAGTAAATGACTATTTAATGGAATTGTTAATCATGATTGACGCTTTAAAACGTGCATCTGCAGGTCGAATCACAGCGGTGATTCCGTATTATGGTTACGCCCGTCAAGATAGAAAAGCGAAAGCACGAGATCCTATTTCTGCCAAACTCGTTGCAAATCTTATCACAGCCGCTGGTGCTGATCGTGTGCTTACGATGGATTTGCATGCATCTCAGATTCAAGGGTATTTTGATATTCCAGTAGACCATCTTAAAGGGGTGCCGATTCTTTCGGATTATTTTAAGCAAAAGCAGTTGTCTGATTTAGTCGCTGTTTCACCTGATTTGGGAAGTGTTACACGTACCAGAGACTTCTCCTATAAACTTGATGCACCTATTGCTATCGTTGATAAAAGACGTCCAGAAGCAAATGTTTCTGAAATTATGAATATCATCGGTGATGTGAAAGGCAAAAATGTAATTTTAATTGATGACATGATTGATACGGCCGGCACCATTGTAAATGCAGCTAAAGCACTAAAAGAGATGGGTGCA
This sequence comes from uncultured Clostridia bacterium, assembly GCA_927417275.1. Classification (GTDB taxonomy): domain Bacteria; phylum Bacillota; class Clostridia; order Peptostreptococcales; family Acidaminobacteraceae; genus Fusibacter_C. The sequence continues at coordinate 162,685 of CAKMJV010000010.1, forward strand.
AAAGACATCTATGCATGCTGTACACATGGCGTTTTCTCTGGGCCAGCGGCAGCTCGAATTAAAGATTCGGATATTACAGAATTGGTTGTGCTTGATACGATTAACTTATCAAGTGAAATGAGAGATTTAGAAAATGTGACATTGTTGTCCGTTGCACCATTATTTTCAGAAGCCATTAGAAGAATTTTTAATAACGATTCTGTTAGTACGATGTTTGAAGAGTAAGATAGCATATAAACGCTTAGCATATGTTAAGCGTTTTTTTCAAAGAGTCGTTCACGAAGAGGAGTGATAATATGTTTGTAATCGTGGGGCTTGGTAATCCAGGCAAAAAATACGATTTGACCAGGCATAACGTAGGATTTGAGGCAATTGACCGGTTGGCACACAAGTATCAAATCAAGGTCAATAAAATAAAATACAAAGCCTTAATAGGTGAAGGTCAAATCGAAGGTGAAAAAGTGTTGCTTGTTAAGCCTCAGACCTATATGAATTTAAGTGGTGAGACGGTTCTAAGCATATGTAACTTTTATCAAATTGAGCCTGAAAAATTGATTGTGATATATGATGATGTGGATACGGATGCAGGCAAACTGAGAATTCGTAAAAAGGGAAGTGCTGGGACACACAATGGTATGCGACATATTATCATGCTCTTGCAAAAGGACGATTTTCCTAGGATTAGAATCGGTATCGGCCGTTCGAACCAGTTGGAATTAAGAGATTTTGTGTTGCAAAGATTTTCTAAAGATGAGATGATTACCATGGATGAGACGCTCAATAAAGCGGCCGATGCTGCAGTAATGATCGTTCGCGAAGGGGTAGACCTTGCGATGAATCGTTTTAATGGCTAAGGGGATTGCATATGTTTAAATTACTCCATAACTTATTTGATCATTCGGTTGAAATTAATGGTCTTGAGAACAGCATTAAGGAAAGCATTAGTCCAATTTTAATTCACGGTTCTGATCAACAGGTGATTAAGTGGATTGCTCAGAGGACGCGTTATACATTAAATAGAAGTACGCTGGTCTTCTTCGAGGATGAACATAAGGCTAAGTTGGCTGCTGAGGAGATTGAGCATTCAATTTTTTTACCAAGCCGTGAAATGGTTTGGTTTGACGCATTTGCACATTCGAATCAAGTGGCAATCGAGCGCGTAGAGGCTTTACTTGAAGCGACCCTAGATCAACCGACATTGGTTTTCACTTCCATTAATAATTTGGCATATCGCTACCCAAGAAGAGAGTGGTTTGTTGGTCAGCAAATAACGCTTGATTTGTCTACGGAAATCGCACTAAATGACTTACATGAAAAACTATATGCTTATGGCTATGAACGTGTTGAAATCGTAGAAGCGAAAGGTCAATACAGTGTCAGAGGTGGCATTTTTGATGTTTTTTCGACCCAGTATGAGTACCCACATCGCATCGAATTCTTTGGAGATGAAGTGGATTCCATAAGAGCCTTTGATATTGAATCTCAAAAATCAAGCCATAAATGCGATCAACTCATCTTATATCCCTGTAGAGAAATCATACTTGATGCTGCTCATATTCAAAAAGCTGTGGATAAATTACAGTTGCTTAAGAAAAAATACAAGACATCCAAGCGCGATAAAATCGATGAAATTATCGAACATTTAAATGCGCGTTTATTTGTAGATGGTATTGACAAATATTTCCCACTTTTTTTTGAACGCAGTGTTACTTTGCTCGACTATTTTGACGATCCTATGGTTTATATCATGGGCAATAACCAATGTGTTGCGCGCATTCAGAATTACACACAAGAGTATGCGCGTCAGTTTTCTGAGTATTTAGAACGTGGAGAAGTAATCGCCGAACAGTTTGATCGTATTTTTGATGCGGAGACGATTCTCAGAAAAATAACGGGTTATCAAGTGATTCTCAGCGAACTACTGATGAAACACACAGATGGATTTTCACCTGAACAGATCATTAAACTCAGTGCACGTGAAATGAATAAGTACTATGGTAAATTTGAGCAGATCGCTTTAGATTTGCGAAAATGGAAACTTAAAGGGTATCGTATTCTCATCGCATTTAATAGTTTGGAAAGACTAGAGCGTTTTGTAGGGGCTATGGATGATTTGGAGGTCCCTGTTAACAAAGAGGAATCTTTTGAGAAAATCGTTAGTGGTCAAGCGGTTGCAGCACTATACCCGATGCAAAATGGTTTTTATTTTGATACGTTTAAAACCGTCGTCCTCACAGAAACTGAACTTTATGGGGAAGGGAAAAAAATATCTCGAAAGAAACCCTCTCAAGGGAAAGTTATTAAAGCCTTTTCCGAACTTGCGGTTGGTGATTTTATCGTGCATGAAAGCCATGGTGTTGGTCAATATCTTGGTGTAGAGCAGATGAAAATCGATCAAGTGCGTAAAGATTTTCTTAAAATCAAATATGCGCAAGATGATTTTTTGTATATTCCGGTTGAAAGTGCTGGTCTTGTTCAGAAATATATGGGAACAGACAAGGAAAAACTCAAACTCAACAAGTTGGGTGGAGCTGAATGGAAAAAAACCAAAAGTCGGGCTAAAAAAGCCATTGAGGATATGACGGATGAACTCATCGAACTTTATGCAGCAAGAAAGACAAAGAAGGGCTTTGCGTATTCTTCAGATAATGAATGGCAAAGAGAGTTTGAAGCATTATTTCCTTATCAAGAAACGGGTGATCAGCTTAAATGTATCGATGAGATTAAAGCCGATATGGAAAGTCATCTACCAATGGAGCGTCTACTTTGTGGCGATGTTGGGTATGGTAAAACAGAAGTCGCATTAAGAGCGGCATTTAAAGCGGTTCTTGATTCTAAGCAAGTCGCTATTTTGGTACCAACTACGATTTTAGCGTCTCAACATTATAACAATATCGTCGAACGTTTTTCAAAGTACCCAGCAAATGTTCAAATGATTTCACGGTTTAGAACCAAATCGGAACAGGAAAAAATTATAAAAGATATCCGTTCTGGTGTTGTGGATGTCGTAGTGGGTACACATCGTTTGTTATCAGCTGATGTTAAGTTTAAAGATCTGGGTCTGCTCGTTATTGATGAAGAACAACGCTTTGGAGTCAAGCATAAGGAAAAAATTAAGCAACTAAAAGAGAACATAGATGTACTTACATTAACAGCAACACCGATTCCAAGAACGCTTCACATGTCTATGATAGGTGTACGTGATATGAGTGTCATCGAAGACCCACCTGAAGACAGGTATCCGATTCAAACGTATGTGGTTGAATATGATGAAAACTTAGTAAGAGAGTCGATTGTAACAGAACTCGAGAGAGGTGGACAAGTTTATTTTGTTCATAATCGTGTTTCTGACATCGACCGCGTGGCCGCAAAACTTCAAGAACTCGTTCCAGAAGCAAACGTTCATTTTGCCCATGGTCAGATGAATGAACACCAACTTGAAAAGTTGATGGTTGACTTCATGAACAACGATTTTAATGTTTTGGTATCGACAACGATTATTGAAACGGGACTTGATATATCTAATGTAAACACAATCATCATAAATGATGGCGATCGATTTGGCCTTTCCCAACTGTATCAATTAAGAGGTCGAGTGGGACGAAGCAATAGAATGGCTTATTGTTACATTTTTTATCAAGAAAATAAAGTGCTAAGTGAAATTGCTGAAAAACGGTTAAAAGCAATAAAAGAGTTTACTGAGCTAGGCGCTGGATTTAAAATTGCTATGCGAGATCTCGAAATCAGAGGTGCAGGCAATGTTTTAGGTACAGAGCAGCATGGTTATATGGAATCTATAGGTTATGATCTTTACTGTAAACTATTAGAGGAAAGTGTTATGATTAAAAAAGGCGAAGTGGTAAAAGTGCATGAAGAGGCAAAAATCGACCTTGCTATTAATGCATTTATTCCTGAAACGTATATAGGAAACCATCAACTAAAAATTGAGATCTACAAAAAAATCGCCGCTATACAAACCAAAGAAGATGTAGATCAAGTTTATGAAGAAATAGAAGATCGTTTCGGTACAGTTCCTGTTTCGGTATCAAACTTGATATCCATCGCTTATATAAAAGCTATGTGTGAAGCGATGTCCATCGTGGAAGTTTCAGATGATGGTAAAGATTTTATTTTGAAATTTAGCTTGGGTTGTGCCATTAGCCCGCTGTTTATTAGCCAAGTAATGGCATATGATTCTAAGAATGCTTCGCTTTTTGCTGGAAATCCAGCGGTTCTACGTTATAAAATTACAAACAGATTAAGAAAAAAAGAAGAACAATTAACAATGCTTGAAAAGTATGTGGAAAAAATATATAGTTTTCATAGCGAATATTTAAATATATGAAGAAATTTATGAAGTTTCCAGTTATAATAGGAAAAGATGTGAGTCGTAGCACTGTGAACATGTAGTTTGTGTCACAAATGAATTTGAGGAGAGCGTATATGTTTAAGTTTAGAAAAGGTTTAGTTTTATTGATGGTATTTGTAATGGTTATGGCATTGATTTCAGGATGTAATGCAGATGACGGTAATGATGCGACGACAGAGGGTGTATCTTCTTCTGAAAAAGAAAATGCAGTGGCTGTTGTTGGTGATAATGTAATAGACATTGCAACATTTAACGTTTATTTTCAAATGTATGAAACAGCATACAAGCAATATTATGGGGAAGAAATTTTAACACAAGAGTTTGAAGGTGTTAAATTTGGAGATGTATTAAGAACCGATATTTTAGACATGTTGGTACAAGATGAGTTGATTCGTATGCATGTCTTATCAAATGGGTATGTCATTCCACAAGACTTGTTTGATACCAAATATACAGAATTAAACGAAATGCTTGAAGCCGATGCGGAGACTCAAGCACTTTATGATACGATTGGCGTTACTGAGGATTTCTTGAAAAAACAAGTTGAAGGCAGTATTATATTAGACGAATTCTCTTTAAAAGTTTATGAAATCGTTGATGCTGACGAAGCTGCTTTAAATGCGATTTATGCAAATGATGTTGTTAGAGTGCGTGCGAGACACATTTTACTTGAAGATGAAGCGACTGCTTTACAAGTGAAAGCAAAAATAGAAGAAGGTGAAGATTTTGCTGCTCTTGCTACAGAATACTCAGTAGATACGGGTTCGGCTGCAGCGGGTGGCGATTTAGATTACTTTACAAGAGGAACGATGGTCACAGAGTTTGAAGAGGTTGCTTTTAATTCGCCAATTGGTAGTGTGAGTGATATTGTTCAATCGAATTATGGATTCCATATTATAAAAGTTGAAGATGCTCAAACAGTAAATCAAATGGTTGAAGCAGGCGTTGAAGAAGCAATTATAAACTCTTTTAAAGAGAAAGTAAGAGATGATTTGTTTGTAGATGCCTACAAAGCAAAAGTAGATGAATTAAAAGCAGCAAATACGGTTGAAACGTTCATAGAGAAAGTGACGCCGAAAACAGAAGAATAAGCATAGCCATTAAAAAATAGTTGAAAGTTGAGAGGTCAGTCGTGTACTGGCCTCTTTATAGTAGGAGTCAGGTATGTCAATAGAAGGAAATCACACACAGTCAGATTCATTTATTAAAGGCGCTTTTGTATTAGGGATATCAGGAATATTTGTAAAAGTTGTAGGTGCTTTCTTTAGGATTCCTTTGGCGAATCTATTGGGACCAGAAGGCATGGGCTATTATGTGAGCGCATATCCAATCTATAACTTCTTTATCGTATTAGCTACAGCAGGACTCCCCACTGCACTTGCAAAAATCATATCCGAACAAAGAGCAATCGGAGATTATAAAAACTTGGATCAAACATTTAAGTCTGGGTTACTGCTCATGACTTTGGTTGGCCTCTTTGGTTCGTTTTTTATGTATTTTGGCGCTGGATTTTTGGTCAAAAGTATAAACAATCCACTGGCTATTAACTCGTTTAGAGCCTTAGCACCAGCGATTGTAATCGTATCAATTATGGCTGTATTTAGAGGATTTTTTCAGGGCTTTCAGCAGATGAAACCATTTGCTTTGTCCCAAATATTCGAACAGTTTGCTCGAGTCATCGTTGGTTTTGGATTAGCGGTGTATCTACTCAAACAAAGTACTGAACTGGCGGCTGCGGGGGCAACTTTTGGTGCTACCACAGGGGCAATTGCAGGATTAGCCATAATTTTGTTTATGTATATCCGATTTAGGAGAAAAAATGAAGCGTCATTTTCAACGATGATGGAAGGTGAAGCAATACCGAAGTCTCAACTGATGAAGCGCATTGTATTAATAGCAATTCCCATAACATTAGGTGCGGCTGTAATGCCCCTAATGAACACCATAGATGTTATGTTGGTCATGAATCGACTCACCGATATTGGGCTGGGAAGTCAAGCAAACGATTTATATGGTATGCTTGTTGGATATGCAGCGACACTTGTGAACTTACCTCAAGTGGTTACCTCGGCCATACAAATTAGCATCGTTCCAGCGATTGCAGGATTTTTTATTAAAGATGAACTAAAAGCATTAAGTCGAACGGTTCAAAATGGGATTCGAATGACTTTGATTATTAGTTTGCCTGCGGCAGCAGGTTTGGTTGTGCTTGCAAGACCAATAATGGAATTACTATACCCTGCTCAAATTCAACATGCACATACCACAGGAAACATACTTTCTATATTAGGCTTTACGGTTATTTTTTTAGGATTGTTTCAAGTTTCAACTGGTATTTTACAAGGCATGAGCATGCAAAATCGTCCTGCTTTTAATTTGTTCATTGGTGCAATCGTAAAAATAGTTTTGACTTATGTTTTGGTTGGAATACCCAGTGTAAATATATACGGCGCAGCATTTTCAACGGTAGCAGCATATGCAACAGCAACTATTTTAAATTTATATACTCTAAAGAAGCATGCAGATGTTACATTTGATGTTAAAAACGTATTCTTAAAGCCATTGGTAGCTGTTCTGGTAATGAGCGTGGTTGTGCTAATGACTTATCATGGTGCACAGTGGTTTGTTTCTAAGAATTTAAGTACTGTTCTCGGTATTTTTATAGGTATTTTGATTTACTTTATTATGTTGTTTAAAACGAAGACACTCACTGAAACGGACTTTGAATTGATGCCTGGTGGATCAAAACTAAAGAAAATCGCTCGAAAGTTTATGAGATAAAATGATAGAGGAGGTCGCTTTGTATAAAATTACGATAGTAGGGATGGGGCCAGGTGGTGAAGATTACTTAACCATGGAAGCCTATCGCGTTTTGACGCAGTCGGATAACGTTATTTTACGTACAGATCAGCATCCCATTGTCCCCTTTTTAGTAGAAAACGGCATGCGGTATACTTCGTGTGATGCATTTTATGATCAATTTGAAACCTTTGAAGAAGTGTATGAAGCCATTGCTTTAGAGATATTAGAGAAAGCGAAACATGCACCAGTTGTTTTTGCTGTACCAGGGAATCCATTTGTTGCCGAAAAGACAGTGGCGCATATTATCGCGCATAAAGAATGGGATATTAGAATCGTTCATGGCACCAGTTTTATAGATGCCATAGTCACCGCTATGAAATACGATCCAGTCTATGGATTGGTTGTTCTAGATGCCCTTGCATTAGAAGACGAGCAGTTAAATCTAAAGAAAGATCATCTGTTCATTCAAGTTTATGATCAGATGGTGGCGTCCTCGTTAAAATTGAAACTCATGGATTTTATTGAAGACGAGACGATGGTTACCGTTATTCAAGCAGCGGGAATTCCTAGTGAAGAACGTATTGAAAACATCCCTTTATATGAACTTGATAGACACCCTGAGTGGTTTAATCATCTTACAAGTGTGTTTGTACCAGGCGGGAAAGTAATGAAAACCGATATGGGGGCCCTGATTCAAATCATGGAGCAACTTAGAAGTGAAGCAGGTTGCCCTTGGGACCGTGAGCAAAATCATCATACGCTAATTCCCTATTTGATTGAAGAGGCCTATGAAGTAAAGGATGCCATCCTCTCGGAAGATGCAGATGCATTAGTTGATGAATTGGGTGATGTGCTTTTACAAGTGGTTTTTCACGCGACCATTGCAAATGAAAATGGATACTTTGAGATGAGTGACATTATACAAAGTATCTGCGAAAAGATGATTAGGAGGCACCCGCATGTTTTTGGAGATGTCTTGGTTAATGATTCAACCGATGTTTTAGTGAATTGGCAAGCAATAAAAGATGTAGAAAAAGCAAATCGAAGTATAACGGAAAGTATGCAGTCTGTTACCTTTAGTTTACCAGCGCTTATGAGAGCTCAAAAAATTCAAAAGAAGGCTTCAAGTATTGGATTTGAATGGGATGAACCCACACACGCGATGGATAAAATTATAGAGGAAGTTGAAGAACTTAAAGCGGCGCTAAACGCCGGTGAACAAGTGGCGATACGCGAGGAATTTGGAGATATGCTATTGATTATGAGTCATGTAGCATCGATGCTAAAATTGGATGCTGAACAAGTGTTGATGGAATCGATTGAAAAATTTGTAAAAAGATTCAAATATATTGAAGATCGATTGGTTGAAGAAGGTATAACGCCTAACCCATTGATACGAGATAGAATGGAAGCACTTTGGGAAGAAGCCAAAAAAGCATAATATTTATAAAAAAAATAATAAAACCTCTTGTAAAAGTTGAAATTTCAACGTATACTAATAATAGTTAAAACAACTTAATAATTTGAGGAGGTTATATTGTGAATAAAGCTGAATTGGTAGCTAGTATGGCTGAAAAATCTGGTTTGACTAAAAAAGACGCTGAGTTAGCATTAAATGCTTTTATGAAAAGTGTTGAAGAAGAACTTGCTAAAAGCGGTAAAGTTCAATTAGTCGGTTTTGGTACTTTCGATGTTAGAGAAAGAAAAGAAAGAACTGGTAGAAATCCAAGAAACCCAAAAGAAACAATTAATATTCCTGCATCTAAAGCACCTGTGTTTAAAGCAGGTAAAGCATTAAAAGAAACTGTAAACGCATAATCTTAATATAAGAAAAAGCAGCTATGCTGCTTTTTCTTGATTTATCCATTCGAGGTGAACATGAGAATTGATAAGTATTTAAAAAATGCAAGACTCATCAAACGCAGAACCATCGCAAAAGAAGCTTGTGATCAAGGGCGTATTTTGATAGATGGCAAGGTTGCTAAACCTGGTTCAGAAGTAGCAATAGGCGATGTGATTCAAATAAGATTTGGTGAGAAAACCACAACCATTCGCATTTTAGATCTTGAAGAACATATACGTAAGGAAATGTCAAAGTTACTTTATGAGGTTATTTCAGAGTCGTAGGTAAAGGCGGTGGTGTAATGAAAAAACGTAAAAGTAGAAGTCGTTTTTTGATTGTATTGTTGATCATAATTGCCTTCGGATACTATGCATATAATATGTACCAGGCTGACCAGAAATTAAATGATTATTTGGCGGATCAAGAGGCATTAAAGGCTGAAATTGAGCAACTCGAAAGAGAAATCAATAGATTGGCAGATGAATATGCTTATGCGCAAACGCCTGAAGCGATCGAAAAGATTGCTCGAGAAAAACTTAAAATGGTTAAACCGAATGAAATTATCTATTTGTTAAAAGAGATGGATTCGTCAGAAGAGGGGGATTAGATTGAAAGTAGCATGTATTGATATCGGAACCAATTCTGTTAGATTGCTTTTGACCGATTATATGGCGTCTAATTTTTACAATTCAATAAAAAAATTGATGATGACACGATTAGGCAAGGGTGTAAATGAAACGGGTTTACTCTTAGATGACAGGATGGAAGAGACTATTTTTGCAATTAACACTTTTGTTAAAGAAGCAGAATCTTATGGTGCACAATCTATTTATTTAATGGCAACCAGTGCAGTAAGAGATGCTAAGAATGCACCTGCATTCATTAAGCGCGTAAAAGACCAAACGGGTCTCGTGGTAGATGTCATTTCTGGTGTTAAAGAAGCGGAAGTTGGTTTTGCAGGCGTTTTACTAGGAACTGGTAATGTCGATCATCTAGACCACCAATTGGTCATTGACATTGGCGGTGGTTCAACCGAACTGATCGTAGGCAACGCAAATGGGATTGCATTTTCTCACAGTTTAGACATCGGTGCAGTTCGTCTTACGGGTATGTTTGTTACAAATGATCCTATAACGGTAGTAGAGACAAATGACATCAAAGCCTATGTTGAAAATGAAGCGAAACGTGTTATTGATGCACTAAAAATATTTGATTTCAATCGTGTAACGGGTATAGGTGGTACAGCAACGACTTTTGCAACCATGCAACATGCAGTTGGCGTGTATTTAAGAGAAGCTGTGCATAATCTTTTCGTCAGTTTGGATCAAGTAATGGCACTTAATGAGTCGTTAGCATCAAAGTCAGTTGATGAAAGGGTTCAGATTATAGGATTAGAGCCTAAACGTGCGGATATCATATTTGCTGGAGGAATCATATTAGAAGTCCTATTAAAAGGGTTAAATCTCGAAGGCTTCTATGTAAGTGATTATGACAATTTGGAAGGTTACGTGGATTATATAGAGAAATCTAAAAAAAGATAAATAAATGTTTGTTTTTATAGAAATATCGTTGACAGACGTGCCGAAATATTGTATTATTTATCTTGTCGCAGCACAACGCGGTCCAGTAGTTCAGTTGGTTAGAACGCTAGCCTGTCACGCTAGAGGTCGAGGGTTCGAGTCCCTTCTGGATCGCCATTTATTTTTACTGCCAATGCAATAATTTGCCGGCGTAGCTCAATTGGTAGAGCAACTGACTTGTAATCAGTAGGTCGCGGGTTCGAGTCCCATCGCCGGCTCCATTTATTCGAAATTTTTTAAACCGTTTGATTGCAAACGGTTTTTTTATTATTAAGAAATCATTTTTATAACCGAAATATATTGTGCTTGATTACAGATTTCTGTAGAATAAAGAAGTCGTATAGTTTTTTTTATATCGTACAGAATATCTTTCATAAAAAATTTACATTTTATGCCGTAGTTATTCTAAGTATTAAAGGTATGATATTTACAATCGACAATTAAACGGGAGGTGCTTACATGCTTAATAAGCAAGTTGTTCACGATGTACTTATGGCAGCAATGTCAACTGGAGGCGATTTCGCAGAGGTTTTTGTTGAAGATCGTTTTAACAATTCATTAGAAATGATAAAAGGTAAAGTTGAAAAATCATTGTCAGGAAGAGATTATGGCATTGGCATTCGGATTTTTCAAGGACATAACAGCGTTTATACGTATACATGTTCAAATGAAAAAGCGCATCTGATTCAAGTTGCTAAGAAAGCAGCTGCTGCATTAAAGGGTATACCTTCGCAAACAGGTGTTGATTTTTATGTCGAAGCGCCTTTGAATTTACACCCGGTAAAAGTTGTGCCTAAAGATGTGGATAAATCCATTAAAGTAGAATTGATGAGAAAAGGCTCGTTGGCTGCATCTGCTTATGACAAGTCGATAAATCAAGTGGTTGTAACCTATTTGGATTATGTTCAAAATGTATTAATAGCCAATACTGAAGGCAAGTTTGTTGAAGATCAAAGAACCAGAACACGTTATGTCATAAACGCCGTCGCTCAAGCGGAAGGAAAAATGCAAAATGGGTCTATCGGTAAAGGATCTGGTAAAGGGTTTGAACTTTATGATGAAATAGATGTTGAAGCAATCGGTAGAGAAGCCTCACGAATCGCAACAACTATGTTACATGCAAAAGCATCACCGAGTGGCAAGTTTCCAGTTGTACTCGACAACAAATTTGGCGGTGTAATATTCCATGAAGCATGTGGCCACGGCTTAGAAGCAACTTCCGTAGCAAAGGGAAATAGTGTTTACGCGGGTAAGTTGGGAGAAAAAATTGCTTCTGAAGTGGTTTCTGCAGTGGACGATGGCACCATTCCCAATGAATGGGGTTCAGCAAATTACGATGATGAGGGTACACCGACTAAACGAAATTTACTGATTGAAAATGGTATTTTAAAAGGTTACATGATCGACAAATTAAATGCAAGACGTATGAATATGGATATAACAGGTTCATCTAGACGTCAATCCTATAAATTTGCTCCAACCTCACGAATGACAAATACGTACATTTTAAATGGCACTTCTAAGTTTGATGATATGATTGCGTCTATTGATTACGGGTTGTATGCAAAGTATTTAGGGGGTGGTTCAGTAAATACTGTCACAGGCGAGTTTAATTTTGCGGTACAAGAGGCCTATTTGATTGAAAATGGTAAAATTACGGCACCCGTCAAAGGCGCAACGCTCATCGGAACTGGTTTAGAAGTTCTAAACAAGATTGAGATGGTGAGTGATAATTTTGATTCTGGCGAGGGCATGTGTGGTTCAGTGAGTGGTTCGATACCTGCTGGATTAGGACAACCTGCTTTAAAAGTATCCGAAATTACCGTTGGCGGAAGGGAGGAAGCATAATGCGATCAGATTTAGTCAACCAACTTTTTGAACTGGGTAAAGTAAAAGGGTTTATTGATCAAGAAATATATTATGTTGAAAATAAGAACACAGAAATATCTGTTTATGAAGGTCAAATTGATAAGTATAATATCTCAGAAGATGGTGGCTTATCTTATCGAGGGATTGTAAATGGAAAACTTGGGTATGCATATACAGAGCGTTTTGAGGCATCTACCCTTGAGATGCTCGTTAATGAAGCGTATGATAACGCGAAAGTTATAGAAGTTGAGGATGAAGTTTTTCTGCATGACGGTAGCGGAAATTATCAAGCCATTGATAGTTTTAACCCCACTTTATCTGAAGTGCCAATGCAAGAAAAGATTGATTTTATGTTGACATTGGAAAAAGAACTCAAAGCATTTGATCCCCGCATTAAAAATTTATCCTACAACAGTTATGATGAAGTTGAATCTTTTAGATGGATTAAAAATACAAAAGGACTTGATGTACAAGACAAAGTGAATTATTGTTTAGCGTATGCGATGCCAGTTGTAGAAGCAGAAGGTGACACGAGAACGGGTATCGGTTATGATATTTCTAACGATTTCTATAAATTATCTAAATCTAGAATCGTAGAGGAAGCATCAAAAGAAGCGCTATCCTTATTAGGTGCAAAACCTACTAAGTCACAAAAATGCCCTGTTGTTATTAAGAATGAGACTTTTGCTCAGTTATTTAGTGCCTATATGGGTATATTTTCTGCAGAACGCGTACAAAAGAATTTATCATCAATGGCTGGTAAATTAAATGAAGCAATTGCTTCAGAAGCGTTAACACTTTTAGACAATCCGCATTTACCGCTTGCGTTGTCTTCATCGAGTTTCGATGCGGAAGGTGTTGCGACTCAAATGAAGCCCATCATAGAAAAAGGCGTTTTAAAGACATTTTTACACAATTTGAAAACAGCTAACAAAGACGGTGTTCTCTCAACGGGTAATGCTAGCAAAGCGTCTTATAAAGGCACGGTGGGTATAGCGCCATCAAATTTAGTCATACAACCCGGTGTTACAAGTTTTTCTGATATGATTGCCGGTATTGATAATGGTCTATATTTGGTGAGTTTACAGGGGCTTCACGCGGGCATAGATACGATTTCAGGTGATTTTTCACTTCAATGTCATGGCTATGAAATCAAAAATGGCAAAATCGGTAGACCGGTGAGTCAAATTACTGTTGCAGGTAATTACTTTGAGTTGCTAAAAGACATAGAACTATTTAGTGATGATTTTAGATTCTCAATTATGTCTTCGGATTATACAGGTTCTGCGTCTGTAAAAATTAAGTCGTTGAGCATTTCTGGCGAGTAATATGTCAAATAGCCAGCAAAGAAAACTTTGCTGGCTATAAATAATAATTATTTAGTCATTCACATGGCATTAAAGAGGTGGACACGCGTATGATTGATTTGCTTGATACCATGCTAGAAACCATTGAAACACACAAATTGATTAAAGAGGGCGATCACATCATAATCGGTCTATCTGGAGGTGCAGATTCTCTAGCGATGACACATGGTTTAATTAGACTGCGTGAAAAACTGAATATTACGTTGTCAGCGGTTCATATTAATCATATGTTACGTGGTGACGCAGCGGATGCTGATGCAGCGTTTGTTCGAGAATTTTGCGACTGTGAAGGCATCGCATGCTTTGTTTTTAATGAGGATGTTCAAGTGCTTGCTAAGCAAAAGGGAACCTCATTTGAAGAAATGGGCAGAAAAGTACGCTATGATAAGTTTGAATCGGTAAGGTCTCAGCTTGGTGCAAACAAAATAGCCGTTGCTCAGAATAGAAATGATGTCGTGGAAACATTTTTCATCAATTTATTTAGAGGCGCTGGCATTCATGGATTATCATCAATTGAATATATCAGAGACAATCTTTTTATTCGTCCGTTACTTGATGTGAATCGAACAGATATTGAGGCTTATTGCAAGTGCAATCACCTAGTACCTCGTCAAGATCATACAAATCTTGAAAATGATTACGTTCGCAATAGGATTCGAAATGAACTTTTACCCTATTTAAGGACTTCGTTTAATCCGAATATTGATGAGACGCTTATGAAAACCATCCAAATTATGAAAGATCAAAGGCTATTTTGGACGATACATGAAAAAAAGTTGTTTGATCAAGGATGTGTTATTCATAATGAAGAAGTTCATTTAAATGTTGATTATTTTGAAACATTAACGGATGCTGAAAAGATTCATTTAATACGGCTGTGCGTGTCGCTAACGAGAGGCACTTTAGAGGACTTGAGTTATGATGTCTTTATGCGCATTAGCCAAATGCGTAGAACGGGTGCGTCATACACGATAGATACGAATTGGCGTGTGGACTGTCGTTATAGAAAGTTGATTTTTCGCAAAAATGTAGAGGATAGGGTTCAGGTGATTCCCACGTTATACCAAGTGGCTGAAGATGTAGAACGTCTAAAGGCGTATAGATTATCACAATCTTGTGTTGCAGTAGATGCAGATTCTGTCAAAGGCGAATTGGTCGTAAGAACTAGGAAGCATGGTGATCGTTTCGTGCCTTTGGGAATGCGTGGACACAAGAAGTTAAAGGATTTCTTAATCGATGAAAAGATACCTAGAGAAAAAAGAGACACGATCTTACTCGTGTGTGATGATGAGAAAATTATATGGGTTGAAAACATGCGTCTGAACAATCTATGTAAAATAACAAAAGAAACGAAAAAGGTTTTGATTTTAAGTTTTCAAGAACTTGTTGAAAGTCCTTAATTATGCTAAAATAATACGATGTATACTCGACGAAGGAGGATGCTATGAAGAAAGGTTTGAAAGGTGCCTCAATTTATATACTGATTTTTATCGGCATATTGACATTTGTAATGGTTAACGGTGTGAATACACAGAAGACTGTTGAGTTGTCGTATGACGAATTTGTACTTAAATTGGGAAGCAATCAAATTAAAGAAGTTCAAATAGACGGGAATAAAGTTTCAGGCGTTTTAAGTGATGATTCGGTTTTCTCAACTTATGTACCGGGAATGCTTGCGCTTAAAACAGGTGAAATGATTATCGAGTATAAGTCAGCGGGAAATAATTATCAAGTAGTGGGAGTTGCACCTGCAAATACACCATTCTTACTTGAAATCTTGCCTACGATTATCATGATTTTGTTACTCGTTGTATTCTGGTTTGTATTTATGCAAAATTCTCAAGGTGGTGGCTCAAAAGTCATGTCTTTTGGGAAGAGCCGTGCTAAAATAGTAAAAGATTCAGGCAGAAAGCTAACTTTTGCAGATGTAGCAGGTCTTAAAGAAGAAAAAGAAGAAATGGAAGAAGTTGTAGATTTCTTAAAAGCGCCTAGAAAGTTTTTAGCACTTGGCGCGCGTATTCCTAAAGGCATACTTATGGTAGGGCCTCCTGGAACAGGAAAGACCTACTTGTCTCGTGCATGTGCTGGAGAAGCTGGGGTTCCATTTTACACGATTTCTGGTTCTGATTTCGTTGAAATGTTTGTCGGTGTCGGTGCATCTAGGGTGAGAGATTTATTTGAAGAAGCGAAAAAGAATGCCCCTTGTATCGTATTTATTGATGAGATTGACGCAGTTGGTAGAAGACGAGGCGCAGGTTTAGGCGGTGGTCATGATGAAAGAGAACAAACATTAAACCAATTGTTGGTTGAGATGGATGGATTCGGTGATAATCAAGGCGTTATCGTTATTGCGGCTACAAATCGTCCTGATATTTTAGACCCTGCATTGCTTAGACCGGGTCGATTTGACCGTCAGGTTATGATCGGTGTTCCCGATGTCAGAGAACGTGAGCAAATCATCAAAGTGCACTCAAAAAATAAACCAACAGCAGCTGACGTGGATTTCGCAAAACTCGCCCAAAGTACACCAGGATTTACACCTGCTGATTTGGAAAACGTTATGAATGAAGCGGCACTTCTATCTGCTAGAAAAGATGATAAAGTCATTCGAATGGAATCGATTAAAGAAGCGATTACAAAAGTAATTGCCGGTGTTGAAAAGAAAAGCCGAATTGTTAGTGAGAAGGAAAGAAGACTCACAGCGTATCATGAAGCAGGTCATGCTGTGCTTGCTAAAGTTGTGCCGGATTCAGATCCTGTACATCAAGTAACGATTATCCCAAGGGGCCGTGCAGGTGGATTCACTATGCAACTCCCAGAAGAAGATAGAAGTTATGCAACTAAAAAAGGCATGGAAAGAGAGTTAATTATTTTACTTGGTGGTCGCGTTGCAGAGAGTCTTGTACTCGGTGATATCAGTACGGGTGCTCAAAATGACTTAAGCCGTGTGACAAAAATCGCGCATGCGATGGTTACGAAGTATGCCATGAGTGATAACTTAGGTTCTATGAGTTATGATACAGAAGATGAGGTTTTCTTAGGTAGAGACTTTACATCCATGAAAAACTACTCTGAACATGTGGCTTCAGAAATTGACAGAGAAGTTAGAAATATTGTCGATAATGCATATGACAAGGCGAAAACATTGTTAGAGGATCACTTAGATAAACTACATGTTATTGCCGAGGCACTACTTAAGTTTGAAACCATTAGTGGTGAAGAATTTAATATGGCATTTAATGAAGGACTTGATGCATTAGCAGTTTCTGTTGATGCTTCTAGAGAAATTGTAGAAGAAGAAAGACGTGCAGTAAGAGAACAAGAAGAACTCGATCGTATTGCTTATGAGAAGTTAAATGAAGCAAAACAATCAGAAGATCCCAAAAAGCAAACAGACAATCCTTTTAAAGAAGGCGTGTCAGAATAAATAGGCTGATGACAGGCTCATCACCAAAAAGATGGCGAAAGCCATCTTTTTTTATGAAAAAACTTTCATTTTATGTTGTGTTGATGGTATTATATTTTTAAAACAGTTGTCATTATTTAATCTTTATATACGGGAGGGTTATATGCATCATCTAGAGGTAAAAGATCAGTATACATCAGAATTAATCGTTGAACATACCCATACTGCTGCAGCATTTGGAAGTGGAGACATTTTGGTTTTCTCTACCCCTATGATGATTGGGCTTATGGAAAACGCAGCACTTAAATGTGCTGAATTAAAATTGGATGAAGGCTTTAGCACAGTAGGAACCATGGTTAACATCAAACACATGGCAGCAACGCCAGTGGGACAATGCGTTAAAGCAACTGCAGTTTTAATCGAAATCAGCGATAAGAAATTGGTTTTTGAAGTAAGTGCTTACGATGAAGTAGAAAAAATAGGTGAAGGAACGCACGAACGATTTATCATTCAAAAAGAGAAATTCTTAGCGCGCGTTCAAGCGAAGGGCAGCAGATAATAAGATTATAAGAGGCGCTATGAGAACGATAAATGTTAATGATGTTAAAGCCGCTGTGAGTCACGCCTGTATTGAAATGAATTATGAGATTGATCCTAAGGTATTAGCGGCATTTAAAAGACAACGAAGTTTAGAAAACTCCAAATTGAGTGTAAATATATTAAGCGACTTAATTGAAAACGCTGCTATAGCGGAGACTTATAAAGCACCCCTGTGCCAAGATACGGGTATGATTGTCGCATTTGTCCGTTTAGGGCAAGATGTTCACTTTGAAGGGGGTTCAATTGAAAATGCTATTCAAGAGGGCATTCGCATAGGATATGCATCTGGTTATTTGAGAAAATCAGTTGTGGAAGATCCGTTGATACGATTAAATACAGGTGATAATACGCCCGGTGTCATTTACTATGAAATGACAGAAGGCGAATGTTTTGAAATTGAAATTGCCGCAAAAGGATTTGGCAGTGAGAACATGTCAAAAAGCATGATGTTAAAACCATCTGATGGTGAAGAAGGCGTAGTTGCATTTGTTCTTGAGACAGTTACTAAAGCGGGTCCAAATCCATGTCCACCGATTATCGTTGGTATTGGGATAGGAGGAACTTTAGATAAAGCGGCTCAGATATCAAAAAAAGCGTTGTTTAGAAATTTAGGTGAACCGCATACAGCCAAACATATCGCTGATTTAGAACAATTGCTTTTAAAACGCATTAATGAACTGGGGATTGGACCTCAAGGGTTGGGTGGATTAACCACTGCTTTAGCTGTCCATATAGAAGTTTTTCCTACCCACATCGCTGGGCTTCCAGTCGTTGTGAATATAAATTGCCATGCGTCAAGACATCAAAAAATTGTTTTGTAGGAGGCGAAAGTGGATAAAATTAAGATTAATACCCCATTAACAGAATCGATTTGTCGCAAACTCGAAGCAGGAACTGAGGTTTTGATTACAGGCACGATTTATACGGCAAGGGATGCAGCACATATGAGACTTTTGAATTTAATTCAAACAGGTGAATCATTGCCATTTGATTTAGAAGGTCAAATTATCTATTACGCGGGACCTTCGCCAGCTCGGCCAGGTGAAGTAATTGGGGCGTGTGGACCGACAACCAGTTATAGAATGGATGATTTAACAGAGCCTTTATTGCGTTTGGGTTTGAAAGGTATGATCGGTAAGGGTCAGCGTAGTCCGAATGTAATTAAACAGATTCAAACGCATGGTGCGATATATTTTACAGCGATAGGCGGAGCGGGTGCACTGATTGCAAGTCGCATTATAAAATCTACACCAGTAGCTTTTAGTGAATTAGGGGCTGAGGCGATTTTGAAATTAGAGGTTGTTGATTTCCCTGCTATTGTAACCATAGACACACATGGGCAAAATTTGTATGACCATCACACAAAGAACTAATATAGGAGGGACTCTATGATAAAGACATACTATAATACACATGCGTCAGATATGATAGAAAATACTTTGAAAGTAGATTTACAACCGATTTATGACAAATTCGAACAATTGATTAAGCCTGGAGCAAAAATTTTAGATGTGGGTTTTGGTTCTGGTAGAGACAGTTTGCATTTTGCAAGTAAAGGTTATTCTGTTGTTTCCATCGACTTTGCATCTGAAGTATACAGCAGAGGAAAAATATTACTTAATAATGAAGTTTTGCTTGTAGACGTAAGAGAAATGCGTTATAAAAATGAATTTGATGCCATTTGGGCAAGTGCTGTTTTTTTTCACTTCACCATGGATGAGATTAAAGATGTTTTGCATAGGTGTTATGATGCATTAAAGACAGGTGGCATCGTTTATCTCTCGTTTAAATATGGCGAACAAGAACTTATGCGTCATGGTCGTTATTTTAACGATTTTAACGAAAAGAAATTTGAAACACTTATGGACAATGTTGATTATTTTGATATGACACAAATGTGGCAGACAAATGATGCTAGACCTAATCATACGGAGCAATATTGGCTAAATGTCATATTGACCAAAAAATAATACAGAATTCCTTTTGCAGATTATGATTTGACATGCGAAAGGAATTTTTTGTTGGTTTATGTACATTTTAGTGTTGCAAGATTTCCTGCAATTATTAAAAGACATAGTTTTTTATAAAAATTAATAAAAAAGTAATGAAAGTATACAATTATACTTTGTCAAAAACAATGATATTTAATGGGATTTGTGATATTCTTATAGAGGTTGAGCACGATGCGGTCATAAAAAGTGAAGGAGGATTTATGATGTTTGACAAAGATCAGATTTCAATTCTTAAAGAAGCTGTAGATAAAGAAAATGCGAAAACGCAAGAAAAATTGCAAAAAAGACCTGAAAGAAAGAAAGAATTTACCACAGGATCAGGATCACCAGTTAATAGGTATTACACACCGGTTGATGTTTCAGCACTAGATTACATGGAAGATTTAGGTTTGCCAGGAGAGTATCCTTATACGAGAGGCGTTCAACCCAATATGTATAGAGGCCAATTCTGGACCATGAGAATGTATGCTGGTTTTGCAACTGCAGAGGAATCAAACAAACGTTATAAATTCTTAGTTGAACAGGGTTCAAGTGGTCTTTCTGTAGCCTTTGACTTACCGACTCAAATTGGTTATGACTCAGATCATCAACTTTCTGAAGGTGAAGTGGGCAAGGTAGGGGTAGCAATCGATTCATTAGCGGATATGGAAATCTTATTTGGTGGTATTCCACTTGATAAAGTTAGTACATCCATGACGATCAATGCACCGGCATCGGTTTTGTTAGCGATGTATATTGCCGTGGCTGAGAAGCAAGGCGTTTCATCTGAGAAACTACGAGGCACCATTCAAAATGACATTTTAAAAGAGTACATCGCAAGAGGCACTTATATTTTCCCGACAGAGCCTTCTATGCGTTTAATAACAGATATATTTGAATACTGCTCTAAAGAGGTACCGCTTTGGAATACCATTTCCATTTCAGGTTACCATATAAGAGAAGCAGGCTCTACTGCTGCACAAGAAGTTGGCTTTACACTTGCAGATGGTATCGCTTATGTTGAAGCGGCAATTAAGTCTGGTCTTGATGTAGACGCGTTTGCACCGAGACTATCGTTTTTCTTTAATGCACATAATGATTTGTTAGAAGAAGTTTCTAAATACAGAGCAGCAAGAAGACTTTGGGCGCGTATTATGAAAGATCGTTTTGGTGCGAAAGATCCCAAATCTATGCAGTTAAAGTTCCATACACAAACAGGTGGTTCTACTTTAACAGCGCAACAACCAGAGAATAACATCGTGAGGGTTGCGATTCAAACACTTGCTGCTGTTCTCGGTGGTACACAGAGTTTGCACACCAACTCAAAAGACGAGGCGATGGCACTTCCTACTGAAGATTCGGTACGCGTGGCTTTAAGAACACAGCAGATCGTTGCACATGAAAGCGGCGTGACAGAAGTTGTCGATCCATTAGCAGGTTCATATTATATCGAAGCTAAAACCAAAGAAATCGAAGATGAAGCGTACGCATATATCACTAAAATCGATGATCTTGGTGGCGCACCAAAAGCGATCGATGTGGGCTATATTCAACAAGAAATTATGGATGCATCTTATGATTACCAAAAGAAAATGGAGTCTGGTGAAATCATCGTCGTTGGTATGAATAAGTATCAAATCGAAGAAGCACCGCCAACTGGATTACTTCGAGTGGATCCAGCTGTGGGTGAAATGCAAAAAGCGAGATTGGTTGAACTTAGATCTTCAAGAGACAACACGCGCGTTACAGAGACTTTGGTAGCCCTTAAAAAAGCGTGCGAGGGAACAGACAATGTCATGCCATTTATTTTAGAAGCTGTTAAAGCGTATGCAACATTGGGAGAAATTTGTGGTGTGATGCGTGAAGTGTTTGGTGAATACCAGCAATCGGTTAACTTATAGGCCATTGTGGATAGAGGAGGATTAAGATGGAAAGACCAATTAGAGTATTAGTTGCTAAACCAGGCTTAGACGGCCACGATAGAGGCGCTAAGGTAATCGCTAGAGCACTTAGAGATGCTGGTATGGAAGTTATTTATACAGGTTTAAGACAGACCGCAGAACAAATCGTAAATGCTGCGATACAAGAAGATGTGGATTGCGTGGCACTTAGCATATTATCTGGTGCGCATAATACATTGCTTCCTAAAGTTGTAGAACTTTTGAGAGGTGAAGGTGCAGATGATATTTTGGTAATCGGCGGCGGTGTTATTCCTGGTGAAGACATTCCATTCTTGAAAGAGAAAGGGATTAAAGAAATATTTACACCAGGAACACCAACACAAGTAACGATAGATTTTATAAGAGGTAATGTTAATCGATAACAGTGGGGGTATTCTATGGTAAACAACATTGAAAATCGTATACTTGAAAATGATAAGCGTGCGGCTGCAAGGTTGATTACCATGCTTGAAAACAAGGATCCCGAAGGTTTTCGTATTTTAAAATCCGTGTATGCTAAAGGGGGAAATGCCTATGTTATAGGGATCACAGGCCCCCCTGGTGCGGGTAAAAGTACATTGACGGATAAACTCGTAAAAGCTTATCGAAAGAAAGGCAAGCGCATCGCCATCGTAGCAGTAGATCCCACATCACCTTTTACAGGGGGTGCTATCTTGGGGGATCGTGTGCGAATGAATGACTTAAACACCGATAAAGATGTTTTCATTCGAAGCATGGGTGCGCGCGGCCATCTAGGCGGTATTTCAGAAGCAACTTCAGCAGCTGTAAAAGTACTCGACATTTTTGGTTCAGATATTATTTTTATCGAAACAGTTGGCGTGGGTCAATCTGAAATCGATATCGTGAAAAACTGCGATACCACCATTATGGTGATGGTACCTGGTTTGGGAGATGATATTCAAGCAATTAAAGCAGGGGTTATGGAAATCGGAGATGTTTTTGCAGTGAACAAAGCGGATCGTGATGGTTCTGCAAGAACGGCCAGGGAAATAGAAATGATGCTGGACTTTAATAAAACACTCGCTTGGCGACCGCCTGTGAAGATGGTTGTGGCTACTGAAAACAAGGGCGTTGATGAACTTGTTGAAGCCATTGAGGCACATAGAGAGCATATGTTGACTTCTGGCGCATTTACCACACGTCGGATTCAGAATGCAAAGAGCGAGGTGGTTTCTTTGATCAAAGAGCGCATTGAGCAATCGATTCTCGATAACGCACACAATGAAGATAAATTGAGCACTTTTTCAAAGGAAATTGTTTCGAGAGCATTGGATCCTTACACGGTAGTTGAGCGGTTATACGAAGAGATCAAAGATACGATACACATCAAATGACTTTAGATTATTAATCTAAAAATAGATTTGCTTAATTATATTTAGAACTTCCTTTTTATAGTTAAATTGTTCGGTTTACATGTTTATTTGATACTGTTAGAATTTATGTAGAAATTGGAGAGGTGCTATGAAAGCTCTAAAAATTGATCACATTGGAATCGCTGTAAAAGATTTAAATGAAACATTGAAGTTTTATCAAGATGTACTTGGATTAGAACTTCAAGGAACAGAAGTGGTAGAAGATCAAAAGGTAAAAGTTGCTTTTTTACCTGTGGGCGATACAGAAATTGAACTTTTAGAATCAACTTCTGATGATGGTCCGATTGCTAAGTTTATCGAAAAAAATGGTGAAGGTATTCAACATATTGCATTTAAAGTAGATAATATTCAAGAAGCAATAGAGTATATGCAATCTAAAGGATTAAAAATGATCGATGAAAAGCCAAGATATGGCGCGGGTGGTGCAAAGATTGCGTTTGTTCATCCAAAGAGTTCAAATCGCGTTTTGGTTGAGTTAAGTGAACGATAAGAATAGGGATCTGGAGGTTTTGAAATGTCTGTAAACAAGCTTGATGATTTAAGACAGAAAAAAGCGAAAATTCTCGCTGGTGGTGGAAAAAGCCGTATCGAAAAGCAGCATAAAAGCGGTAAACTCACAGCAAGAGAGCGTTTAGATTTGCTTTTTGATGAAGGTACTTTTGTTGAAATGGATGCGTTTGTAAAACACAGATGTACGAATTTTGGCATGGAATCTGTAGATGCGCCTGCTGAAGGCGTGGTTACAGGTTATGGTAAGGTAGATGGCCGTTTGGTTTATGCTTACTCTCAGGACTTCACAGTAGTAGGGGGTTCTTTAGGTGAAATGCATGCGGCAAAAATTTGCAAAGCAATGGATAATGCTTTAAAAATGGGCGCGCCTATCGTAGGTATTAACGATTCTGGTGGCGCTAGAATTCAAGAAGCGGTAGATGCGCTTTCTGGATACGGCAAAATATTCTTTAAAAACACTTTGGCATCTGGTGTAATTCCACAAATCACAGCGATAATGGGACCTTGTGCAGGTGGCGCAGTTTATTCACCCGCTTTAACGGATTTTGTATTCATGGTAGACAAGACTTCGCAAATGTTTATCACAGGTCCACAAGTCATTAAAACAGTTACGGGAGAAGAAGTAACGGCCGAAGCATTAGGTGGTGCGATGACACATAACTCTATTAGTGGTGTGGCTCAGTTTATTGCAAAAAATGATCAAGAGTGTTTAGATGAAATCAGAAGATTATTAAGTTTCTTGCCTTCAAACAATCTAGAAACTGCACCAGAATATCTTTGTGAGACAGATTTAAATGAACTCAATGAAGCTTTAAATAATATTATTCCAGAAAACCCTAATAAGCCTTATGATATGTTTGATATCATTAAAGCATTGGTAGATGAAGGCGATGTTTTAGAATATCAACCTTATTTTGCAAAAAATATCATAACATGCTTGGCGCGTCTTAATGGTAAAACTGTGGGAATCATCGCGAATCAACCAAAGGTTCAAGCAGGTTGTTTAGACGTTAATGCTTCCGATAAATCTGCTCGATTTATAAGAACGTGCGATGCCTTTAATATTCCTTTATTAAACATCGTGGATGTTCCAGGATTTTTACCAGGTACGCAACAAGAATTAGGCGGCATTATAAGACATGGCGCAAAAATGCTTTATGCTTACAGTGAAGCAACGGTTCCAAAACTCACATTAATCGTTAGAAAAGCATATGGTGGCGCTTACCTTGCAATGTGTTCAAAAGATTTAGGTGCTGACGTTGTACTCGCATGGCCATCTGCAGAAATCGCAGTAATGGGACCACAAGGTGCGGCAAACATCATTTTTAGAAATGAAATTGAAGGTTCTGACAATCCGGTAGAAACGCGTGCGCGCGTGATTCAAGAGTATACAGATGAGTTTGCAACGCCGTACAAAGCGGCAGAACGTGGTTTTGTTGATGATGTTATAGAACCGTTAGCAACCAGAGCGAGACTGATCGATGCTTTCGATATGCTTTCTTCAAAAAGAGAAATCAGACCGAATAAAAAACACGGAAACATTCCACTATAGAAATGAGGTGAATCAATGCACATATTAGATCAATTCAAGCAACAAGAGACGTTTGTTCAAATGGAACTTGCTGACAAACTTCTCGCAACCGTTTATGTAATTTTGCTTGGTATGGGCATTACTTTTGTGGCACTTTGTTTGATTTGGGCGCTTACTGTTATTATGTCTAAGATCATACAAAGAATGGAACAAAAGCCTGTCCCTAAGTCTATAAAAAATGAACAAACTGTTGCACCAACTCAAGTGGCATTAAAAACGGCACAAGTAGATGAAGTGGAAGACGATGAGGCATTGATTGCAGTGATCACTGCTGCAATAGCAGCTACATTGGGTACAACCATGCACAACATTCACGTTTCAAATATAAGACGCGTTACGGATCAAACGCCAGCGTGGGGTCAAGCGGGAAGAAGTGAAGTTATGGGGTCTAGATTTTAATAGTATGATGGAGGATTATAATGAAAAAGTTTAACATAACGGTAAATGGCAAATCATATGAAGTAGATGTAGAAGAAGTTGGCGGTGTTTCTACACCCGCACCGATGAGAAGACAAGAACCAGTTCAACAAGCAAAACCAGCAGCTTCTGCACCTGCTTCTGCACCAGCACCTGCTGCACCACAAACGGCAGCACCGACTGTTGCAGGTGGCGAAACAGTTACATCACCTATGCCAGGCACGGTATTGGATATAAAAGTAACTGTCGGCCAAAGTGTCGCTGAGGGCGCAGTTCTCGTTATTCTAGAAGCGATGAAAATGGAAAATGAAATTATGGCGCCATGCGCAGGTAAAGTTGTTTCAATAAATGCTACTAAAGGTGCATCAGTAAATTCAGGGGATGTTTTGGTTGTCATTGGTTAATTTAATGTACAACAAATCATGAAAGGAGATGCACGATGCTTCAAACTATTAAAGATTTTTATATGTCCACTGGCTTTGCGAACATTACAGGTCCTCAAGCGATCATGATGTTGATCTCTTTTATCTTACTGTATCTTGCTGTAAAAAAGGGTTTTGAACCTTTGCTGTTAATCCCGATTGCTTTCGGTATGTTTCTCACAAACTTACCCATGGCAGGGCTTATGGCATCACCTGAATACGCACTAGATGGCAGTTTGTTGCAACCTGGCGGACTCTTGTATTATATCTATCAAGGTAATAAACTTGCAATATTTCCTCCCTTAATATTTTTAGGTGTCGGGGCAATGACGGACTTTGGTCCACTCATCGCGAATCCGAAATCACTATTACTGGGTGCGGCTGCACAGTTTGGTATCTTCATCACTTTCTTTGGTGCGATTGCTTCGGGATTATTTACACCTGCAGAAGCGGCATCAATCGGTATTATCGGTGGTGCGGATGGACCAACAGCGATATTTTTGTCTTCAAAACTAGCGCCACATCTATTAGGTTCTATTGCTGTTGCTGCTTATTCATACATGGCACTGGTACCAGTTATTCAACCGCCTATTATGAAGGCACTTACTACCAAAGCAGAACGTCAGATAAAAATGAAACAGTTACGTCCAGTATCTAAAATTGAGAAAATTGTTTTTCCTGTTTTAGCAACATTGATTGTAACGATGATCGTACCACCAGCGGGTTCGCTCGTGGGTATGTTGATGCTTGGAAATCTATTTAGAGAATCTGGTGCGGTTGCTCGATTAACAGATACAGCTCAAAATGCACTTATGAACATCATTACGATTTTCTTGGGTACAACAGTTGGTGCAACTGCAACAGCAGAAGCTTTCTTGAACGGAAAAACCATCGCAATCATGGTGCTTGGTGTAGTGGCGTTTGCATTTGGTACTGCAGCGGGTGTAATACTTGCAAAAATAATGAACAAGTTTACAAAAGATCCGATTAATCCTTTGATTGGTTCAGCTGGTGTTTCAGCAGTTCCGATGGCTGCGCGTGTATCTCAAGTGGTCGGTCAAAAGGAAAACCCAACGAACTTCTTATTGATGCATGCCATGGGACCTAATGTGGCTGGTGTTATCGGTTCAGCAGTTTCTGCGGGCGTTCTTTTATCCTTGTTCGCAGGTTTCTAATAAACTTTTGATTTATAATGGTCTCAAACGGGCTAGCCCGTTTGAGATTTTTTATGTTAACAAACAAAATAATATTATTTACATATTTTAATAAGTTGACCTCTTTATTTTGGAGGTATATTTATGTTATGCTATAAGTTGAGCAATATAAAGGTGTATTTTCATATGAGGTGAGACCGTTGAAAAATAAAATCATAAATCTATTAAGAGAACATCCTGAAATGTATCATTCTGGTGAAAGCATCAGTACGACTTTGGGCGTATCTCGTACGGCGATTTGGAAACACATTAAAGCCCTTAAATTAGAAGGGTATGCAATCGAATCGGTAACCAATAGAGGGTATCGATTACTAGAGGAGCCGCGTATACTCAACCAACGTAACGTCGAATCTCTTCAACAGGCATATGATTTTATAGAGTTCACCTTGTATTTGGAATCGGTTGATTCCACAAATTATGAAGCCAAACGACAAGCATTAAATCACAGCAAGCAAGGTTTAATCGTAGCAGGCGAGCAGACGAATGGTAAGGGCAGACTCGGTAGAACATGGGCATCGCAAGCAAACGCAGGGTTATGGACAAGTCTTCTCCTTCGACCGAATATCGAACCTGAGTCTGCTTCAAAAGTGACTTTAACTGCAGCAACGGCCATGGCAGAAGCATTAACAGCGTTAACGGGATTGGAAATCGGCATAAAATGGCCAAACGACTTGGTCGTTAACGGCAAAAAAGTTTGCGGCATACTTACGGAAATGAGTGCAGAACTCAATCATGTACATTACATTATATTGGGAACAGGTGTGAATATATCGCAAATTGATTTTCCTGAAGATTTAAAAAACAAGGCAACTTCTTTAAAATTAGAGGGTGCCAATGTCCTTGCAATAGAGGTGCTAAAGATGTTTTTAGATAGATTTTCGCATTATTATCACTTGTTTGTAGAGGGTGAAATGGCTGAGATTATAGCGCATCATAAAAAGCATTCTGTCACATTGGGAAAAGAAGTGATTATTGAAACGCTAGGTGAAAAAAGACAGGCTCTGGCCTTGGATATTGATTTAAATGGTAATTTAATCATTGAAAATAGACAGAAGGAAAAAGAAACCGTTTTTTCAGGCGAAGTGTCCGTAAGAGGCATAAACGGTTATATATAGTATGAAACTTAAAATTAGGAGGCAGTATGCTTTTAACATTTGATGTTGGCAACTCTAATATCGTAATGGGCGTTTTTAGAGAGGATCAGTTAATTACAAATTGGCGCATGGCTACAGACTATTCTAAATCTGCTGACGAAATCGGCATTTTTATTCATCAACTGTTTGCACATGAAAAACTAGATGTTTCTGAAGTGAAAGATATTATTATTTCTTCCGTGGTACCACATGTAATGTACTCTTTACAACATATGACTCAGAAATATTTTGATAAAGAGGCCATTATCATAGGACCAGGCATAAAAACGGGTATGAATATTAAGTATGATAACCCACGTCAGGTTGGGGCGGACCGTATTGTCAATGCGGTTGCTGGGTTTAAAAAGTACGGAGGTCCTTTAATTATCGTAGACTTTGGCACAGCGACCACATTTTGTGCCATCAGTGAAAAGTGTGAATACTTAGGTGGTGCGATATTACCGGGCATAAAAATTTCGGCAGATGCGCTTTATGAACGCGCAGCAAAGTTAACACGCGTCGAACTGGTTAAACCCAATCAAGTCATTTGCAAAAACACTTCACAAAGTATCCAAGCAGGTATTATTTTTGGTTATGTGGGTAGTGTGGACTATATCGTCAAGAAAATGAAAGAGGAACTAGGCGGTCAAGATGTGCGCGTTATAGCGACGGGTGGATTATCGACACTTATTGCCACTGAATCAGAAGAGATCGAGATTGTAGATAGATTTTTAACTTTGGATGGACTTAGCATCATTTATAATATGAACAAAGTTAAAAAGCAGCCACAAGAATAAGAGGTTTTATGAAAATTGGAACACTAGATTTAATAAGCGACGTGATCGTAGCACCGATGGCAGGTGTTACAGATTTGCCGTTCAGACAGATATGCAGACAGTTTCATCAAGGCTTGGTTGTTAGTGAAATGGTCAGCATCAGCGCTCTATACTATAAAGATAAGAAAACACCACAATTAATGACTTTTTTGCCCAACGAAAAACCTGTGGCATTACAAGTGTTTACAGCAGATGTTTCAAAACTAGAAGTGGTGATGGATTTACTCAGTACACATAACCATGACATCTTAGATTTTAACATGGGGTGTCCAGCGCCGAAAATAGTTAACAATGGTGAAGGGTCAGCACTTATGAAGTCGCCTCAGTTAGCGGAACAACTTTTGAAAATGGCAGTTAAGAAGTCTAATAAACCGGTAACGGTAAAGTTTAGAAAAGGTTGGGATGCGAGCCAAGTGAATGCTGTGGAATTTGCAAAGATGGCAGAAGCCAGTGGCGTAAGTGCTATAGCGATTCATGGACGAACTCGAGAGCAGTTTTACGCAGGCAATGCCGACTGGGACATCATTAGACAGGTTAAAGAAGCCGTTAAAATCCCCGTAATTGGAAATGGCGATATATTTACTGTAGAAGATGCAGTTGCTATGAAAGCGCAAACCGGCTGTGATGGTGTTATGATTGGCAGGGGGATACAAGGCAATCCATGGCTATTGGCTCAAATTGATGCGTATTTTACAAAGGGCATTGCGTTGCCATTGCCTGAAAAAGCGGAAAAATTAAAAGTTTCGCTTGAACACTTTGAAAAATTGGTGGCCTTTAAAGGGATGCACACGGGGATTTTAGAGATGCGAAAGCATGCAGCGTGGTATTTTAAAGGCATAAAACATACTGCGATCTATAAAAATGAAATCAATCAGGCAAAAAGTATAGAACAGGTGCGAGATATTCTAATGCGTGCATTTGCATGATTTGACTTTATAGAGTTAGAAGTCTATAATTGAGAAAATTGAGTTAAAATATATAATGCTTTAGCGAAGAAAACAACTATAATTTTGGAGGAATGCATGGAAAATTTAAATGAATTGTTACAAATTAGACGTGAAAAATTGGCACATTTAAGAGAAATTGGACAAGATCCTTTTAAAATTGAAAAGTATGAAAGAACACATTTTACGTCTGAGATAATTGAAAATTTTGAAATGCTTAATGGCCAAACAGCGCGTATTGCGGGAAGAATCATGGCGAAACGCGACATGGGTAAAGCTTCTTTTATAGATGTATTAGACAGTGTTGGTCGCCTGCAAGTTTATGTACGAAAAGATGCAATAGGTGAAGCGGTTTACGAAATTTTTAAAACCTATGACATCGGTGATATTGTTGGTGTTTCAGGTACGATTTTCAAAACGCAAAAAGAAGAAATCTCTTTAAAAGCGGACGAAGTCATTTTGTTATCAAAATCTTTACAAGTATTACCAGAGAAATGGCATGGTCTTAAAGATCAAGAAATAAGATACCGTCAAAGATATGTGGATTTAATCGTAAATCCAGAAGTAAAAGAAAAGTTTTTAATGCGATCAAAGATTATTAAGACGATGAAAGCCTATTTTGATGCAGAGGGTTTTTTAGAAGTTGATACACCTGTGCTTCAGACCATCGCTGGTGGCGCTTCAGCGAAACCATTTATTACACACCATAATACCCTTGATATCGACATGTATATGCGTATTGCAAATGAACTTTATCTAAAACGACTGATCGTAGGTGGTTTTGACCGCGTTTATGAAATGGGTAAAATGTTTAGAAATGAAGGCATGTCCATGCGACATAATCCAGAGTATACAGCCGTAGAATTGTACGCAGCCTACGAAGATTATGAATATATGATGGAATTGACTGAAAATGTCGTAGCAAAATGCTGTGAAGACGTACACGGAAAAACCGCAATCGAGTTCCAAGACTTAGTTTTGGACTTCACGCCACCATGGCGACGTGTAGCGATGCATGACCTTGTAGAAGAAAAGACGGGCGTGAATTTCTATGCGATTGAAACGGATGAAGAAGCACGAAAAATTGCTAAAGTACAGTTGCATCTGGATGTAGAAGCACATTATACCAGAGGACATCTCGTGAATTTGGCATTTGAAGAGTATTGCGAGAAGGATTTGGTTCAACCGACTTTTGTTTTACATCATCCAGTTGAAGTTTCGCCGCTTGCTAAGAGAAATCCTGATAACCCAGCAATCACGAATCGCTTTGAAGCTTTCGTTAATACTTGGGAAATCGCCAATGCTTTTTCTGAGTTAAATGATCCTATTGATCAAAGGGCGAGATTTGAAGATCAAATTAAGCAAAGAGAAGCTGGGGATGACGAAGCGCATATGATGGATGATGACTTTGTTAATGCTTTAGAAGTTGGTTTACCACCTACTGGTGGTTTAGGCATAGGTGTGGATCGTTTGGTGATGTTATTAACCAATTCTACTTCTATAAGAGATGTAATTTTGTTCCCAACAATGAAGCCGATTAAATAGTTTCCACTTTCTTTAAAACACACTTAACCCTTCTGTAAACTAACTTTTTACAGAAGGGTTTTATATTTAAAAATACATGGATTACGTGTTTATTATATGGAAAGTAGGGTAATAATTAAATCTACGTTAAGACTGTGTTAAATTGTTTCGAGTTCTTAACAATCAAATTCTCAAAGAAGTGTTGACGACTTAGGGGATGATGGTGTAATATAAGCAAGTCGCCTCGCAAGAAGCGAAAAACAAAATTAAAAAAAGTGTTGACAAGCATTGTTAAAAATGATAATCTATACAAGTTGTCACCCAAACGAAAGATGCTTTGCATCTCAGGTGTAAGATGAA
>CAKMJV010000011.1 GCA_927417275.1 uncultured Clostridia bacterium
CAAGTGTTTCATCTAGCATTGAGGATTGATAGAGTTTCTCTACGGGAATACCATTAACAAATGGTGTGTATTTCATCTCAAAGAAGGTTTCATACATCTTGAGCCACCTCTTTGATCTTTCTGAACACCACTGCTACTTCTTTCTGAGTCCGATTAGTGATGTTGGCTTTATTAAGGCCCTCAATCAGCCTAGAGGTTTGTGGTTTAACCGTTTTCAAATGCTCTGGTAGTTCTCTGGTGCTACCGCAGTATTCACCGATAACAAGCTCTTTCGCTTTGAAAGGTTTGATACCGCTCGGTATATGTACATATACTATAATGACCAAAAAGCACTTGAACACGAAACCCGTTTAAATTGCTTGATTGAGAAATTAGAAACTGAGCTAATATCTGGGAATCGTAATCCAGAACACAAAAAACAATACGTCAAATATTTTGAAATCAGTACAACGCCCATCCGTGGTACAAAAGCAACACCCAAGGAGAAAGCCATTACACAAACTGAAAAGAGATTACGGCTTATTTTGTTCTAATCAGTAATGAAATCAAGAATTTGATTTTATCACTCGAGACCTATCGGAACAAAGATTTAGTAAAAAAAGCATTTGGAAATCTCAATGAGCGGCTGAATCTAAGGCGTACAGCAGTCCCTTCAGAAAGTTCGCTTGAAGGAAAGTTGTTGTTCAGTTTGTCGCTTTAATTTACATTTCACACATAAAAAAATGTAAGAAAAAGGGTTATACAATGAAAGAATTACATGATGAACTTGATGTTATTGAAGCTTCGAATACCCTAGAAGCACAATGCGTGTTGGTGAAGCGAAAAATAAGCAAGCTGATCTCTAAAAACCCTAGGCATTACACCACCGAATACGTTATAAAATCTTGGGAATTTAGGCTATATAGGATTTAGCGAAGATTAACAACTGATAAAACTTGAACGCAAAATACTTTCCATAAAGTAAACTGAAGTAAAAAAGTGACTATTTTTCGTGATTTATCTTAACTTTGTCGCAACTTTTTCGGCATTTATCAAGGTTAACTTGTTGGAATTTATCATTCACTTATCAAGTGATTAATAAAAGGTGAAGCCGATGAATCCGGCTAGACCTTTTATTAATATTTTCATCTAATCCACATCTTATTCGTGATAATTAATCCATTCATTTATCTGCGTGTTCTTGTATGGGATTAGAATATTTCTTAAACCCCTCTTCTAATGAAATTGCACACTCCCAATCAGGTAGCAATTTGTATCCATTCCAGAACTCCATGACTTCTCTTTTACGATAATCTCTCCCACCCCAACAAACATTGATTTTTTTGGATGTCACTTTTTCAAATATTTCAATTAAATCCTTTAACCTAATTTTTCTACCCGATGCAACAGCAAACTGCTCAAAATCGATAGAACAATTGCTAGATAAAATATCATAAGCTTTCACAAACGCTTTAACTACGTCATTCACATGAACTAAATCTAAAACCTGTTCTCCAGGTGACATATTAAGTTCCTTGTTTTCGTCTGCAAACTTATGTAGTAGATTTATTAGTTTCGGTCTTGTATCTGACTCACCATAAGTATCAAAAAGTTTTAATGTAATACACCTTATATTTTCTGCTTCGGTATAATATTTAATTAAACTTTCAAATGCTTGCTTAGTTGCAGCATATAAATCTACTGGATTATACTCTTTTGTATGGTAGTGCTGCCAAGAAGTCCCTGTATTTATCAGTTGTTTAGTACTTGATTCTTTCATGGCTTCAAGGACATGAACACCAAATTTTATGTTACTATCTATCAACTGATTAATTTGATTAGATTCATGCTCAGCAATAAATAATGATGCTAAATGAAACACAACATCAGCTTCTTTCTCTCTAAAGAAACTAATTAATTCTTCAATATTTCCATCATACTCAAATAATTGTACCTTATTAAGTACACTATTAATGTTGGTGTAATCTGATGATGGTCTCGAAATTATAGAGACTTCCCAGTTGTTCTCAATTAGATATTTACACAAATTTGAGCCAACAAATCCTGTAGCTCCAGTTACAATTGCTCTTTTCATCTTCTGTATCTCCTAAAAAAAATTGCTTTTGTTAAATTCTTCAAAAGTTATTAACGACCTATCACGTTCAGAGATAATTGGTTCCAATAACTCCCAATTGAAGTTAAAGCTATCAAAATGAACACCGAAATCAGCTTCGATATTATAAACAGTTGAAACATTATAAATCATTATAGTATTGTCTACCATTGATTTAAAGCCATGTGCTAAACCCTTTGGAATATAAACAGATCTGTGGTTCCGGTCATTTAATACTATTGAAATTGAGTTCCCAAAGGTATTCGAAGTCTTTCTCAGGTCAAGAATAACATCTATTACTTCACCTTTTGCTATATATATAAGTTTCTCATGATCATGCGGTGGCAACTGAAAATGCATCCCACGTATCACATTCTTTTTAGAGATAGAGAAATAACTTTCATTAAAATCAGAACAAAGACCATTCTGAGCAAAAAATTCATTATGATACGTTTTTGTGAAGCTTCCTCTATCGTCAGAAGCATAAAAATTCTCTATTATAAAAACACCCTCAAGTTCGGTTTTAATTAGTTTCATTCATACCCCCCTTTAACAGAGAAATCAGTAATTTGTTGTTTACATAATTCATAAACCTCAGTATTGCAATAAGCTTTATACCAATCAACAGTATACTTAATGGTTTCATCTATATTTAGAGTTGGCACCCAGCCCAATTTAAATCTTGCTTTCGAGATATCAAGTGCTAAAAGTTTTGCTTCGTGAACAGCATAAGGGTCAGAAACATCTTTTAATTCACCTCTTTCATAGTTATTTATAACAGCTTGTGCAATGTTCCAAACGGGTATTATTGAGCTAAGTTCTGGACCAAAATTCCACGCCTCAGCATATTCTATAGGTTTATTATACATTTTTTCCCCTAACATCAAATAACCACTCAAAGCCTCAAGAACATGTTCCCATGGTCTAACAGATTGCGGACTTCTAATCTCAATCGGGAGACCAGCTTCTATAGCTTTTATACAGTCCGGTATAATCCTGTCTTTAGCCCAATCTCCACCACCAATTACGTTTCCAACTCTCACACTCGATATAGATTTTCCATGTTTTTCATATTCTTCAGGATTAAAAAAAGATAATCTCCATGAGTTAATTGCGATCTCAGCAGCACCCTTTGATGATGAATATGGATCATAACCGCCCATAGAGTCAGATTCTCTATACCCCCAAAGTTGCTCTTTATTGTCATAGCACTTATCTGTAGTAATCATAATACCTACTTTGGCGGACTTTGTTTTTCGAATGACTTCAAGAACGTTTATTGTTCCCATCACATTGGTCTCATATGTTTCAACAGGATTCTCGTAGGATAATCTAACTAAAGGCTGTGCTGCGAGATGAAATATAAATTCAGGTTGATAGTTATTAAATACTTCTTCTAGTTTACTCTTGTCACGAATATCGCCTCTAATATCAACTATCTTTTCTCCAATTTTTGATAGAACAAAATTATCTCTTTCTGTATAGGGATCTAATGCATAGCCGATTACTTTTGCTCCTAACTCTAGCAACCAGATTGAGAGCCATGAACCTTTAAAACCTGTATGTCCAGTGACTAATACCGTTTTACCTTTGTAAACATTATTAAATCCTTTCATACTTACCACACTTTCCAGAAAGCTTCATTTTCTTTCCATACTCTCTCTAAATAGTTAAGATCTCTTTCTGTATCAACACAAGCCCATAAGCCATCATGTTTATAAACAGCAATTTTTCCTTCCGTAGCTAGTTGCTCAAGAATTCCTGCTTCTAAATCACAATTCTCTTCTGCTGTTAAATAACTCAATAACTCTTTATTAAATACCATATATCCACCATTAATCATTCCTTGTGAAGCCTGTGCTTTTTCTTCAAAAGATGTTAGAATATCTCCTTCAGAAACAAGTTCGCCGAATCTAGCAGGGGGATGAACACCAGAAATTGTAACCATTTTATCAGTCCTATTATGAAACTCAACTAGATTTTTAATATTAATATCCGCTACACCATCACCATATGTCAACAAATTAATTTCGTCATCAAGATATTTTTCAATCCGTTTTAGTCTTCCTCCTTTAAGCGTATTAAGGCCTGTATCAACTAATGTAACTTTCCAATCTGTCTCATCATGCCCATTATGAAATTTCACACTATTATCTGCTAAATTTACAGTGAAATCGTTATTGTTTCCGTCATAATGCAGAAAATAATCTTTTATAACATCGCCTTTATACCCTAGGCAAATAATAAACTCTTTAATCCCATAGTGAGCATAGGTCTTCATAATATGCCACATTACTGGCTTGCCACCAACATGAACCATTGGCTTTGGTATCGAATTTGTCAGATTTCCTAATCTACTTCCGTAACCGCCTGCTAAAATTACTAATTTCATATTCTTTACTCCCATTCGTCCATAAATATTTTTGAATATCCATTTTTCATGAGTATTTCCTTATAATCTTTATTGAATTTCTTACTACCACATATATAAATATTGGTTTCTTCATCAGCAATTCTATTAATGTCTTCTAAGTTTATACGCCTATTATGACAGTTGCTACATTTCTCTCTTGTAATAAACACTTCTATGTTTTCACTAAGCATTCCTTTTAAGGATTCATAATGGAGTAAATCTCGAAAATACTTAGCGCTATAAAAAAGTGAAATATTATCTAAAAGATTGTTCAACTCATAGTATTTAATTAGACTTAAGTACGGTGTGATTCCCACACCACCAGCAATAAACAAGTGTTTTTCGCTCGTTAAATTCTTATTAAAAAGTTCACCAAAAGGATATTTAATAGTACACTTATTACCTATAATTAGCCCATCAAATAATTTTGATGTATAGGATCCTACATTTTTAATAATGAACTTCATAACTCCTTTTTCATATGAAGCGATACTGAAAGTCCTTGAATCGGGCCAAATGTCGGAAGCAGTGACTAAATCCAAAGTGAGCTGTACAAAAGATCCGGGATTGTACTTACGTTCTATTTCTATTTCCAGAACATATTCTCTAATATCTTTACTATGTTCAATGACTTGTACAACTCTTGCTTGCGTCACATGATTCATTGATTAAACTCCTTAAAGAAGTTTTCAAATACCGCTGCAATATACTTAACCTGTTCATCATTAATGCCTGGATAAACTCCAATAAAAAAAGTGTTATTCATAATGTAATCCGTATTCTTTAGGTCTCCAATAATTCTACATTCAATATCTAGATATGCTGGTTGTTTAGTGATATTTCCAGCAAAAAGAAGCCTAGTCATTATCATGTTCTTTTCTAGATACATTGTTAACTCATTTCTAGAGAATGTCTCATTTTCTTTAACTGTGATAGGAAACCCAAACCAAGACGGATTAGAATTTTTTGTCGCTTCTGGCATAATCAAAAACTCTTCATATTTCAGTAGTTTATTTTTGATTTTAGAAAAGTTCTCTCTTCTTTTTTCGATAAAACTTGGTAGTTTTTCTAACTGAGCCATACCAACTGCAGCTTGCATATCAGTTACTTTTAGATTATATCCAATATGACTATACACGTATTTATGATCATAACCAACTGGCAGCCTACCATATTGCATACTAAACCTTCTGCCACATGTATTATCTGCACCCGGTCCACAATAGCAATCACGGCCCCAATCTCTAAATGATGTAGCAATCCTCATCAATTCATCATCATTCGTCAGTACTGCGCCACCTTCACCCATGGTCATATGATGTGCTGGATAAAAACTTACCGTAGCAAGATGACCAAAAGTTCCTACTTTTTTACCATTATAAGTTGATCCTACAGCATCACAACAATCCTCAACTACAAATAAGTCGTGCTTATTCGCAAAATCCATAACGGCTTCTAGGTTAAAAGGATTCCCAAGGGTATGCGCAATCATTACTGCTCTCGTTTTCTCTGAAAATGCTGACTCTAAATCTTCAACATTAATATTATATG
Organism: uncultured Clostridia bacterium; assembly: GCA_927417275.1. Lineage (GTDB taxonomy): Bacteria > Bacillota > Clostridia > Peptostreptococcales > Acidaminobacteraceae > Fusibacter_C. Next base: position 6,057 of record CAKMJV010000011.1, read on the forward strand.
TCGATAGATCAACATCTACAAATACTGGAATTAAACCATTTTGAATGATTGGGTTAATTGTAGTAGGAAATCCGGCTGCTACTGTAATGACTTCATCACCTTTTTTAAGGCTGCGCTCTCCTAATTTTGGAGAAGTAAGAGTTGTAAATGCAACTAAATTTGCCGAGGACCCTGAGTTTACAAGCAAGCAATGTTCAACATCCATAAACTTGGCAAATTCATACTCAAAATCATTGGCATATCGACCTGCTGTAAGCCAAAAATCTAATGATGAATCTACAAGGTTCACAAGCTCATTTTCATCAAACACTCTTCTAGCGAATGGAATTCGGTCACCATGTTTATATTTTTCTGAAGCAAATTTTACTTGATAATATTCTTTTGTTTTTTCTAAAATGATATTTCTTAGTTCTTTTTCATTCATAATTATTGTCTCCTTTCCTATACAGTCAAGCCTAAAGCAATTAATTTTTATGGCTTTGGTTAAATAGTTTCCTCTTAAGCGAGATCTAAAAGTTCAGAACAGTCATGATATCACGCACTGAATCACTAGAAATGGGCACAACCTTCATTTAATTATTTTTACAGTACATTTTATCAGCATGTCAAAATTATCACGTCGTTTAATAGCACTCTATTTACTAATTGTTTTCATTAAGTAATTTTCAATATGTGTTATCTTGCGCTAAAAACCTAGTCCAATAAATCTATCTTTTTCTAAACTTAATTCTGTTATTAATAAATTGAAATAGTCCTTTGTAAAAGCCAGAATTTGTAATGTGAGTTCTAAAAATTATCATGGGATTCAATAACTCTGAGTTTTTTATATTCATATTTTTTAAAACATATGAAGAAATAATTGGAATAAATAAATTCCCTGAAATCTGACCTACACTTTTTTTACATTTAATATATTGGTCTTTATCAAGTCCGTTCTCTTTGTATAATTCTATCATATTTGTCAAAATTCTGAAGTGAATTAAGGGCAAGGACGATTCCCAGTATGAATTCCCTGTGTCAGTTCCCCATTCTCTTGTACCTTCTCCAACAGTTATTAATGGGCTGCCATAATAAAATGCTTCCGTTCCAATAAATGCAATGGCATATATGTAGCAATGAGGATATATGCTTTCCAAACTATTGAAATCATTCCAATTTATCTTGGATTTGTCTACTGAATCCCATAACGTTTTCCTAAATACACCAGACATTACTGCACCCAAAAAAACATTATTATAAACGGGATCTATCATGATATCAAATTTGGCTTTGAAATCTCTTGTTGGCGAATTATGTTGATGTAAAAATTCATCTTGCTCCAAATAATTGCTAATATTTGTAAATTTATCTTCAATATTATTAGCGCTACTAATTTTGTTTAGATATAATAAATCATAATTTAAAGAAATAAAACTGATATCCTTTTGAGTTTCAATAATAGAAGTTAACTCGCTCACGCTATTTTTTTTTATGAAATCATCACACCCAATAATCCAACAAAATTTACCAGATGCAAGCTCAACTACTTTTAGGAAATTACGTGCCATTCCTATATTGTTTTGGTTCTTGTGATATATCATATTAATTTCTTTATATTTTGATTGGATATCATTAAATATATTTTCTATGTCATCATCTGAATTATTATCAGAAACAACAATCTCAACCTGCTCATTAAATCCTAAGCAAGCTTTGCATGCATTTTCCAAAGAATGTTTGAAAATATCCGCTCGATTATATACGGGAATACAAATACTTAACGATTTACTTTTCATCATCTGCTCCTTTATTCATATTGACAAATTTGGCTATATTCGTAGATTACTATTATTACTATTCTATAATCTGAAGTACTAAAATCTGATCAATTATTAAGTATATATAATTCTGCTATCTAAATAATGTTAATGTTGCTTTTTAAAACCATTTTTTATTTGATTAAAAATAGCTGCTGATAATTTCATGTTCAATAAAAAATTTGACGAAATTACTAATATTGCTATTGCTCCAAATACTAAGCCCCCAACCAAAATAAACTGAACATAATTATCAAAATGAATAGGAATCATAAAACTAGTATAAATAATTGTAACTGATAAAATAATATTCTCGATTAAGATTACAACAAATTTTTTTAAACCCTTTTTTAACATCTTAATATGGACTAAAACCGTTTGAAATAAAAGCATAAAAATATATGCAATGATAGAACCAATCAACACCCCATTAATCCCTAGAGATCTTACAAGAGCCATAGTTACTGTAATGTTAACAATCGCTCCAATTAACGCTATATACTTCATTTCCCTAAATTTTCCAGCGCTATTTATTAGAACACCTAAGACATTTGATAGAATTTGCATAGTGCATAGTACTGAAAACATCATCGCAAACCTTATATCTATATAATTGATATCTGATACATTTCTAGTGTAGAGCTTAATGAAGGGTATTATCAAAATGCTTGTAGTCGATATAAAAACACTCGTTGTAACTATTGAAATAAACTGAAATCTTGTGTTATATTCAATAAAATTTTCATTTAAACCCTCAGAAAATAACTGACCAAAGGCATTGAATGGCGCTAACACAATAGAAAAAACAATTACTTTTATAAAAGTAAATATCATATTATGTACAGCGTAGACACTTGCATATAATGTACTAATGAAAATGGATATTACAAACAAATCTGTACTATCAAATACTAATAGGGCTAATTTTTGATATAATACGTCTTTAGTTGTTGTTAAGACTGAGAAATCGGGTGTTTTAGACTTGAACCCAATACTTGGAAAATATAACTTAAACAACAATACTAAAACTGGTATCCTCATAGATATAACTATTAATGAGATTAGTTTAACTGATAGTATACTTGCTCCAAACATTATTACAGCAATAGATGCACATTGAGATAAAATATTGAAAATCATTTTGTACATATTACTAATATACTCTTTCTGCGAAACAGAAAACATAATATCATATTTCATACTAAACAAGAATTGGATTGTCAAATTAGCTGAAATAATCAAGAATAATAATGTAGTGAAACTATTATCTAGAGTACTGTTAACGACTCTGGGGATTAATAATGCGATAATTATTGATATTAATGATATTATTATTCCTATTCTAAAATAGATTATTTTTGTTGCAGTTAGAATATCATTTATTAACGAATATTTTTTTTCAACATATGGTTTGTATAAAGCAACATTTGTCGCTAATGTTAAACCACCTTCAAATATTGTTAAGAAATTTACAATCTGAGTAAAAGTTGCTACAATTCCATTAATATCCGATCCAAATTTTAATATAATTAGATTGTTCAAAAATATACCTAATATACTAGGTAATATACTTGCTATCAATTTAACTATCATGTTGTAAATGCTACTTTTTGTTCTCATTAATCCAACTCTTTCATAGTATTTTGTTGATTACATCCAAAAATTCTTCACCTACAATTTTGACCGTGCAATCATGATACAATTTCTCAATTTTCGAATATTCTATTCGCTTTCCTTTGTTTTCATTACAAAACCTTTCAATATAAATTTTATCCATATCTATTAAATCTCTGTCTTCAAAAATATTTAAGCATAAAGGATAACGTTGTGTATATTCTAAGGTTGGACAATTGTCCATTTTAACTATGTTAATAATTGGTTTCCCCGTACTAATGTAGTCAAAAATTTTACTTGGCATTTGATTTGATATTTTATTTCCTATATTTATTAATATATCGGCACTTAACATTGAATTAATAGCTGTATTGTTATCTACTATTCCATGGAAAATCATTTTTGCTTGCGAATTTATTGTTGAGTCTTTTAACTTTTCTGAGTCTCCTCCTCCTACAAAATGAATCAAGATATTATCATTATTGATTTTTTCAAAAATTTTAATTAAATACTTAGGATTTCTTATATCGTTGTAAATGTTACCAACAAACACACAATTTATTTTCCTAGTATCAAACAAAATATCGTTTACAGTTTTAGCGTGCTCAATTTTTCTAATATTTGGGAACGGTAACGCATGCATTTTTCCTATATATTGTTTAAGCAAATTTGTTCGATTATCACTATAAATTAGATCTGTGATAATACTGCAATCAATATTTTTATATATTTTCAATTCATTTATCAATGCTCTAAATTTTCTCCTGAAATTGTTATTCAAATAATGTGCATAATAAGGATCTAACTGATACATAACTTTCCTACTGTTAATTTTCGATTTTGCAAGTGAAATCGAAGAAGTAATAGGCGCAGAAACAGAAATCGCAACATCTATTGAGTAAAGATTACACACATCTTCAATTTTCTCAGTATATTTATTAATATATTTTTTTTGTGCAATTCTAGCATTTAAATAACTGTAAAGTTTTGGATATTTACCTTTAATCCACAAAAGCATCCTTGACATATATTTCGGTAAATAAGCAATTACTATGTCCGTATAATTTTCAAGATCACTTATCACAATATATCTAGTATTTTTAGTCTCATAATCTTGCTTGTACTCATACATAATTCCCTTGCCTAAAATAAAGCATTCATAGCCATCATTCAGTAATTCATTGCAAAGCAATTTAATAATGTTTATATTTGCATCATTTTTTTTTGATAAATCCCCTACAACAAATAGTAATTTCATTTAGATTCCTCGCTTTGAAGATTAATCAATAATAATACCTTGCAGCAATAAATGGTAATTAATAAACAGAATACTTCACGTAAACAAATGTTGTATAAGAAATATCTATTATCTAGAAATATTATTTTCAATCTTTAAAAATCTAGACTTGGAAATAACATTTCCCCATTCAAAATCTCCATTATTATTTATTATCTTATTTTTCTCATTTTCGATAGTTTTTTTACATAGTTTTTTGATTAGTATCTCCCAATTGGTGATTTCTTCAATAAATCCGAATTGATATATATTATTTATTCTAATAACTTCATCAACTGGAGTCGACAAAAATGGTATTCCTGCTGTTACATAGAATGATAATTTTGTTGGAAATGCAATGTTAAAATATTTCTTCGTATTATCATAAGGTATTAACCCAATATCACACATCGCTACTATTTCATGAGCTTTTTCTTCCGGATAAGCTCCTAAATAAGTTATATTTCTTCCTTTTATTACATCTTTAATCCATTCACCTCCACTACCCATTAGATACAAGTGCACCTCGTTTCGGTTAGGGAATTGCTTAATCATTTCTTCAATACTTCTCCCATTGTTTAAAGTCCCTGCATATACATAGTTAATTTTATGCAAATTAATACAATGAGTATATAGAGATTTGCATCTAGGAATATTTCCTCCATTTATTATAACTTCAGTATTTTCTTTTGAGATTTTATATTTCTTGCATGCATATTCTTGCATGGCATAAGAAGCAAATATAAATTTTAGATTCAATCTAAAAAATTTATTCTCAAAATCCTTCATTAAGCTCCTTTTGTAAGGTTCAATATCCAAGTCGATTGATTGTTCATATTTTAAGTCTGATACATCGAATATTAAGTTGTTAAACTTTGATGATCTACTCACCGAGATAATAAAAGCTTGCCTCAATACTTTACCTATTATTGTGCCATTAAATAATGGAACGCCTACAGTAACATACTGAAAAATAATTTTAGACTTTCTTTCTGTTAATAAAATAAAAAAAACGATAAAAAGATTTATTATCCTATTATTAAACAACTTTATTTCTTTCAAACCATTAATATTATTCTGCAACCAACTCATTATTGCAATATTTCTAGCTAATCCACCTTCTACAATATTACTAGTAGCTTTGAGTAATTTATAATTTTCATTTATATAGATTGTTTTATTCAATTTATCACCTCATGCTGTGTAAGTTTAATAATTTACTCAAAATAATTTGATTTCACAAATTCTTTAATAGCTCTTTTATAACAGCGCAATTGGGAGAAATTATTGACTACTCCAATGTTCTTCTCTAATCTAGAATTTTTAGGTCTTCTGGCTCTCGTTGGATAATCTTCAGTTTTTATTGGATTTACTTTTACATCTATACCTGCTTGCTTAAATATTTCGCAAGCAAACTCGTACCAGCTGCAATACCCTTCGTTAGTGGCATGATAAATACCATACTTGTCTGTTTGTATCATTTCAACTAATAACTTAACTAAGTCATGCGTATATGTTGGAGATCCTATTTGATCTGCAACTACAGAAATTTCATCTTTTTCTTTTGCTAATCTAAGCATAGTCTTCACAAAATTGTTGCCATTACTTCCAAAAACCCAAGATATTCGTACAATAAAATATTTTTCTAATAGTTTTTGGACTTCTAATTCACCTTCATACTTTGTCTTTCCATAATAATTAATCGGGTTTGGCTGGTCTAATACATCAAAAGGCTTGTCTCCCTCACCATCAAACACATAGTCGGTGCTAATATAAAACATCTTTGCATCTATTTTTTTGCATGCTTCAACCAAATACTTTGTTCCAAGTACATTAACCGAATAGCATAATTCTTTCTCTTCTTCAGCTTTGTCAACAGCAGTATAAGCTGCACAATGAATGATAACATCAGGGTAATAATCATTTATAACCCTAGTAACTTGTTCTTCATTTGTAATATCCAAAGATTCACGGTCAGTTCCCCAGAATTCTATACCTTCAGAATCTAAAAGTTTAATTATATCATATCCTAATTGTCCGTTTGCTCCAGTTACTAGAACCTTCATTACTTTTCACCTGCTATATCACCAGAAATCTTTTCATAGTAAGCTATATAATCACCAGAAATTATGTTTTCCCACCACGAGCGATTATCCAAGTACCACTTGATTGTCATTTTTATTCCTTCATCAAATAAGATTGTAGGTTCCCATCCCAATTCTCTTCTTGTTTTTGATGGATCAATTGCATAACGCATATCATGACCAGCTCTGTCTTTTACAAAAGTTATCAGAGATTCTGGTTTCTCTAACTCTTTTATAATTGTTTTTACCACTTCTAAATTCGTTTTTTCATTGTGACCACCAATGTTATATACTTCTCCCGCTTTACCTTTATGAAGTATGAGATCAATAGCTGTACAATGATCGCCTACATAAAGCCAATCACGGACATTCTCGCCATTTCCATACACAGGAAGCAACTCGTCATTTAAAGCCCTCGAAATCATTAGAGGTATTAGCTTTTCTGGAAAATGATATGGGCCATAGTTATTTGAACATCTGGATATTGATATAGGCAAACCAAATGTTCTGTGGTACGCCTGTACCAATAAATCTGCCGATGCTTTTGATGCTGAATATGGAGACGACGTATGAATTGGTGTTTCCTCTGTGAAGAATAAATCAGGTCTATCTAGCGGCAGCTCACCATAAACTTCATCTGTTGAAACTTGATGAAATCGTTTTACTCCGTACTTTCTAGATGCGTCCAACAATACTTGAGTACCCAAGATGTTCGTTCTTAAAAAGATACCTGGATCTTCAATTGATCTATCTACATGAGACTCTGCAGCAAAATTAACTACAAAATCAAATTCTGCTTCTTGGAAAAGATTATCGATAAGCTCACGATCTGTGATATCACCTTTAACAAATTTAAATTTACTGTTCTCCATTACTGGTTCCAAAGTAGATAAGTTTCCTGCATATGTTAATGCATCTAAACAAACAACTTTATATGTTGAATGCTCTTTCAACATATGAAAAACAAAGTTACTTCCAATAAATCCTGCTCCGCCTGTTACCAATATATTCATTAGTTTTCCCTCTCTTTCACTAATATTTGAAATTTATGTCGCTTTCTTTCAATGAAGGTGCATTTAAATCTTTTTCTGACAGGACTGGACTATCTACACCCCAAACTACTCCTATTTCCGGATCATCAAACCTAATACTTCTGTCGTTTTCAGTTGAATAATATTCATCTACTTTATATTGCACTTCTACATCATTAGTAAGAGTCAAAAATCCATGAGCGAAACCTTTGGGAACTAAAAGTTGCTTTTTATTCTCTTCTGTTAATTCCACAGCTATCCATTGTTTATACGTAGGAGAACCTTCTCTAAGGTCTACGGCTACATCCAATATTTTACCTTTGGTACATCTAACAAGTTTCGTCTGCGCCTTAGGATTAAGTTGAAAATGTAGTCCTCTTATTGTGCCTTTCTGCGCAGAAAATGAGTGATTGTCTTGAATAAAGTCAATCTCAACTCCAAATTCTCTAAATTTCACTTTAGTGTATGTTTCCATAAACCACCCTCTATGATCACCATAAACTTTTGGCTCAATAATAATTACATCCTTAACATCAGTCTTTACTATATTCATTTGACTCGCCTCATTTCTAGTAATGAATTTTCCCTTCCGCAACCTTCTTTAAATGCTCTCCATATGGTGATTTGCCATACTTATCTGCAGATCTTAAAAGAGTTTTCCTATCGATCCATTCATTATGATAGGCTATCTCTTCAAGTGCTGAAATTTTAATGCTTTGTCGCTTTTCAATCATTTGCACAAATTCTGCAGCTTCAACCAAACTATCCATAGTTCCGGTATCTAACCAAGCAAAACCTCTACCAAGAAGCTTTACATTGAGAGTTCCATCTTCTAAGTACATTCTGTTTAAATCAGTAATCTCTAATTCACCTCTAGATGATGGCTTAACTTTTTTCGCAAAATCGACGACTCTATTGTCATAGAAGTAAAGCCCAGTTATGCAATAATTTGACTTTGGATTTCTAGGTTTCTCTTCAACTGAAATAACTTTTCCATCATTATTAAACTCAACAATACCAAATCTTTCTGGATCATGAACATAATATCCAAATATTGTGGCTTTTCCATTTTGGGTATTCTCAACAGCTTCTTTTAAGATTGGTGTAAATCCATTTCCGTAATAAATGTTATCTCCTAACACCATAGCTACATTATCATCACCTATAAACTTTTCACCGATGATAAAAGCTTGAGCCAACCCGTCAGGGGATGGTTGTTCTGCGTACTCAAGACTAATGCCAAATTGACTTCCATCACCTAATAATTTTTTAAAATTAGGTGAATCCTGTGGAGTTGATATAATTAAAATTTCTTTTATACCCGCTAGCATAAGAACTGACAACGGATAATATATCATTGGTTTATCGTATACTGGTAGTAATTGTTTACTGGTTACTAATGTCAATGGATATAGCCTAGTTCCCGATCCTCCAGCTAAAATAATACCTTTCATTTCATGTCCTCCCCATGTAAATATTAATACTTGTCTTTGATTCCATGCCAAATTCCACGGAAAACTGCTTGTAAACTACTTTTCTTATTCGATTCAAACAAAATTATTTGAGTTAAAAACAGCATAAAAAAGAATGTCTTCTTTATACAAAATCTCCTATTCGTTTTGAAAAACCTTTTCAAAATATAAATATGATTCCTAGACATATAGTATTTTCTTAAGCTTGAATGTAAGTGAATTTCAAAATCAACTCCATACAGGTTGATTTTTTTCAATTTGCCTAATTCATGATGCATATATGCATTTGTGCACTGAACAATCAGCAGATTGAACTCATTCAATTTTAAACAAAAATCAAAATCAACTGAATCAATAAACAATTTTTCTTCATAACCACCAATTAAATCCAAATGTTCTAATTTCACTAAGTTTCCAGATGTTATCACGTAATCTTTTTTTTCATAAATTGAATCTTTGTTTCTTAAAGTCCTTTCATTCATAACTGGAATCGGTGCTAAGCACGCAATTCTCTTTCTTTGCTCATCTTCAAAAGTTGAATGTACTTTAATCATTTCAAGTAGAACATTATCATCTAAAAGACTATCCTGGTCCATAGTTAAAATCCACGAAAATCCTCTTTTCTTAGCATAATCTGCTCCTTGGTTTAGAGCGGATGCTATTCCAGCATTTGTCTTATTCTCAATAATATACACACAATCCAAATTTAAACTTCGGATTAATTCTATTGTTTTATCTTCAGAGTAATTATCAACGATCACAATATGATTAACATTGTTTTTTAACTTTAGTAACGTATTTATAACTGTACTCTCACCATTGTAGGTGATAATTACTCCACAAACATCTTGAAATTTTGAATCATCATCTAGTATCATTTTTTCTCCTCAACCTAAGTGATTAATCTATAGTTAGAAATTAAAAAGTAAACTAATCCGATACTAATAAGCATTGCATCCATAATTCTCTTCTTTGAAAATATCCTATTAAGTGCAATTAGTAAAAAAAGACTCGAAGTAAACATTTCAACTACTCTGCCAATAATTGAAATGTTTATGAATAATACAAAACCAGTCAATCCTAATAAGTATGAAATAAATAGAACATTGTATATTTTATTAGTATTAAACTTTTTGCTAAGTAAAAAACCAAAAAAAATCATAATAATAGCTCTTAATATCGCACCTTTTTGATCTACAATGACATCTTGATTTAAATAAGGATGAAATCTCAATGCTAAAAAAGAAGATTTACTAGTTATATAAAAAAATGTATTTATCAAATAATTTTGGTAGCCTACAAATAGAGCGGGCAGAAGCATAATGAGCCAAGTAGAAATGAATTTTTTGCTAAGTTTGGCTTTGTTTGTTATAAAGGGGAGAATCAGAATTAAAACTAACGCAGAATTGTGAAACATAATACTACTTAAATAAAATAAAACTGCTTTAATTCTACTTTGGGGTAAATATGAAAATGCTAATATTGCCATAGAAAAACCTAGGCCGGCTCTCAGTGTAATATAATTATAAGCGAATCCATAAGTTACCATATAAATTGAAAGGGGATATATTTGTCTAAAATACTTAGGATTATACTTAGAATTTTTTCTTATATAATCAAAAACATTGCAAATCGACTTGTTTATCATAAGCATGTTAACTAATACTATAATAAAAAAATACAATTTATAATTAGATCCAATAATCATCTTCACTAAAACCGACAGAGCAACAAAGCCAAACTCCATATAACTTTTTTCAACTTCGTAAAATATATCAAAACTTAAGTTGTCATAAAAATTAATATAGGCTAGAGTGTCCGGGATAAGAATACTCCTATTAGCAGCTAATAATGAAACCAAAATTATATACAAACCTGTTAATGTTCTATCATTTATTTTAACGTACTTTGATAGCAATAAAAACAGTGAACTTATAAATGCTATTAGAAGTAAATCCATTTGTTTCACCACCTTAATTCAAGTATTACTCCAGATAAAACTTTTGCTTTATATACTCTAATGACTCTTGAAAATATTTGGATTTCATATGAATCTCCAGTTTCCCTGTGACTGTACTACCTGTATGAATCAATTCAATTTTGCTATTGTAATAACACTTTTTATTATTTAGTCTTATTAACTCTGCTAAGTAAGCTTCCTCACTATACATTAGAGGTCCATATTTTTTATCTTTTAAAATCTCCATGAAATTCTTGTTTATAAAGAAGAAGCAACCATGAAGCGAATAAGAATATTGGCTTTCTTCCTTTTTTCTCTTTTTCAACTTGGCCTTGATACTTGCAATTTTCTGATAATAATATGCCAAATTTGGTCTTTTAAAAATAAATATCCTTTTCTCTAAACTTTTTAACGTATGTCTATTTTTATATTGAGGGTTATCGTAAGATTTGTTTTCAGGTGAATAAACTGACGGTCCAACCAACCAAATATTTGCATTGTATTTATCTTTATAGAAATCTATAAAGAAATCATTGTTAGAAAATGATATGTCTGAATTGCTCATTACAATCCATTCTGGTGGCTGATGTCTGATTGCATATTGATTATAACCATAAATCAATCCATTTAAATAACCTAGATTTCTTCCTGGTTTATAAAGATGAATTTTGAGATTTATCTTCTTTAAATCCTCACAAAAATCATCTTCTGTCATGTCGCCCTTTTTATTCATAACAATCACCAAGACAATCTCAGAGGATACGCTTTGTTTACTAAGTTTTCTAGCATATTCTAGCACTTCGTTTTCATTAGAATATAAGGTTACAAGATTTAAAATTTTATACTTTGAATTATTATCATTCTCAAACATTATACTTCTCCCAAACAACTCTATTAACGTAATCTGTATATGACAATATTATCCTCAACACTTTATCAGACACATTAGGCATGCTATAATCTGCTACCAATCTTAACGTATCTTTCTCTTGTCCCTCCAGTACTTCTAGCCCCTGAAGAATTCGCTCTTTCTTTAGCCCTACCATCATAACTGATGCTTCTTCCATTGACTCCGGTCTCTCGTATGCTTGTCTAATATTAAGTGCCCTAAATCCAAGTATAGATGATTCTTCACTGATTGTTCCGCTATCACTTAAAACAGTTTTTGCATATTTTTGAAGCTTAATATAATCATTAAATCCAAGTGGCTTCATAGTTTTAACTAACGGATTGAACTCAATGCCTTTTGCTTCAATCATTTTTCTTGTTCTTGGATGTGTACTCACTATCAATGGGATCTGATATTTTTCGGCTATCGTGTTTAAGCTATCCACCAAATCCATGAAATTCTGTTCAGAACTGATATTCTCTTCTCGATGAGCAGATATAACAAAATACTTCTCAACTTCGAGTCCTAGTCTTTCTAGTACATCAGATTTCTCAACATCGTCTTTTCTTGAATTTAGTACTTCAAACATAGGGCTACCTGTTTTTATGATTCTATCTGCAGATAAGCCTTCTCTTAACAAATATTCTCTTGCGATATCACTATATGTCAAATTGATGTCAGATATATGGTCCACGATTTTTCTATTTGTTTCTTCTGGAACTCTTTGGTCAAAGCATCGGTTTCCCGCTTCCATATGGAAAATTGGTATATGTCTTCTTTTGGCAGCAATTGCACACAAACAACTGTTGGTGTCACCTAATACTAAGAAGGCATCCGGATTAACACTTTCAAGTATTGGATCTATTTTAACTAAAATATTACCTATGGTTTCCACTGCAGTTCCTGTAGCAGCATTTAAGAAATAGTCAGGTTTTTTTAAATTAAAATCTTTGAAGAATACTTCATTAAGTTCATAATCATAATTTTGTCCCGTATGAACAAGTATATGCTCAATCGCTTCAGAAACTTCTAATTTATTAATAACCGCAGACAATCTTATAATCTCTGGTCTTGTACCGACTACTGTCATAACCTTTAATTTTTTCATCTATTAAACCCCCAAAAAGAATGTATCTGGATTTTCTGGATCAAATGCTTCATTCGCCCACATAATAGTCACCATAGCCGTTTCACCCAAGTTCTCGATATTATGTGTATATCCAGGTGGTATATCAACAACTTCTAAAGACTCTCCACTAACAAAGTACTCTAAGATCTCATCATCCATTATATTTCTAAATCGAATCACACCGTTACCACTTACAACTAAGAACTTTTCGTTTTTTGTATGATGCCAGTGATTTCCTTTGGTAATACCCGGTTTAGAGATATTCACAGAGACTTGACCACGATCTGACGTTTTGATAAATTCAGTGAAAGAACCTCTTTGATCCATATTCATTTTGAGTTTATAACTGAACGCATCTTTCGGTAAGTAACTTAAGTAAGTACTGTATAATTTTTTGGTAAATGCGTCAGCAAAATTTGGTATCGACCGTTGCTCTCTACTGTTTTTAAATTCTGTAATAAGAGCCACTATTTCACCAAGTGTAATTTTATATACCTCAGAAACTTCACAAAACACACTTGTTTTATTTGGCTTTCCTTCTAATGCGGATATGAGTTCATTTATCACATCATCTATATAGACGAGAGTCATCATCACACTTGGGTCATTTACTTGTATCGGTAAATCATGAGAAATGTTATGACAAAATGTTGCAACCGCACTGTTATAGTTAGGTCTACACCACTTTCCAAATACATTTGGAAATCTATAAACATGTACCTTTGCGCCTGTTTCTTCTGCGTAACTAAAAAGGATTTCTTCGCCCGCTCTTTTACTTTCACCATAAGGATTATTTAGTTCAGCTTGTATGGAAGATGCAAGCATTACTGGACATGTGTTTTGCTGCTTCTTTAGTAATCCAAGCAAATCGGATGTTAATCCGAAATTGCCTGTCATGAAATCCGAGGGATTCTCAGGTCTATTGACACCCGCTAGATGAAAAACAAAATCGGCTGTCTTACAATAGGTTTCAAGTTCACTCAGACGAGAATCTCTATCATAAGCAAAAATCTCTATATCTGTTCTGTTTTTAAGTTCAGCAATTAGATTTTTTCCGATAAAGCCGTTTGCGCCTGTAACTAATACCTTCATAATCTTCCCCAACTTTCCAATTGTTCTTTTACGTAATCAAGTTGTAGCAAGCGTTCTTTGATTTGCTCTACCGTTAATCTCTCGGTATTATGTGAGTTATATTCATCTTCAGATGAGAGCTTTTGATCGCCCTCAACAAAGTACTTATCATAGTTTAAATCTCTTTTATCTGCAGGCACACAGTAAAATCCACCCATATCTTTTGCGACAACATGCTCTTCTTTAGTGAGTAGTGTTTCGTAAAGTTTTTCGCCATGACGGGTACCGATAATTTTAACTTCATTATCGGCATGAAAGAGTTCTTTAATCGCTTGAACCAAGTCGCCAATGGTTGAAGCTGGTGATTTTTGAACCATAATATCGCCTGCTTCTGCATTATGAAAGGCAAATACCACGAGTTCGACAGCTTCTTCAAGACTCATTAAAAATCGGGTCATATTAGGATCTGTTACGGTTAAAACTTGACCGTTTTTAATCTGATCTATAAAAAGTGGAATAACAGAACCTCGAGATGCCATTACATTGCCATAACGTGTTCCACAAATAAGTGTTTTTTTGGGATTAACGGTTTTAGCTTTTGCCACAAACACTTTTTCCATCATGGCTTTAGAAATACCCATCGCATTTATAGGATAAGCGGCTTTATCCGTTGACAAACAAATCACTTTTTTTATGCCCATCTCTATCGCGCCGGTAAGAACGTTATCCGTTCCTAAAACATTTGTTTTAACGGCTTCAAGTGGGAAAAATTCACATGATGGTACTTGCTTCAGTGCTGCTGCGTGGAAGACATAATCAACATCGTGCATAGCATTTTTTACACTTTGGATATCTCTAACATCGCCTATATAGAATTTAAGTTTGTCATTTTTATATAATTTGCGCATGTCTTCTTGCTTTTTTTCGTCTCTGGAAAAAATGCGTATTTCTCTTATATCCGTGTCTAAAAAGCGTTTCATAACTGCGTTCCCAAATGAACCTGTTCCACCGGTGATCAAAAGTGTTTTCCCAATAAACATATCTTACTCCCTTTAATCTTTAATTAAAATGTTTGATTATGATTTCATAGGCGTTCCTTGATGTATAGTGATTTTCAAGATAATCGCGAGCTTTCAGTCCCATTTCTTTAGCAATTTCTGAATCTAGTAAAATGTTTACGTTTTTATTAAATGAAGCAAGGTCACCACTTTCATTCCATAATCCGAATGCACCTTCTACTATTATTTTTCCTATATCCGTATTTACATCTGTAGCAGCTATCACCGGCATGCCCGATTGCATATACGAAAGAAGTCTTGATGGAAAATTTGGTATGGTAAATCGTGGATCTAAAAAAATCAAACCGACATTACACGCCTTAACCAACTTCTCATACTCATCTTTAGGTATGAAATCTATGAGTTTAGAATTTTGTGGTTTATGTGCATCAAAAAAACTTTTAATTCTATGATATTCTGTACCCGTACCTACGATTAAAAAATAGGTGTTTGTTCTCATTTCATTTGATTCTATACACTTAAGCAGGAAATCTATACCCTGGGGTTTTCCCAAATTTCCACCATATATAAAAACTGTATGATTCAGTGGTATTTCATACTTAACTCTTATGGATCTATTCAACGCCAATGATTCTATATGTTCAACTGGTGTAATGGTATTTGGGCAAACTTCTATTATTGATTTTAAATGTTCGTTATTACGTTTTAAAAAATTCACGTTTGCTTCGGACATACATCCAATAAAATCTGATACTTCATACAATTTTTGCTCTTTCATTTTAAAATATTGATAAATTAAACCCTTTAAGCCTCGTGTTTTCAAAAGTCCTAAATCCAGTGCATTTTGAGGAAATATGTCTTTCAAAAGCAAATATGTCTTCGCTGAATCTCTTTTGCTCACATACTCTATGGCTGATTGTAGTGTTATCGGTGGTGTTGAGTACAAAACTAAATCAAACTTAATATTGGAAAAATATCTCTTTATGGCTTTTTTAAACCTTGATTCGAGGCTTAGAGTAGAAATCCCCTTTTCAATAATATTTGTTTTCTGAACATTACCAATCTTAAGTTTGAGTATATGTACACCATCGGTTTCAATTAATCTTGTTTTTATTTTTTTCTTTTTTTCAACAGGCGAAATGATATAGACATCATGTTTTTCATGTGCAAATTCTCGAACAAGGTCTGTGTATATGTTTTGTTCTTTTATATCTGAAAAATCATGTAAGGTTAAAAAAAGTACTTTCATTTAAATGCCCCTCAGTTTTTTTTCAATCAATTATTCATGAAACTTAATTGGTTTTGCAGGAGATCCTACTGCTGTACAATTAGCAGGTAAATCTTTCACTACTACTGCCCCCGCACCAACAACTGTATTTTGACCTATTGTTACACCTTGTATAATTGCACTTCCTGTTCCAACACTTACGCATTGCTCCAATTCAACATAGCCAGAAATATTCACACTAGGAAGGATGGTTGAAAAATCTCCAATTATTGCGTCGTGTCCTATTGTACTGTCAATATTAACGATTACATGTTTCCCTATAGAGATATTAACGGTAATAATATTACCCGCACAAATAATTGAACCTTCACCTATGTTAACCAATTTTGAAATAACTACATTTGGATGTACTAATATAGGAAAACTATTTTTGCTCTCATTTAATCGCTCTAAAACTTTCTTTTTAACTATTGAGTCACCTATAGCATTTACAACATATAGTTCTTGATTACTCAGCCAATCTATATCACCTACAACTGGATAACCATTTATTAGCGAACCTTGAATTTCTTTATTATCATCAACGAATCCAATGATATTCCAAGTTGGGGTAACGTTATTTATATCTTCAATAAGCCACGCAACTTCCCTGCCAAATCCACCTGCTCCAATAATTACAATATCTTTCATATGTTCTATTCCTCCGTTTTGTTTGGTCCTAAAAACAGTTCCATCGTTACTGATGAATCTGAACTGATTCCCTCTTTGACGAAAACTTTCTTTATAGTCAGCAGAATGATTTTACAGTCACTTAGAAATCGTACATTATTTACATACACAATATCTAGATTAAACTTATCTTCCCAACTGATTGCGTTTCTGCCATTAATTTGCGCAAGTCCAGAAAGACCTGGCCTTACCTCGTGTCTTCTTTTTTGATGTGTATTATAGAGCGGAAGGTATTGAACGAGTAAAGGACGAGGCCCAATGATACTCATGTCACCTTTTAAAATATTAAAGAGTTCTGGTAGTTCATCTAACGATGTTGCTCTAAGCATTTTACCAAAATGAGTTAATCTTGCTTCATCTGGTAACAGTCCACCATTTTCATCTTTCGCATCTGTCATCGTTCTAAACTTATACATGGTAAAAATTTTTTCGTTTAGCCCAGGTCTATCTTGTTTAAACAGTACGGGCGAACCGAGTTTCAGCCGAACCAATATGGCTGTTAATATAAGAACCGGACTTAATAAGATAATTGCCAGTAATGACAAGACAAAGTCCATGGGTCGTTTTAAATACTTTTTATATATGCCGTTAGTAATCTTATCCTCATGCAACGTCATCTTATCCACTCTATTTCCATAAAGATTTTATAACACTACAAATTCTCTCAAGATCTTCATCTGTCATCTTTGTGTCGCTTGGTAAACAAACACCATTCTCAAACAACTGCTCACTTACATCTGATCCAACATAATCATATTCAGCAAAAAATGGCTGCATATGCATAGGCTTCCACACTGGTCTTGATTCTATATTTTCATTTTCGAGTGCAAACATAACGTCTAATGGTCTTACTACGCCTTTTAATGTCATCACACTTAACCAGTAATTTGGCGTATTCCAGTTGTTATTAGGCATGAAATCAACGCCATTTAAATGACCCAGTTCTTTCATATAATATTCAAAGATATACTTCTTTTTTTCGACTCTTTGATCTAATATTTTAAGTTGTCCTCTGCCAATTCCAGCCACCACGTTACTCATACGGTAATTAAATCCAAGTTCACTATGTTGATAATGTCTGGCCACATCTCTACTTTGTGTTGACCAAAATCTAACTTTTTTTATTCGATCTTCTTCATCTGAAACGAGCATACCGCCACCAGAAGTTGTGATAATTTTATTTCCATTGAAACTGAATACACCAAATTGACCAAATGTACCCGTATGTTTGCCTTTATAGTATGTCCCTAACGACTCTGCCGCATCTTCTATAACAGGTACGCCATACTGGCTACAAATCGCCATAATCTTATCCATATCTGCAGATAGTCCATATAGATGAACCACTAAAACAGCCTTTACACGATCGCCATACTTCTGAAGAGCGCTTTCTAGGGCTATCGGATCCATGTTCCATGTTTCATAATCACTATCGATAAATACTGGCGTAGCGTTTTGATAAATAATCGGATTTGCAGTGGCTGAAAATGTAAGTGTTGGACATAAAACGATATCACCCGCACCCGCTCCTACGGATTTAAGTGCCAAATGAATCGCACCAGTGCCAGATGTTAATGCAGCAGCATGCAGTGATCCCACTTTCGCAGCCAATTCTTTCTCGAATTCATTTACATTTGGACCAAGGGGCGCTACCCAATTTGTATCAAATGCTTCTTGTATATATGCCATTTCATAGCCTTCATCACTCATGTGTGGTGAAGCAAGCCAAATTTTTTTCTTATTATCAGTCATATATTCATCCTCCTGTTAAATGATTATTCCAAAGATGTCACTTAGATAGTCCTAGTAAAAATATGCCATCCTCTTCTGCATCTTGCCACTGTACATACTTGTCATATCCAGTTACAACTTCGATCCACTGATACCTATATCCATGTACTTTAAGCATCTGAATCAGTAGTTCACCAATTTCATCTTTTAAACCATATATATAGATAATTTCATCTTTATGATAATGTTTTTCAATAACTTCCAACATCAAGGTTTGTATCTTTAATACCGCTTGATAAGAACGTGTTATAAAATCTATGGTTTTATTAGACAAGTACGTAAACCCCTCTGTTGTAAGCATATATTTGACTTTGTTGCCTGTCAATCGTTCTGCTTTAATGAGACCTGTCTTTATAAATTTTTTGATGAGAATATTTACCATGCCCAAAGATATACCCACTTCACTGGATATTTCTCTTTGAGAAATATAGTCATGTTTATGTATGACTTCTAATAAATTAAGTTCAAATAAATCCATCAACACACCTCGTTCGTTCAAAGATTGAACACTCTTTTCAGAATATCATTTCTAGGCTATTCGGTCAATATCATTCATCTATTCTTAATGAAAATCTCATCTTTCATACATAAAAAAGAGTGCTTACGCACTCAAATGTTTAATAAGCGTTTCGATTTATAAAACCTTTAAATACAGTCAATAAAACGATTTTAATATCAAATGAAAATTTCCAATTTTCGATGTAGTACAAGTCACACTCAATTCTTTTATGGATACTCGTGTCACCACGCCAACCATTCACCTGTGCCCACCCTGTGATACCAGGTCGTACTTGATGCTTAATCATATACTTTGGTATTTCGTCTTTGAACTGTTCTACGAAAAAAGGACGCTCTGGTCTGGGTCCGACCACGCTCATATCACCCTTTAAAACGTTTATAAACTGTGGCAGTTCATCGATGCTAGACTTACGCATAAAAGAGCCCCATTTCGTTTTTCGGGGATCATTCTGAGTGGTCCACTTGTCTTGTTCCTCTTCTTTGGTTTGAACCACCATAGACCTAAACTTTAACATCATAAATGGCTTTCTGTTTAGACCCACACGTTCTTGCTTATAAAACACAGGCCCTTTAGAAGTTGATTTTACAAGTATGGCTGAAAGGATCATCACAGGTGAAGCCAATGTCAATGCGATGATAGAAAAAATGACATCAAAACCTCTTTTAAGCGCCCTCTTGATAAAGTTATCAAGCGGCACATGACGTGTATCTATAATCGGAATCCCATCTAAATCATCCATATAAGGCTTATTAGGGATATATTTATAGTAGTATGGAACAATCTGCGTTTTTACGCCTGCTTTTTCACAAATACTGATGATTTCACCTAACTTCATGTAATCGGCATCGTTTAAAGTGATTATAACGACATCAATCGAATGACTAATTAAATGTCGTTCAAGTGTATCTATAGTGCCAAGAATGTGTTTTTCATTATCAACAGATGCCATTTCATCTAAATATCCGATAACTTGGTAACCCCATTCTTTTCGTACGCCAAGTTTATCTGCCATCTGCTTAGAAATATCATTATAACCGATAATCAAGCAACGTTTAGCATTTTTCTCATCATACGCCCTATGAAACCAAACGGATTGAAATATGACTCGACTT
Organism: uncultured Clostridia bacterium; assembly: GCA_927417275.1. Taxonomy (GTDB): domain Bacteria; phylum Bacillota; class Clostridia; order Peptostreptococcales; family Acidaminobacteraceae; genus Fusibacter_C. The sequence continues at coordinate 26,778 of CAKMJV010000011.1, forward strand.
GTAGAGGTTAGTATACAATTTATAACAAAGAATAAGGCTAATGTCCATCTGGAAAAGTCGATCACTTTAAGCAGATACAGTGCCAAAACAATTACCAACATCCCAAAAACATTGCTTCTGATAACACGTATGGACATCTCAAAGACACCAAAATGTCTTTTTGTGTTATACAAATCCAATCCTTGATAGATAATCAGATAAATGGGTAAACTCACGATAATCGGCAAAATCGATTCCCATAAACTAAAGACTATGATGCCTTCAGAAATTATATCTGTATAAAATCTTAAATAATAAGCGATCAAGAATGAGGCGAAAAGCATCAAACCATCTATAACTATTTTTAATCGCACCAAACTCTTTTGATTTTCTTTGACCACGATCAATCACCTCAGATATACCTTTTTAGTTATTCTGCCAGTATGCTTTAAAAAATGCTACAAAAATACCTACCATTACTCCTAACACCATAGAGATACCTAAGATTAAAGATTTTCTTGGTGCAACAGCTTTATCTGGTGCTGAAACATATGAACTGATAGAAATTCTAGATTTCATAAACTCCAGTGAGTTATTTCCAACTAATCCTGTTTCATTACTAGATGTTTGCATGCTTGCTTTTTCAGTTGAAAGTTCGTTGAACAACTTAGTAAACTGTTCTAAATCTGATTTAGATTCGATAAGCGCTGATTCTGCCATGAAAATAGACTCTTCTAAAATTTCATAGTTTGGATTTGAAAACTCTTCTATCATCACCTCATCACTTAATGACTCTATCGATGTTCCTCTATTTCTTGCTATTTCAGCAGCTAACGTCGGATCTGATGTAACAAGTTTCTTTAATGTGATTATAGGTTGTATAGATTCCAATTGCTTTTTATAGCCTAGTATAGTTTTCTCTTGGTTAATGATTAACTCCTCTATAGATCTAATCTGAACATAATAATCTCGTTCAAACATATCCAATGCCATTTTTTTATACTTTAAATTGATCACCTCTTTATAAACTGACGAGATCTCGCTTAGTAGTTCAGAAGCACTTTCGCTACTGCCATTCTTTACATTTATCATAAAACTACTACTATCTTTTTGTGAGTTGATTTCAATTTTTTGACGTAGAGCCTGTGTAGACATTTCTAAATTCAGATTATCAACCACTTTTGCTAAGACCTCTTCACTTGTAATCACATTTAAATAATCCTCTTTATGTAGCGAAGGAAAAACAAAAGTTCCATACTTACTTGTAGCCGTTTCTGAAATAATAATCGTCCCATCAACCGATGCTTCATACACTTCATCCGCTATGAAAAAAGCGTAAATACCGCCTAATACTACCGCCAGAACAGTTATAATCGCTATTATACGTTTATAGTGAATGAGATGCATAATGAGTTCTTTTAATGATATTTCATCTTCAACAAATTTGTCTTCCATTTTATTCTCTCCTATTCTTTTTCTCGCTTTTAATTATACCTTAATTTCTTCCTAAATCAAAGATAAGTGAGATTAATACTGTATTACATTCTATTGATATATGGTAAAATAGGTTTAGATTTCAATCGAAAGGACATACGTATGAATAAATTAGAACAAATTAGAAATAAAAAACTTAGCACACAGTTAAGCCTAATAACGACTATTATAGCGATTATTGGTTTAGCTATAGTACCTTTATTAGTTAGAGTCACACCAGTTGACAATCTATTATTATCTTATAATTGGTATGCTGGAAGCGAAATATTATTTGATATGTATTCCATCTTTAAGTCACAAGTCATTTTATGTTTAGGTATTATTTCACTTCTTGTAATCGTAGTACGCCAAGTAAAATTTAAAACATACACACTAAAAGATCCTGTAATTGTATTGATACTAATTTTTTCAGTAGTGACTATATTATCCCATTTTTTTTCAGTATCTATTGCATTATCCAATAGAGGAATGAATGGTCGTTTCGAAAATACATGGATTTGGCTAGCTTACGCATCCATTCTTACCTTAGTTTACGGCGAAGAATGGACCATTGAAAAACTTAATAAGTTAGTTTTAGGTTTTGTTATATCTAATTTAATTCTCAGTATAGTTGGTATTTTACAATATTTCGGTATAGACCCTGTTTTTAACGACATTACAAAACCATTTATAACCAGTTTTAAAATGGGTAATCTTAATTATGTTGCCGATTACACCATAAATTATAAGGTTATCGTTCAAACGCTATATCATTATAACTATGTTGGCTTCTATTCGGCTCTTAGCATTCCAATGATAATGAGTTTTGCACTTTATGATAAGAAGATATACCACAGGTTAGGCTATCTTATTTTACTTGCACTTATGTTTTTTAATCTATTAGGTTCATCAGCGAGAGGTGGTCTTGTAGGGGTGACTGCTACTATACCCCTTTTTATCATTTTAAATAGACAGCTATTATTTAAAAATTTAAAGATATTCTTTGCACTTATCCTCATTACAGTCGTTGTATTTATTGGATTTGAAGCGTATACAGATGGTTTTATAACCAGTCGATTAAAAAATATATTTATTTCTGTAGAAGCACCCAATCTATTGAAAAGCTTATCAATTATAGATGATAGCATAAATATAGAATTTGATCATGGTATTTTACAAATAGATGTAATTTCAGTATCGAATGATGTGTGGCAAACTAGTTACTATTATAACGACATTTTAATACAACCCATACTACACGAATCAAATACCTATAATTATTTTAATGTAGAGTCACTAAAAGATATTAAATTCTATATTTCTGAATACCAAAATCTCTATCTTTTCACCGTTGAAATGTTTAATCAAGGATGGTATTTTGGCTATGATGAGAAAACATTAAAATATGTAAACGCATTAGGTAAGTTTGACGCCATCGTAACACCAGATACTTTTGGATTTGATGGTAGAGAACGTCTAGGTTCTGCCAGAGGATACATTTGGTCTCGTTCAATACCATTAATCATGAAAAAGCCTATACTGGGTTATGGCGTTGATACGTTTGCTGTCGTGTTTCCTCAGCAAGATTATATTGGTAAATACAATGCTTACGACACACCAAATATGATCGTTGATAAAGCACACAATATATATATCCAAATCGCAATTAATAGCGGAATAATAGCACTTTCAGCATATACCTCTTTAGTTGGTCTTGCACTATTTAAAACTGGTAGAAACGCATTATCAAGTGATTTGAAAAATCAAAACGTGTGGATTTCAGCAACTTTTTTAAGCGTATTTTCGTATTCTATCGCAGCAATTTTTAACGATTCAACGGTCCAAATAAGTTCAGTCTTTTGGATCATTTTAGGAATAGCATTTAGTGTCGTTAAATTTAAATACTCAAAAACTATTGAGCCGAAATCTTAGGATTTCGGTTTTTTTATAAATAGTTTTATTAAGCGGAATAATAAGTTCTACATTTTTGTCAATTTTATTTGATCTCATTAATTTCACCTTGGAGTGACGCTACTAAAACAAACTGTAGTGCATAAATGAAGTAAACGTCTCCAGTAAATCCAACTTATGTTGGATTTAAATCTACATACGCCCGATTATTTAGCGCTTATGATTCAGTAGTGCTTAGTAACTCCGGAATATCGTAACTACCGTGGTCTTTAAGTTTTCTAAGCAAAAACAGAATGTGCTTTGTGAGATGCCTTTCGTGAGGCACCAATCTCGATCAGACATACCGCTTTTCTGCACTGTATAACGAGTTCAAACTGTTCGTCTATTGTAGTTCGTGATCTAGCCATGATGCATTACCTCCGCTTTTTGTGTAGTAAACGTCTTCATTATCTCCAATAAAAAAAGGAGCTATTGCTCATCTAATTTCTTAGATTTGCAATAACTCCTTTAATTAATTCTGTGATTTACTTAGTTAGAAAGTGTACCTGTGAAAGTGAAATCAGCAAGGTTGTTACCAGCTGCATCTAATAATTTATCATCATTTGCATTGCTGAAGAATTTCACTGAGTAAGCTTTACCAAGTAAGTTTACATTACTTGAAACAGTAAATGTTAATTTAGCAGATACTGCAGCAGTTGTTGTAGTCGCAGGTACATATGCGCTATATTCAACAGCTGGTGTAACTAATTGACCGTTGATTTCAACTACAAAACCACCAAGATTAATAGCACCTACTAAGCCTTCTCCAAGAACTAAGTTTTCGCTTAAGTTTACAACGATTACAGAGTTTGAAGTTGCAGGGCTTGCAGGTACGATAAATTTAGCGCTTGCAAGTGTTGCAGCAGGTCTAATTTCATCAGCGATTGTTCCAACTAGAACATCTCCAGTTGCTGGTGCTACTTTAACGCCATAGATATTTTCTAAGTTTCTAGCAACTAAGACAACATCAATATTGAAGCCATTGAATAGAGCATTAGTTGATAAATTAGAGTTTAATGTTAAAGTGATTGTTGTCTTGCCATCATACTCTGCATTGATAACATAAATGGTATCAGTTGTATTTTTAACGATGAAATCGCTAGCAGTTACAGATGTAGGGTTGATGTTAGAAGGTACAGTTACTTCAACTTTGTTTACTGCTACAGCAACTGGAGAAGTAACGCTCACAGTAGCACTAGTAAAAGTAGCTAATGAAACAACTTTTGCTACTACTTTGTTACCAGCTAAATCAGTTACATTAACAATAGTGATTGCATTTGGAACTGCAGTAGCACCTGTTGCTAATTTAGGAACTGTAATTTTAACTGTTTTTCCATCGCCTAATAACGATACAGCGTTTGCAGCACCTAGTGCAACTGGCGTATTATTATCAAGAGTATAAGAGTAGTTTGCTTTATCAAGTGCAGTTGCAGCATTTACTTTTTCTGAGAACTCAACATAAATAGCGCCTTCTACAGTAGTTGTTGGTACAGTTACTTGAGCAGAAACTACAGTTGGGCTAGTTAAGTCCGCGATAGTCACTTTAGCAGAATAAGGGATTTGAACATTAACTAAAGGTGTGTTATCTGTAGCACCAGTAATATCTAATGTGTAATCTCCAGCAGCTAAAGCAGTTCCAGAAGTTAAGATAACTTTTGTTAAATCTGTTTTACCATCAGTAACACCATATGTTGCAGTTACTGGTTTTGGTACAGGTATAGTTGCAACAGTTTTTAAAGTGTAAGTTCCAGTTGGAGTTGTTCCACCAGTTGTAGTAGGAGCAATTTCCTTAGAGAATTGTACTTCAATTGTTGTTTGTGTTTTAGCTGTTACAGAAGAAACTTCTGGTCTAACTAAATCGATTGTTGGAACTACGTTAACTTTTAATGTGTCTTTATTTCCATAGTAATCAGTTACGTCAGTTAAAGTAATTTCAGTACCTGATAATGGAAGTGGAGATGTTGTAGAGAAAGTTAAAGTGTAAACAGTGTCTTTAGCGCTAGCTTCTTTAGATACATAAGTACCAACAGTAGCAGCAACAGCAAAGTTACCTTCAACAGCTTCAGTAAACGTTACTTTAACCTTTGTTTGAGTCGCTTCAACAGCTGCTACAGCAGGTTTAGTTTCGTCTTTTGCTACAGCAAACTCAGTGTTGTTAGCAACAAGTTTGAAGTTAGCGAAGTCAACTACATTTGTGCTAACTGTTAACTTGTGAACGCCTTCTGGTAATCTGTTAGTAAGTGTTAAAGAAACAGTTCTTCCAGATGTAGTAACCATAGCGCCGAATAATAAATCGTTGATTTTGTAGTTGCTTAACATATTAGCAGTAGCAGGTGTAACCGGCTCACTAAATGTAACAACTAATTTCTTGTTACCAAGAACTTCAACTTTTTCTACTACAGGAGCAGCGAAATCAGTTACAGTAAATTGTTGTGAGAAATCTTTAAGTTCTGAAGCGTTAACATCAGAAATCTTAGTAACTTTTAAAGTGTAAGTAGATTGGTTTAACAGTGTATCAAACCAAGCAACAACAGTCATGCCATCTTCTTGAAGTGTTACAGAAGTTGCAGCAGTTGTACCGATCATGAAGTTTGCTTTGTCTAAAGTATCTTTGTCGATTTCGTTGTTAAACTCAACAAATACTTCTCTTAAGTTAGTAGCAGATACTGATTTAACAGCTAAATCTGTCACAACTGGTGTAGCAGGCTCAAGTCTTCCTAAGAAAACGCCTAAAGTCATGTCAGAACCGTTCATAGGCACTTCAGAAACAGCAACCCACATAGCTTCGAATGCATCGCCTCTAGTAAGTGCGCCATCTGGAAGCATAATGCCAAGTTCAGCAGCATCAGCAACTACAGTAGCCCAACCAGCAGCGCCTTCAACGCCGTATCCTAATGCGTTCATTAATGTAGCAGCAAGTGTTTGACCTGTTACAACATCCATAGGTTTGAATACTTTTTCAGTACCTTGATCGATACCAGTCATCCAACCCATTTCTTGTGCGTAAGCAACAAATGGTACAGCCCAAGGACTGATTTCATCTGCGTCAGCGTAAACAGCTGGTTGCTCAAAAATCGCAGCCAATTCTTTGTCTCCTGCTAATTCAGCAGTTAATGCTGCTAACATTTCTCTAGTTAATGCTTGATCAACTAGTAAATCTCCATTTTCGTTACCAGAAATGAATCCGTTCGCTTTTAATTCTTCAGCGCCCGTTCCAGCTGCGAAAGTAGGGATCATACCTAATACTAGCACTAATGCTAATACTAAAGATAATACTCTTTTCATGTGCGAATTCCTCCCTTAATTTGGTTTTAGTGTTTTGCTTCCTATTACAGAAGAGAGTTTTGATCAATAACCCCCTTCTGAGGCCATAAAGCTTCGCCTCAGAATCGCTTAACCCGCGTGGGATATCGCAAAATCCTATTACTGATTATACCACCTCTGTAGAAGCGAGGTCAATCAAAGTTTTTTATTGTAATAGAACTGTAAAAGTACACAGCCTCTACGACTACTTAAGTATAACCTAATTAATCCGAAAAGTCTGTTACGTCACCATTACAATACATTACGTTTGCATGACACTAAGGTTTATACCACGGTGTGTCAAAAATAAACAGAAAACGAGAGATTGTAAGGTCTCTCGTTCATAAGTCTAGTGCAAACGCATCATTTATTTGGTACTAAAGTAGTCTATTGCCGCTTCGAGTTGCACGTCCACAGGGGTGCTCGCGTCAGGCGCAAGCAGTGCTTGATTAAGCGCTGTGACCGTGGCTGGGTCAAGTTTACCCGACTGTGGTAAATTCACGCGTTTTTGAAAATTAATCACTGCGCTGCGCGTTGCAGGACCAAAACTGCCATCTGCAGTGAGTTCAAAACCTAAAAGGTTAAGACGCTGTTGTGCTGCATAGACGTTAAGCGTGGTATTACCACCTGTGGTTCTAAGCGGTGCGAGTGCTGCGATCGCTTCAGGTGTTAAGTGCACTGCTGCCGCTACTTCGATGTCGGGTTTAATCCCTACCTGATCTACGGCATACCCGCCTGCCAGTTTGTATTCGGCGATGGTCATCTTAATCGCGCCGCCGTTTGTAAGGGGCATGAGGTTTTGAACCGTCCCTTTACCAAATGAATTCACGCCGATTACGATACCACTACCCGTTTTCTGGATGCTGCCTGCGAAGATCTCTGAGGCACTGGCTGATCCGCCGTTTATAAGAACTGCCACATCAATCGGTGCTTTCTCACGTGTGGCGCGATACGTTCTATCATTTGTTCCTTTATAGTCGATGATGACGATCTCTTTGCCTGCAGGTATAAAGTAATCGCTCACATAGATCGCCGTATCGAGTAAACCACCTGGATTATTTCGAACGTCTACGATGAGTTGTTTTACATTATTATTTACCATATGCGCCATAGCGGCATCAAATTCTTTATTTGTTTTGCTGCTAAAGTCTGTGAGTTCGATATAGCCTATGCCACTGTCTAAAATCTCGTAGTTTACAGATTTTATCACGATGATCGCTCGGATGATTTCTATGATTAGGGGATCGACGATACCCATGCGGCGTATGCCCAATGTTACTTTCGTGCCCGGTTCACCTCGAATCAGCGATACGGCTTTTTCTGTGGAATAGCCCGCTGCGTCTACACCGTCGATGGAAACGATCATGTCACCCGGTTGTAAACCCGCTGCTTCAGCAGGTGTCCCTTTAATGGGCGATACCACTTCTACAAAGCCATTTTTACCTTCTGTGATGGATGCGCCGATGCCACCGAACTGACCTTCGATGCCAGAGTTAAAATCTTTATATTCGGTGGGAGTAAAATACGTACTATAGGGATCAAGTGCGTTATAGATGCCTTTATAGGCCCCTTCGATCAGCGCTTGTTTGTCTACATCTTTATAATAACTGCTTTCAACATACTTCAGCATATAATCGATGAAGTCTTGATAATCGACATCTGCTGCAACTTGTGTGGAGGGTAGATTTACTTTTATTTCTCCATCAGAAACGAAAATCGGGCCGCCGTGGCGACCTTCATAAACGGGAACGGTTTGAGAGAAAACAGGTGCAAGGGCCATACCGACCATTAAAAGCACTAAGATAATCGCGAGCGTACTCTTTAAAATCCTCTTTTTCCTAAGCTTTCTCTGTCTCTTTTCACTGAGTTTTTGCTTGGAATCCATTTTGATGCTGTTATTCGATGCCATGTCGACCTCCTATTCTGATAAATTTTATTATATAACTAATCAAAAGGCTTTGCAAGATTTCCCTTCCTTTATATGTCGTTTTCTAAAAGGAACATTAAATAGTCTTGATTAAACACTTCGGGATGGGTTTCCATGGGACAATGCCCCGCGCCGCTGATAATCACGACTTCGATATTTGGCACATAAGCGCGTATGCGCTCGATTTCATGAAGGGGCACCCACGTGTCTTTTTCACCCCATAGCGCCAGCGTAGGCCCATGATAATTTGACAGCTCAAATAAGGGCATGTTTTTCGAGGTTTGCACGAAATTTAATAGGCCTCTGGCTGTGCCTTTTACTTGAAGCGGTTCTAAGTAGCCGGATACTTCACTTGGTTCCAGCGGCCTGCCGTATGCAGATGCGAGTAAATCGCCGATGCGTTTTTCGTTTATAAATACGTTTTCCAGCAAGACTTGTAGACTTCTGCCCACTGGTGGAATTTTTAATAACCAGCTGCCTCTTCGTTCTTGTTCCGATAAAGCACCGTCGATTAGTGTGAGGGACTGCGTGCGTTTGGGTGCCATCGCTGCCATGGCACCTACGGTACCGCCGCCCATGCTGTGTCCTGCGAGATGCCAGTCCTTAAATTTCACTTCGTCTTTAAGCGTCTGATCGATATGCTCTAATAAATCCCATAAGATTTCTGCGCGGTGCTGCTGTGCGTGGTTGATGTCGGCTCCGCGTTTGCTGTAACCAAACCCTGGAAGGTCTACTGCGATGACCAGATAACCGTTTGCGGCCAAAAAGGGCGCATTGGCACCAAATGAATAGGTGGAGCCGCCCAGTCCGTGTACCATGAGGATTTTCCCTTTGATCTGTACGGTTTCAGGTGTCCAAATGCGGTAGTGAACGGCATTTTCGAAGACATAACTGTTTTCAAATGGCTGCGTTGCCCCTTCTGATGTTGCGCGCGAGAGGGGAAGCAGATAGGGCAGTATCCAGAGGATGGCAAATAATACGATTAGGTTTCGGATGATTTTTTTCATAATGGCCTCGCTGTATTTTGACATAAAGAAAGATACGACTTTCGCCGTATCCTAGTTATACCCATTATCTCGTTATTTATTACGTCTGATCAGTTCAATATAAAGATTTCCATCTCTTTTTTCGATGACTGCTGTATCGATCATGGCACTTATTAGGGTGAGTTCGTCGTCTTCGTCTGTCTCGCCTGCGAGCTGCCAGTAGTATTCTTCTATTTCTGATTGTCTTTGATTGTTAAGTGTGCTTCTAAAGTGATTTATGGTTGCGTCTGAGAAGTTCGTGTTATAGTCCACGATTTTTATGACGGTTTGATCGTTTTTTGTGATGATTTTAAAATCTACTTCGTCGGTGTCGTCTTGTAAAAACATCGTCGTGAGCTCATCTACTATACGACAGATTTTTTTGATTTCGTGTTTCATGATTTAGAATTCCCCCTTTTAAATGCATCGAGAATCGGTAACATAAAACCAGCAACAAGTCCACCGGAAAAGCCGTTGTTATATAAATTGATTCCCCCATGAATAATACCTATATTTGTGACCAGTGTCAAGTGTAACATACCTGCGAGTACACCGACTACTGGACCAAATGCACCGGCTAACGGGGCAATCGTAGTTGAGAACAGTGCTGAGATGATAAATGTCGTGCTTGAAAAGTCATAATCAAAGAATAATCCAGCGAGCATAACACCTGCTATGATGGGAATACAGTTCTTAGGCTGCTTACCAAATGCAGCAAATCCAACGATGGTGAGTATACCCGCTAATACGGGTCCATTTACCACGCCGCCTAATACGAGTACGAAAATGAGGCTGCCCAGTCCCAAAACACCCATGTTAAAAAAGGTTACACCATACCCCATAAGTGAGGTAAAGTCCGTTATGGTACGTCCTTTATAGTCTAAGATGCGTCTATAGCTTTTCGGTGCGTCTTTGTTCGTGTATATACCCACTATTATGAGATATATGAATAAAATGAAGAGTATGCCGATGATCCAAGGGCTATTTTTTTCATAGATTAAGAAGACGGAGCCGACTTCTATTTTGAAGCTTCTGAGAAAACTCGTGACCACGGTGCCGACGATACCTGCTGTAAAGCCGATGTTATAAAGGTTATAACCATCGTGAAAACGTAACATATGCGATGAGAGGGGCACGATGATAAATCCGATTGATATCCCTGTAAGGGTCCCCATAAGATAAGCAAAACCTTGTTCGAAAATCCCACCAAATGTGATAAAACTCACGATGGGTGCCAGTGCCGTACTAAACATAATAACCAGTATGACGTTTTTCATGGGAATACTTTGGTAACGTGCGTACAGGTAACCCCCAAGATAGATGGGCAATATGTTCAGCATGTTTTTACCAAAAAACGAAAAGCCCAGTACGGTGAAAAATGCTGCGATGAGTAGTCCATTGATCCTCATCTTAAAGTGCTTGAGCAAGATCAGATTAAAAAAGCCGATCACTGCCGAATTAATAAACGCCGCACCGATGCCGCCTACTAATAAAAAGTCGGTTATAAGAGTGGTTGGCGAGCTAACGATTTGCCATGTGCCTTCTGCTAGTGAGAATGGTACTGACTTGTCTAAAAGTCCATAGATCACACCAAAGATTAAAAACACCAATGGAAACACGGCCATTATAAGGAGTTTATCTTCTTTGTGTAGATCTCTCTCGTCAAATTTGTTTGTAAAGACCACAGATTCACCTCGATTTCATAGAATAGTTTTATTATACATGAATCGAAATGCTGCGTAAAGAATTACTATGTAGTGATTTTTGAACCTCAAAGGAAAAGATAACGCCCATTCTGAGGTGTGTGTTTACACCACAAGCTGCCCTATTTCACCTTCTTTCGGGGACAAATCCTCCGCGGGTAAAGATAACGCCCATTCTTAAGGGGTGTGTTTACACCACAGGCTGCCCTATTTCACCTTCTTTCGGGGACAAATCCTCCGCTGCGCTGCTGAGCCCCTTTAGAAGGTGAAATAGGGCAGCCTGTGGTGCAAAGTATATTATGAAGGAATGGGCGTTTCTTTATTCTATTTAAGGTCAAAATCATTATTCTTTGGTACTCAACTTACTTGCCTTCCATTTTGCCATAGGATGATCACAAATCCGATTAATTATATCTTGGTTTTCAAATAATAATTCAGGACGGTATTCACCACCCTTAAAATATTCTATAAAATTCAATTCAGTATCCGTCATTTTCATCAATTCATCTACAAATCCTTTGACAGATTCCAGTGCCTCTTTAAAAACAAACACTTCTCCTCTTTTTAGCACTGGAACTAACTCTCTAAATATACTATTTTGATTTAGCTTGTTTGCTGCCGTTAAATGAAAATTGCCATTAATTTCATCACTTGTCAACACGTGATAGAAAACAACAGATTTCCTCAACTGTTCTTTTAGTTCAGAGTTTAATTCTTGTTTTGTCAACTTCCAGACATCATATAGATCCCTTACAGCCGCTCTATTATTTAGTGCATTAATTTTACTCCCAAAAATTTCGATTTTATCAAGAGCACTTATGCCCCCTTCGATTTCAAATTCATCCGTTATTATAGGCTTTTTTACTACGGGATATAAATGGGCTCTCATGACATAATTAATATCAAATTTAACATGATCTAAATTACCGCCACAGTTCATATAAGTAAAATAATATGAGTCTAAAATAAAAGACTGACGATCACTTTTTTTCCTGATATATCCAACAAGACTCATAAATTTCATTATTCGATGGCTTATTTCTTCTCGTTCTAATTTCATTTGATCTACATTGGCATTCTCAGTATAATCAAGATCAATATCGACAGATAGCCTGGGCAACGCGAATTCTAGCAAATTAATGGCTGTTCCACCCTTAAGTGCTAGTTTTTTGTCTAAAAATGTATCATGATTTATAAAATCAAGTATATCAACTAAGCGAAGTACTTTCTCATATGTGTCTCTATTATAGCCACTTTCTGCCGCTTTTTTACTTATAAAAGACTTGTCATATATATTCATTAGGCCCGACCTCTTCATCATTTCTTGCTAAATATTCCTCAGGCACAATAAGATTCCAACTCGCCTGAAACTTCCCGCTGTGATTTGGCACTAGATACCGTACACTATCTCTAGATTCTATGCGACAACGCTCGTAAAACGACGCACTGATACCTTCTCCCTTATAATACCTTTCAAATATAAAGCCAGTTTTCTGATACAAAAAATTATTGTGGTATTTTTTCATATATTGTAATAATTTCAATTCATCCAGTTCCTCTAGCATTTCTATAGTCTTAATCAGTTCCTCAAAACCACCGATTTTACCCACATGTTGAATGCTGTCTACTAAGGCTCTTTCTATTTCAGCAATTCGTATACCTTCAATGTTCTTTACTTGAAATACCCCCTCATCAAAAGAAGATTCTACATGTTTATAAGTGGTTTCCTTAAAGATAAATGTATTAAATCGCTTTTTTGACGATACATAAACCGTATTATAGACTTGGTTAGCCAAGCCATAAAACTCGAATGCCGTGTGATGGGATATAAAGGCATTCTCATTGATTGCTGATGCAATCTGATATTTATTCGCTACAATATTACCAGTTGTTAAATCTATGCTCGTATATAGATCCTTGCGAATTCTAACTATATAGTTTTTTTTAAGCAATCTGCCTATCAACGATGCAGAAGTATTCACATTTCCAGTTATATCTGTTACATCGCTTAATGTGAAGGTTTTTAACTTCGCTATTTGATCATATATTTTCATATATCACAACTCCTTCATTTCTTGTCCAATACTATTTAAAAATACATTGTATTGATTTAATTCTAAAGTTACTTTAATTGTACAACAATTCTATTTAATTTCAAGTTGTTTCAAATTGTTTTTAAAGTTAATAGCAGCCTCATACTTATTCAGATTAGTGTTTATAATTATCACGCAGTGCGTGATGAATTGAGATGGACACATTATAAAATGCTATTAAAAGTTGTCAAAATCGTTGGGTATGATCGTCTATTGACTTCGTGTGGGGAAACACATAAAATGGAGACTGGAAATATTGGCAAGTCGGTTTGGTTGAATATACATTAAAAATCAATAGGAGGTTTTATGAAGTTATCTATTAGGCAAAAATTAATTATGATTTCGTCGCTACTGCTCATCGTGCCGATACTGATTCTCGGCGTGACCAGTTACATCGTAGCACGTGATCAATTGGATTTAAAAGGGGAAGTTATTTTACAAAATGGTGTTCGCCAGGTGATGCAGTTGATCGAAGCGAAAAAACTTGAGGTTTCTAGAGGTGACATCTCACTCGAAGATGCGCAAGAAGAAATCAAAGTGATGCTACTCGGTCCGATGGACGCAGAGGGTAAGCGCCCAATCAATCGCAACATCGATTTAGGGGAGCACGGCTATTTCGTGGTTTACGGCACTGAAGGCACCGAAATTCTACACCCTTCACTGGAAGGTCAAAACGTTTGGGATGTAGAAGACAAAAGTGGCAAAGGTTATAAACTGGTTCAAGAGAGCATCAAATCTGCTCAAAATGGCGGTGGGTTCATCACCTACGCTTGGACATTACCAGGTTCTGAGCGCATCGGTGAAAAAATAAGTTATCAAGAATTAGATGCCGATTGGGGCTGGGTCGTTTCTGCTGGCGCATATGAAATGGACTTTAACAACGGTGCGAATACGATTTTATTTGGTATTATCGTGGTGCTCGTGGCGTCTATCCTCATCGGACTTGTGGTGATTTTGCTGTTTGCACGTCATATCGCTAAGCCGATCAGTGCTATTTCCAAAGCGCTGCTTGAAATGTCACAAAACAATTTACATGTAGACGAAATCAACGTTTCAAATAAAGATGAAATTGGAACACTCGCAGTTGCTTATAATACCATGAGAAGCAATGTGCGTTCTCTCATCGAAGCGATGCAAAACTCATCCAGTACGGTCACCGCACTTTCTGGGTCTCTGGTTGAAGTAACCGATCAAACCACACATGCGATCAATGAAGTGGCACAAACCATCCAAGAAGTGGCAAAAGCGGTAGCGGATGAAGCAGCAGTTACAGAAGATGCCGTGATGAAAGTAAGCGCACTGTCAAACAGCATCGACGGCGTTAAAGCCTCTACTGTTCGTGGCGAAACACTGGCTAAAGCCACCGAAGCACAAAGTCAAAAGGGTCTTGCTACGGTTAAAAACCTCATGAGCACCACAGAAGAAAATAACGCTTCTACTGAAAAAATTAGCGATGTCATCCACAAAGTGGCTGAGAGTTCACAAAAGATCCACACCATTACCGACACCATTACGGGCATCTCCGAGCAAACCAACCTACTTGCACTTAATGCTTCCATAGAAGCGGCGCGCGCTGGTGAAGCCGGTCGTGGATTTGCTGTCGTTGCTGAAGAAATAAGAAAACTAGCAGAGCAGTCTGCAAAAGCAGTGGGTGAAATCAAAGGCATCATCAGTGAAATCAATGCACACTCTGAAATGTCTGTTCACACACTCGGCGAACTTAAGCGCGTATCCGTGTTACAAAACGATTCGGTTGTTTCCACGCGTGACCAATTTGGCGAAATCGCAAAAGACATCTTAGAACTCGGCGCGATTTTAACCACCATCCAAAATGAAATGACGCAAATGATCGGCTTAAAAGAGAGTATCGTAGACGCCATGACTGGCATTTCCGCATCTACTGAAGAAACCTCTGCCAGCACCGAGGAAGTTTCAGCCACCACGGAAGAACAACTTGCAGGCATGACCGAAATTAACGACCAAACCGCCAAACTTAGTGCATTGGCAAAAGATCTTGAATCCATCATTAATCGATTCAAACTTTAGAATTGATAGGCGCACTACGACGAAGACCGCCCAATGGGCGGTCTTCTTTTTTAGATATTACGCGTTTAAAAACGCTTTTTAGATATCAATTATCTTACTTAAACTTTACTCCTAAAAATGAAATTTGTCAATTTCTAAAAACGCCATCTATATCAAAGTTTCATTTTCAAATTCACGGGTATTAATCCATCGATTCGTATAAATATACCATCAAATAAGCATTTAGATTACGGGGGTATCTATGTTTAAGAAGAGAAATAAGGGGAATCCCGAGGAAAGGGTCGTTGAAACGGCCAGTATAAGTATGCAACCCATGGTTACGCATGAAAATGAGACAGACGTGTTAGGCGAAACATTGATGTCCATTAACAATTTACTTCAATACATGACGCAAATGGACTATGTAAAGGACATGCTACTCGATGTGGACAAACAAGCGAATATGGTGGAGAACATTGCCGCCAGTTCTGAGGAAATCAGCGCGTCGATTTCGGACATCTCCGATTATGTGGTGAATTCTAGCGATCGTACGAACGAAACGCTGATTTTGACCGCAAAGACCATCCAGACCATCAACACTTCGTTTGGAAAAATTGACAGTGCCTTTGAAAAGACCCACGAAGCCCAAGACGTAATGCATCGGGTCAATGATGAAGCGAAGAAAATCGCAACCATGGTGGAAGTCATCAAGGGGGTCGCCGATCAAACCAATTTGCTCGCACTAAATGCTTCCATAGAAGCGGCACGTGCTGGCGAGTCTGGTCGCGGATTTGCCGTGGTTGCTGACGAAATTAAAAAACTCGCAGACAGCACCAAATCCAATGTAGCCACCATCCAGTCCATCGTCACTTCACTTCAAACAGAACTCAGCAGTACGGCAAACGCCATAGATGAAGCAAATAGAACCTTCGTCGAAGGCAAGGCCTTTATAGACGACGCCGTAAAATCCATCGACGTTATGGAAAATGCGCTGAAAGGCATCGGCGATACGTTTGTGGACATCACTTCTAATGTGGAAGAGCAAACCGCCGCCACAGAAGAAATGGCGTCAAACCTCAGTATCGTAAATGAGAAAATAAAAAACTTACAATCTGAAACACTGCGTACAGGCGAAGCCTTTTATAAAATTTCCACCATCGTAGACAAACTCAGACTTGCCACATACAAAAACGTTAAAAACATCTCCGTCGGCGATCAACTCGAGCTTTGCATCAGCGATCACCTCATCTGGCGCTGGCGCATATACAACATGATCTTAGGCTACGAAAAACTCAGCAACGCTGATGTAGGAAGCCACACAGGATGCCGCCTTGGTCAATGGGTCTCAACCACAGGCAAATCCATCGACCGCTACGCCAGCATCCTAAACAAACTTGACATACCACACAAAGCACTCCACGAGCAAGCCGCCCAAGCCATCGCCGCCTACAACAAAGGCAACACCATAGAAGCCGAACGCATCCTCACGCTCATGGACGCCAGCTCGAAACAAGTGGTGGCACTGCTTCAGGAACTTAATAGTAAGTAAAACTAAACCGTCGCCAACTCCGAAAGAAAATATTCTAAGTCTTCTTTCTTTTCGATATTCACAGAGGCTTCATTTGCCATCTGAATGTAAGCCTCTTTCTGATTTTCATCACCGATAACCGCATACGCTCTCGCAATGCTTTCGTATGCAAAAGCAAGATCAAATCTGCCATTCACCTCTAGACCATTCTAAAGGCGTACCAATCTCGCCCCAATGATAACGCGATGCATGTGCCATGTGAATCATTTTTAAAACATCCGCTTCACTTCTTTCTTTAATATCAATAATGTCCCAAGTGCCATTGAAACAATCAATGGCTATTTTTTTGTGATCCATAATCGTCCTCCTAAACTTAAATCATCCCTTAACATATCAGTAGTTTTTATCCTATTTTCACCACCTAAGTCATTTATAGTGCGTTTACTGGAGAAAATCAAACTAATTCCTCCAAATCATCAGTTATTGCATTAAAAAAATCTACATGCCAAATGTTAAGCGCATTTTGATTCTTAATAAAGGGGATGACATCCTGCTTAGCCTGTGATAAATCAATCTCTTTAAATCTCTTGCGCAATATTTCTTTGACATCTTCTATTGTTAATTCTTCATCTAATCCTATAAACCCAGACTGCGCAAGGCGGGTAGTCAGATGCTTTAGATTTACCTTCGTATTTCTAGAAAGATAAAACACATAATCATAAAGGTCTCTTCCCTTTACGCGGTTCTTCCAAGCCCTACAAATCACCGCATGAATTTTTCCTGCAAAAAGTGATGGCATATCATATAATACGATTTCATATGGAATGGGAAGGAGTCTATATTTCACTTCAAATGTTGCATAATCTGGCGGATCTGTATCAACTTCAAATTTAACTTTTATGAGTTCCTCTGAACCGATAGTACTTGCAACTTGTTTATCTGCATAAAACAGGAGTATATGTTCTTTGGTGTTGCCTTTCAAAAATGCAGATTTAATGTCAGAGTCTTTGGATTTTTCCTTAACCTCAACTCTAAAATTAAGACCATAAGATCTAACTTCTTTTTCAAGTGTTGGTATATATTCTGCAAAGTCAAATGTAGGATTAGATACTTTAAGCGAAAAGTCTAAGTCTTCAGAAAATCTATCTAATCCATAGAATATGCGAAGTGCAGTTCCACCATAGAATGCAGCAGTCTTAAAAAATCCAGCTCGACTGAGCCCACACAACATGATTTCCTGTACAATCTCTTTTATACTGTTCTTTTTATCGTAAACAGTCTGAGGATTATATTGCTTAAGCATTTGATTGATTACTGGATCCATTTTTCACACTCCTTTTAACATAGGCCTTTAAAAGTTTATGATTCTGCGTTTGATATCGACTCGCGATTTCATATAATGCCGTCATATTTAGTCGAAGAAAATCAACTCGATCAATCCTTAAATCCTCAAACAATAGACTTTCCAGTTCACTTCTATTCTTAACTGGCGAAATTTTATAGAGTTGATCACAGATTGCTTTTTCAGGTGATGCCATCTGGAACCCATAGCCATTTTCAGAATGCAATACGATACCCAATGGATACACATCGCTAGGCACATCACGATAAGTGAATGTACCGTAAGGTGTATTATATTGCTTTGTTTTTTTCTTTTCAAAAGTTGCCGATGTAAAATGATACACGGCTTCTGGAATTAGCGAATAATATGCCAACGCAAATTCAAAAGATAAATAAGAAGGTCCATAAATAATGGGTGCCAGATAATATCCAGGTATATTCGAGTTTGTTTCATACACGCCTCGAACGATGGGCATGAGTTCTCCACGGTCAACCATCCTTCTAATTTTAGCTGACTGATTCACATAATCTTTTAATTCATCCATTAACACCAAAGTAGTTTTTACCATATTTTCACCACCTAAGTCAATTATAGTGCGTTTACTGGAGAAAATCAATGCTTTTTCATTAATATTAATTATGCAGCTACCCCATTCTCCCCCTTAGACATAAACCCTTATGAATCAGAAACAAAATAAACACACATTTTTTTCATATGTTTGTATCAGTCTGTGGGCTGCTTATTACACCAGAGGCAGGGGCTCAGAAGCGCAGCGGAGGATTTGTCCCCTGAATGTGGTGTAATAAGCAGCCCACAGGCTGGTGCACCATACCCCCAAAATATGCATTTACTTGTTCCTTCAAAAGGGTTTACCCCGCGGAGGATTTGTCCCCTGAATGTGGTGTAATAAGCAGCCCACAGGCTGGTGCATCATACACCCCCAAAATGTGTGCGTTTACTTGTTCCTTCATGGGTATATATCTCAGATAAATCACTCACACGCGTGCTTTAAAAACATATAAATGAGGTTCATATGCATAATAAATTAGAACAAAGAAAATTCGTCGTCCCTGAAGTCATCGTAGGTGAAGGGTCAAGTCTCTTAATTGGCCGTTACCTAAAGTTATTTGGTGCGCGAAAGACACTGGTGGTAACAGATACAGGTATTACCAAGCAACCCTGGTTCACCGATATCACTAATGCCATAGACGCTGAAGGCGTCGCTTATGTCATATTTGATGACGTCACCAGCAACCCAAAGGATTTTGAGGCCATGCTCGGGGCGGAATTGTTTTTGGCAGAAGACTGTGACAGCATCGTGGCGGTGGGCGGCGGAAGTCCTATGGACTGTGCGAAGTGCATCAGCATCGTCTCCACAAACGGTGGACATGTACTGGACTATGTCGGTGTCGATGAAATAAGGTTACCAGGACCACCCCTTTTATGTATTCCCACTACGGCTGGAACAGCGGCTGATGTCTCTCAGTTTGCCATCATCACCGATTCACAGGCGCACATCAAAAAAGCGATTATCAGTAAAAAAGTGGTGCCTGATTTGGCACTTGTTGATCCCGCGCCACTGATGACCATGGATCCGTATTTAACGGCTTGTACAGGCATGGATGCCTTGACACACGCCATTGAGGCCTATGTTTCAAATGCATCTTCCGAATTAACCGATGTGCATGCACTAAATGCCATCTCACTTGTGCACAATGCACTTGAATCTGCGATTTTATCCACACGTTCTTTAGAAGTGATGCAGGATATGTTGATGGGTTCACTTCATGCAGGCTTTGCCTTTTCAAATGCCAGTTTAGGTGCTGTACATGCGCTGGCTCATAGTTTGGGTGGCACACTGGATTTGCCACACGGTGAATGCAACAGTATCCTTTTACAACGCGTCATCGATTTAAATTTTGACTATGCAAAAGAAAGATACAGAAACATTGCGGTAGCCATGGGTGTTACGGTTACGAATCAATCCGATGCAGATGTAAAAATCCATCTGATCGAATCCATCGATCGTTTAAGGGAAGCGGTTCATATTCCCAACTGGATAGCAGGTGACGGGGTTTCAAATGTGCATCTGGATGCGATGTCTCTGGCGGCGCTCGATGACCCGTGCATGTTAACCAATCCACGCGCATTAACTTATGAAGAGGTGAGACATATTTATGGCCATTTATTCAAAAGCTAAATCAAGCCCCACACGTGAGGCGATCATCGGTCTCGGTGAGCATTCGGTACGGAAAAACTACTACCCTGAACTCCAAGATAAATTGGAGACCCTAGAGCGTATGAAAAGTCGCAATCAAGCCCTTATGATGGCGATTCCCGATGTGCTTTTAATAAGTGATGTCAATTTTCACATGACGCCATTTTCAACGTCTTCACGACTTGAAGCTTCTTTGGTGCTCGCTTTTTTAAGAGATCATAAAATCAGTCAGCTCCTAAAAGAGAAAGTGGAAGGTGTTTTTAAGTCGAAATCCGCAGATGTGACGACGTTTGAGATGATCACCAACAACAAATTAAAATATTACGAAGCGCGTTTTCAGTGGACCGATTTAAATGAAGTGCTGATCATCATCCGCGATATTACCCTCCGCCAACAAATGGAGCAGGAACTCCGCGTGATGGCTGAACGCGACTACATCACGGGGCTTTTTAACCGCAGGTTTTTTGAGTCGGCGCTTACGCCCTTTGAAAACGATGAAGCCCATCAACTGACTTTGATCGTTTTCGACATTGACGGGCTAAAAAACATTAATGACACGCTGGGACACATAGAAGGCGACCATGTGATTATGCAGGTTGCGCATATGATTTCAGAGGTGTTTCACGACGCTAAAATACTTGCGCGTATTGGTGGCAATGAGTTTGGTGTCGCATATATAGATGCATTGTCATCTGAAGTTGAATACAGATGTGCTTCGTTTCAAAATCAACTGTCAGATGCCAATCAATTATCGCCTTACGAAATTTCAGTCTCCTATGGCATCGCACATTCTGAATATCTGCCCATCCACTTAACCCAACTCTATCAAACGGCAGATCACAACCTTTATAAAAGCAAACTGCTCAAAGAAGGCAGCAGCAAAAGTGCCCTCGTACGTACTTTAATGAAGGCCCTTGAAGCAAAAGACTTTATCACAGAAGGCCATGCAGACCGCATGAGCGATTTAGCCGATAAACTAGGTGAGGCATTAGGACTTGAAAGACACAGGATGGATCAACTGAGACTTCTTACGAAATTCCACGATATCGGTAAAGTAGGCATCCCAGATCGCATCTTAAAAAAACCAGGCCCACTAAATGCTGAAGAGTGGAAAATCATGTCCACGCACACACTCATCGGACAACGCATCGCAGCCGCGTCACCCGAACTGGCAGCCATATCCGACTTGATCCTCAAACACCATGAAAAATGGGACGGCACAGGTTATCCCCTTAAGTTATCAGGCGTTGACATTCCACTTGAATGTCGCATTCTCGGTTTAGTCGATACCTACGACGCCATGACAAATGACCGCCCCTACAGAAACGCACTGTCCACAGACGCAGCCATCGCCGAAATCCAAAGATGCACAGGCACCCAATTTGATCCCGAACTGGTCCCTGTATTTGTAGAAATACTCAAAAAAACCCCCACACCATGAAGCCGATACGCGTTCTTAAAGCGTATATCCATCCTCATGTGCTGGGGGTTTTTCTATATATTTTTGATCATAATCTACCACACAACCTCATCTTCAGAAACACAATCTTCCAAAGCCGTATCTAATCCCTCTATAATACTGTCCTTATTTTCAGGAATACTTGAAAGGTATAACGTCTCTATTAGATTAGGGTCATCTTTGAGCATTCCAATCGTTCTTCGCCCTTTTAACTCATCTTTATTAATTTTAATTGCTTCATCTAACCCTTTAATAATACTTCCATGAGTCATTTTAGAGACCTCCTTTTTAAGTTCTTATTATTTGTATTATACCTTATTATAGGGTAAATAAAGATTGATTTATGGAAAAATCTTTGTTATGTATATATTACATCATAATGCAGGGGCTCCATTCACCGCCCATAGTCATAAACCCTTCTTAATAGAAATAAAAAAAACGCACATTCTTTCATATGTTTGTATCAGCCTGTGGGCTGTTCATTACAACTTATGCAGGGGCTCAGAAGCGCAGCGTAGGATTTGTCCCCGAAAGAAGTTGTAATGAGCAGCCCACAGGCTGATGCATCATACCACTAAAAAAATGTGCGTTTTTTTATTTACCTTAAAAGGGTTTCCCCTAGCGATTCAAAATCTTCTCCCGATAATCATACGTAATATTATCCTTCAAATGCGTAATAAAACTATTAATCATGGCAGCTGCTTCGTCTTTTCTGACCCAACGGTTGGGGTTGATGTACCCTTCGGGTGTGCCAGAGACGAGGCCGATTTCGTTTGCCATATAGATGAAGTCTTTTGACCATTCACCGATGGCAGCGTCGTCAGCAAAAGTAGTTCTATAAGGGGGTGCTGGCGCCATGTATTCCAGTCCGAGGACCTTGATCATAATGGTGATGGCTTCTGCACGTGTAAGTGGCTCGTCCCCTTTGAAATAGAAGTTTTTACCGGCCATGATGTTGTTTGCTTTGATGAATTCGATATAATGATAATCTGGATCGGTGGGCACGACGTCTAGGTATGGCGTTTCCACACCTGGCCTTAGGCGTCTGATGACATCTGTGCTTGTGGGCGTCGGAAGTGGACCATGAACAGCCACCACCATGGCCTTACCGAAATCCAGTCTCGAAATGGTTGCCGAAGGCACAAAGTATTCTTTTTCTACATCAAAGACTTCCAATGACGTTAATAGGAAAATTTCGTTTTCTGCCCAATGTCCACCGATGTCCCGAATTTTAGGCGTTATCAGTGGTTTCGACTCTAAAATCACGTTCTTGCTTAGGTGATTTCGTCCTGAATTTCGGCGCGTTGATGTGAGATCCACTGTGCCGTTATTTGAAAATGGTAAATCGTATGTGTACGTGAGGACGTTCTCTTCACTGGTTACTTTAAAATAACTGCCTCTAAAACTGATGCTTTGTGGATCTGTGTTTTGATACACGTAATTGATGGTTTTATTTGAACCCATCCCGATGTCCACTACGCCCGTCCAAATGTTAAACTCTTTTGAACTGGGAACAGCAGGGTCATATCCGGGATTAGGTGTATAACTTTGAATTTCTTGTTTGACCACCACGGTTTCATTGTTCCCAAAATTATGCTCGTAGCCCACGATGGGTTTGGCATCGATGATAAAGGTTACATGTCCCTCATTATCTGCATAATCGCCGTTAAGATAGTATGTCCGCTCTGCGATGATGTTACCTGAGAAATAATCCACGGCAGGTGTGTTATCGTAAATTCTACTGTCTTGGAAAATGTATTTTCCTAAAACATACTCACCTGCTGGGGTGGTAATGGTTTCTTGGTATTGTCTAAGTTTCTTTTCATATGCGGTTTGTGTGATGTTCGCATTTGCAACTTTAGTGACATCATAAGTCACGTTTCTAACCAGTGTGATGCCTTTGGCCGCATTGGTTAACGTAAAGGCGTAACCCAGCGAATACTTGTCGCTGTTCGTAGGGACAACTGGCAACCGAACGGTTCCTTTTAAGAGTACGGGTTCACCCGTTATAAAAACCAGTTCCTGATATTCATGGGTACCCGCGATCATCAAATCGCCCACCAGCCCACCATCTACCCACACCACTTGTGCATGGGTAGGAAAGTGGGCTCCGCCAATTAAAAGGACAAACAACAGTATATGCATAATCCATTTTCGCTTCATGTGAGACTCCTTTATGATTGTACGAAGATCACCAGTGCACCTTCTTTTACACGCATGATGTAGATATAGTCACCCATTTGGATATCATCCACTGAGATAACGGCATTGTTCTTAATGACGATGGCATCGGTGTATTTGATAAAAATATTTGCTTTGTTCGCCGTCCAACGTCCCGTATAAGAGGTCCAGTCATGTGAATCTGTAATTTCAAGTCGATCCCATGTCTCGTCGTCCCCAGTTACGATGCCTCTAGAGAGTACCGCATCGTTAAATGTATTATCCAATGCGGTGGCGATATCGGTTTCCTTTAATAAGGTATCATCGAAATTTTGGTTTGGCATAAGCCCTTTGTGTCTTAAATGCATGGCGATTACGGAACTGTCACCTGGGTTGATCACCATAAAGGCATAATAACGCTCGAACTGTAGCCCTGCGGTGTTTGGATTATACGTGGTGTCCACATTTTCTGAACGGGCGTATTTGTTATGCCAGAAATCTGCTGGTTTAATGGTTTCAACTGCTGCAGGGTCTGTTACATCCACGATTTTCGTGTTGGTGTAGAATTTATAGTAGCCCGATTCATTTGGATTGACGGCGTTGATAAAGTTATTTGTATACTGTGTGTGGTTGCGTAGCGTAATGTTTGATGGATTTACAGTCTCAATCGCGCCAATCTTAATGCGATTAAAGATGTCATCAAATGGCGTTACCACTTTGACCATCATGGCATTTTGATAGTAGGTGCCCATCGGGCTCTCAGAGATGACAAATACTGTGTCTCTGGCCTTCAGACTGCTGGTCGGTACCACGAGTCCGTCTTTGATGACGATGGTGCCATCTGTGATGTTAAAGTTTTCTTTCGTGGTGATATCGAACTGACCAAGTGTGTGGTTGATGGTGCGCACACTGCTGGAGTACATCATCTCACCACCGGTTTTTACGCTGAGTTTAACCACGGTAGGTTGGCCAAATACGGCTTTTACCACGGCGTAGATTTCTTGCCCCGTGTATAAGCGTTCCAACTGCGTGGTGGTTAATTTCTGGTTGCCTGCATAAATTTCCGTGCGGTCATCCACGCGTAAGTTCAGGCTATACGTGTCGGCTTGGAGCCAGTCGTTGTTCACGATATATTCGGGTTTTGACGTGCCATCGGTGCCAATGATTTGGATCTCTTTACGCGCACCGTTTACATTTTTAAGTTTGCCTTTATAGATGATTTCAAAGAGCATTTCAGGCGCTTCGATTTCTACTTTGCTGGCATCCATGGTGTTGATGTTATCAAAGTACACTTTTACGGGTTCACCGGCTCTAAGTGCACTGAAGTTTACGAGGTTGCCATCTTTCGTGAAGACGGTGTCTGCAGAAACATTATAGAATTCGGTTCTGCCATCTGCGAGTTTTATGGAGAAACTGTTTTTGTAAAGCGTCACGGCATTACCCATACGCATCTTACCGTATTGTGGGATATAGCCAGGTTCACCGCTGTAGGATTCTCCCGAAACCACGGTGACATAACCGTTTGTGATTTCTGCCGTTACGGGCATGCCGTAAACGAAGTTATCAAGCGTGGTTACGCGTTCGTTAATCATCAAATTTACATAAGGTGCCAGTGGCATTTGATACACTTTGTCATCGTAACCATAAATGGTCACAGTTGCAGGTCCATCTTCTGTTAATTCTGAAACCGCTCGAATGGTTCCTGAAAGTGCTTTTTTATCAAGGGGTGCCACTTTAATATAGATGACTTCACGTTTCTCATTTACGAGATATTCCATGACGTCGCCTGCTTCGAGTAGTTTAACGCCGCCTACCTTGCCGTTTTTATAGGTGATGATGTCTTCTCTAAGTCCTGTATATAAATCTTCATCCACGAGGAGATCAAACACATCGCCTGAGACATCGGTTACGCGGTAAATTTCTGTATTGACGCTTTTACCTTGCTTGTTCTGTGTCTTGGTGCGAATATCGGTTAAGGTACCATAATGGAATGTGGTATAGATGTCCGCAGCACTGCTGGCGTTCATTTTTTCTAAGATCAAGTTATGATCTACGACATTTACATAATGCAATTCGCCACCTACTGAGATGTATTCCACTTCATCGCCCAGTTTTAAATTCCCATTTGCTGAAACGAGTCCATTTTTATACGTGACGTAATCATAGCGCATATTGCCTTTTGAATGGCTCTCGCTGACAAATAACGTAACCGTGCCATCGGTGTTTTTCACCGTGACGGTGTTGCGTTTTATGGTATTGCCATCTTCGTAAACCGTTTCGGGTTTAACGCCGATGACGAGTCCAAAGCCCGCTGCCATTTGACGCTGCGCATACTGTGTTTCAAGTGCTGCTTTCATAATCACAGCCAGTTCGCCACGTGTGACATTTTCCTTTGGTCCAAATGTGCCATTATTTTTAAGTGGCACGATGCCTTCGGTGGTCATGTCTTCGATGAGGGCTCTGTAGGTTGGATTCACACTGGTCCAGTCGCTAAACGAAAACACTGTGTTTTGCGTAAACACGGGGGCGACACCGATGGCTCTCGCCGTCCATACCGTTAACAGTTCCTTAGACACGGGTTCTAATAGATTTAACACTTCTGCAGCCTGGATGATGCCTAAGTTCTGTGCTTCTACGAGGTATTCTTTGTTCATGAGTTCTGTCAATCCCGCTGGTGTGGTGGATGATCCCGATTGATTATACACCCTTTGCATCACCGCTGCTTCGTTCCCTCTAAGGCGTACGAGCATGCCGATGGCATCGTAACCTGTGGCACTTTTTGCAGGATAGTATTTCTTATCGCCGTATTGTTGAATCACACCTAGGGCCGCCATACGAACGATGGCGTCGTGCCCATAGGTGTTTCTTATGTCTGTAAAATACGAGTTCCTGATGATGTCTTGTCCTTTTGCATGCCCCATGAGGGTTTCAGCATCTGTGACGTCTGTTTTAAGTGCTGTAAATTCTGGCACCAGCACATCAAAAGGCGTGTTCGCATAAACCATCATCGATGGAATGAAGCTTAAAGAGATGCTGAAGATCAGTAGTGTTGCGATTATTTTTCTCATATGCCCTCCTTCGATTATTGGTTGGTCATTAGTACATAATGACCCGCGTCTTTAATTCTCGCGGTTACGCGGTTGTTTGCTGTATCCAGCGTGGCCGGAACGACTTCATAGTTCCCAGTTCGCGTGTTGTACTTATAGAGTTGAATTTGAGATTGTCTCGCCATATTGATGTTTGCACCATCGTATTTAAAGATGACATCCATGGTACCTGCAAGTGCTGTAAAGGCGCGTGTGTCTTCATTTGATGAAGCATCAAATGTAATGCTGTGTACTTTTGACACTTGGCGTTTACCTCTTACAACGGGTGTGAGGTACGACCGCGCACTGGTCATAGACGTATCCTCTGTGATGCGCGCATAAGCATCGTATAAATCAGCCACGGTTCTAAACGTGCTGGTATTGGTCGAAACGGGGGTAAATCGATACAGCGAATTGCCGTAATCTACGGTTATACTGGTCATGCCCGTTTTAACCAAACGCTCTGGTAAAACGATGCGTTTAAGTGTCGTGGTGGCTTTCACCGTACCTGTTAAGTCCACTGTCAAAGCCCCTTTATTAATCGCATTTGCTAAATCAACTTGTAGGACATTGCCATTAAGATTCGTTGCAAAGTCTTGACCACTTGGTACACCTAAGTCGCCATCTAAATCCTCTGGACCCAGCTCTTTAACATTTTTGATGTTTTCATGTGTAAGTGCCGCGAGGTTCGAGTAGCCCGATGATCCAAATTTATTTACCGCTTTAACCACAAAGACGATGCGCTCTGCAGTGCCTATATTTTCAAAGCCTGGTAACTCCGTAATTTTGTACGGTTCAATGTTTGTGATGCCGAGGTACTTAAAGTCTCTAAAACCATTTACCATCAATTCAGAATTTGTTTTGATGCCCATGTACACGAAGATTTCAAAGTAGTTGGCTGTATCGGATACATAGTCATAAAGTTTGATATAACGATCGTCCACGACGCTTACTTTTAGTCCCGATGGGTCTTTTGGAATCGGCACCGTGTATTCGAGTTTTACTGAATCGTCGGTTATACCGCCGTCTGCATTTCTTACCACGATGGAAATTTTGCCTTCATAAGTGACTTCTGGCGTGGTGACGATGAGGGTTTCACTGTCTACGAATTCTACCTTTGATGCCAATGCACCCTGCTTAACATAGTGGATAGAGTCGTCTCTCCAGATGCCTTGCTCTGTGGCGGGCACGTTATCTGCTGGTCTTGCGACGAGCCATTCTCCACCAAAGTATACTTTTGCACCTTCTGCAAAGCCCGTTCCTTTGATCATGATTTCTTGACCACCGGTTACGTGGATGCGGTTAATCGGGTTGCCGTCTTTATCCAGTACCCCAGGGGTAATGGTTGGTGCGGAAACCACGGTGATGCCTTTGTCTTTGATGGCGATGCCGTAGTCGTTATTTAACACTTGTACTGTTTTCTCACCCAATGTCATGTTATTCGGTGTGGTAAAGGTGAGTTTCGTTCCACGTTCTGAGATGACGCCGTTATAAATCGGAATCCCTGCACGTGTACCGATGATGACGTAGCCGCCTTCTCTAAAGTCACTGCCTGTGATGACCACGGTATTGCCACCGTAAATCGAGGTCTTGCTCGGAGTGATCATATCGATTCTCGGCCCAGATAGTGGCTTCTTATAAACATAGAAATAAGGAAGCGTTAATAAACCGTAGTTGGGTCCAATTAAGTCGTTAAGGTTGTTTGATGTCGCGAGGCCTTTGTCTTGATTCTGGATCATAATCGGGTATTCCATATCGATGTCGTTTACAGTCGCTTTTGGCACATTTGCTACGATGAGGTCATACACGATGCCGTTTATGGTTTTCGTGGTGACTTCCTTCACCGTCGCTTTATACGAACCGATGTAGACTTCCACATTATCCCTAAAATCTTCGCCGATGATTTCGATATCGATGCCACCATCTACTGACGATTCTACCAACCATTTGCTTTCATCAAACGAAAGGACGTGAGGCTCGACGTTAAAAATCTTAGGCTCACTGGCTGGGTTAGTATATAGGAAAGGTTTTGAAACCTTGCCGCCATCTGTGTTATAGTAGGTCATTTGCACGGTACCGATGGTGAAGTAAGAAGGTGTGGTTACCGTTACATGGGTGTCGTTATCATAAACGACCTTTGGTGCATAACCACGTTCTACAAATAGCCTTCTGTCTGATATTTCGAGTTTGATGTACTCATAGGCATCACCCGAATAAACGGATGCATCTACATTTTTAAGGCCATTTGGCACATAATAATCACCTGCGCCATTTTGAAGCATGCCCATAGGAACGTAGGCCACCGTGTTGTTATAGTTAAATGTACGTGTATAGATAATGTTGTTTTCTGTTAGTGTTACGCGCACTTCACCCAGATCGCCAAAGTAACTTACACCGAGTCCACCGTCTAAGTTGACGCTGGCCCTTTGATTGTTTATAAGGCCTGAGTTTGCTGCGACTCGGTCTATGTTTCGGTTATCGATGGTCCCAAATCGAACCAATGCTTTGATATTTTCAAGTACGGTCACTTGTGAAGGGTCATCGTTTGCATAACCGTAAGCGATGGTTGAATACATACGCGTGCCGTATAAATCTTTGGGTTCTTGACCTTGTCTACGACCAAATGCGGGTACGATCGACGTAATGTTTGGTGCTGTTGACGTATAGGTGTATTTGAGTTTGTTACTCACACCTGAATCGTTATTAATAACATAGACATCTACTGCGCCTGCTGCATGTGGTGGTGCGATGACTTTTATAAACCCTTTTGTATATTCGACAATTTTCGCCTCATTCTCACCAAAATAGATTTTAGGCAGAAGCACGGAGTCATAGTACACGTCATAATAGGGGTTTTCCAACATCGGGAATGTCTGAAGCACGCCGGGATTCAGCGGACTTGCTAATAAGTCATCCCATAGGCCGTTTTTAAATAAATCCACAAATGGATCGCCAACATCGTAGCCCGGTCCACCCACTTGATTTTCATAAGGTTCATAGAATCTAAATTCATAGCCGATGATTTCTACGATTTCGCCCCCATTAGACGATCCACCTGCTGGCAAAATCCGTGTAATGGATGGGTCTGATAATGGAATGATATAAATAAAACCTTTGTCTCTGCCTGCATTACCACCGTCTGGATTTACCACAACCACTGGCACGGCAAGTTCATCCACGCCATAATCTCTGGTTAAATTTTTAATCGATTTAGGCATTTTCACTTTAATCCAAGAACCATCCAGTGCGACATAGGTGTCTGCTTTGGGTATTTCCACAGAGTCCACAAAAACGCGCACGTCATCCTCAAAGTCACTGCCTGAAATCGTTACATAGTAACCGCCGTCAACCGATCCCTTTTGAGGTGCTATGGTGGTGATTATAGGATTAGAGGTTGCTTGAGAAATATAGTAAAACCCGTTGTTGCCCGTTTTGCTGGCACTTTTTGTGTCGGGATTCATAATAACGAGGTCTTTAAAACCTTTTCCCGTGGTTAAACTTGGCACGGTAAAAATAATTTGATTTTTAGAAACAATGCGCGTTTGATTGCCTTCGATCCGGCCCGTTACTGAATTGGTCGTATAAGGGGTAATCATAAACAGTTCAAGTCCGTCGAGTTCGATGCCTTGATTTGTAACCACGATCGGTCGTTCAAATCCAAGTGAGTCTACTGCAACCAAGCTGTTTGGCGCTTTATATTCTACGGTATATGACTTATCTCTACCATTTGATAAAATCGGTTGACCCGCAAAGTTGTAAGTCAACGTAAAACGCTCATTATCAAGGGATTTAAGGGTTACCGAATCCGTATAGTCTGCTAAAAATGCCTTCGGATTGCCTTCATCATCAAGGCCAATTCGAACGAGATGATTATCCATCGTCGCAGTAAACGTCGGTCCACCACTGATGGCGATACTGGTCACACCAGCGCTTGGTTCGGTTATGGTAACACCACCCACTAAAACGCCATTTTTATCATAGGCACTGTAAGCACCGGATTGATATCTTATGGCATAGGTTGCTGTAGGGGTTATAAATGCTGGGTTATTACTTGCATCGTTGCTCATGGTGATGACATTTCCAGAGCCATCTACTACGGTGGCATTTTCAGCAAATTTTGAGTACACCGCTTTGCCTGCATCGATTTGTATTAAGCGATCGGTGCTGGGAACGGTATAATTATTAAAGATGATGTTACCGGATGTGTCTCGATTATACGCATTAACTTCTCTACCGTCTATGAGCATACGTGTACCAATTAATCGGTATGCGTCAATGCCTTTTTCGGTTACCGCCGTAGGATCTGGCTTTAAGAAGTTATCCCCGTTTACCACCACAAGCGTGCCAAAGGTACCCAGCGGTGGGCTAAAGCTCGTGAAAATCGGATCCTTATTAAAGGTCTTTACATAGGTAAAGTCGCTCACTGCCAGTCCACCACTTGGATTTAGGATTTGCACCTGCGTGGTACCTTCTCTGCCTGATGGGGCTGTAAAGGAAACTAAGATTCGATTGCCCGTGGTATCTAGTTCTCTGGTGAATGCCGTGATTTCTTCGCCATCTAAAAAGAGTTTCATGCCATTTTGTAGGTTTGATCCTGTAATGACGATTTCTTCATCACCTTCTACGGTTATAATGTTCGGTTTGACACTTTCGATAACTGGAATATCCGATGTTTTTATAAATTCGATAAAGTCCGATTTTATGCTGGATTTACCATAGTCTGCTGATTTTCGCGTAGGGTTCGTGATTTGTATGTGCTTAATGCCCCCATCTGCGATGAGCGATAAGTTAGGTGCGACGATGATGATTTTCGTGCCCAGTTGGTTGTTTGATGTGCCATCAACGACGTTATTATCATCATCTAACACTGTCATATCAAGTGGTACAGGTCTTCCATCTGGGTACCTTAAGATGTTTTCTGCGCCATCTTCTGTAAGTTTGTATTTGATAAGGCCGCGATAAGTCACACCCAGATGTACCACTTCATCATTTGGGAAAAAGGCCAATTGATAGCGGTTGTTAAAGGTATTATTATCATTCTTCTTTATAAGGACGGTTGGTTTACGTGTGATGACGTTGCCATCGCCGTCTACAAAACGATCCACTAAGAATCGATCGCCTTTAATCGCGATGAGCGTGTCGTTTTTAAACTTTGAGTATGCCGTTGCCGTATCTTCGATTTGAATCATTTGTGGCAATACGGTATCTATTTGCGGTGTAAATGTACTGGGCTCAAATTCGTACCCGTTGGGTATCGTTATGATTTGATTAAATACGAATTGTTTGCCTATATTTAAACCGCTTGTTATTTCTAAAACGGTTTGTATTTCCACGACCACATCTTTAAAAGGCGCTGTCTCCGCATCATTTACGCTGTCTGTGATGACGATAAATTGATCCGTAGCACCTTTTATGATTTGGAAATCATTATTTGAATCTCTCGCAAATTTGACTTTTTTAGCGATTTGCATGTTAATGTTTCGGGTTATAGAGACGTTTTCGCCTTTGTATACGCCATTTGAATATTCTATATTTAAAATTTCATCGTTTGTGAGACCTGTTGTGTTTAAAATAGCACCTGTCGTGGTTAAGTCTGGGATGTTTAAAGTGAGGATGTTATAGCCTTTTATTTCTACATTTCCGCCAGTATCTGGCCCTTTTTCTGGATAGATGCTGATGATGCTGGGCTTAAAATCGGCTTGTATAACGGTAAACTCGTCGTAGGTGCCGTCGTTTTTTAATACCACATGCTCTGCGACGATTTGGTCGTTTTGTTCATCGACGATGACGACGTAGTAGTTACGTCTTGCAAAGTCCACATGACTTGGTACGCGTACTGTTAATACGTCTTCGTCACCATTGACATTAAGGCCCAGTGAAACGAACTGCGCTTTGTTAACATCGGTATACTTATCCGAACCGTCCAGTGCTTTTAAAAAGTACACCTCATAGTTTCGCGTATCCGAAAAATTATCACCTCTAAAGTAAACTTCATCTCCCAGCGTGCCTGTGGCTGGATCGCCTTTTGCGCCTGTGTTTGGAAACATCCGAACGTCTCCAAGTCCAAGGTCTTCTATGATTCTAAATGCGTTTTGATACGTGTATTCGATTTCAACCCTTGGATCGGATAGGTTGTCATTTTTTTTAAGTACGATATTTTGGGACCCCAACAAACCAGGGTTAATCGGATTATTTAGCGTTAGGCTCAAACCGCCGGCTGCGCCTGTGCCGATAGATGTGGTGGACAAGCCTGTGCCATAAGTGCCTGTGATATTGCCCGTATTTAATGTGTTAAGGTAGTTACCATTAAATATGATGTTCTCTCCTGCGCCTCTGATAATCGTTTGCTTGTTTGAACTTTGAATGTTTGGAAATGTGCCTGTGTTTAAGTTAACGATGGCGCCACTAATAATGACCCGTCCTAAAAAGCCTTGCGCTTCTTGACGCGTCAAATTTATTTTTACAAAGGTATTTGAGTTTATGGTGCGGGTTCCCATGTTTACATAGCCTTGTCCTGCCCGTTCAAACCGCAGCTCTACATCTCTTAAGTTTGATCCCAGGATTTCGATATAACCCCCATTAATCTGGAAAACATCGTGTGTGATGGCATATTTGATGTCCGTTACGATGATGTCAGTACCCCCAAATGATCCAACCACCAGTGCGAAGCTATGCATTGGCAACGCCGCGATCACTGTTATCAGTGCCAAAAGCACGATTAATTTTTTCCTCATATTCACCCTCCATTATCCTAAACTGGGTACAAATGCCCCATTATAATGCGTATATACTTGTATTATATCAAATATTGTATGTCAATGCTTTTAAATCCGCTTTACAACGATGTTACGTGTTATATGCTACACCGCACACTTATAAAGTTTTATCGGCATTTTGTGAGGCTTTCTTTACCACCTGTGGTATTTTTCTGTTTCTTTTTTTAAGTGTATTCTGTATAATTCAGGGTAATACTATGAATAATTCGTAATAAATGACATCGAAATGAGGTGACCGCATGAACCACTTTAAGATTATTCGCTCTGACGAGGTAGAATCGACTTATATTGTAAAGCGAAAGAACTCTCACATTGATAAGAAATACCACGACAACCACCTGCAAGTTTCAAAAATTCACATGTCGACTGATCGCATTTTATATATCGACCCCGTGGCTTCTCAAGATGCGTATAAAACGTATTATGTCTTAGAGGGTTCTTGTTATATTTATGGCGACGATACCACGGTTTATGCGGGGGATATGTTGGTTTTTAAAAACACCGACGAGGTGCAAACCATTAAAACGTTAGAGGAGACGGTGCTCTTGGTACATGCCAGTCAATACGATGTCTATAAAACCTTAGAGGACAATCAAGAGCTAATCAATGCCATCCTTTTGGAAATTCAGGAAAAAGACCACTACACGGGCGAACACAGTTTGAGGGTTTATGAGCTCGTTAAAAAGCTCGGTCTGCGGTTAGGATATGTCTCAAGATCGCTTAATAACCTGACGAAAGCGGCTTACTACCACGACCTCGGAAAAATATTTATTCCAGATGAAATTCTAAATAAGCCCGCTTTGCTTACACCGGATGAGTTTGAAATCATTAAAGAACATGTTGAGTTGGCGCGCGATATGATCGTAGAAAATTTTAACGATACGGTCTATCAAATCATCTACCAACATCACGAGCGCTATAACGGATCTGGGTATCCAAATGGACTTAAGGGCGATGCGATCTGTAAGGAAGCGCGGTTGCTTGCCATCTGCGATAGTTTTGATGCGATGATTACCGATCGCGTTTATAAAAAGGGGAAGTCTGTTGAAGTGGCGCTTCAAGAGTTGAAGGAACTGGCGGGTTCTCAGTACGATCCTGAGTTGGTGAAAGAATTTGTTGCGATGTTCTTAGAATAGTTTTTCGGATTTTGGGAAAAAAAATAAGGCTTAAATTCATTTGAATTTAAGCCCATCAACATAAAATGTTAAGAAGGGGGGAATTTCGCGAGTGGGGTATTTTGGGGGAATGCCCACCCGGAATTCATTATTGGGGTTTTGTTGCATCATTTAGGTAATTTTTGGGGGTTTATATCGGGTTAACGATCTGTATATCGTTGACCTGTTTTCATTATAGGTTTTACTTATGTATAGGTTATGACCCCTTTGTGAATATTCTGTTAAGACTATGATGTTTGATATTGTTATGATTGGGTAATTTTAGTGTATTGAGATATTCTCAGATGCGCTTTTTAGTGATATAATACAAGGGAATATGTTCAAAAGGCATTTTTTTCAGTTATTTCTTTTCATTGATTATAAATGTATAACAAATTTTCAAAGGAGTTCTTTATGGTGTTATCACCACAATCACAACCAAAACACGCACCCAACATTATGGTTTACACTTTAGGCAAATTTGACGTGATCAAGGATGACCAGTCACTTATGATGTCTTCTTCGGGTTCTAAGAAAATATGGGAACTCTTTAAATTTATGCTCACCCACCGTGACCGAGCGTTTACACCTGAAACGCTTATGGATCAACTTTGGGTTTCTGAGTCCTATAATGACCCCCGAAGCACTTTAAGACGTCAAATGCATCGCTTAAGACAGTCCCTTATCGAAGAGGATGCCTCTGAAAAGGATAAAACCATACAGTTTAATAATGGCTACTATAGATGGAACGATCAATTGCCCGTTTCTATAGATGTGGATGACTTTGAAAAATTAATTAAGCATGGTGATACGGTGAAGTCCTATTCCCCAAAAGAAGCGCTTGATGCGTATAAGGAAGCATTGTCCTTATACCACGGGGATTATCTGCCTGATTGCTATGATCAACACTGGGTATTTTCGGTGCGAAACCATTATCGTCGCCTTTATTTACGAACGGTTTCTAATACCATAGAACTTTTAAAGGATTCTGCTTTTTACGATGAGATCATCAAAATCTGTGAGAAGGCGATTCAAATCGATGTGTATGAAGAACCTTTTCATTTACATTACATGGAAGCCCTGCTTCACAACGACGATCAAAAACAAGCTTTAGAACATTACGAGTACATCACGGGGTTCTACTACCATGAAATGGGACTCAAACCCTCTACTGAGATGAAGAATCTCTATAAGCGCTTGTTACAAACACATACACCCAAGACATCTGATCAGACTTTCTTTAATACACTTGAGTCATCTGAACCCATCGACAAAGCATTTTTCTGTGATCCACATGTGTTTAAGTCCATTTATGAGTTGGAACGCAGACGTTCTCAACGCTCTGGTGCTTCTTTTAGCATCGGTGAGATTCGCGTGACACCTGTAAATAATTTTACACCGTCGCAAGAGGATCTTCGGGTTTATCGTCTTAAACAACATCTGCTTGAGCATCTGCGAAAAGGCGATTCGTTTACTTTATGGAACGATGCGAACTTCGTGGTGTTATTACCTGGCGTTGATGCACCAATTATGGAAAAAGTTTTAAGGCGCATACTCGACTCATATCCCATGAATGAATCATTGGACATTGAACATATTAAACATTTGTCTTTTGATCAACCACAGTCTAAATTCGTTTAATAATTCATTTTTTATTTAATAAGTGTTAATCACAAACTTGCAGGTCTAACCTTTTTGGTACCTGGATCGGAACAAGTTTGTGGTGGCACTTTTTTATTTTTTTGCCCTTCACATTCTCAGCAGAATAATAACATTAGTGATATAACCATGTCACACAGATGTCACACAGATGTGCGCGGTATGTCACAGCAATCCTGTAAACTTTAGATAGTGGTTGTACACTTACTCCATATTGGGAGGATAGAATATGGCAAAGTTAAATACGCAGTCTTTCGGTTCAAATTTTTTAGTGACCGTCCACCAGCAAGACAATCATAGTTGGCAAGGCGTCCTCGAATGGTTAGACACAGGAAAAAAGATTCATTTTAGAAGCGAGCTTGAACTACTCAGTCTTATGCAACAAGCGGTTCAATCTACACAAAAGGAAGAAAGCACATTAAGAAGTTGGGACGATGCAAGAAAAATAAGCATCGTTTAGCATATAGCACCTACATATGGACCAACGAGTAATCACCAACTTTTAGTAAGGGCAAACTCAATGAAAATTGAGGACGCAAAGTCAGGAGTCTAAAGTCCCCGCACAACGGACCAAGACCGTCCGACTGCCAAAGTAATCTTATTTGGCAAAGGAGAGAAAGATATGAAAAAAACATTATCAATTTTACTTTCAGCACTTTTGGTCATCTCATCATTTAGTCCGATGACATTTGCTGAGCCCCCAACTTTACCAGAAGTATATGGCGACCTCAACATCACAGCAGCACAAGGTGATGGCGATGAAATACTTCCAACCTTAGACGAAGGTGAAATCTGGGCAGGCAAAGATGTAGTTTACGAAGGCGATGGAGAGTTTGAAATTTCTTTGTTAGCTGGTGGTAGAAACTTTACTAAAACCACAACACTTCCACAAGAGCAATACGACGTCGTGCTTGTTCTTGACCGATCAGGTTCTATGACTAAAAATCAGAGTACAAAGTTCGCTTCTATGAAAACAGCTGCTAAAGGGGCAGTTGATTCAATTTTGGCGGTTCCTGGAAACAAAGTTGCGGTCGTTTCTTATGCCGATTATTCAACTACTGATATTACTTTAACTGATGCTTCGGCAATTCAAAGTATTAAGGATACCATTGATGGACTATATTCAGATGGTGGAACAAATATTCAAAATGCACTTTTAAGAACCGAAGCATTATTGAATGATAGAACACAAGCAGAAAAAGAGAGAAAATCAATCGTTATTTTAATGAGTGATGGTGAACCTACTTACTATCATACAAGTTTAACTAATCATACAGGCAACAGAGTTGGAGATGGTATTGCTCCTGCTAGTAAAGAAGAAGTATGGTATACCATCCTTCAAGCACAACAACTTAAAAATAGTATCAGCGGTTTAGATATTTACACGATTGGTTTTGGGATTAATACTGATAAAGCTGAAGCAACATTAATGCCAACAGCTGTTAACACGATTGATATTAGACCGATGGATATTTATTCAAAACCAGTTATAGGAAATGGCGAATATTTACAATACCGAAGTTGGGGAAGTTGGTATTTAGAAACCCCAATAG
This sequence comes from uncultured Clostridia bacterium, assembly GCA_927417275.1. Classification (GTDB taxonomy): domain Bacteria; phylum Bacillota; class Clostridia; order Peptostreptococcales; family Acidaminobacteraceae; genus Fusibacter_C. The sequence goes on from CAKMJV010000011.1 coordinate 65,191, forward strand.
AATCTAGAAATGAAACTTATGTTTATGGCGTTCCAACTTTTTATACTGTTAGTATGAACTTACCTCCAGTAGACTGGAATACTCCTACCGTCGGTAGTCCTTATTCAAGCGAATGGAGAAGTTGGGGTACTAAATACAGATATGCAACTGGCACACGAACCGGAACTGCTTACGAAGGCGTTCCTATAACTTTTTCGCACCAATACTGGTCAGATGGCAGTTCACTTATTTCTAGTGATTTAACGGCTTTGATCAAAGTCTTTACCGATATCATAAACGATATTACAAATGTACCTCCACATCAAATATCTGAAGTAGAAAATAATTTGTCTAATGTCATAATTACAGATGTTGTTGGTGATGATTTTGAAATCGTTAACTCCGCCGCTCTAGATGCAATGCCTGGTGTAACCGTTTCTGGAAACACAGTAACATGGACCATTTCAGGAGCAGATTTTTATACAATTTTAGCAAATGAAACACAACTTGTTGAATCTTCATTAAACAAACTTACTTTTAGCGTTAAAGTTAAAGAAACTATTGGTACAGATTTACCAACAAATAAAGAAGCATCTGCAAACTTTAATGTAGATGTTGTTAACAATCCTAAGTATAAAAACAGCACTGTCGAACAAACACGTGACATTCCTGGAACTGGTTTAATAACCCTAGTTGCAGGACAAGGCACAATTATCGAGAATCATATTTTCGTGGGCGATGGTGATAGAAACACAACAACGCCGCACAATGGTATAATCGGTTCAACACGTAATTTTGAACCTGTTGAACATGCTGGTTACAACTATGAAATAACGGCTGGTAACTCAGTTATGAATTTCACTCGAGATCAACAAGTCGTTACTTTTACGTATACACCTATTCCTAAATACAAATTAACTGTAAACCATGTTTATTCAACTGGTGGTGATTTCATACCGCCTGAAGTAACAACAGACTATGAATCCGGTGATCCTTACTCAACTGCTCCTGCATCATATGATGCAAACGACTTTACAGTAAGTAACTCTGGTAACACTTCAGGTAGTTTTGGTTCAGAAGACATCGTTGTAACTTACACTTATACACCGATCGAAAAGTTTAATTTAACGGTTACTCATGTTTACTCAACTGGTGGCGAATTTGC
>CAKMJV010000012.1 GCA_927417275.1 uncultured Clostridia bacterium
CTGGTTAGGCGCGGGTATGTTAGCATGTCTACAATGTATCAGAAAGTAAAGTTAGTTTAATGAACCGCCGTATACCGAACGGTACGTACGGTGGTGTGAGAGGACGGAAATTGAAATAATCAATTTCCTCCTACTCGATTACAATTTTTGAGGAAATGTTTTCTTATCTATTGACATACTTATTTGAACATATTATTATACTGTAATACCACTATACTTTGTTGGAAAGCCTTGTATTACAATGTTTGAGCAAACTCTATGGTTTTTTTTGAAGACTGTGCACACATTTGAAAACATCATACGGGACACGAAAGAACGTTCGCTTTTGTTAATTTTACTTAATAATTCATACACATGGTCGTAATACAATATTAATAATTGCAATACATGATTTTAACAAAAAAAGTCTATAGCGGTTACATTTAAATGAATTGAGCGTATTTTCTGATAATATTATACAAAATATTATCTTAATAATCAGCATATAAAACTCTATAAATCACGAACATTAACGATCATGTTGAGAGATTTGTTTCGCCTTGACATTTTTAGTGTAGTAATATATAATTTCGATATTGTATAGTTAATTTTATATATGGCGATATGAATGGTTATAAGAGTTTTTTCATAGTTTATGCTATGATCTTATCGATTCGTGATGTCGCCATTTAAAAAAACTATAATAATCTGAAAATTCAAACAGGACCAAACAATTCGCACAAGTATTAAAAAGTTATATTAGAAAACTTATGTGAGTCGCATTCATAAAGTTTTCTTATATATAAAGTCAACACACACTTAAACCAAAATTTAAAGGGGGATATTATCTATGACTAAAAAGATTTTAGCTGTTCTATTGATCTTTGTTATGGTATTTTCTTTAGCAGCTTGTAAAGCTGAAGATGAGACTCAAACAACAGATCCAACTCAAGCAGCAACGACAGCAACAGAAGCGACTACTGAAGGACCATCGGTTCCTACATCACCTATGGGTCAAATCATCATCGGAAGTACTACTGAAATGTCAGGCGACTGGCTTCCATACTTCCAAAACAATGCGGCTGATTATGACATCTGGAAATTTACAAATGGTCAAGGAACTGTTGATATGACTTTCGGCGGCGAATATGTCGTAAATGAAACAACAGTTAAATCTTATGAAGTAGCAGATAATGCAGACGGTTCTAAAACTTATACATGGGTTATTAATGATGGTCTTGTATTTGACGATGGAACACCAATCACTGCAAAAGAATTCGTAGCTTCAGCACTTTTATGGTCTTCACCTGTTCTTGGTGAGATGGGCGCTAAAAATGACTACGGTTTCAACTGGTTAGGTTGGAGCGCATTTTCTAAAGGCGAAGTAAAAGAATTTGCTGGCGTTAAGTTAATTGATGCAAATACTTTCTCTTTAACAGTTGATCCAGCGAAATTACCATACTTCTATGAGTTACCACTTGTTAGTATTTCTCCAGTTAAATTATCTTACTGGACTGATGAAACTGTGGACATCATGGACGATGGAAATGGCGCTTACTTCACTGAAAACTTTACAACTGCTGATTATGAAGAAAAAATTATGGCTGCTAGAAATGGTATCACTATGCCTTCTTCAGGTCCTTACTCAGTTGAAAGTTATGACGAAGCAGCAAAAGTTGCTGTTTTAAAAGTTAACCCTAACTACCCAGGCGCTTGGGATGGTCAAAAACCAATGATCGAAACGATCATTTACAAAAAAGTTCTTGCTGAAACTGCTCTTGATGAATTAGCAACAGGTTCTGTTGACTTATTATCAAAAATGGCTTCTGGCGATGAAATCAACGCAGGTCTTGACTTAGTTGATGCTGGTGGTTTTGCATTTACTGCTTACGCTAGAGCTGGTTACGGAAAACTTGTATTCGCATGTGACTTTGGTCCTACAGGCGATGTAGAAGTACGTCAAGCAATCGCACACTTATTAGACAGAAATGACTTTGCTAAAGCATTTACAGGCGGATTCGGTTCTGTAGTTAATGGCCCTTACGGGGAAGCAATGTGGTTCTACCAAGAAACTAAAGCGCAATTAAACGAAAAATTAAACCAATATGCTTATAGTTTAGAAACTGCTGTTGAATTATTAGTATCAGCTGGTTACATCTACGATGCAACAGGCGCTGATTACACAACAGGCGTTCGTTACAAAAAACTTGAAGATGGTACTTTAATGCCGCTTGAAATCGAGTGGGCTTCTTCTGAAGCAAATGCAGTATCTGACTTACTTGTAGTTAAATTACAAGAAAATCCAGACGTTGCTGCTGCTGGTATCAAAATCAACCAAACAGTTATGACGTTCCCAGAACTTCTTAACTACTTATACCGTGATGGTAGCCAAGGCGACAAATACGGCGTGCCAACATACGGTATGTTCAACTTAGCTACAAACTACACACCAAGATATGACTTAACAAACGTATTTACAACGGATCCTGAGTTAATCAAACAAGGTTACAATGTTAACTTCTTAATCGACCAACAACTTGATGATTTATCAAAAGACATGGTATTAACAGATGCTACTGATAGAGATGGTTTCAAAGTTAAGTTTGTTGATTTTGTTGACAGATGGAATGAATTGTTACCAGATCTACCATTGTACTCAAATATCTACCACGATTTCTACAATGCTAAGTTACAAAATTACAACATCAACTCTTTAGTTGATACAACTCAATCAATTCTTTATGCTCACGTTACTGAGTAGTCACTAAGAATATTGAAAATAGTTTGCTGGGTTAAAATAGGGTATGCAAATACCCTATTTTTTACGAAAACCTTGCGACGCCCTAAAATTTTATAAGGCAGGTAATAAGATGGTAAGATATATTTTTAAAAGAATTATGTATATGATATTTGTTTTCGCAGTCATGTCAGTCATCCTATTCTTTTTATACAATTTGATACCTGGAGACCCTGCAAGAGCTGAAGTAGAATCAATGAAAGATACTTTGACACCTCAGGAATACCAGCTTAGATACGAACAAGCGCGAGAAAGACTCGGTCTTGATGATCCACAGTATATTCGATACTATAAATGGATTACAAAAGTACTGCAGGGTGACTTAGGAATGTCAAGTGCCTTCAAAAAACCTGTTTCAGAAATCATAGGCACACCACTTGGTGTTACGGTTTTTGTAAATATATTTTCTATATCTCTTGCATTTTTAATTACGATTCCACTTGGAATAACATGTGCATTAAAGAAACACTCTTTATATGATAAAACGGTTCAAGTCGTTACTATAATTGGTTATAGTATACCTTCATTTATTTTCGGACTTTTATTTATATATGCATTTGCAGTTAAATTACAATGGTTCCCAGTTAGTGGTATGAATACTGCCAACTTCCAAGGTACACAGTGGGAAGCGTTCTTAGACACCATGAAGCATTTGGCATTACCACTTGCTGTACTAACATTTTCTTCATTAGGTGGACTTACGCGTTATGTCAGAGCAGCTATGGGCGAAGCATTAACCATGGACTGTATTAAAACAGCACGTGCAAAAGGCCTTAAAGAAAGAGTCGTTATCCTTTCACATGCATGGAGAAACGCACTTCTTCCTATCGTCACTCTATTGATCGGATGGATTATGAGTGTTTTTGCCGGATCGTTGATCGTCGAGAGAATGTTTAACATCAACGGTATGGGTAAATTCTTCTATGATTCACTGGTAAAACAAGATTATAACGTAACGATGGCGATTCAGTTGTTCTATGTTATATTGGCATTATTAGGCAACTTAATTACAGACATCAGTTATGGATTTGTTGATCCACGTGTTAGAGTAAATCGCTAGGGAGGCTAAATTATGGGTACGAACAACAACAAAAGAAGTGATAAGCGACCTAGTTTTTTTGCGGTGCTCTTATCAAATCTATTTGGGGGAAAAAAGAAATTATCAATTTATGAAGAAGCACAAATTCAAAGTCCTATGAAGACGATTGTAAAGACTTTTTCTGGTAATAGAGTTGCAATGACTGCATTTGGTATTTGGCTATTAATATTTGCCACTGTTATAATTGGTCCTTTTTTAAATCCCGTAAATCTATCTTATTCGGAAACAAGCCAAATTAATATTGCACCTGGTTTCGATATGATGGATGTACCAAAAGCGCTTCAGGGAAATATTAAAAAAATATCAGTGGGTCCAACGTTTAGTGTTGGGTTATCAAATGATGGTCAATTATACACATGGGGAAAAACCAAAGTGACCAATGTTCTCGATATGAAGAATATTCCAGCAGAGTTTGGTAATATCGTTGATATCGCAGTTGGTTTTGACCATGCGATAGCACTTACAGAAGAAGGCAAAATTGTGGGTTGGGGAAATAATCGTCAACAACAAATCACTCAGCCTTATGAACTTGAATTTGTTAACAATATAAAAGAAATTTATGCGGGCTATCAATGCTCCATCGTATTAACAGAAGATGGTTATTCGATCTTTTTCGGTAACGATCGTAACAACGATTATATTGATTTTCATCCATACCAATACAAGTTACAAAAAATCGCTTTAACAGCTGATGCAGCCATGGGTTTAACTTTTGATGGCGAAGTGGTTTATTTAGGAAATCAACAAAACAGTTATGTGAGAATCCCTGAAAACATGGGCAAGGTTGTGGATATCGCAGCAACTGCATCAACAGTTGCTGCAGTAAACGAAGATGGAAAAGTTTTTGTTTGGGGCAATGTATCTGTCGATAAAGGCGAGGGCAATGTACCTGAAGTTGATGGCAAAATCGTTAAGTTAGAAGGTGGTAGATACCACTACACAGCGGTTACCGATTCAAATAAAATCGTCGCTTGGGGCTCAGATGTTTTAAATCAAATTAATATACCTGCAAATATATCGACGCTAGAAGCAAAAGATTTATTTGTTGGGTTTTATCAAAACTATGTTTTAACGGATACTGATGAAGTAAAGCCCTTTGGACACAAAGGCTATTTGATGGGTACGGATGATTTAGGTAGAGATTTATTTAACCGATTATTAAATGGTGGTCGTATGACCATGACCATCGGTGCTGTGGCAGTATTTATTTCTACTTTCATCGGCGTAGTTGTCGGATGTATTTCTGGCTATTTTGGTGGTAAAATCGATATGTTCTTCCAAAGAATATCTGAGATGATTTCTTCGTTACCATTTTTACCATTTGCTATGATATTATCTGCATTAATAGGTAATTCCATGACTGCAAATCAAAAGATTTTCTTAATCATGGTTATCTTAGGTGTACTTTCTTGGCCAGGTCTTCAACGATTGGTTCGTGCGCAAGTATTATCAGTTCGTGAGCAAGAGTATGTTACTGCGGCAAGAGCAGTCGGTATAAATCGTTTTACCATCGTATTTAAACACATTTTACCAAATGTCATTTCTGTTATTATCGTATCCGCTACACTCTCTTTTGGTAGCAGTATGTTAACTGAAGCATCTTTATCTTATCTTGGATTTGGTGTTCAAGCACCGCAACCTACTTGGGGCAACATGCTATTTGGTTCAAATAACAGTATCGTTATTCAAAACTATTGGTGGCGTTGGGTTTTTGCTTCTATAGCTTTAGGTGCTTGTGTAATCTGCATCAACTTAATAGGCGAAGGCTTACGTGATGCTATTGATCCAAAATCTCAAGAACGTTAGGAGGCCGATAAGATGGCATTACTTGAAATAAAAAACCTACACACCTATTTCGAAACGAAAAAGGGCGTTGTTAAGGCGGTAAATGGTGTATCCTATTCCGTTGAATCAGGAAAAACACTGGGTATAGTTGGAGAAAGTGGTAGTGGTAAAAGTGTTTCCGCGATGAGTATTATCAAGTTATTAGATGGTAATGGCTATATTCATTCAGGTGAAATCGTATTTAATGGAATCAATTTAACGCAAATGTCTATAAAAGAGATGGCCACCATTAGGGGCAATGAAGTATCAGTAATCTTCCAAGAGCCGATGACTTCATTAAATCCAATTTTTACGATAGAGCGTCAAGTTTCTGAACCTTTTATCGTTCACCAGAAGATGACGAAGAAACAAGCTGCTGAAAAAGTAATCGAAATGCTGGCATTGGTTAAAATTCCAAATCCGGAGTCTGTAACCAAGCAATACCCACACCAGTTGTCTGGCGGTATGAGACAGCGTGTAATGATCGCGATGGCATTAGCATGTAGACCTAAGCTTTTAATTGCGGATGAGCCAACGACTGCACTTGATGTTACCATTCAAGCGCAAATTCTTAAACTTATGAATGAACTTAAATCAACCATTGGTACATCTATTCTTTTTATAACACATGACCTTGGTGTTATAAATGAAATGGCCGATGACGTAGCGGTTATGTACTGTGGACAAGTGGTAGAAAAAGCTTCTGTTAGAACGATTTTCAGCAGAGATAATAAATACTCACATCCTTATACAGAGGGATTAATGTTCTCGATTCCAAGATTAGATACACCTCCAGGCGTGAGATTAGAAGCGATTCAAGGGGCAGTACCACATCCTCTCGATTTGCCTATCGGCTGTAAATTTGCACCAAGATGCAAATATGCAACGCAAAAGTGTAATGAATCTGAACCGGAATATACGCAAGTTGAACCAGGTCATGAGATTCGTTGCTTCTATCCAGTGAAAGGGGTGCGAGCTAATGGTTAAGGAAAATAAAGATAAAAAATTACTTTTACGGGTTGAAAATCTAAAACAGTATTTTCCACTAAAAAAGACATCCATTCGTGCAGAGCAATTATACGTTCGTGCAAATGATGATGTGTCGATAGATATTTACGAAGGTGAAACACTTGGTCTCGTAGGAGAAAGTGGATGTGGTAAGTCGACTTTAGGCCGATCTCTTTTACAACTTTACAAACAAACAGATGGTCGAACCATTTTTTATGGAAAAACCATAGATGAAATGGCACCTAAATATGTGTTAGACATTTTGAAAAAATTACCTTCATTAAAAAGAGAATATTTAGAATCTGCTAAAAAAGAAACTGAGTTAAGAGCAATATATGAAAAAGCTCAAGAAGGCGATGATCAATACCGTGCTTTAGAAAAATTGAGAGCAGCTGAAAAGACAGCTAAAGACAATTTATTGGATATGGCGCAGTTAATCGGTGGTTTTATGCTTGCTGAAGATCTTCAAGCGGTTTCTGAAATCTTAGTAAATGAATATGAAGCAAGTATTAATGCACATAAATTGAGAGTTAAGATTGCAAAAGAAACTGTAAAACTTGAAGGTTTGAAATCTTCGCTTAAAGAAAAAGGTCAATCTGAAGCTGCCATCAAAAAAGAAACCAGCGCACTTGAAGCTAAAATTGCTGAGCAAAGTAAAGAATTAAATGGTGTAGATAAGAACATCGAACTTATTAAATCAAAAATTGAAAGCATGCTGGATCAGTATCGTTCGCATCCTGATTTTGATAAGTATCACAAATTGAGAGATGGCGGTATAAATCTAACAAAGTTAACGGAACTTGAAATGCGCAGTATGCGTAAAGATTTACAACTTATTTTCCAGGATCCTTATTCATCATTAAATCCTAGATTAACTGTAGGTCAAATCGTCTCTGAAGGCTTGTATGCACATGATATTTTTGATAAGAGAGATAAAAACGCGCAAGAATATATCTTAGAAACCCTTGAAAAATGTGGTCTCGCTAAATACTTTGTGCATAGATATCCGCATCAGTTTTCTGGTGGTCAAAGACAACGTATCGGTATCGCTAGATCTGTTGCATTACAACCAAAATTTATCGTATGTGATGAAGCGGTTTCAGCGCTGGATGTTTCCATCCAATCACAGATCATTAATTTACTTTTAGATTTGAAAGAACAAGAAAATTTAACGTATATGTTTATTTCGCATGACCTTAGTGTTATAAAATATATCAGTGATCGAGTAGGGGTTATGTATCTTGGTAATATCGTAGAATTAGCACCTACAGCTGATCTTTATGCACATCCGATGCATCCGTATACTGAAGCGTTACTTGGATCGATACCGACAACAGATGTAGACGATAATAAGAAGGTTTATGTCCTTGAAGGCGATATTCCAAGTCCTATAAAGCCTCCATCAGGATGTAAATTCCATACACGATGCAGATATGCAACGGACATTTGTAAGAAAGTGGTTCCTATATTTGAAGAAGTGACAACCGATCACTTTGTAGCGTGCCACCATAAGTTAACTTATTAGTACACTTAATTGAAAGTAGAAAGGAAAAATGCTATGATTTTTCAAAGTAAAATTGATCGTGCCATGCAATGGTTATCAGATAAAAACAAGGCAAAAGATCCGCATGATCAAGAAGAATCGGATGTACCTTTCGACCCAAGGGCTGAGTGGCTTGCTGAGCAGGAAGCAGAAGGCATGAAATTAGAAAAAGGCGATTTGTCGGCTATTATTTTATCTGCACTTTTGGTTTTTGGTCCAGTATTGCTTGTTCTGCTCGCAATTGGTTTTATTGCTTATTTTTTAGTATTTGCAAATTGATCGTTGAAATAGGATACCGTCTGATTAGACGGTTTTTCCTATTTTCATAATGTTGCTCGTGTTGAAAGGAGGGGTTTTATTGAAATTGAACTTAAGTAAGAAAATGCTGTTGGGATTTAGTGCACTTATATTATTATTAGCAGGAACTGGACTATTTGGATTGGTTGAAATAGGATTAATCAATAACGATTTAAATGATTTGTATGAAATGCATTTACGGGGCATTGAACATATTAAAAATGCACAAGTTGAGTTAATATCTATGGAACGTGCCCGAAATAACATGTTACTTGCTGAAGAAGAAGAGGAGCGAAAAGGTTATATTGATGAAGTGAATATGCGATTTACACGTTTTGAATCTGCATTAGAAGCTTATCGATTGACACTTGAAACGGATGCTTCGCTACAGTTGTCAGATGAAATTTCCACCATATGGGCATCGCTGAAAGAAAAAGAATTGAACATTATCGGTATGGTAGATCGTGGGCTAATTGACGGTGGATTTGCACTTTCAAAGCAAAGTAAAACAGTCGCGGATCAAATAACGGATAAAATCAACTTAGGCGTAGAAGATAAAAACGCATTAGCATTAGATGCGTATAATGACAGCAATACTGCTTTTCTAAGAACACAAATCATTATGTTTTCTGTGGTTGTATTTGGATTAATAGTAGGCATTGTGGTTGCTATTTATTTAAGAAAAATTATCGTTGTACCGATTGTTAAAATGGAGCGTATCGCTAAAAGAATAGCAGAAGGTGACTTAACTACGGAAACGATTTATGTGAAAAGTAATGATGAAATCGCCTCTCTTGCCAAAGCGTTTAATCAAATGGCTGATGGTCTTAAAGAGTTGATCACATCCATATTAGACAGTTCTGAAGTGATTGCTTCATCTTCAGAGCAACTAACCGCAACTTCTCACCAGTCTGCAACGGCTTCAGAAGAAGTTGCAAAAACCATTTCTGAGATTGCAAGAGGCGCAAGCGAACAAGCTCAAGATACTGAACGCACGGCGACACACGTTTTAGAGATTGGAACGCTTCTTATGGAAAATCAGTCCTTTATTAAAGAAGTTTCTCAGACAGCTGGCGCTATTGAAGATCGTAAAGAAGAAGGTTTTGTTATTTTACGTGAATTGGTTAAAAAGACCAATGAAAACAATACGGTTTCAAATGATGTTTATGAGATTATAAAGCAAAACAATGAAAGTGCTGAGAAAATCGAATCGGCAAGTGCGATGATTCAAAATATAGCGGATCAAACCAATTTACTTGCACTTAATGCTGCTATTGAAGCGGCTAGAGCGGGTGAAGCGGGTAGAGGATTTGCAGTTGTTGCAGATGAAATAAGAAAACTCGCAGAACAGTCAAATGCATTTACACGTGATATTAAAGACATTATAGAAGAACTAAAATCGCGTTCGGAAAATGCTGTAACGGCTATATTAGAAGTAAGAAAAATCGCAGAAGCTCAAACGACGAGTGTTAAAGAAACAGAAGATAAATTTGAAGCCATTGCCATTGCCATTAAAAATACAAATCGCGTAATCGAATTATTATATAATTCTTCGATTCTATTAAATGAAAAGAAAGACAGTGTATTGGGACTCATGGAAAATCTATCAGCAATCGCTGAAGAAAACGCTGCTGGTACACAAGAAGCTGCTGCTGCCATAGATGAACAATCCGCTTCTATGGAGGAAATCGCAAATTCTAGCGATGGATTATCGAAAATTGCAAATGAGTTAATGCACTTGGTTGAACGATTTAAATTATAGTTGTATATTTGTTTGGGTACCCAATAAGGATAGCAGCAAAATAACTTTCAGAAAGTTGTTTTGCTGCTATCCTTCAAATTATGGTAGAGAAAGGAATTGAAATGTACGATTTTAACGCTATTGAAGCCAACAGATGCCTTGTATGTAAAAAAGCCAAGTGTCAATTACACTGTCCTATAAGTACACCAATTCCAGAAGTTATTAAGTTATATCAATCGGGTGCAGTTTGTGAAGCAGGCGCTATGTTGTTTAAAAACAATCCACTTTCTGTTATTTGTTCTATGGTATGTGTGCATGAGGAACAGTGCAAAGGACACTGTGTTTTAGGGGTAAAAGGAGAACCCATCTCTTTTTATAAAATTGAAGAAGAAGTCTCAATGAAATTTTTAAACGAACGCACGTTGCTAATGGGAGAACGCAATCTAGAACGCATAGCTATAATAGGAGGGGGTCCAGCGGGTATAACCATCGCATTTATTATGGCGCGAATGGGATATGACGTAACCCTATTTGAGGCACATAACAAAATAGGTGGTGTTTTAAGATATGGTATTCCAGAGTATAGACTTTCAAATCAAGTGGTGGATTTAATTGAAGAGAAACTCATAGAAGTCGGCGTAAAAATAAGACCCAATACATTAATAGGTCCTGTGATCACATTAGATCGCTTATTTGAAGATGGTTATAAAGCAGCATTTATAGGGACGGGTGTTTGGAATCCAAAGACACTAATTATTAAAGGTGAAACGCTAGGCAATGTACATTACGCTATAGATTACTTAAAGTCACCTGAGGTCTATCGTTTAGGCAGTCATGTGGCGGTGATTGGTGCTGGCAATGTAGCGCTTGATGCCGCTCGTAGTGCTATTAGAAACGGTGCAGAAAAGGTAACGATTGTTTATAGGAAGGGATTTGAAGATATGCCAGCCACTCAACAGGAGATCAGAGAAGCGTTAGAAGACGGTATTGGATTTGAACTCTATCAGTATCCAGTTGAAATTAAGGAAGAAGGCGTGGTTATTAAAGCTGTCAAACGACTAAAAGATTCAAATCAGTTTGAAGAAATCACAGGAAGTGAGAAGTTATTTAAAGCAGATACGACGATTATCGCCATCAGTCAGTCACCGCGCAATAACATAGTGGCCAACACTTCGGAGTTGTCAACCAATCAACTAGGGTTAATCGTAACAGATGAAAGCGGAAGAACCACAAAAGAAGGTACTTTTGCATCGGGAGATGTGGTTACAGGCGCGCGAACCGTGGTAGAAGCAATTGCACATGCAAAAGTGGTGGCGACGACCATGGACGCTTATTGTCGTTCTTTGCGTTAGATTTCGATCACCGCACCTTGTACTATTTTTTCTGCGGCAGTATTTTTAGGCAATTGATGGTCCATGGCATATTTTTCGACGATCCTGTGTGCTTGCGACTCAGTTATGTTGTATTTTTGAATTAAAAACCATTTGGCCACATCGACTGTTCGAAGTTGATCTATTATGTTGAGTACCTCAGTGCCTTCGCTGTAGAGTTTAGCGACTCTCTTAGAGCTGTTTTCGATGAGTTTAATAAGTTGAGAGAATGGTTTGACGGGGACGGGCTTTTTTACTGAGAGTACGCCAAAACTGTGCATAATTTCAAGCGTCTGTTCATATGTGCTTTCTCTGGCGATAAATAAGATGCTGCTCGTTGTCCGTTGAGCGGCATACTTTGCAAGACGATCACCTAGTTCATGGCGCATGGGTGCATTTATGATGACGAGGTCAAATCGATTTACATCTAGTAAATTTGTCGCATCCGAAAAGTTATAGGCGTTAAGCATTCTTGAATAGGTTGTATTCATTAGCAGTTCTTTTATAAAACCTTCACTGGCATCGGTATTGGTTACGAGTAATATGTCTTGCATAGGCGCCTCCTTATATTTTAATTATTATAAAAGCAAATGAAGTAAATGTCAATGTGATTTGCAAATGACGAATGCAAGTCGATTTGGATTGTCTTGCAAAAAATACATTATTATAGTATTGACAATAAAAGTGCGTTGTACTATAATTCTAAATATATTAGCAATGGCGCTGAAAACTATGGGGGGATTTGGCGCCGTTGCATTATTTTTTTATTGCCTCAACGTTTTTATAACAAAACATGATTACAAAAAAATTGTAATACTTAAAATATTTATGAAGTATACAATTGTGAATCTTGCAAATTTCGTATTCATATAGAACCTATTTCATCCATCCCCAATGGACTCCTATTTCAAACCTCATTTAGGCAAAGCAAAAAACCATGTGATTATCGCGTGGTTTTTTGCTTTTTTATGTGTTATATTATGTAAAGGAAACCATGAAAAAGCAAGTTATTAAAAGGAGTTTGTTATGAAATTTGGAATTATAGGTGCTATGGATCTTGAAACTAAACTACTGGTTGAGAAAATGGAAGCAGTAACCGTGCATCTTATAGCAGGAATGGCTTTCAATGAAGGCCTATTAAATGGTGTTCATTCTGTAGTTGTTACAAGTGGAATCGGTAAAGTAAATGCTGCAGCATGCGCGCAGATCTTAATCACAAAATTTAATGTATCACATATCATTAACACTGGTGTTTCAGGTGGTATCGCATCTGAACTCGAAGTGGGCGATATCGTTATATCGACAGATTGTATGGAACACGACTTCGATGCCACTGGTTTTGGTTATAAATATGGAGAAATTCCGAGACTTGAACATTCAGTATTTGTGGCAGATGAGGCGCTTATAGATCTTGCTTTGGCATCTAGTCAACGTCAAGTTAAAAATCACAAAATAATGAAAGGCCGCATCGTATCAGGTGATCAATTTGTATCAACACCGGAGAGAAAGCAATTTTTACTGGATTATTTTGAGGCACATACGACAGAGATGGAAGGCGCAGCGATTGGTCATGTTTGTTATCTTAACAATACGCCATTTGTGGTTATACGCGCGATGTCGGATAAAGCCGATGGTTCGGCACATGTGAGTTTTGATGAATTTGCCATAGAAGCAGCACATAACTCAAGTCACATTGTTATGGATATGTTATCAGAAATAAAATAAGTCGATTTCTTGTACTCGACGTTACTCGACAAGCTCAAAGACTGTAGACTCTGTCTACAGTTTGAATGGTGTGGAATATATTATTCCACACCATTATCTATTGGTTCTTTCATAGCGAGTTTTTCAAGTTCAGAAGCATCAATATCCGCTTTACCTGAAAAATAAGCTTCATAAAGTTCTAATGCTGCTTCGTATTGCTCTTCAGGTACATAAAGATCTGCTCCAAAAAGTGACATGCCTGCATAAATCAACATATATTCACCCGTTTCTCTGTGTAAAGTCATTAAAGGGATATCGTTGGATGTCAATAATTCTTGTAACATTTCTATTTCTACGGTCTCAGTGATACTAATTAGTTTTTTCATTTTACACTCCTTTTTAAAACCTATTCATATAGTACCCCGAATACGCCTTTAATAACAGGATTGACGTGAGAAAGGTTGAATTATCACAATGTGCATGATATTCTAATCATTATTGGGTATATATGATTTTGATCTGTCAAAGCGATAGGAGGTACATATGTTAGCATCAAATAAATGGTGGCATGAACGTGTGGTCTATCAGATTTATCCTAAAAGTTTTAAAGACTCAAATGGAGATGGTATCGGTGATCTTCCAGGGATTATTTCATCTTTAGATGCGATTCAATCACTCGGTATCGGAATTATTTGGCTTAGTCCTATTTATGCCTCTCCTAATGCGGACAATGGTTATGATATCAGCGACTATAGAGCTGTACATCCTGACTACGGTACATTTGCTGATTTGATGTTGCTTATTAAAGAAGCGCATGCGCGTGACATTAAAGTGGTTATGGATTTGGTGATCAATCACACATCAGACGAACATGAATGGTTTAAAGCCAGTCGTGATCCTGAGAGCCCATATAGAGATTATTATTATTGGCGTAAAAACACAGATGGAAAAAAACCAAACAATTGGACGAGTTTTTTTGCCGAAGATTGTTGGGCATACGATTCTCAAAGCGATAGTTATTATTTACACCTATTCCATGAAAAACAGCCAGACTTAAACTATCATAACCCCAAAGTTCTTGAAGAAGTTAAAGACATCATGCGTTTTTGGTTAGATAATGGCATCGATGGATTTAGATGTGATGTCATTAATATTATTTATAAGTCCTCTTTAGATAATGGTAAGAAAAAAATGATTTTAACAGGCAGTGAACACTATCTTTCACAAGAGGGTGCGCATGAAATTCTAAGAAGCATACGAGAAGATGTTTTAGACCATTATGATTGTTTTGCTGTAGGTGAGACGGTATTTGTTGATGTTGAAGCGGGCAAACTGTTAACAGATCCTTCTAGAAATGAACTGGACATGATTTTTTCTTTTGAGCATATGGAAACCGATCAATTTCTGGTGAAATGGTTTAGACATAAATTTACGCCTTATAAGTTTATGAAAACGCTTGATAAATGGCAAAATGGGCTCAATTGGACTGCAAATTACTTTGAAAATCACGATCAAACCCGAAGCGTCTCACGATTTGGCGATGATGATAACTATTGGTCGGCATCAGCTAAAATGCTTTGTACGCTGTTAATGAGTCTAAAGGGAACCCCTTATATCTATCAAGGACAAGAAATAGGCATGACCAATTTCGATTATGAAACGCTGAACGATGTTAAAGATGTTGAATCTCACAATGTTTATAGATTAGCCCAAAAGCTTCATATTCCCAAATCCATACGCTGGCGAATGATTAAAAAAACATCGCGTGACAATGCGAGAACGCCGTATCAATGGAATTATGATCATCAAGCAGGATTTACCACTGGGACACCTTGGATCGCTGTAAACAAGAACCATAGGCGCATTAATTATGCAGCGCAAGCGTCAAATCCAAAGTCCATATTGAATTATTATAAAAAAGCCATACACATACGCAATCAAGATGAAGTATTAATATATGGAGATTTTAAACTGATCTACGCAAAAAATACACATTTTGTAATCAAGCGCACTCTATACGATCAAGTGTATCATGTGCTAATAAACTTTGGCGTGAAGCCGTTTGTCTATCCAGTATCCGGTAATATCATACTTTCCACGCATGATCGCAGAGATTTTGATGGAAATCTATCCGCTTATGAAGCCATTATTATTGAAGGATAATTAAAATAGGAGGCTTGTATGGAACGCAGGAATCGTTATGCATTTGGCTTAGGTACCATCGGCAGAGACATGGTTTATTCGCTCGTGAGTATGTATTTAATGTTTTACTTAACGGAAATTTTGAAACTTAACAATCAAGTGATGTGGTGGATCACTGGCATCATGTTAAGTGCGCGTTTGTTTGATGCTTTCAATGATCCAATTATGGGTGTCATCGTCGATAATACGCGTTCGAAATACGGTAAATTTAAGCCTTGGATCGCTGTCGGTGGTTTGACTTCGGGTTTATTTACCATCTTGCTTTTTACGGATTTTGGACTATCGGGTAGTGGGTATATTATCCTTTTTGCACTTCTTTATTTGGTTTGGGGAATCGGCTACACCGCACATGATATCGCGTATTGGTCACTTATGCCTTCGTTATCGATTGATCAGCGCGTTAGAGAAGAAATAGGAGCGTTTGCACGTATCTGCGCAAATATTGGTCTTTTTGCAGTGGTAGCAGGCATCGTGCCCCTTACAAATTTATTAGGCGATCAATTGGGCAGTATGAAAAGTGCCTATCTGGTCTTCGCAGCAATTACCGTTATTATTATGTGGATCGGTTTAGGCATCACCATCAAAGGCGTCGTCGAACCCAAAATCACAGGGGCAATCGCAACGCATACCACTTTAAAAGGGATGGTACGTGCGATATTTAAAAACGACCAGTTGATGGTAACTGCCATATCCATGGCGCTTTTTATGATCGGTTATACCACCACAGCGAGTTTTGGACTTTATTACTTTAAATATGCGTATGGTGATGAAAACATGTATGCACTTTTTGCTTTGATTTTAGGTTTGTCTCAAATTATCGCATTAATCGTTTTTCCTTTTTTCAGCAAACGCTTCTCACGTCGGAAGATGTATACAGCATCAACCACATTGGTTGTAATTGGCTATGTTTTATTCTTCTTTTCGCCAATGCACATGCTTTTCATCGGTACTTCAGGTATTTTATTATTTGTTGGACAAGCGTTTATTCAGTTACTGATGCTTATGTTCCTAGCAGATACAATCGAATATGGTCAGTGGAAATTAGGTAAACGCAACGAAAGCGTTACTTTTTCGATTCAACCCTTTATTAATAAAATGGGTGGGGCGATAGCAAGTGGCGTGGTAGGCGTTACGGTAATATTATCGGGCATAAACGACGCTTTAACGCCAACAGATGTTACGGCGGATGGACTTCTTTTATTGAAATTAGCGATGATGGTCTTGCCACTGTTATGTATTCTAATTGGGTATATCATTTATAGAAAGAAGTATATTATCGATAAGGATATGTATGAAAAAATCATCAAAGACTTAAAGGCACAGGGACAAATGGTTTGAAATTGTTAAGAACAGAGGAGACATCATGATAAAATGGCTAATTAAAAACTTTATAAAAGATCATCAAAATATTGAAAATCATAGTGTTAGAGAATCATACGGCGTATTTAGTGGCGTATTAGGGATCCTCTGCAATGTCTTTCTTTTTGCAATCAAACTCATTATAGGGTTTATGACACAAAGTATCGCCATAACATCAGATGCATTTAATAATCTTATGGATACGGGATCATCAATCGTCGCTATAATAGGCGCAAAAGTAAGTAATCGAGACGCGGATCAGGAACATCCATTTGGTCATGGGCGATTTGAGTATATCGCATCATTGATTATATCTTTTATAATCGCCATGGTTGGATTTGAACTCTTTAAGTCAGCGATAGATAAAATTATCAATCCAGTAGCAGTAAATACGAATGTAATTCTCAGTTCTATTTTAGTAGGATCTGTACTGATAAAGTTGTGGATGTATGCCTATAACAAATATATCGGTAACCTAATCGATTCTCCTGTTAACAAAGCAACGGCATCCGACAGTCTAAATGATGTACTTGCCACAAGTGCCGTAATCGTTTCTACCTTAGTGGATCCATTTGTAAACATTCCACTTGATGGCATCGCAGGATTAATCGTTTCATCACTAATTATGTTTACAGGCTATAGTATCGCAAAAGATACCGTAAAAATTTTACTGGGTATGTCCCCAAGTGAAGAGTTGGTAGAGCGTATAATGGTAATCGTAACGAGCAACCCGTTGATCAAAGGTGCCCATGACTTAAAAGTTCATGATTATGGTCCAGGAAGATCCATTGCCTCCATTCATACCGAACTTTCTGATCAAACCAACATCGTAAAAGCACATGCAATTATAGATGGCCTAGAAAAACAAGTTATGCGTGAACTTGGCATCGATTTGGTCATTCATGTGGATC
>CAKMJV010000013.1 GCA_927417275.1 uncultured Clostridia bacterium
CAATAGTAAAATCTTGAAAGGACTGATTATAAATGGCGTTAGACGGAAATAACCATTCGGTGTTCTCAATGTATTATCACCTTGTTCTGGTCATAAAATATCTTTTCACCTTGACTTTCAATATAACGCTTCACCACTTCAATCGGCGCTCCACGTGTGGTCAGCAGACAGTTACTTATCGACCATAAATATTCTTTCCAAAGTTTCTGACGAATAGACTCAAAAAGTTCTTTTGCTCGTTCCGATACAGGTTCATCTAGTACAGCACGACGATATTTAATTACCAGAACAAGGTGATAATACATTGAGAACACCGAATGGTTATTTCCGTCTAACGCCATTTATAATCAGTCCTTTCAAGATTTTACTATTGATTACATTTTACCATATTTTGGGATAAAAAACAACCGATTCATCCCGCACCTTCGCTCTCGTTTCACGAGCAAGAAAGCTTAGAGGTGGGAGACTTCTCAGTTTTTATTGGTTAAATTTAATTCTATATAATCGAGTACTTTATTGATTCGGTAGATGTACTCATTATTTAAATCATTATTTCTGGACATTATGCCTCCGCATTTATAATTTGTTGCCATTAAGGTCTATATAGTGCCATAAAACTTCGTATAATATGATCCGCATTAAAGTCTATATCACCATTAATTTTCATAACGACGTCGCCCTTACGAATGACGATGAACGCTCTAGACTCAGATATTTCAAGTGCATCCACTTGCCACAGTAATTTTAACTGCTCATCCGGCGTCATCTCTTCTTCAAACAACCGCATACCCTGAAATTTAATGCCGTGCTCTAAATCATCCACAACACTTTCAAAAATAAATTTCGACATTTTAAGATTAAACGCCTGGTAGTAATCAACGCCGATAGATAAAGACTGATTATCTAGTGCACTATACGTATACTGAACAGGTACAAAAGGCGTACTGCCATAATCAAAAGTTCTCCGAATCAAATCTTCTTCAAATATAGAATCAACAGATAGTAGGTCATATCTATTCGGAATGGGTTCAATCGTATAATAAGCTTCACGTTCTTGATCAAAATACCATCCTTCAAATAACCAGACCACACAAAATAAAATAATAATCATGACAAAAACAAATCGAAATGCCTGAGATTTATCTTTTGATCTTTTCTTAATAAAATATCTCAAAACCGTACCAAGCGTTCCACCAATCACAAGCGGCGCAATCGAGATTCCCACCGTATAAGTACTAAATATTGCATCTAGAATTATAGCGATGATCAACATGCACACGATAATAATCATAGGTACGTTTACAGCATAGGCACGTCGTTTGGCTGCCTTTAATGTTGGTTCTTGACGTGGGTATCCCTTTTGTATATCGCGTTTCATTTTATAGAGCCATCTTAGCATATTCAAGGAAGACAAAACCGTTATAACTATTAGAACGGGAAAGATAAATGTCGAAAAAACACCAACATAATGGGTTAAGTTTTTATGGGTATATGGAAAAATCTTCAACAACACATAAATCGAAAACAATGTCATAAATAAAAGCGCTAGCCTTTCTCTATTTCCCATGGTTGAATCAACGATTAACTGTTCTAGGACGTCGTCCGTTTGTAAAGGAGTAGGATGCGCGTTCACTTCAGCATGAAAATACTGTAAATAGTCTTGAGCCGATATGTAAGACCAGCCTGCCTCAGCACACAAATCTCTATAAGTTATGGATTCATCTGTGTCTTCAGGTGTAAAGGGACCCCCTTCTTTATAAACATCCACACAAAATTTGATCTGACTTGGTTTTATCGCTCGAAAGCGTGCAAAGGTTCTACCAATGCGGTCTAGCATCCATCCTTTGGCCGCCATCTCTTCCAAATAGATTTCAGTTGCTTTATAATCAATTGGTAGAAAGCCCCATAGTACATATTTAGTCTTTTTAATCATCTGTGTACCTCTCTTCATTAAGTAATGCTTCACCATCAAACACGAGTTTTTTTAACCGCTGATGTTCCAACTCTAAGATCTCCAAACCTTTCTCAGAAATAAGATAGATTTTTTTGCGATTTTCTTCACATACTTGTCTGATGATCTTCTCTTCTTCGAAGCGAGACAAGAGGCTATATAAAGTCCCTGCCCCTACCTTCACTCTGCCTTCAGTCATCCGTTCAATATCCTGCATAATCCCGTATCCATGTTGCGGTTTTATGAGAACAAGCAGTATATAATACATCTGTTCCGTAAGTGTTTTAAGTTGCTCTCTGGCCATAATCAATATCCTCTTTTGTATCGATATTTGATATATCTATTATCAATATAATATCCTTTTCTGATTTTTCTGTCAATTACTTCATATCGATTTGCTCAAAAAAAAAAGTTGTACAGCAAGAATAAAATTGCTGACAACAAATAAAGTTTATATTTTCTTAATCTTTTTTAAGGCAAATTTTAGGAACTGCCATATAAACTAATTAAAACGTGTGAAAGGTGGTTTATATGAAATCGGAACTGTCAATAAAATCGCGCATCAAATCTTGGTTCTCATCTTTAGCAATTTTACTAAGTCGTTTATTTGTTAGAATTATGATCGTCGTTATCATCGGTACCATCATCAGCTTTGCGATTCATTACATAAAAGGATACGAATTTGGTTCAGTTATGCGCATCATCGGCATCATAATCGCGGTCATCGGACTTTCTTCACAGCTTGGCGGCGCAAGTATACGCCATGACCACTATACAGCCATGGCACGTATGAACACTTTTCACTCAAAAGATCATGAATACGATAGAGACTTGAAACTTTCAAGTAATATGTCATTTTTAATTTGGATGGGAGGCGCTGGAATTATACTCTATTTTATTGGGGAAGCGTTGATTTAATATCTTCTACAGAAGAAACTTAGGAAAATGTGATTTGAGGTCGTGCCGAGACAAAGTCTACGTGTGCCACACTTTTATTTTCGCCTCCAAATAAATGATTCATTCCAACTGCAATATGACACGAACCCGCCATTTTCTCGTCAAAAAGACTATAACCGGTTAATTCAAAAATCTGAGGATTTACGCCTAAACCGAATTCAGCAATGACGATTGCATTTGCATCTGCCTTTTTTAGACCTTCAAGTATATGCAAAGGTTTTGAATCAACAAGTTTCCCGTTTTCAAATTTCAGTACAACATCTTTGATGTGTTCGCCTTCCCAGAAAATAAAATCTGCCTTATAAGAACCATTTGCACTATTTTCGAGTGGCGCAATATAAATTTCACCAGCAGGAAAGTCGCCTTCTCCTGAATCTTGAAACCACTTTCTGTTGGTTAGGTCTAATGTAAGAACATGTTGTTCTCCTGTTATTATAGTCACTTTTTTGTGTGCACTATATTCTTCAATCAACGTTTTACATCGTTTTCTCATTTCATCATAATATACTCGAATCATTTTATCATAGATTCTAGAATACTTTTCAAACGATAAACCTGATTCAGACGCATTTTCAAATGATGGCATACGAATTTGAATCATCATTTTCTCTGGTCCTGTTATCGCATTAAAATGATTTCTCATAAACTGTATGAAATTCGACCGACTTTTCTCATGCGTTAAAGCAACCAAACCAGTTGGTGAATAAGTACATAAATCGATTACTATATTTGCATGAAATAATTCTTCTTCTGTGATTTGATCAAATATACTATAAGGTCCCTCCTCACACTTTTTAAGCATTTCATTTTTATCAAACATAATGCTTGATACCGACATATGATTTTGTTTTAACACCTCCGAAAATGATAACAAGGCTTCTTTGTCTTTGTTTTCCCCCCAGAATTGTACAATCACATTTGAATTCTTAGGTATACGCATATTTTCTGCAATTATTTCTAAATAGGTTTTCATAATGATCCTCACCTTATAATTTGTTTTGATATATATCTAATCAAATTATAAGGCGTTCGAATCAAAATGTCAATATTGTTTTTGTATATATCGAATTAAAAAAACATTCCTTCGCTCAAGACTTTTTTTACAAAATCTTCTGTCGTCTCATAAACAACGTCTGCTTGATGTAATATTTTAGCATCACCTATACCTACCGCAAACATACCAGCTGACTTGATAGCAGTAATCCCTACTTCAGCATCTTCGACACCCATACAGACTTCAGGTGTTAAATTAAAATGATGCATAGCATTCAAAAAGATGTCTGGTGCTGGTTTGCCTTTTTCTACTTCTAATGGATTTACAATATAATCTGTCAGATCACTAAGCCCCATTGCATGGATTAAAAATGGGGCATTTTGTGATGCACTGCCTATGGCGATTTTTATATTTGATGCGGAAAGGAATTCAAAAAGATCTCTCACGCCCTTAAATAAATGGTTTTCATTAAACTGCTGGATCAATGCTAAATAAATCTCATTTTTACGCTTTGCGATGCTGTCTATTTCCTGCTCAGAAAAACGGTCTTGTTGATTCCCATGGTTTAGGATGCGCTTTAAAGACTCTATCCGAGATACGCCCTTTAGACATTCATTAAATGCCCAGTCAATTTCTATACCTAGCTCTGAAGCAATCACTTGCCATGCTTCAAAATGTTGAACACTGGTTTCTGTTAATACGCCATCTAAGTCAAAAATTACACATTTTATCACTTAAAGCCTCCGCTAAAGTTGCTCGTTTATTTTTCGCCATCCATTCTAACACTTTGCATAAAATACTTGTTGAGTACGATATATATAATTAAAATAGGTACCAGTGAAATTACACTTGCGGCCAATACCTCGTCCCACTGTGTAATACCGCTGTATCGGCTCATCATCGACTGAATACCAACGGTGAGTGTATATTTTGCTGGGTCTTGTAAATATAGTTTAGGTTGAAGAAAATTATTCCAAAAGCCGAGAAAGATAAATACAGCTTGAGTGGAAATCGAAACTTTTGCCAGCGGCATGGCGATTCTAAAGAAAGTACCAATGCGGCTTAAGCCATCAATTGCTGCGGCCTCTTCAAGTTCCTTTGGAAAATTAATGAAAAATTGTCGCATCATAAAAATATAAGTGGCATTCACCGCAGATGGAAATAAAATTGCGCCGAAAGAGTTAATCAGCCCTAAATTCTTTACGATAAGATAGTTAGGAATCAATAGCACTTGACCAGGAACCATAATCGTCGCAAGTATCATATAAAACACCGCTTGACTGCCTTTGAATCTAAGGCGTGCAAGAGAGTAACCTGCCATGGAGTTTAAAAGCACATTGATGATGGTCCCCAATGTACAGAGCCAAAATGAATTGAAAACCCATCTTAAAAACAAATCGTCCATCTGAAATAGTTTGATAAATGCATTAAAAGTTGGGTCATTTGGAATAATTGACATCGAACCAGATGTAATTTCCTTATATGACTTAAAAGCACCTGATACTGCCCACAAAAAAGGAAACAATGTAAAAGCAGCATATATAATTAGGATCAGGTACAGACTTGGTTTAACATACTTTTTCATCTTGATATACCTCCCTAATACATACTTTCAGAATTGTTTAATTTTTGCGCGATGAATGAAATGATAAATATTATAGCAGCAAGCATAATCGACATCGCAGCAGCATAGCCCATGGTGTTATTTTGACCAAATGCGTTTCTATAAATTAATAATGCTACTGTGAGCGTAGAATTTTCTGGCCCGCCAGATCCATTAGAGAATATAAAGGCTTGATCAAACATCTGAAACGTTCCAACAATCCCCATCAATAACACAAATGTCGTTATCGGTTTAAGTTGAGGAATGGTGATATAAAAAAATCTTTGAAATGCGTTCGCACCGTCTACTTCAGCCGCTTCATAGATACTTTTAGGAATTTCTTGTAGTGCCGCTAAATAAATCGTCATAAAAAAGGGTACTGTAGACCAAATGTTCATGGCCATAATAACTTGTAACGCTACTTTTGCTTCTTTTAAAAAGTTAATTGGTGCATCCAAAAGACCGATTTTCATGGCAATCTCGTTTACAGGTCCAGTCAAACTAAATAAAAACATAAAAATCATAGTTAAAGCAGCACTTGATGTCAGTGTAGGTAAAAAATAAATCACTCTAAATTGAAGGCGTCCTTTAATTTGTGCATTTAAAACAGATGCCATAACCATGGCCAAAAAGGTTTGGATTGGTACCACAACTGCTACAAATGTCGCTGTATTTGTAAAGGCCCGAAGCGACTTTGTGTCTGAAAAAATTCTCATGTAATTATCAAGTCCGATAAACTCCATATAGCCTGTAAACAGGTTAACCCGATGAAATGAAATAAATATTGCAAATAATATGGAGATAAAAACAAAGATCCCAATGACGATAACAGCTGGAAGGACAAATAAAGTGCCTTGAAGCGCTTCACGTCTCAAACTTTTACTTTTTTTCATGTACGTTAGAACCCCCAAACATTTTCTCTAAAGTTAAACCAGAGACATCTCAATTAAGATGTCTCTGATTCATTTAGGCTTTCTGACAAATGTTAATTATTTGCTTCTATCGTTTTATTCGCTTCCTCTTGAGCAGACATCAGTGCCTCTTCTAAAGTTTTTTCCCCTTTGATGTAAGCAGGCACATAATTTCTAAATTCAGCATTGATTGTATCCATGGTCGTTCCCTTTTGCCATGGCGTTGCATACGCTGCACCAGCGATATGCGGCGCTTTGATCATATCATCCATAATATTTGTTGCAACAGCGACGTCTTCTCTAGATGGCAGTACGCCTGCGCCTGTGGTCCAAGTCGCCATGCCCTCAGCACCTGTTGCATACTGAATAAACGCTGTCGCTGCATCCAGTGATTTTGTGTTTGAATTGATACCATAACCAACTGTAAAGACCATGGTACCTTTTTCACCAGCAAATGTTGGAATTTCCACTACCCCATAAGCTACATCAGGAAAATTCGTATTTAAGTGACCAAGTACCCAGTTGCCTTCTATCATGATTGCTGTTTTTTCATTACCAAAAGCGTCGCCGTTCCATCCCATACCAAGATCTGAAGGCTGAACGATTTTGCCTGCTTTTGCTGCATCATATTCAAGTTTAAGGTTATTAAGCACCGCTGGATCTGCAAGATTTGAATAGATTTCATCTCTTATTACAGAAGCGCCACCTGCTTCAGCCATAAACAATGCACGCGCTAAGTCTTGATTATAAGTCATCGCTACCATACCTTCTGGTAAAGTTGCTTTTAAATCTACTAAAAAATTGCCGCCAAGTAACTCTTCCATCGTTTTCGGAATGTCTGCTTCATCTAAATACGCTTTATTATAATATAAAGCAAGTGTCGAATAATCTTTACTCACAGCATAAAATTTGCCGTCAGTTTCAAAAGCATCTCTCAAAGAAGGATAAAATGCATCTAACTGAAATGTATTTTCATCAAGTGCCATGAGTACGCCTTGTTGTGTGTAAAAAGGCGCCATATAAGCGTCTACATAAAACACATCTGGACCACTTCCACCGATGAGTTCTGCTTGTAACTCCGTGTTGTAATCTGAGTAAACGCGCTCTTCAACTTCAATACCCGTTTTTGCTTTGAAACCATCAATCATGGCATTAAACGATGCTGTCTCAGCGTCATTTCCACCCCAACGACCGATTACGACTTTCTTCCCTGCTAAATCCGCGACAGCCTCCGTACCTTTTTCAGTGGTCGTTTCAACTGCTGGGTCATCTGCGCAACCTACCATTAAACCCATCAATAATACCAACATCATTAAAATCGATATAACTTTTTTCATTTTAGTCCCTCCATCTCATTTTCATGATTTTTAAAACACTACTTCCCCTATATCAATGAATTGGCTCCCCAATTATTGAGCGTATATAATACTGGTTTTACCTGTACAAACATAAATCTCATCTTTGTGAAAGAAAGTTATGGGTTTTACAGAATCAACAAGGCTTACCTTAAAACCTTTACTTGATGCACTGACTTCAATTTTCACACCTTGCCAAATAATCGTAAACACCAATTCTTCCCATTGTTCTGGCAAATGTGGTTCTATTCTAAGACGACCACTGTTCATTCGGACGCCACCAAAGCCATTAACCACACACTGCCATATGCCACCAATAGATGCTGCGTGTATGCCATCACAACTTGACTTTCGGTTTGAACCCAGATCGATTTTTGATGCACGTTTAAAAAGTTCATAGGCTAAGTCCAGTTGTTCCATATCAGCAGCAAGCACTGAGTGTGTTGATAAACTCAGCGATGAATCATGCAGCGTTTTGGGTTCATAGTATTGCCAGCATGCGCGTTTCACTTCATTGCTGAACTGATCTTCTAACAAGTAAAGCAAAATCATCACATCTGCTTGCTTCGATACTTGAATCTCGTTGACTTGTGAAAGATTATAAGATTTAAAGATTGAACCAACATGTTTTTGTGTTTTAAATGGCTGCAAATCTATAAGCCTCTTGCTTAGATACGTTTTGTCTTGTGGAATAATTCCTTGTTCATTTGGTTTTGGCAAGTAGATTAACGGACTTTTTTTAATCCATTCTTGATAGACACGCGTAAGGTCCAAACGCTCATTTAATTGCTCATATATATGCGGTTTCTCAATTTTTAGTTGATCTGTATACGCAACCGCTAAGTTGATGGTCCAATAAGCCATGTGGTTTGTAAAAGCATTATCATCAACATGCTCTTTGTATTCATCTGGACCTATGACATTATTGATATGATACATTTGAGTCGTTTCATCCCATTCTAATCGAGAAGCCCAAAATTTTGCCGTATCAAGGATAATTTCATAGCCATAGCAATCCATGAACGATTGATCCCCTGTCACATTATAATACTGCCATATGGCATAAGATACATCTGCTGTTATATGTTGTTCTATAAAACCAGACCATATTTTTGTAGGTTTTCCCGTAATAATGTCTGCAGCCCCCCAGACTGGCGTTACTTCACCGTCATCGAGCCATGCAGACTCCCAAGGATACATCGCACCTTCATAACCCTCTTTTTTTGCTTTTTCCCTCGCACCACTAAGCGTCTTATACCGATACGTTAATAGCGATCGTGCAATATTCGGATGCGTATATATGAAATAAGGTAAAATGAATATTTCTGTATCCCAGAAAATATGCCCTTTATACCCCTCTCCGCTTAATCCTTTCGCTGCAACACTCATCCGCGAATCATGCGCTGGTGTCATTATTGCCAGATGATACTGAGCGAAGCGTATGACCAGTTGATCATATGGATTACCACTCTTAATGGTTATTGGCGCTGCCTCCCATACTTTAGTTAACCAAGCATCTGCACTTTTTGATAAAAGTGTCTTATAACCTATTGGATGTATGACTTTTAGATGCGCTAAACTTCTCTCTTTGAGTTTTTCAATAGATTCATCCAAATCTCTACTGGTGTGAATTAATGATAGTTTTTCAATGACAAGCGTTTCCCCGGTTTTCAAAGACATTTGATGTGCATTATGAATTTTTCGACGGTCCATGACTACAAGTGCGTCCGGTTGAAAACATATATCATCGCGTTTGAAAGTGTGAACTGTGTTAATTACAACTTCAATTTCACTCTCTGTCGTTTTTTGAACAAGCTGTAAATAACGTTGATCATACAGTCTTTTATCACCATCTGCAAAATGCTGAATCCCAGAATTGGTCATTTGACCATTAATACCGCTTGTGATTTCTATCGCTGTGTCACAATTAAGTGCTTGTATTTCTATACGCTGCCCAATAAGGTGCAAGTCATCCATTGAAACAAATCTTAAAAACTTAAAAGCATATCGCGCTTTGTTTGTGTTTTCCCATTCAAAGGTCCTTTCGAGTTCACCACTTCGAAGATTTAACGTCTTAGAATATCCTTTTACATGTCCTTGTTTCAAATCGAGTATTTCGCCATTAACTTTAATCTCCATTTGAATGACATCTGCAATATTTGGAAGTTCAGTTACTTCATTCTTATAGAATTTGTTATAAGTACCCGCTACAAATGTATTTCTAACTTCTGACGCATACTTTTCCTCAGATGCTGATCTGATCCCCATATAGCCATTACCCAAAGACATAATCGCTTCTTCTTTGCCCAGATGATAGGGATCAAACACTTCTTCCACGATAAGCCAACTGTCCATACACTCATTTTCACTATTAAAAGTCATGATGCCTCCAAAAGTATTTAATATCAAGCGTCCGAAACGTTTCGGAATCAAGTTGTAAAAAACCCGAAACGTCCTGGGGGAGCCCGAAACGTTTCGGCTAATTCATTATAACATGAAAACGCTTTTTCTTTCAAGTAATTTATGAGGCAAAATAATTTTATTTTTATGCGCTTCGTGTCGAATCATTTTTAAGAGTTGATGTCCCGCTTCATAACCCATGCCATAAAAATCCTGACTTACTGTTGTCAGCGGTGGCATCAAGTATTCTGCGAGGGGAATATCATCAAAGCCAACCAAGGATACTTGCTCTGGCACTTTAATTTCTAAAAACCGAAGTGCTTTTAATGCCCCAACAGCCATCATATCGCTGGCACAAAAAATCGCTGTAATCTCTGGACTTTCTGTCATGATTTTCAATGTGGTTTCATAGGCGATGTCTTCTTGAAAATCACAATAATGAATAAACTTCTCATTTAACGGGATGCCCGCTTCTGTTAGGGCCAATACATAACCTTGAAATCGATCGGCTGTTATGGTGGCTTCTGTTCTTCCATTGAGGACAGCGATATTTTTGTGGTTGTGCTGGATCAAATGGTTTACAGCATCAAATGCTGCTTTTTTATTATCACATGAAATCGTCATCGTTTCTTTGCCTTTAACGGAGCTGTCTATCAAAACGCATGGAATATCACTATCAACCAGTTCCAAATAATAAGGATCATCTGTTCTGAGTCCATTTACTACGGCACCACTAATGTTTTGTTCTTTGCAAAGCTGTACAAAACTTTTATCTCTTTGATGGACTGAACTGGTGGTAAACATAACGACTTCATAGCCTTCTGATTCAGCAAAATGGTACATACCGCTAATCAAGCTATAAACGATATTATCTCTACCGCCTGATTTCTCTAAATTTGATAAAATCAATGCGAGGGATTTGCTTTTTTGCGTCACTAAATTCTGTGCAGACCGATTCGCAACGTAGCCTATTTCCTTTGCAACTCGATTTACCCTTTCTTTGGTAGCTTGACTAACATCTGAATGATTATTTAAAGCTCTAGACACTTGAGTCACAGATATACCAGTGAGTCTAGAAATATCTTTAATGGTTGGCATCGCGTTTCTCCTCACATATAAATCGTATCTAACAACGTTTTGAAAATTATACCATAAGTACTTATGATCTACTAATAAGAAATTTTATCCTGTAGAAAAGTCCCTTTACTCAGATCATCAAATGCTTTATTTAATTCTTCTTTTGTATTCATAACGATTGGTCCGCCCCAAGATATGGATTCACCTAGCATCGTGGAACTGATAAATAATACTTGGGCTTTATCGTCAGTTGACTTTATTTCTACGTATTTACCCGATGTCAGCTTAACCGCAGTTTTTTCTTTTACCAATGTGTCGCCGATATATGCATCCCCTACTAATGTGAATACGACGATGGATCTATTTTCTTCTGTATTTAGGGATATGGACGCGTTTGGATTAAGATGTATGTCGTAATAATCCAGTGGTTGATATTTACTTTGGAAACCCTTTTTATCTTTATAATTACCTGCAAGCAATCTTAGCATGCCATTTTCTATTGTGATGTCTTCGATTTCTGCTTTCTTTATGCTGCGATACTCTGGTGGTACCATCTTATCTTTTGCTGAGAGATTTAGCCAAAGCTGTACACCCAACATTCTTTCAGATGCTGGAAGCTTCTCTTCATGTAAAATACCAGAGCCCGCTGTCATCCACTGTACTTCGCCATCGGTAATGGTGTCTTCATTGCCCAAACTGTCTTTATGTGTCATCTTACCCTGATAGATATAACTAATGGTTTCTATGCCTCTATGTGGATGCAATGGGAATCCCGCTATGTAGTCATCAGGATTCGAGCTGTCAAAGGAGTCCAGCAATAAAATGGGATCATACGCCTCCACGGTTTTAATGCCCAATACGCGAACGAGATTGACACCTGCGCCATCTCTTGTTTGAAAACCTGTTGCTTGATTTTGAATTTTTCTTTCCATACGCACCTCCAATTATAAGTAACTTCCCTATTATTATACCATTTGAATGCGATCAAATCACATGGAAGCAAAAAAAAGACCGCCAAGAGCGGTCTCAGTTTAAAACATACCTTCGTTATTTTCCGAACTTATGCCAAAATACGAACGGACTTTTCACGTTCCCATTGACGGGTTTTTGCCGCTGTGATAAAGGCTTCAACATTTTCTGCGCTTACCACCGCTTGATCTTCTTTAACACCTGCAATATTAAGAAGTGCTTGTCCACCATCATCGATGGCTATCGCTTTAAGATGACCGAAAGCATCTCGCACGAAATCGATTGCGGCACTTTCTTTTGATAATGTTTTTGCGCCATCAACAGAAAGTATCACGGCCACCGCATCAAATAAAACCGACGGCGAACCTGCTAATTGACCATCTGCATCCATTTTAGAGCCGTCTGCGAGTTTTGCACCGCCTACTTTAGGTGCGATGATTTTTACGGTTGCGCCAGCTTCGATAGCGGCGTCTTTAATTTTCTTGATGACATCACCATCTGAACCTTCTGCGATTAGGATGCAAACACAGCGTCCCTTAAGTGTATCTTTCATTTTACCGATAACTTGCAAGGCGTGTGAGGGTTCAAATTCCTGAACAATCGCTGCAGATATTGGTTTTTCTGGCATTTTATCTAAAGCAAGACCCGCTGCTACTCGGTTTGCGAGGTCTTGGTCAATATGTCTCAAATGGCCCACCATTGCTTCGCGAATGTGCAAATGTTCCACCTTCGATAATTCAAAAACAAAAGCTGAGGCCATGTGTGCTTGCTCATAAGTGGTCTGGCTCACATAAAACATTCTTGCCTGACTATAATGGTCAGAGAAACTCTCTGGCCGAATACGGCCTTTCTCTCCTAATTCAGTAATCGCCGCACTTTGAAATCCATGTAATGGTGTCTCACGTGGCGATGTTTCCGAGAGTGAATTGGGTTCATAAGCAACACGTCCTACTGGCTGATCCATCTGCATATAACCATCGCGTTGATGATTCGAAAATGGACACTTCGGTGCATTTATCGGGATTTGATGGAAATTAGGCGAACCCAATCGGAAAAGTTGCGTATCATGATAGGAATGTAAACGTCCCTGTAACAATGGATCGTTTGAGAAGTCCATACCTGGTAAAATATGTGATGGGCAAAAAGCTACTTGTTCTGTTTCAGCAAAGAAATTATTTGGCCATCTATCGAGCACCATTTTTCCGATGACTTTTAATGGTACCAGTTCTTCTGGAATCAATTTTGTCGGATCTAGATGATCAAACGGAAATTGATCGGCTTCCTCTTGTGTGAAAAGTTGCACTGCAAACTCCCACTCTGGGAAATTCCCAGACTCTATTGCTTCAAACAAATCGCGGCGGTGATAATCTGGATCCGCACCAGATATTTTCACAGTCTCATCCCAAATGGTTGATTGTAAACCAAGCACAGGACGCCAATGGTACTTCACAAAAGTGGACTCGCCCTTTTCATTAATGAGTCTGAAACTATGCACACCAAACCCTTCAATCATACGTAATGAACGCGGTAGTGTGCGGTCAGACATGATCCACATCACCATGTGCATCGATTCCGGTGTAAGTGAAATGTAATCCCAAAAAGTGTCATGTGCCGTTGCAGCTTGTGGAAAACCACGATCAGGTTCCATTTTTATAGCATGGACAAGATCGGGAAATTTTATAGCATCTTGGATAAAAAAGACCGGGACGTTATTTCCAATTAGATCCCAATTGCCTTCCTTTGTATATAATTTCACCGCAAAACCACGCACATCACGCGGTGTATCTATCGAACCCGATCCACCTGCAACAGTTGATATACGACTAAATACAGGTGTCTGCTCACCTACCTCAGTAAGTATTTTTGCCGTGGTATATTTTTCTAAGGATTCAGTGAGTTCAAAATAACCATGCGCACCTGAAGCACGTGCATGGACGATGCGCTCTGGGATCCGCTCGTGGTCAAAGTGCGTTATTTTTTCACGGAGAATGAAATCTTCTAATAGTGTGGGTCCATGTGAATTCGCTTTTAAAGAATTCTGATTGTCTGCTATAGGGACACCTTGATTCGTCGTAAGTGTCGCATGATCGCCCTTAACAACCTGATGCAGTTCACCACCTTTAGATTTTTCTTTGTTCTTTTTATGCTTTTCATTACTCATAAGCGATTGCCTCCTTTATAATTTGTCAGATTTCAAGGACCGGTTTTTGCTTAAGAATAGGCAAAAAAAACACCGATCATAATTGACCGGTTACGCTATTTGCTCGTCGCAGAGGCTAGCGTCCATATTTGCCTCTGAAGTCATCGCTTTCATTTATTATGAAATTATAAATACACGTAATTTTTATTAGATACCCCAAATAGCATGTTTCAATCATATAACACATGGAGAAAACGGCTACTGCTACACGAGGATATATGTGCCACGAAGTTCAGAAAACATGGGTTTATGCTTTTCTAGATAGGTTTGCATGGCCTGTACTGCATGTATTTCCAACGCACTTCTTTGATGCCCGTATTTTTTTGATACCCCTTGTTCGGTTACAAACGCCACTTGATAAATACGTGTGGGTGCCAATGGTTCGTCTCCCACAAAAACTTGTTGAATACGTTGACCAGAAGGGTTTTCCACTTTCAAATAGACGGTAAGACCCAGTCCACGTTTGATATAACCACCCATTTGTTCATATGGGTCCGCTGCAAATGTGCGTTCTAAATTTTCTTCTAACATCAAGAGAATTTCATCTCCAGTTAACTTAACAGTGCCAATGGGTGGGTTCATCGGAATGATATTATAAAGATCATTTACCGTAATCGCTCCAGGAATCACTGGCCCACCATATCGCCATCCATTTGAAAAAGCTAACTCAGCACCTGATGCTTCTATAATGGATTGTAACAGAAAATTATCCATGGTCGATTCGAGCATCGTATAACGATTGAGTGCCGTGGCTGTTTCACCCACAATCTCACTCAGTTTCTCTTTATAAGGGGCAAGTTCTCGTTCAATAATATGTGACATAAAAGGATCTGGAATAATGTTTGCCTCTACTTCGATCAGTTGATGTTCATAGTTTGTGATTTTTCCATCAGCGACTTCTAAATCGATACGACCAAGAAACGAGCCATGGCAACCTGATTGCATTACAAGTGTCTGCCCCTGCATTACAGGCTCTGCAGTTCGATTATGCGTATGTCCACTGAGACATAAATCTATGCCCTGTACTTCTGAAATCAGTTTCATGTCCTGGGGAAACCCCAAGTGAGATATCAAAATAATTAAATCGACTTTTTCTGTCTTTTTTAGTTTTTCTATCACCGGTGGAAGTTCTTCTCTACCAAGGGTGAACCTCAATCCTTCACTAAAAGAAGGTGGCATGGTTTCATCGATTATATTAGACGCAATACCGATAAGTCCTACTTTTAGACCGTCCATGTCTTTCACAATATAGGGTGGGAAAATCAAAGCATTGGTATTTTTGTCAAAAATATTTATGGCCAATACCGGAAAGTTTAACTCTGCAACCCGTTTTTCAAATAGCGATGGGCCATATGCAAATTCCCAGTGCGATGACATCGCATCAATCCCTAAGGCATTTACGATGGGAATCATGGCTGCACCATTCGTGGTAAATGCTGGATAAGTGCCATTTAAGGTGTCGCCATTATCACAGAAAAGCACGCGCTCTCTGTTTGATTCACGTATTTCTTGTACGAGCGTTGCGATTCGTGCATAACCACCAACCTCGCGATAAACCGCTTTGTTTGATTCCAAGAACATTTCTTGATGTAGATTAAAATAGGCATGGCTATCATTCATTTGAATGACTGTCAGCGATGATTTGTTTTTCACTTAGTGCCTCCTTGTGATTTCTCACCAAAAGCCAGACTTAGCTTCTTCTCTATGCATACCCAAATCAACAGCGTATATCTCTGATTAACTAATACAATCCCGTAGCTAGTTCGCTCCACTTTCTAAACATAAAAAAAGAAACCTACTCGTTAGCAAGTTCCTTAAGATATAATTTAATGTATTATTTGTGTGTGCGATGCGTCAAACTTTCCTTTTGAGGATGATCCTCATTTTTTAAAAACCAAATGTCTTTTTCGCTACGTCTAAGTTTGCTTTCAACACTTTCGAGAAACTCTTCTTGGCGCTTCTTTCTCTCTAAAAGTTCTTTCTCCTTATCGTTTACGTGATCAGACATGGGGTATACCTCCTCTTGCTTAATTTATACCCAATTAAAAAAGAATCATGTGCATGATTTATTATTTAGTGATTGGGATCCAAACTTCGCAATACACTCCTTTTTACCTGAAATTTTAATACTTACATCTTCTTCGTTTGAATATATAACTTAATGGCTGACATAAATGCCTCACCATAAATTTCATATTTCTTTTCGCCGATGCCTTTAATACTCAAGAATTCATCTCTTGTGGTGGGCAGATAACTGGCTAAATCGCTTAATACCGAATTTGCAAATACCACATAAAGTGGCACTTTCTTCGACTGAGCGATTTGTGCTCTAATTTTTGATAACTCATCATAGAGTTCAGGATTTGACGCACTCGTAAATCCGCGCTTTTTAGTCGTCTTTTTATCCTTAATATCTAGCCGCGTCTGCTTCATCACGATTTTTTCAGTACCTTTTAGTACCTCACGCGCCGTGGGACTAAGTTTTAAAACGGGGTATTCATCGGCCGTCATAACGATATACCCTTTTGCGATTAAAAACATAATTTGCTCTTTTACCAAAGAAACCGATTCTTCTTTTAAAAGCCCATAAGTAGACAATGTATCGAAATTAAAATCACGTACTCTTTGTGTTTTTGCGCCTCTTAAAACGTCAACGACGAGGTTTATCCCAAATCGTTGATCCATTCTGTAAATGCATGATAAAATCTTTTGCGCTGCTTCTGTACAATCGATTTCTTCTGATTCGTCTAAGCAGTTGCTACAACTGTTACAATGCATCGCTTCCACAGACTCCCCAAAATAACTTTGAATTTCGCCTCTTAAACAATTATTGGTATTACAATAATCAATCAGACTTTGCAAGTTTTCCATCTGAATGGTATACCGTTCTCTATCGGTGCTATTCTGGGTAATCAACATCTTTTGTTTGACGATATCTGAAGAATCGTACATCAAAATACAGTCGCTTTCTAAGCCATCACGTCCTGCGCGACCCGCTTCCTGATAATAAGCCTCCATATTTTTGGGCATGTTATAGTGAATCACGAATCGTACATCTGGTTTATCTATACCCATTCCAAATGCATTTGTAGATACAATAATTTTCTTTTTATCCAGCATAAAATCATCTTGAACACGGTTTCTCGTTTCTGCATCCAATCCACCATGATAATAGGATGCGTTGATGCCTTCTTTAACCAATTTCGACGCAACTTGTTCGACCGTTTTCCTCGTTGCACAATAAATGATGCCCGTGTATTCACTTGGTGCCTCCTTTAACCACTTTGCCACATAATCGTATTTTTTAGATGGCTTTACCACGCGATAAATCAAATTTTCTCTGTCTACGCCAGACACATAACTTTGAGGCCTTATTAAATCCAGTAGTGTGACGATGTCCTTTTTTACTACATGCGTAGCCGTCGCTGTAAAAGCAGCAATAACAGGGCGTTTCGGGAGTCTATGCACCCAACTGGAAATGCTTTGATAACTGGGTCTGAAATCATGGCCCCATTGACTGATACAATGTGCTTCATCCACAGCAACAAAATCTATATTCATATTTCTTGATGCTTCAAGAAAAGCCCCTGTCATTAATCCCTCTGGTGCGACATACACGAGTTTAAAGGCACCCATACCGATTTCTCTGACCCGCATATTGGTTTCACTTGCACTTAATGAACTGTTTAAAAATGTCGCTGGGATTCCGTTTTGATTCAGTGCCTCCACTTGGTCTTTCATCAGTGCAATAAGTGGTGAAATAACCACTGTAACGCCATCAAACATCAAAGCAGGGATTTGATAGCAAACCGATTTGCCACCACCTGTCGGCATAATCACTAAGGCATCTTTTTTATCTGAAATAGCATTTATAATGCGCTCTTGTTGATCTCTAAAGGTATCGTACCCAAAAAATTTCTTTAATAATGTATAAATGCGCATGTGAACTCCTTATTTTGAATTATCTCTAGTTTACTATAGAATCGTGCCAAACGTCTATCCATTATTTTACATTTATATAAAAAAAAGACCGCCATGGGCGGTCAATTGTCTTATAACATTTTATATTCACTCGTAAATATTTTTGCGATGTCCAACTTCAACAACTGTAATAACAAGTATTTGGTCCTGAATTTTAGCCAGAACTCTATAGTCACCAATTCTATATCGCCATATGTTACTAAGATTTCCTTGCAACGCCTTCCCATAAGCTCTTGGATTTTCGCAATATAGTAGTTTATCTTCAATAAATGAAATAATCAGTGCCGCTATTTTTCTATCCATTTTCTTAAGTTGCTTTACTGCTGCACGCGTATAAACCACTTGATATTTCATAATCCAAGTTGTCTTTTCATTTCACTATGTGTAATTTTTTCTGCATGCTTCTCTTCTTCCCAAACCTGATTAAAAAGGGTGAGGTCATATTCATCTTCAATTTTTTCAAGCACGGTTTCCCTTATAAAAGAAGATAAATCCATGTTATGAAGTTCTGCATATTTTCTTATTAATGTATCCTCTTTTTCATTTAATCTTAATGATATGGTACTCATCTTATGCCTCCGTCCGTGTATTACTTTGTATTACACTTATTGTACTACATTTTAGCGTAACAATCAATCTCAAATATCGTCAAGCGCTTTCTTCAAGTAGATCTTCTTCTATGTGAATTGACGCATCAGAATCCAATATGAAACTAGAGACGTTTGCCTCCATCTTACTTGCTAATCTCGCAAGTTCAGAGCCTGATGCCGACATAGAATCTAAGAGTTTGGATTGTTCGACGATGGCTGCTGAAGACTGTTCAGCGCCTGCTGCATTTTCTTCTGAGATAACCAATAGTGAAAGGATAAGACCGTTGATGGCCTCCATTTGACCAGACATTTCTATTCCAGATTCATTGATACGTACGATATTGTCGCGCATAAGACCTAGGGCATCTGCGATGCCATTAAACTTCATATGGGTTCGGTTGACATACACTTCCTGTTTACGCACCGCTTCTCTTGCCATTTCCATGGTTTCTACAGCTTCCACCGCTTTATCTATAAGTTCTGTGATGTCTATACCGATTTCTTTGGTAAAACTTGTAGATTGCTCAGCGAGTTTTCTGATTTCATCTGCAACAACCGCAAATCCTCTACCAGCAGTACCCGCTCTGGCCGCTTCAATCGCAGCATTCAAGGCGAGTAGATTTGTTTGATCCGCTATGCTTCTAATCATCGTACTGGCCTTTTGAATCTTCATGGCACTGTCACTTGTTGCTCTAACAATGTTTTGTGCAGAGGTGGTCGCGTCGCTACTGATTTTGGTTTCTGTCACAAGATGACGAACGATGTCCATGCCTTCTTCCTTGATTTGTTCCACATTGCCAGCGGCTTCATTGAGAAAACTAACCTGTAGTTGATCTTCTTTAATAAGATTTGAGAGTCTACTGATTTGATTAACACCTTCCGAAATCGCACCAGCCTGTTCAGTAGCACCATTTGCGATTTCTTCTATCGTTGCCGCAATCATTTGACCCGTTGCAGCTGCATGCTCACCACTTTGATACAACTCACCCGAAGCTTTTGAAACATCTGTTGAAGCCTTTGATATTTCCTTGATGATTTTCATTAATTCTAGTCGAGTCCCCTCAGCACGACGCGCCAGACTACCCATCTCATCCTTCCTAGAGAGGATGGATGTATCTAGGGTATGGGATAAGTCATAATTAGATATCGCTTCCATTTGAACCAGAACTGTTTTCAGTGGCTTCGTGATGCCTACAGTTAACTTAATTGCTATAAAAATACTCAACAACACACCCAGAACCAACGAAATGATCGCTGAAAGATCTGACAAACGTTGCACTTGTACGATTCGTTCTTTGACGGCTTCCTCTATCACGATTACTTGATCGATTGAAGCTTGCGATGCTGCTTTCATATTCGTAAACTGCTGGCTCTGTTTTAACAACAATTCATCAAATGCTTCGAAAGCTTTATCATACCTATCTAGCGTTTTCATCGCATCTTCTAGACTTTCTATTGTGCCGCTTGATGTGGCAACTTTCAATGATTCATTTAAAAAATACCTGGTCTTTTCTATGTTACTTCTAAGGATTTCAGCATAGACACTCGATTCTGAATCTGCGTACTTGATGGCTGATAACTGAA
Organism: uncultured Clostridia bacterium; assembly: GCA_927417275.1. GTDB lineage: Bacteria > Bacillota > Clostridia > Peptostreptococcales > Acidaminobacteraceae > Fusibacter_C. The sequence continues at coordinate 20,573 of CAKMJV010000013.1, forward strand.
CTTCAGTAAAACTGTCAAGCGCTGCTTGAATTCTGTTGAAATTTTTAAAATCTTCTATAATCGCTTCCTGTTCTGTGCCAAACAGTATACTTACTTGAATTACATCCATGGCTCTTTTAACGTCTGAAACGACGTTGTTCTCAATCGCGATCCGTAACATGTCTTGATTTTTCTTTTCTTTCTCTATTTCAACATAACCTTCGAACTCGCTTCTGAACTTACTCAATTGTTCCTCATAGGCAACCATACTCTCTGCATACTCTAATACCAAAGCAGGCGTTTTTGAAATTTCAAGTGAGGTTTCCAAAAATCCTCTAAATTTATCAGCTGTTTCATCCATTCCATCTTTTTCAAAGTTAGCTTGTTCAATCTGTGCACTTAAAATATTTTCCTGAGCATAAGTGACTGTTTCTAGAACAAGATTCTGATGACTAATTTTACTACTATTAATAATGGATCCAAGCGCTACGACCAATATGACAGCCGTCAAGATGGCATAACCTGCTCCAATTTTTTTCCCTACTTTTACATCCTGTAGAAAAACTTTTTTAGTTTTCTGATGCATGCATTTTACCTCCACTATTTCTAGGTCTTTTAGTCTACGGAGTTAATATATCAACCCCAACTTTGCATGTCAATGAATAGGACGTGTACTTAACCAACATTTTACAATACAGCACTTATGTTAAATTTTAAGTCTAATTATTCATGCCATCATACTTATTATTTGTAAACTTTTATCATTCCATGTGTGAGCAAAGCGCGCAAAAAAAAATCCACTATTAAAGCGGATTTTCATTTACCCATAAACCATGCTGATTACAATAGAAGTACATTTTTCCACCAAGCATTCTCGGAAAACGAAGTTCTGCATTCTGCTCAGGATAAATCCGTAGAATAAGCACTCTATCATACATAACATATGCAAAAAACGAAATATAATGCGCTTTACTCATTTCATGTTTAAATGTAATATAGTAATCCGATTCTACTTCTTCTATCTTAATACCATGCGCCCCATCTTCCTGTTTTGCTATGAGTGCATCTAATTTTCTCCCGCAACACGAGACTTCCGCCTCACCTGTACTGTTTACAATACTTCCACAGGTTTCACACACATAAAATTTAATTTTTTTCATATTCTCTCTATCATGATCATTGGGCTTTAAGTCACCCAACAATATTTTTTCTATGTTTACATTAAATATTTTCGACAGTTCATTAAGCAAAGAAACATCGGGCAACCCCATTCCACGCTCCCATTTGGAAACGGTCTTATCACTAATGTGCATGGCATCTGCAACATCTTTTTGTGTCATATTTCTTTCATTGCGCAGCTCCAAAATTAACTTTCCAACTTTCTTACAATCCATTTTATTCACCTCCTTGATGCAATAGTAACTCAAAACAAAGGGTAATTCAATAAACGCTCCGTAGAGTTTATTGGTGGATTGCTACTGAAAATCATTGTATACTTAAGTTAAAAATACTTTTATACGAGGAGGAACCCTATGAAAATTTCATTAATCGGACTCGGTGCAATCGGCGCTTCCTACGCAGCCCTACTCAATCATAACCCCGATGTAGATCTGAAGATCATCTTAGATGAACATCGCCTAAAAGCCTACACAGAGCAACCTTTCACCGTAAATGATACCATTCAAGATTTCACATACGTTAGCCCCCTATCAAAAACAGAACCTTCAGACCTCGTAATCGTCGCTGTAAAATACAACGCACTTCCAGAAGCGATAGACGCCATCAAGCACCATGTGGGCGAGGACACCACCATCATGTCACTCTTAAACGGCATCGACTCAGAAGAAATTATCGGTGCGGCATACGGTATGGACAAAATGCTCTACAGTCTTTGCCTAGGCATCGATGCACAGCGAAACAATCGATCGGTAAGTTACGGCAGTGTGGGGAAAATCGTGTACAATGAAAAAAACGGTGAACGTACACCGCGTGTTCTAAACATCGCAGAAACATTCACCGCTTCAGGTATCCCTTTTGAAAACCCAAACGACATGTACAAACAACTTTGGTATAAATTCATGATCAACGTTTGTGCCAACCAGACAACCGCCATCCTTGGCGCTAACTACCGTTATCTCAACACGCCCGATGGTCACGCCATCATGCATATGGTGGCTAAAGAAGTCACAGCGGTTGCAGCTAAAAAAGGCGTCACCTTAACAGATGACGACTTTAATGCATGGCTTAAAATCCTAAATGGCATGATTCCCGAATCAAAAACATCCATGCACCAAGACATAGATGCGGGTCGCCCCACTGAAGTGGATATGCTCTCAGGCGTGCTCTGTAAACTCGGCAAAGAAGTTGGCGTCGCTACACCCTATAACGACATGCTTTATCACATGATTAAACTCAAGGAGCAAATTAGATAATCATTAGAACATTTTAAAACACTTCATGAACTATTTATTCAGCGCTGAAATATAGGCTTTCATATAAACGGGTAGATCACCGGGCTTTCGACTTGAAATGATATGACCGTCCACTACAACGGGTTGATCGTGCCAAATCGCTCCAGCGTTAATCATGTCATCCATGATGCCAGGTGTACTAGTCACATTTCGACCTTTGAGAATACCTGCGGATATCGTAACCCATCCTGCATGGCATATCTGGCCAATGGGTTTTTCCTGCGCATCGAAACTGCGTACGATCTCCTTAACGACTTCGTAACGGCGTATGGCATCCGGTGCCCAGCCACCTGGGATTAGAAGTCCTACGTATTCGTTAACGTCTACTGTATCCCAGCTGATATCAGCGACATAGGGCACACCATACTTACCCTTAAACTGTTCATCTGGCCTAGGACCTGCCATGTGTACCGTATAGCCTTCCTCTTGCAAACGATATATGGGATACCAAAGCTCTAAGTCTTCAGCGTGTTGATGTACCAAAACTAATATGGATTTTGACATATGATTCTCCTTTCTAGGTGAGGGTTAAGTAATTTTGTTGATTCACAATGAATCGATTTTTACCTATGTTTTTCATTATACCCCAACGCATTCTTTTTAACGCGCATGCACACTGTGAATGTTCTTCAACTCGCAAAAAAACCACCAATATGGTGGTTTTTCGTGCATTTTTATTTTTAATTTTCGCATATTATATCCAAATAATTTCTCTGTCTTTGAATTTCATATAAAATGATTGAAGTTGCACATGCAACATTTAACGAAGATGCAGATCCTCCAATTGGTATTTTTATCATTATATCTGCTTTCTCTATATAATAATTATTTAGCCCCGTTGTCTCATTTCCAATTAAAATAATGGTAGGAATACTAAAATCAACATTGTCGACGGTGTCATCTGCATGTGCACTTGTCCCAATAATTTGAATTTTTTCATACTTCGACTTAAATTGATCTATAAAATAATCAATTTCATTTTGTTTATCTAATCGCTGAATTGGTAATTTGAAAAAAGACCCTGTAGTTGAAGATATCGTTTCTGGGTCATATAAATCTACAGAATGACCCGAAATTGCCAAACCTGAAACGCACATAGCATCACATGATCTTATTATAGTTCCCAAATTACCTCTGTTAGAAGGCCTATCAAATATAGCCAGGATCGGATTTTTTGTGTTTATTTCATTTATGATATTCTTAGTTGAATAACCTACCAAAAGCATAATTTCAGATGATTCTTCCTTATCACTTAACGCTTCAAGTAGGTCAGAAGTCAAATCATAGGCAACTTTAATCTGGCTGTTATTAATAATGTTATTTGCCCATTCCGATTTTTTTGTTTCACTTGAATATATAACGCCTTTAACATCCCAATTATATTTTAAAGCATTATTAACATTTCTAACGCCCTCAACAATAAATTCTTGATACTGATGCCTTTTATTTCTATTCCGCATGAGTACCTCGAACTTTTGAAAATCATTATCCTTCTTAATAATCCTTACCGTTTTTTTATTCATAATCGTCTTAACCTTTCTGTCAATGGATAAAGTAATGCACCATTTCGACATTTTATCTACATTTGTTATTATACCATAGAAATTATTTTATGGCTTTGTGTAAACTAATCCAGAAAAAGTAGGTTAGGTTTTTAGTACCCTTCTGAATTGATAAATGAAAATATTAATTCAAATTTTTACAGTACACTTACACCAAGAGAAAAGACTGTATTTAATATTTGGGATTTCGTCTTCATATTCTTCAATGACAGATATATCTATTGCTTTAATTTAATTACATATTATGGTATTATTAGTTAAACAACCTTTTTGTTGAAATCTGTATGAATCCTGTGGTTTATAAATTTTGAACATCTAAAACCACTGATATCGCAATGAATAGTAAGAGTAAAAATGGTAGATGAATGATTCTGTTGTAAAAGCAAGTGCATTGATCAAAAAAACATATAGGAAAGAGGTTTGGTTATGAGTAAGAATTTAAGAATTATGAAATTTTCTGAAATTGATTTGTCTGATCCCTTTTTTGACACATTAGTTGATGACTACATAGGCTTTAAAGAATGGTTTGAAAGAAAAGCATCTGAATCAGCATATGTTTTATCAGATGATGGTATACAAGGATTTCTTTATATGAAAATAGAGGAAGGACCTGTTACTGATATATTACCGCTCATTGTAGATAAGCGTATTTTAAAATTAGGTACATTTAAGGTTAATCCACATGGCACTCGACTTGGTGAGCGATTTTTAAAAAAAGCATTTGATTTTGGAATTAAAAATAACGCTGAATCCTGTTATGTAACTATTTTTGAAAAACATACCGCTCTTATTGAACTTCTAAAAACATATGGATTTACTTTGCACGGAACAAAAACAACTCCTTCAGGTACTGAATTAGTTTATTACAAAACTTTTAGTTATCTAAAAAATGATGTCCTTCTAGATTTTCCACTTATCAAATCAACAAATTGTAATAAGTACCTTCTTGCTATTTATCCTAAATACCACACAAATATGTTTCCCGATTCAATACTAAATAATGAACATTTAGATATTTTAGAAGATGTTTCACATACTAATAGCATTCATAAAATTTATGTTGCTCAAATAGACTTAGATGTGTTGAATCCTGGCGATATAATTATTATGTATAGAACTAGTGATGGTAATGGTCCTGCCGAATTCCGCTCCGTTGCGACATCTATATGTGTTGTTGAAGAAGTTAAATCTAAAGAAGATTTTGATACCTTTGAAGAGTTCTTTAAATATGCAAATACTTATAGCGTATTTGATCGTAATGATTTACACTATTATTATAGAAAAGGAAATCTTTATGCCCTCAAAATGACTTATAATGCCGCAATGACAAAACGATTAAATCGTAAAACACTTGCAGATGAAGTCGGTCTAGATCGAAAAGATCGTTGGAGTTTTATTCCTTTAACTAATTCTCAGTTTACTAGAATCATAGAAAGAGGTGCTATTCATGAAGGTCTTATTATCGATTAAACCACAATTTGTTGAAAAAATAATTTCTGGTGAAAAAACTTTTGAATATAGAAAACAAGTGTTTAAGCAAGATATCTCAACAGTTGTTATTTATGCCACCAAACCCGTTGGGATGATTGTTGGCGAATTTAAGGTTAAGGATATTTTAAAAGATTCACCATCTAATATTTGGAGCAAAACTAAAAAAAATAGTGGTATTTCAAAAAAGTTCTTTATGGACTATTTTTATGAAAGAGATTCTGCATATGCACTTGAGATACAAGATTTTGTAAAATTTGATTTAGAAATTGATCCTAAAGATGTCTTTGCAAATTTTACTGCGCCGCAATCATTTATGTATTTAGATGAAAACTGGATTTAAGCCGTTAACTTATTCTTTAAAATAATCATGTCATTTAAAGCGATTATTATTGCCATCCAAATAACTCAATATTTTTAATCAAATGCATTTGACATACCAAATAACCAAGCGTATAATAATCTACAAATCAAATATAGAAAACCTATGACTGAGAAGAGTAAATCATATAAGGTAAAATAGAGAGCTGTTGGCGGTGGAAATACAGCATATTGAATATGGTTGAATGGGCTCAGGAGGGCAACCCGAATTAAGTAGGCGTTGACGGAAACTCTAACCGTTATGATGAGAGCATATGTTGGTATGCGAAAAAGACCTTTTAGGTGGCTTATAGAACACGCTTCTATTCCTTATGGAATAGAGGCTTTTTTTATTTTCACCCGTCTTCGCAACCTTCTATTAGACACATTTGAAAGGAGAAAATTTATGGAAAAGAAACGCATTCTTACAGGCGATCGAACAACCGGAAGGCTTCACCTGGGTCATTATGTTGGAAGTTTAGAAAATCGAGTGAGGCTTCAAGATGAATACGATACATTTATTCTGTTGGCAGATATTCAAGCATTGACGACACACTTTGAAAAGCCTGATTTGGTTAAGGAGAGTATCTACGAAGTTGCTCTCGATAATCTGTCCGTTGGACTCAATCCTGAAAAAGTCACTTTTGTCCAGCAATCTCAAATCACTGCTATCGCAGAACTAACAGTCTTTTACTCAATGCTCGTGAGCGTAAACACCTTACGACATAACCCAACCATCAAAACAGAAATTGCTCAATATGGTTATGACGATATCACTTACGGGTTTTTAGGTTATCCCGTTAGTCAAACTGCAGACATCACGTTCTGTAATGCGGACCTCGTTCCCGTCGGTGAAGATCAAGTGCCACATCTTGAGCTCAGTCGTAAAATCGTAAGAAGGTTCAACGCGCTCTATACGCCTGATGAGGCCATTATTAAAGAACCTCAAGCATTACTTAGTAGTGTTCCGAGACTCATAGGTCTCGATGGCAACAGTAAAATGGGCAAGAGTTTAGGCAATGCCATTTATCTCACCGACTCCCCCGATACTGTTACTATGAAAATAAAATCTGCGATCACAGATGCAAATCGCATTTCAATAAATGATAAAGGCAACCCCGATATCTGCGTCGTTCATATGTATCATCGCGTCTTTAATTTGGATCAACAAGAAAATATAAGCGAAATGTGTCGATCTGCCAAAATAGGTTGCGTCGCATGCAAAAAAGCATTGTCGACACAAATAAACATACTTTTAGAACCAATCATAGAAAAACGCGCTTACTATACGTCGAATCACCAGCGCGTCAAAGAAATCATAAACACAGGTTCTGAAAAAGCAAACAGAATAGGCAATCAAATGATGGGAGAGATAAAATCTAGGATGAGACTGAAGATATGAGTCAAATGAAAAAGTGTCAAGACCTTAATAAGATCTTGACGCTTATTTTTTTGCACTTCCGATTTATTGCCAGGGTAGGTAAGGTTCGATGCAGTCCTATTCTCTCAAGATACGTAACATCGCCTCAAGTGCCAAATAATAACTCATAGTTCCAAACCCTGCGATGATTCCGACGGCTCCTGCTGCAGTCACACTGTGGGCACGAAATGATTCTCTGCTGTGAATGTTCGAAAGATGTACTTCAATCACAGGTATGCATGTGCATTTCATGGCATCCAGCAAAGCGATGCTGGTATGTGTATACGCTGCAGGGTTGATTAGAATCCCATCAAAGGTATCCCCTGCTTCATGAATCCAATCAATTAAGTCGCCTTCATGATTGGATTGCCTAATTTCTAGTTTTATGGCAAGCGCTTCTGCTCTATTTTTTAGTTCACTAAATAATGTATCGTAAGTTATTGAACCATATATTTCAGGTTCACGTGACCCTAAACGGTTCAAATTGGGTCCATTAATAATCATAATCTTAATATTCTCTCTCCCCAGGCCCACACGCGTTAGCTTTCTCATGCAGTTGCGCCTCTCTGGTAGCTTCCTAAGCACTTGAAATACGCGCACTGCGACTGAACACCAGCGAGTGCACGCTGAACATTTTCATGCGCAATACTGCCTTCTAAGTCCATGAAAATGAAGTATTCCCATGGGCGATCCGGTACCGGACGGGATTCGATACGAAAAAGGCTGACGCGTTCTTTTGCAAAGCAACCTAGAATATCATAAAGTGCACCGGTCGCATGCCGCGTCGTCAATACGACACTGGTACTATCCGCATCAGCCTGTACTTCCTGTATTTTCGAAAGAATCACGAATCGGGTGGTGTTTACCGTGCTGCTCTGTATGGAAGGCATCAATATTTCCAAACCATAGAGTTTCGCCGCCCGTTCGCCACCGATTGCTGCAAACGCAGGGTTTTTCTGCTCTGCAACATGTCTTACACCAAAGGCTGTATTATTCATGGGAATAAGTCGAGCGGATTTCAGACCGCTAAGATACATTTCACACTGTTCCAATCCTTGAGGATGAGAAAAAATTTCTTCCACCGCTTCTGGCGACGCACCTGGTAAACCGATAAGGTTATGGATAATTGGAAGGCAAATCTCACCTGTTATATATAAATCTTTCTGTCTAATCAGATCATAGACTTCCTTGATGCCACCCGTCGTGGTGTTTTCCACAGGCAGTATGCCATACCTAATTTCTTCCTTTAATACGGCGTCACAAACCAGTGAAAACGTCGGATAATTTTCAATTGGTCCCTTAAGTTCTCCGAAGTAATGTATGAGGGCACTTTCGCCAAATGATCCAGGGATACCACAGTAGCCAGCAGTAATCATATCGTCCGAATTAGGACGCACAGGCTTAACGACACTGCGTCCGCTATCCTGAAGTGACCTACTGGATTCAAACACCAAGCGCATGATTTGGAGAATCCTGTCACGATAGGCGCCGTTTTCAACCTTTCCCGATAGGCGACTGAGAATCTCTGCCTCACGCTGTGGGTCCCTGGTAACGCGTTCTTTCGCTGCTTTAATTCTTCCTACCTGTTCTGAAATCGCCATTCGTCGGTTCAATAACTGTGCTATCTCATCATCTATCCCATCAATTTCATTTCTGCATGCTTTTAGTGTATTCATCCCCATGCCTCCTTCGTTTGAATCTGCTGATCCAACATCGCCTCCATTAGTGCCATCGCCGCAATCGCCTCTACGACTGGGCACGCACGCGGTACGATGCACGGATCATGTCTGCCACGAATTTCAAGGACAGACGCTTTGCCCGTCGTGAGGTTAACGGTATCCTGAGGCATTCTAATGCTAGGTGTAGGACGGAATGTGACCTTAAAATGGATGGGCATGCCGTTACTGATGCCCCCATTAATACCGCCGCTGTTATTACACGTTGTACGGATTTGATCCCCTTCAGTTGTCCAAGGGTCATTTGCCTGTGATCCCTTCATACTTGAGAATTCAGTACCTGCACCGAATTCCAGTGCTTTGATCCCCGGGATAGAGAATACAAGATGTGCAATACTGCTTTCCAACGAATCGAAAAACGGCTCTCCCCACCCTGCTGGAACACCTTTGATACAAACCTCAATTTGTCCCCCTACTGAATCTCCGTTTCTCCGAAGTTTTTCAAGTAATTCAAATGCTTCAGCGACTGAATCCTCTGATAAAAATGGCAATGGTTTGCCCTTCAGTTCACCACTGCAAATCCGCACCATACTGGATGCCTCTAGCACTTCTGGATGATCTATCACGGATCCCATACGAAAGATGCGACTCCCGATGGATACGCCCACCCTTTCTAACAACTGGCTTGTCAATGCACCTGCAAATACGATTGGCGCAGTGAGGCGTCCCGAAAAATGTCCGCCACCGCGCGGATCATGATGTCCACTATATTTCATCGTTGCAGCATAATCTGCATGTGAAGGTCGTGGGGTATCAGAAAGACTTTGGTAATCCTCTGACCGGGTATCTGTATTTCGAAAAAAAACAGTGAGCGGCGCACCTGTGAGTTTCTCATTATGGACCCCGCTCAGTATCTCGTAATCGTCACTTTCCTGGCGGGTCGTGGCATGTATGCCAGTGCCCGGCTTACGGCGAACGAGTTCTTCGCGTATCCGTATAAAGTCAGGCTTAAAACCAGCAGGCAAATGATGTATGGTGATTCCAACTCCCGATCCATGGGATTCACCGAAAAGCGAGTAAACCACTTGCCTTCCCCAACTACTTCTCATGAATCATGCCTCCTAATGCTTTGAAATCGGCGAAGAAATGAGGATATGATTTTCGAACCGCATCACTGCCTTCAATCGTCAAGGGACCATCACATTTCATAGCTGCTACCGCCAAACTCATCACAATCCGATGATCCTCCCAGCCGGAGGTGATGCCCCCAGTGAGACTTTCAACACCATTGATCACAAGACATTCTGGCTCTTCTTGGATATTTGCACCTAACTTGTTGAGTTCTGTACAAATGGCATGTAGGCGATCGGACTCCTTGATTCGGACGCGTCCAGCGTTAATAATACGCGTTTCTCCTAAACTAACTGCTGCAAGCGTCGCTACAATCGGTACCAAATCCGGGCACTGTGAGGCATCTATAACCGCGCCTTTTGTCTTGGTTCCTGTGACTTTTAGCATGCCGTTTTCCCACTTTAAGTTACCACCCATCGCATCTACAATCTCTAAAATACGTTTATCCCCTTGACGCGTATTCTGATCGAGCTCTGTAAGTTCAAGTCCGTTTCCCATAAGGCCTGCCGCAATCCAAAATGCCGATTGTGAAAAATCACCTTCCACTCGGTACCTTGCTCGACGATAGTGCTGATTGCCACGAATAATGTAGTGCTCCGCTGTTACGGTTTCTACGTTTATCCCGAAATGGTTAAGTACCTGTATCGTCAATTCAACATAATCTCTAGATTCAAGGGGTGAGGTAAGGATAATTTCTGAATCGCCATCTAATAATGGGAGCACGTACATAAGGCCTGTAACAAACTGTGAACTTATATTTCCAGGCAACCTATAAACATCTGCCTTTAACTGGCCTTCCACCAGCAACGGCAACTTTCCGTTATATGAATACCGTATACCTTGCTGATCAAATATATCAAAATAGGGATCCAGAGGACGTGTACACAGTTTCCCTTCTCCAGTAAAAACAACCGGGCCCTCTACGAGACTTGCAAAGGGAATTAGGAAGCGTAGAGTTGATCCTGATTCTTTACAATGCAGCGGCCATATCGGGGATTCTAGTTTACTGCGCCCCATGATTTTAAGGGAATGCTTACTTTTTAATATTTCAACACCCAGTCCCATTATGGCCTCTAAAGTTGCCTCAATATCTTCTGAATACACCAGGTTTTCTATTGTGCTTTCGCCATCGGCAAGGGCGGCCGCAAGTATGGCACGGTGGCTTAAACTTTTTGATGGCGGTATTTTTACGATGCCGTTAAGTATGGCGGAATGTACGGTTCTAGTCATGATGCACTCCTTTGGGTTATATTTTTATTTGTTTATCATGGTGAAAGAAATGTGTATAGGTCTTCCTGAGACAACTCATAGAGAAAACTTTCACCTGGTTTCTTCATCAGGGCGAGTTCGATGCCGCTGCACGTCTTTTTCTTATCACGACTGAGCCAAATCATCAAGTCATCTAGGCCAATGCCTGATTCAGTTGGAAGTCCCATTCTTTCAAGCAGACTCACAAGTTCGGCTGTTGTTCCTTTTTCGCTCAATCCCGCGCGCTCCGCACTTCGCGTCATCCAGACCATGCCCATGGCCACAGCCTCTCCATGCGTCCACCGCGTATAATCGCCATACGCTTCAAGTGCATGTCCTATGGTATGTCCAAAATTCAGGCGCTTTCGACATCCAAATTCTTTCTCATCGGCTTCCACCAGTTGTTTTTTCACCGAAAGCGCCATGCTGATTACTTTGATGGCGTCTTTGGATTCCAAAGGCTGGGCGCATGTATCAAGTATCTGGTAAAGCGCTCTATTCATAATACAGCCCGCTTTTGCGACCTCCGCCATCCCATCCTTGAAGATGCGATCAGAAAGGGTAAAAAGATAATCGGGGTCAATCCAGACTTCTTTTGGGTGGTAAAACGTTCCAATAAGATTTTTTCCTTCAGGGAGATTTACAGCCACTTTTCCGCCGATACTGCTATCCACTTGAGACAAAAGTGTCGTTGGTATCTGTATAAATGGTACCCCCCTCATAAAAGTTGCTGCCGCATATCCAGTGAGGTCCCCGATCACCCCGCCGCCAAATGCCAAAACCATATCATTTCTGGTTAGACCAAAGTCAAGCCAGCGTCGGTACAGCGACATCAAGTTTTCGTGGGATTTGGAACTTTCTCCAGGTGAAAGTATCGTTAGGTCATACTGAAAACCTAGGAGTTGCTCCATCATCGAAACCCCATGGTGTTGCCAAACCGTACTGTCGGTAACCACCGCCAGTCGAATACAGCCCATTTCCTCAAGTCTTTTTTTTATTTGAAACCTTAGTGCAGTTTCTATTGTAATCGGGTAGCTGGCTGTTGCCAGATTAATGGTTATCGTCATATGCTCAGTCCTGTTCTATATATACTTCGCAAAGTTTTGCATCTTTTACAAGCGCTAAGTCTTGCGTGCGTTCTGCGTTTGTAGCTAAACTCAAACGCGTTTTTTGAGTGCTAATTAGATTGTTTTTAAGTGCTTCGCGATGTTCTTTCACAAGCAGTGATTTGAATTTCAACAATTCTTCAATCAGACCATCTATGCCGATGGCCAACTGCTCTTTATTCTGAATGAATATGTCCTGCCATAACTCTGGCTCCCCCATTGCGATCCGCGTCGTATCTCGAAACCCACCACCAGCAAATTTTAAGAAATCCTCTGGATGACTTTGTTTGAACGTACTTACGAGTGCGCAAGCTGCCAGATGCGGCAAGTGACTGAGTTGAACGGCCAGTGCATCATGCGCTTCAGGTGTAGTCATCACAGGGATTGCACCCATCATTTTCACCAGCGACTGGAGTTTCTCCAGTTGCGTTTTTTCAAAGTGTGGACCTAGGGTAAGGAAATAATAGGCATTTTCAAACAATATGGGTGAAGCACTTGAAAATCCCGATCGGTCTGAACCTGCCATAGGATGTCCACCGATAAAAGAAATGCTCGATTCAAGAACTTCCTCTGTCATGCAGTGCACCGTGGTTTTCACGCTTCCAGCATCGGTGACCAATGTATCTGGGCCAATCAAATGCAGTGAGGTGCGCAGCGCTTCTTCGAACCTACCCAGTGGAACCGCTAAAATAAGCAGCTCTACTTGACTTGGCGATTCCGATGCATCCTCTAGAACCCGATCAAAGAGTCCGGATGCTTCTGCCAGTTTTCGGGTTTCAAAGTCTGGATCAATACCGATAACGCTGCCCGTGTACCCTTTTCGTCTCAGTGCTTTTACCATTGAGCCACCAATCAGTCCCAATCCCGCTACTGCAATCGTTCTGAAAAAATCGCCTTCATCCTTGGTCGTTTCAAATGGCTGCATGTTTCTTCGCCACACTTTCAATTTCATCGGTTTCTACACAGGCGAAGTGAACCCTTTGGATGTTCGTCATCAGTCTTGCAAACTTTTCAGGTTTTAAAGATTGTGGGCCATCTGAGAGCGCGTTTTCTGGTTCATGATGGACCTCTATCATCAAGCCATCACATCCCACCGCAACTGCTGCTTTAGATATCGGCTCAATCATCTCCCATCTACCCGTTGCATGACTGGGGTCTATGAGGATTGGAAGATGACTAAGTTCCTTGATCGCACATACAACTGCAAGATCCAGTGTATTTCTGGTATAACTCTCAAAGGTACGAATGCCACGTTCACATAAAATGACATTTGGGTTTCCGCTCGCCATGATGTATTCTGCCGACATCAAGAATTCTTCAATTGTCGCTGACATGCCGCGTTTGAGTAAAACCGGTTTCTGTGTTTGACCCACTTTTTTCAGCAGCGAATAATTTTGCATATTTCGTGCACCGATTTGAATGATGTCCGTGTAAGTATCTACCAGATCAAAATCCTCTGTGGACATTAACTCTGTACATACTGGCATGTCAAATTTGTCTCCTGCCTCTCTAAGTAGTTTCAATCCCTCTTCACCCATCCCTTGAAAACTGTAAGGTGATGTTCTGGGTTTAAACGCGCCACCTCTTAAAATCTTTGCGCCAGCGCTTTTCACTGCTGCGGCAATGGTAAACAGTTGTTCCCTGCTCTCGATGCAACAAGGCCCTGCAATCGCAGTAAGGCTTCCATTGCCAATAAAGTGATGCCCCACCTTAATGACACTGTCCTGATGATGAAAGGCCCTGCTCGCCAATTTGTAGGGCACTTTGATCCGAATAACTTTCTCACCATGTTCAATCATTTTATTTTTCTCCTCCGTAGTGGTTCCTATTTTTCGTACGCTCACCATATGCATATCCTCCAGTAAATGTTGTTATATTATTGCATTTTTTGCTTTTTTTTACATCAAAAGCATAGTAAGGGCCCTCGTTCAACGAACCACCTCCTTAAAAAAAATAAAAGGCATTTCTTTAAATTACTTAAAGAAATGCCTCGTTATATCCGTAGCATGTTGATTTTATTCGTCTTTAAGTATGAATTTACCTATGAATTTTTTGTATGCAAAATAGCCTGCGCTATAAAAGAAATAGCTCAAGCTAACGTAACCAAAATATTCATTTGTCATTTTAGGTGTACTTAATGACTGATTCATAGGTTTTTATCCATTCTCGTGTCTTTCTCGACCCTGATTTTTTATTAGTTTAACCGCAAAGTAAATACCTGTCAACCTTTATCGTAATTTTCTGCTTATTTATTTTGATTAGCGTTAAAATTTAAATTAATTGTGGAACCCTTCAAATTCCTTCATTAAGGCTACACGTATTTCAAAAATTTGATCGTCCTTTAAATTGTTCCAAAGTTTCTGTGCCAATAACGCTTGCTCAATTAACATTTCGATGCCATAAATCACAGGGTGTCCTGCATGGATTGCTTCACGCAGTAAAAGTGTCAGATGTGGTTTGTAAACGATATCACATACTACTGCACCTTGTTTAAGAAGCATAATATCGATGGGTGTACATTCTGTATCTGGTACCATGCCTACAGACGTGGTGTTGATTACGACATCATATTCTGAAAAGCAGTTTTCAGAACTTACGGCGGAAACTGTGCACCCTTCACTTTTACCATGATTCAGTTCAGCAGCAAGTTGAACCGCCTTATCTAAGCTTCGGTTCCAAATGCCAAGCGTGACCCCTTTTATAGAAGATAATGTCCCACAAATCCCACGTGATGCCCCTCCAGCGCCCAACACTAAAATCTTTTTTTGCTCTAGTTCAGGGACATGACGCCTTAACACTGCAATCAACCCTGGTCCATCTGTATTATGTCCATAAAGCTGACCGTCTTTACACACAACGGTATTTACTGCGCCCATCTGCTTTGCAATGGGATCTATGCCATCTAATAAAGGGATGATGTCAGATTTATAGGGCATCGTGACATTAAAACCCTTTATCTCTAATGCTTTCAAACCTGAAACCGCTTCGCCAATGCGATTTGATGCCACGTTGAATGCAAGGTATACGCCTGGTATGCCACAGGTATTAAAAACGTGATTATGAATCCATGGCGATCTTGAACCCAATACAGGATTCCCGATTAAACCATACAGTTGCGTTGTGCTATCAATCATGCAGCTGCCTCCCTTGTATCATAAATATATATAATACAATTCTTGACTAAAATCGCGCTATTGTCAATCTGAATTGCTAATATGTTTTCAAACAGAAAACTATGAAATCAAATCTTGTGCCTTAAGAAGATTGCACTTCATAATCTTGTTTGTGTCCCCGATTTCCACGATTTCACCTTTGTGCATGATTGCCAATCTATCGCAGATGTGTTTGACGACGTTCAAGTCATGGCTGATGAAAATATAGGTTAAATTCATGGTTTTCTTCAGTTCTAATAAAAGATTTATTATTTGCCCTTGTACAGAGACATCCAGAGCGGATACGGGCTCATCGCAGATGATAACTTCTGGTCGTGTCGCAATGGCACGGGCAATTAATATTCTTTGATTTTGGCCACCACTTAATTGATGAGGGTATTTCTTTTTTTCTGAATCTGTCAAACCCACCAATGCCAACAATCGACTAACTTCGGAATCGATCGCTTGCGCAGTAACGATTTTATGAATTTTAAGTGGCTCCGAAAGAAGTGCTTCAATGGTCATTTTGGGGTCTAAAACAGAATGTGAGTATTGGAAAACAATTTGAAGTTTGCTTCTTAGCGGTCTCATTTTTGATTCGTTATAATGCGTGATATCCGTTCCAAATAGATAAACTTTCCCATCGCTAGGCTTTAAAAGTCCCAGCATAATATTCGCTAGTGTCGTTTTACCGGAGCCGCTTTCTCCGATAAGTCCTAATGCCTCTCCCTTAATCAAATCAAAATTTACATGCTTAAGAGCATGAATAATTTTCTTTCTAGAAAACAGACTTTTCCGTATGATAAAATGCTTAGAAAGATTTTCAACTTTAAAGATCACTTCTGACATCAGGATACTCCTCTCTATATAGAACGCATCTCACTTTTCGGTCATCCACTTCCATCATCATAGGCATTTCAAGCATACAAGTGCTTCGTTTAAATGAGCATCTCGGGGCAAATGGACACTCTAATTTGAATTCAGCCGGCGTTGGCGGTGCGCCTGAGAGCGTAAATAGGTCTGAACCGTTTTGATAGATGGATTGCGCACAATAAGTTAATGCCTTCGTATAAGGATGAAGTGGATTAGACATTACCTCAGCCATGGGACCTTCTTCCATAATGAGTCCACCATACATGACCACAACGCGGTCGCAAATATAATTAATTACTTCGAAATCATGTGTAATCATGAGTATGGCCATTCCAGTTTTACGATTAATTTCCTTCAACATATCGAGAATCACTTTCCTCAAAGCAACGTCCACAGAACTGGTGGGCTCATCTGCAATCAACAAGTCTGGCCCGCAAATGATTCCCTGAGCAATCATGATTCTTTGGTTCTGTCCGCCACTGAGTTGAAACGGGTACATCTCATAAACTGTTTCAGCCTCAGTAATACCCACACTTTCCAATGTTACCAGTATTTTTTCCTTTGACCGTGGTAAATCATGGCGTTTTAAAACGCCCATAAGCTGTTTACCGATTTTTTTATGGGGAATTAAAGCGGTTGAAGCATTTTGAAAAATATAGGCGATTTGATTGCCTCTAATCTTCTGATACTCAGACTCAGAGAGATCCGTCAGTTCTTTCCCCTTAAAGAAAATCTGTCCAGAATCATAAATGGCAGATTCGTCTTCCAACCTCAGAATAGAAGTGGCTGATACGGTTTTTCCACATCCCGATTCTCCCAGAATCCCAACAATTTCCCCTCGTTTAATTTTTAAGTCAATCCCTCTAACAACTTGTACGAATCCATTTTTTTGTTTAAAGGATATTTTTAGGCCGTTGATTTCGATTAAATAATCAACCACAGCTACCTCCACATTTACTAATAATTGTTATCACTTATGGATTTTAAGAGAATACGACCTAGCATTTCCACATCTATCGCTGTATCCTCAGGGTCAAGAGTTCCCATAATTATACTTGGGACACCTCGGTTCCAAAACATGGCGTTATACGCTTGATGCTCTGGAAAAAAATATGATCCGTCAGTAAAAATAGCACTTAGATACGAGATCTCAAGACCAGACTTAACCAATTGATCTTCAACTTGCCTCGCAAGACTCCATGCAAATTGTCTCGTAATGGGTGCTTGATCCGCACTGAACTCAATCTTGCCAAATGATGCCTGTTTGAGGCCTGTCAAATCCAAATAAACCTGTAAATCTTGAGAGCTATATGGAAAATCCTCAGTAAGAGCGTGTATGCCATGCTGCCATTTCGTCAACGTACCATCTAAAAACACAAAAATGACTGACCTTCGATTTTCAGAAAGTCCACAAATGGCCTCCATTAAGTTAATATTGAATTTAAACACATCTTCCCCGCTTTGATTTAGATAATTGTATCCCAATCCAACGACGATCGCTTCCTCACCAATATAAGGGTCAGAACCTGGTAAGATACCTACCACATTAAAGCCATCATATTGTAGCGATTCCGTTTTAGCCTCAACTGTAAGTACAGCATTTTCGTTACTTATAAATTTTTCTGCTGTTTTTTGATTTATTTCAATGATGGGTATTCTATTGCCATCTCCCGTTTGAACCGTTAAATTGGCGATTTGTGTGTCGCTTTCCGATACCAACAATACCCCTTTTGCTGCACTATTTGTTTCGATTTTTTTTATAAAGGAAGCCAATGCATGTTCTGAGTAGTATTTTTTTTCAATCAAAACAAATTTTTGGTCAAATTCATGGGGCGCGTGCATTGTAAACAAATCCAGTTTTCTCGCATCATATATTTGAGCAGTTTCCGAAATATCATCTGTACTTAAAAAGGCAAAATCAATGTTAGGTTCTAAAATGATCGTTTGATTTTTAGTAGATAGCGCCATACTTTGATGCGTCAACATGGCCGTTTGATCTAAGTCATAGGGTATAATGTAACCCGAATCTTCTAACGGCATGATGCCTAAAGTATGCATCCTCTCCGCTATAAAATGTGCCGTTTTTTGCGATGACTCTGTGCCGATAAAGACCGATTGAGGCAATGATGGAATCTCTGCATAACCGACGGAGTAATCTTTATGGTTGAACAGATTTAATATCAAAATCAAGGCAAAAAAACCAAGCAACCCCTTAATGGTAGTTTTTTGACTAAAAAATCTTTCTCGTCCCCTTAATCTTAAACCTTCTCCGAATAGATTAAAACCAAGAACACTAATGAAAAAAGCGAGTGCAGGGTATAAAACTGCCCACGGCGCAGTGGTCAAAAGAGCTCTTGATGTGCTGAGCATGCTTGCCCACTCTGGTTCAAAACTGATGTCTAGATTAATAGGCACACCAGCAGACGCATCGCTGATCAAACCTAAATTTCCTACAAATATTGCGAAAATCCCTAATTGCATGAGCAGTGTAAGGCTTCTCGCCACTTCCATAAAGAATAAAACTATAAGTTCGGGTGCTAAATGTGGCAAAACATTTTCAATAGCAATACTTACATTTGATTTGCCGATTGCAACTTCACCTTTTATGAAAGGCATGGTCAAAATACCTTTTACACGTTCAAGCACCAAGACGCCCATTCTTGCCCATCCTACTAAGGTAAGAACCACCACAAAAGAAGCAATAGAATAGAATTTATCCTGACCAGCAAAAAAATCGAGATTTAAGACGATTATTGCGATCAGTAAGGCAGGAATGGCAGAAAAAAGGGTGTTACACTTTTCAATCACAATCTTAACGACATTGTTTCCGAACCCACCAATTAAACCTAGCGGTACGGCAATTATAAATTCAAACAATGCAATTAAAAGCCCTAAGGTTATGGTAAGTCTCGTGCCATAGATCATGTAACTATAAATATCACGGCCCAGATGGTCGCTTCCTAGCCAATAATCTTCATCTGGTTTAAACGGTGCTCTTTGTATATCTAGCACGCCATTTTCGTGAACGAAACGAAGATGTTGAATATTATATGGACTTTGGTTGGCAAACAAATCTGGAAATAACATAATCAATAGCAAAATTAATAGAACGACACTTCCGAGCAGCAGAGGCATATTATACTTCTTCATCAGATGTCCCCCTTACGTTTTAATGGATTAATGCATTTAGCCAAGAATTTAAATCCACCTGTGAATAGCACATAAATAAGTCCCAAAAGCAATGCTAAAGGTACAAATCTAATGACGTCCTGACGGTTGTATAGATAGACGAGGAAATACAGGATGCCTTTATAATTAAAGAGATATTCAACGACAATCATATTTGATAATAACATTGTCATAAGCGCAGGCATCGTATCGACTACTTTATAGAAAACTGCAGGAAAAAGTTCTATGAAGATTATTTTGCTTCTAGAAAAACCTTTAGCCTTTTCATTCTTAATGTAGTCTTTAGTCATTTCCTCATGAATTGCAATAAAAGTGATTCTGGAAATGTAAACCGTTGGTACGATTGAAAGCGTTAACACCGGCAAAATAAATTCTTTAATGGCCAATGAACGATTAAGTTCAGGGTACAATGCAATCAGTTTGGTGTAACCGAGCATAATCGCCAAAACGATTAATATTTCTGGAATTGAAAAGAATACTAATGAACCGAGTGATCCGATTGAAGTTTTTTTAGATCGATAAGCTTCTATCATTCCAAAAACTATCCCTAACACAATTGAAATCAAAATAGAGGTAGTAATCAACGCAATACTTAATTTACTGGACTCTATCAATACTTTCACAAGCTCTACCATTTGATCAGATAGATAAAATTCCAAATTGAATAGTTGTCTGAGATATAATACGCTATTCTTAACAATTAAATGAAAGGATACATTTGAGACGATTTCACCATTTACGCGTGCCATATTCGCATTGGGGTCAATATTAACCAGCATCGTCAACATAAATACCACTAAAAAATAAGGCATCACAGATGTGTAAAATTTGCGGATAACCATAGCGAATGTTGAATAATAGACTTCTTCGATATCAAATTTTCCAATTTTCAAATTTCCGTTGGATTTGTATACAGCACCCAACACAAATATACCTATACCGAAAAGCGATAAGATTGCCAGTAGAACGATTTCACTTTTCCTGAAATAGTTTATACTACGATTATTAAAAACTTCATTTTTTAGATAAGTTAATAGAACTTTAGATGCATTTTCAACGGTCCCTAAGTCCACACCTTGAATACCATCCTCATAAGTGTTTTGCGTTTGCACACTGTCTGAAAATACAATTGTAGGGACTTTGTTATTTAGAAACCGTATTGAAAGTGCACTTCTGCTGCTGTTCAAATTTGCCATAAGTTCGTCATCTTTCGCATATTTGACGATCAAATCTGCAATGAGTGTACCCGTTAAGGGATCTGGGGCTACATTAAGCCCCTCTAGCGTTGATTTTCCGATGTTTTCTAGGTGTATGACCTTCGTCTTATCGAGGGCAAGTATCGGATTGTCTATATAATATTGAACACCCGATTGATTCTGATCATTTGCATTCCATAATGCGAAAATTACAGTCTCATAAGGCATCAATTGCGATTCCTTCATAAGTCTTGCCGTTTCCAAGAGTATACCAACGCCAGTGGCGGAGTTAATTGCCCCTGGGTAGAATGCGCCATTTGAACCTTCGCCTAAGCTGTCTAGATTTGCAGATATGATTATGGTTTCGCCATTCTTGGTTTGACCAT
>CAKMJV010000014.1 GCA_927417275.1 uncultured Clostridia bacterium
TAACACAAGCCATTGGTATCATTATGGGTGCCAATATTGGTACAACCGTAACGGCTCAACTGGTTTCTATTAACATGAGCGCACTTGCACCAATTGCCATCGCTTTAGGTGCTGCAATCAAGCTCTTTTCTAAGAAAAACAAGCAAATTATTTTGGGTGAAATCGTATTGGGTTTTGGTCTACTTTTTTTAGGCATGGAACTGATGAAAGATGCACTTTCACCTTTAAAAGAACTGGAAGCATTTAAAGTAATGATAACCGACATTGGTGCTGGTACGCTTTGGGGTACTATAGAGGGCTTTTTAATCGGACTTATTATGACGGCATTGGTACAAAGTTCATCAGCTTCTACAGGTATATTGGTGGCACTTGCACTTACTGGCGCCCTTCCTATTCAAGCAGCATTTCCGATTCTATTGGGAACAAACGTGGGTACATGTGTAACGGCACTGCTTTCTTCTATTAGTGCAAACCGTACAGCGAAACGTGCAGCGTTGATGCATTTATTATTCAACGTTATTGGAACCATTATTTTTGTCGTGTTCTTTAGCAAAATGACAGTTGATTTCGTTATGGGAACTTCAGATGATCCAGCACGTCAACTGGCAAATGCACATACTTTATTTAATGTCGTAAATACCATCATACTTTTACCTTTTGCAGGGTTAATTGTGAAGAGCGTTGGTATCATTTTGCCCACAACTCAAGCGGAAAGAGAAGCTTCTACATTTGGTGTGAAGTACCTAGATGAACGTATTTTAGAAACGCCTTCTATCGCATTAGGCCAAGTGATTAAAGAAGTCCTTCATATGGGAAATCTTGCAAAATTATCGCTAGAAAGTTCGATTCATGCCATTCACGATAACGACCAAAAGAGTGTGGATAAGACCTTTAAAATCGAAAAAACCATCAATGCACTCGAACGAGAAATTAGTGATTACTTGATCAAACTGTCTAACACGGCTATCGATCATGATGACCGTATGATTATCGATGGTTTATTTAGTACCATTAACGATATCGAACGCGTTGGTGATCATGCGGACAACATCGCAGAACTCGCACTTTATAAAATAGATAATAATGTGAATTTCTCAGAAAAAGCGCTTGTTGAACTTGAGGAAATGGTAGCGAAAGTTCTTGAGTCTTATGACTTGGCACTTGAGTCCATGAAAGAAGGCAGCCGATATAAGGCGCAAAAGGTTGTTGAAATAGAAGGCGTTGTCGATGAAATGGAAAAGACATTGCGCAAAAAACACATTGGTCGTTTAAATGAGGGACGATGTGAAACAAGTTCAGGTATTATCTTCTTAGACATGCTAAGCAACCTTGAAAGAATCTCAGATCATTCATCAAATATTGCATTAGCGGTACTTGATGTTTCAGGACATTAAAAGAAAAGGTGGTTATAATCATGGATCGGATATATGATGTAATTATTATAGGAGCAGGTCCAGCTGGATTATCTGCAGGCCTATATGCTGCTCGTGCAAAAATGGATACGTTAATTTTAGAAAAAGATAAAACGGGTGGACAAATAGCAGGTACGGAAGAAGTTGCAAATTATCCAGGATCCATAAAAGATGCAACGGGTCCATTACTGGTGGCACGCATGGTAGAACAATGTGAGCAATTTGGCGCAGTTAGACAGAAAGCAACGGTCACAGCAGTAGAGTTATTAGGTGACGTGAAAGTGGTTCATACCGATAAGGGATTATTGAAAACGAAGTCTGTAATTTTATCTATGGGTGCAAAACCGAGGCTTTTGGGTATACCTGGTGAGCGTTCCTTAACGGGTAAAGGTGTTTCATATTGTGCCACATGTGATGCGGAGTTCTTTACGGACTTAGAGGTTTACGTATTTGGTGGCGGAGACACTGCATTAGAAGAAGGCATGTTCATCGCAAAGTTTGCTAAATCCGTTACCATCGTTCACAGACGTGACACGTTTAGAGCAGCAAAATCCATCATAGAGAAAGCGCAAAAGCATCCGAAAATTAACTTTTTGCTAAACTCAGGAGCAAAAGAAATCTTAGGTGATGGTATGGTGCAAGGTGTCGTCATCGAAAACTATTTAACCGGTGAGATAACGACGAAAATGGCAGACGATGAAGATGGCTTAATGGGCATTTTTGTATTTGTTGGATATTTGCCTGAAACCGAGTTGGTTAAAGAGAAACTCACATGTGATGCAATGGGTTATATCATAACCGATGAAAATATGGCAACTGAGATTCCAGGTGTGTTTGCCGCAGGTGATATAAGAGCAAAATCGTTGAGACAAGTTGTTACGGCAACTGCAGATGGTGCAATAGCAGCTGTCCAAGCTGAAAAATATATTGAATCTGATCACTAGGTATAGGAGGAGAACATGTTAGAAGTAAACAAAGACAATTTTGAGTCGGAAGTGTTAAAAGCGGAAGGATTGGTTTTAGTCGATTTTTGGGGAGAGGGATGTGAACCTTGTAAAGCATTAATGCCAGAGTTTGAACTGTTGGCAAGCGACTATGCAGATCAAGTTACTTTTGCAAAACTCAACACATCGCAAGAGAGAAAATTGGCAATTAGTCAACGTGTTTTAGGACTGCCGACAATTGTCCTTTATAAAAATGGTGAACGCATAGGTGAGTGTACCAAAGAGCAAGCAAATAGAAGTGGTATGATCGCTTTAATCGAAAAAGGATTGTAGATTATTTTTGATTTAGAGAGAACATACAAATGATTGGCCAATTATTTTATAAGAATGCGATTATTTGTTGAATTTTTTAGTGATTTAACATAATGATTAATCTTATGTAAATTGGATATAATGGTGAAGGGAAGTGTCTAATAATACGATGCTTATGGCATTTAAAAAAAATGTGGGGATTTCTTTAATATTAAAGAAGGATTTTTTTAATAAATGTAGAATTAGTATTATTCGGGCAAATTTCTATTTAAACAAGAGGAGGAAACATTTAATGAGCAAAAGAGTAATTGCATTAGTTCTTGTTGTGATGCTTATGGGCATGATGATCGCAGGTTGTTCAACAACAAGTACTGAAAAAACTAAAGTAGGTATGGTAACAGACTCAGGTACGATTGATGACAAATCATTTAACCAAAGTTCATGGGAAGGTATCAAAAGATACGAAGAAGAGAAGAAAACTATTGAAACTTCATATCAACAACCTGACAATGAAGCAGAAACAGATTACCTCAATGCAATTTCAGATTTAGTTGATAATGGTTACAATATCATCGTTACACCAGGTTTTAAATTTGAAACGGCTATTTTCAAGGCTCAAGATCAACACCCAGATACAACTTTCATCTTAATTGATGGTGCACCAAATGATGGGGATTACAGCAAAGCTGAAGGTCCAACATACAAAACAGGTGACAATGTTGTAAATGTATTTTTTAACGAGCATGAAGCAGGTTTCTTAGTAGGTGTTGCAGCGGCATTATCTTCTGAAACAGGTAAACTTGGATTCGTTGGTGGTATGGAAATTCCTCCAGTTCAAAAGTTTGGTTGGGGATATGTTGCAGGTATCAAGTATGCAAACGATAATTTTGGAACAACTGCTGAAGTTGTAGATTATATTTATGAAGGTTCATTTAATAACGTAGCTGGCGGTCAACAAATCGCTTCAGGTATGTACGACAAAGGCATCGATATTATTTTCCATGCTGCTGGCGGCGTAGGCGTTGGTGTTTTCTCTGAAGCGATTGAGAGAGCAACAAATGGCCAAAACGTATTTGTAATTGGTGTTGATGCTGACCAATATGAAGCAGGTAAATTATCTGCAGATGGCGACAAATCAGTTACGTTAACTTCAGCTATGAAATCAGTTGATGTTGCTGCTTATAATTTTATTGATGCGAAGTTAGCGGGAACTTTCCCAGGCGGAGAAACAATCGTATTATCACTTGCTGATAACGGTGTTGGTCTTCCTGCTGAAAATCCAAACTTAAGTGCAGATACAATCGCTAAAGTGGAAGAAGCTAAACAAGCTGTATTAAATGGTAGCTTTACAGTACCATCAACTCAAGAAGAATTAGACGCATATGTAAAATAGTTTTGCCGAATCAGAAGGATTACTGAGAATTCTCAGTAATCCTTTCTATAATAAAATACAATTCATTAAATGTGTTTCTTTTAAGAAATTTTGACCATTAACTACTATGTTTAAACTTGCAATTATAATTCATTTATATTAATTTTAGCCGTTATGATAATTAGAGATTTATTCTCTTTAATAAATTTATTTAAGGTTGGGTGAGGCAATGGGATATGTAATCGAAATGCTTAATATTCGAAAAGAATTTCCTGGTATTATTGCAAATGACAACGTCACGTTGCAAGTAAAAAAAGGTGAAATTCACGCATTACTCGGAGAAAATGGTGCGGGTAAGTCGACATTAATGTCTGTCTTATTTGGTATGTATCAACCAGAAGCAGGCGTCATAAAAGTGAATGAAAGAGAAGTGAAAATTACCAACCCAAATGTTGCAAATGACTTGGGAATTGGGATGGTCCATCAACATTTTAAATTGGTAGATGTATTTACTGTAACGGAAAATATCATTTTGGGCATGGAACCTACTAAAGGCGTTCATTTGGACATCCATAAAGCTGCTAAAAAAATTAAGGAACTCTCAGATCAGTATGGTCTAAGTGTAGATCCTTATGCGCTGATTCAAGACATTTCTGTAGGGATGCAGCAACGTGTAGAAATATTAAAAATGCTTTATAGAAATGCAGATATATTGATTTTTGATGAGCCGACAGCGGTTTTGACGCCTCAAGAAATTCATGAACTCATGAATATCATGAGAAGACTAAAAACAGAAGGCAAATCTATCGTATTAATTACGCATAAATTAAAGGAAATAAAAGCAGTCGCAGATCGTTGTACGGTACTAAGAAAAGGTAAGTATATTAGTACGGTTGAAGTAAAAGAAACGCCTGAGCATGAAATGGCTCGACTTATGGTTGGTCGTGAAGTGAGTTTTAAAGTTGATAAATCAGAAGCAAAACCCAAAGAAACCGTTTTGAAAATTACCAACCTCAATGTACTAGACAATAGAAAACTAAAAGCGGTTGAAAATTTATGCTTAGATGTACGTGCGGGAGAAATTTTTGGTATCGCTGGCATCGATGGCAATGGACAAAAAGAATTGGTTGAAGCCATCACTGGACTCAGACATATCGAATCGGGTTTGATTGAACTTAATGGTGTAGACATAACCAATCTATCCATACGTAAGAAAACAGAGTCTGGCATAGGCCATATACCTGAGGACAGGCATAAACACGGCTTAGTACTCGACTATAATTTAGGTGAAAATATGGTGCTTCAAACGTACTATAAAGAACCTTTTTCTACAAAAGGATTGCTTAACAAAGACGATATTTTAGCAAATGCAGAGCGACTCATCCAAGAATTTGATGTGCGTTCAGGTCAAGGTGCAGTTACACCTGTTAGAAGTATGTCTGGTGGCAATCAGCAAAAAGCGATTATAGCGAGAGAAGTAGATCGTTCGCCTTCACTTTTGATTGCCTCACAACCGACAAGAGGGTTAGATGTAGGCGCAATAGAATATATTCATAGCAGATTAATTGAAGAGCGGGATAAAGGCAAGGCAGTTTTGCTTATTTCTTTTGAACTAGATGAGATTCTTAACGTATCAGACCGTGTTGGCGTTATCTATGAAGGCACTATTGTTGATGTCGATCAAACAGCGAACACAAATGAAAATCAACTTGGCTTGCTCATGGCTGGTTCTGCAAAAGGAGGGGCAAAGCATGCATAAAATCAAAACCTTTTTATCTGTAGAAAGCAATCAAAATAAAATTATACCTTTTCTTTCTGTATTTTTAGGATTTTTAATTGGAGCCATCGTTATGATTGTCTCAGGATTTAATCCTTTAGAAGCCTATGCACGTTTGTTTGAAGGTGCAGGTCTTTTTGGTAACGTTCGTAGATTTGGTGAAACATTGGTGCTTGCTACATCATTGTCTTTAACTGGATTAGCGGTAGCATTTGGTATGCGGACAGGCTTGTTTAATATCGGTGCATCTGGACAACTTTTAATGGGTGGTTTCTGTGCTGTTTTCATAGGCATAACCTTGGACTTACCAAAGATTATTCATTTGCCTCTGGCAGTAAGTGCAGCTATGCTTGCAGGCGCTTTATGGGGAATGATCCCTGGTCTTTTGAAAGCCCGATTTAACGTTCACGAAGTAGTTTCTTCGATAATGATGAACTGGATTGCCGTTTGGTCAGTCTATTACTTTGTACCTGAGTTCATCAAAGGTAAATATGATACGGAATCAGCAACTATTAGAAATAGTGCGAGTTTGCGTGTGGATTGGTTAACAGATTTGTTTAAAGGCTCATCTATTAATTTAGGGATTTTCATCGCAATCATAGCAGCGATTGTTGTATGGTGGATTTTGGAGAAAACCACTTTTGGATTTGAACTGAAGGCAGTGGGATTGAATAAAGACGCTGCAAAATATGCGGGTATACACGTAAATAGAAACATTGTACTTTCTATGATGATTTCAGGCGCTTTAGCAGGATTAGCAGGCGCAACATTTTATTTAGGTTTTACAAACAATGTTAAAATTGGAGAACTGCCAAGTTTGGGGTTTGATGGTATTGCGGTTGCATTATTGGGCGTGAATACACCTTTGGGCGTTGTTTTATCTTCATTATTATTTGGCGTAATGAATGCTGGTAAAGGATTTATGCAAGCGGCAACGCGAGTACCTAATGAGTTGGTGCAAATTATCATGGCAGTCATCATATTCTTTGCAGCGGCAACTCAGTTGATTCGATTGATAATTAAGCGTATTTTAAGAGTTAAAAACGTGCCGATACAAGTCACTGAGCCTGTGATCGAAGAAATCAATGGAGGTGAGAAATAATGTGGGATATCATTTCGAGTATTGTTCCTTTATCGCTTGCCTATACAGCGCCATTGTTAATCATAGCATTAGGTGGATTATATAGTGAGCGTAGTGGTATCGTAAATATAGGATTAGAAGGATTGATGGGCGTAGGGGCATTTGCAGCGGCTATGTTTACAATAACTTTCCAAGGATCACTAGGTGGTGCGACTATTTGGATTGCACTTTTAGTGTCTTTGATAGTGGGTATGTTACTTTCACTATTTCATGCATTTGCAAGCGTTTCTATGAATGCAAATCAAGTCATCAGTGGTACAGCGATTAACATGTTTTCTACAGCCATAACGATTTATATGGCAAGATGGTTAACGGGTAGTTCCAATGTTCAAATTAAACGTTTTTTTATAAAGACAGATGTACCAATCTTGAGTGACATCCCAATTATTGGCGATCTATTTTTTACCAAAGTGTATACGACTACCTATGTGGTTTTGGCCATCGTCATTTTCAGTTGGTTTTTACTCAACAAAACGCGATTTGGCCTCAGGTTAAGAGCTTGTGGAGAAAATCCACATTCTGCAGATTCTATGGGTGTTAATGTATCAAGGATGCGATATATTGGTGTGCTTATTTCAGGTGCTTTAGCTGGCCTCGGAGGCGGCATCGTCATCATGACGTATGCAAAAGAGTTTTCTCAACTCACCTATAACGGCTTAGGATTCCTAGCACTTGCTGCTTTAATATTTGGTAAATGGAAACCTTTTGGCATTTTAGGCTCTTCAGTATTTTTCGGTATCGCTATGACTGTAGCTAATATGTCTGTTATCATTCCGTCGCTTCAAAACATACCCAATATATTCTTAAATACGTTCCCATATGTGGTGACTTTACTGGCACTTGTTCTGTTTTCTAACAGTTCAATTGGTCCAAAAGCAGCAGGCGAACCGTATGATGTAAGTAAACGATAAAACATAAAGCATGTTGACTTTGTCAATGTGCTTTTTTTTAATTAAAAACATATTGAATAATATCGATATGATTGATATAATATAAATCGAAGAATGTCGATATATAAAGAATATCATAGGAGGTTTTATGAAAAAATTAGATATATATGATCCAGCGATGTGTTGTACAACAGGTGTATGTGGTCCATCCATTGATCCAGAACTCATGCGCATATCAACGAGCATCAACAAGTTAAAGGCACAAGGCGTCGTTATCAAAAGACATGGTCTATCAAGTGAACCGCAAGATTTCATATCGAATGTGATAATAAGCGCGCTATTAGAAAGTGAAGGACCAGATGTTTTACCCATAACACTTTTAGATGGCGCAGTGATTAAAACGAAGGCATATCCAACCGATGATGAATTGTCAAAATGGTTAGAAGTAAAAGTGCAGCAAGTGGAAGTCCTTATGCCAACTTCTGGCTGTGGACCTGAGGGGTGTTGCTAAATTGAATAATAATTATGATGCATTTGACATAGATAAAGTTAAAGCCACAAAATATTTGTTTTTTACGGGTAAAGGCGGTGTGGGAAAAACTTCTACTGCATGTTCAGTGGCCGTTAATTTAGCAGATCAAGGACAAACGGTATTATTAATAAGCACCGACCCCGCGTCTAATTTAGAAGATGTATTCGGCACGGCTATAGACGGAGCGGGCGTAGAAATAAAAGAAGTCCCTAGACTTACTGTTGTTAATATTAATCCAGAAGAGGCAGCGCATGCCTATAGAGAGTCCGT
Source organism: uncultured Clostridia bacterium (assembly GCA_927417275.1). Classification (GTDB taxonomy): domain Bacteria; phylum Bacillota; class Clostridia; order Peptostreptococcales; family Acidaminobacteraceae; genus Fusibacter_C. The sequence goes on from CAKMJV010000014.1 coordinate 8,651, forward strand.
CGTAGGACCCTATAGAGGAAAGTTGCCCGCACTTGTGATCGAAAACATGGAAGAGCAACTTTCAGGGTCATGTACTGTGGAAATAGCAGCGTTTGATCAGTTTTCAAAGTTCATTTCAGATGCAAATATCGAATCTCAATATGATCATATCGTATTTGATACGGCGCCCACAGGTCACACCTTAAGGATGCTTCAATTGCCTGCCGCGTGGAGTAATTTCATCAGTGAAAGCACCCATGGATCCTCGTGTTTGGGACAACTTTCAGGACTTGAGGCTAAAAAGGACACTTATAAGCAAGCGGTATTAAATCTATCGGATGCGAAAAAAACCACATTGATTTTGGTTTCACGACCTGAGGCGTCACCACTGCTTGAAGCAGAACGTTCCAGTATAGAGTTAAAAGCACTCCACATTGACAATCAAATACTTATTATCAATGGGATACTGGAACACGCAACGGATCCATTGTCTCAGATGATAAAAGAGAAGCAAATAAATGCCATTAGAAATATTCCAAAGTCACTTACGCAAAACCCGATTTATACGATCCCATTACGGACTTATAATGTGATGGGCGTTGATAAAATGCGACTTTTCTTTAAGGAAGATCGCCTAGAAGCATCGGTTAGTGGTTTAGACCAAACGTCTTTTAAAGCGATTAATGCGCTTGTGGACGACTTGGTTACAAAAAATAAAAAAGTGATCTTTACCATGGGAAAAGGTGGTGTTGGGAAAACATCTGTTGCAACATCCATCGCATTTGCATTGTCACAAAGAGGCATTAAAGTGCACTTGACATCCACCGACCCTGCCAATCATGTGGATTTGAGCATTCAAAATGAAGGTTTTTTACGGATCAGTAGAATAGATGAAAAAGTTGAACTTGAAAACTATCAAAATGAAGTGTTGAGTAAAGCGCGAGAAACGATGGATGAAGCCGATCTTGCTTATATTGAAGAAGACCTACGATCACCATGTACACAGGAAGTGGCTCTTTTTAGGGCTTTTGCAGAGGTCGTTGATCATTCGGAAGATGAAGTGGTGGTTATAGATACCGCACCGACGGGTCATACGCTTTTGTTACTTGATGCCACAGAGAGTTATCACAAAGAAGTGCAAAGAAGTAAGGGGGAAACACCGGAGGCTGTACAGAAGCTGCTTCCCAAACTTAGAGATGCGGACTTTACAGAGGTGATTATCGTTACACTCCCAGAAGCGACGCCTGTCTTCGAAGCCGAGCGATTACGGGAAGATTTAAAGCGCGCGGGTATTAATAACACGTGGTGGGTCATCAATCAGAGTTTATCAAAAGCCCAATCAAGTGACACGCTGATCAAAGCACGTGCACATGCAGAAGGTGTGTGGATGGACAAAGTGAAGTCCATTAGTTCAGATCATTTTGTCGTCATACCATGGTTGCAAGAGGCGTCGATAACGAATATGCTTAAATAATAAGGGAGGATTTATAAACATGAGAAAACCAAAAGTAGCATTTATCTGTGTGCATAATTCATGTAGAAGTCAAATGGCCGAGGCACTTGGGAAACATTTTGCAGGAGACGTGTTTGAAAGCTATTCTGCGGGTACAGAAACAAAGCCACAGATTAATCAAGATGCAGTGCGTTTAATCAAGGCAATCTATGGCATAGACATGGAGGCCACTCAAACATCTAAACTGTTAAATGACATTCCCGAAGTGGATATTTTGATCAAAATGGGATGCAATGTCGTTTGTCCATTCTTGCCGAATCAACATGAGGAAGATTGGGGACTTGATGACCCAAGTGGTAAATCAGATGCAGCGTTCAAGTTGATTATCGATCAAATCGAAAGTAACGTGAAAGCATTGGCAGAAAAGATCAAAAACAATACAATTGTGTTACAATAAATAACTTTGGGGCGCTTTAATGATTTAAAATCATTTGAAGATGCCCCTTTTCACTATCATTTCATTTCAAATTTTGATATAATGGTGCTAATGCAATTGTAAGAAGTTGCTCACTTTTATGCTACAGAATGAGATGGGATCAACGATGAAAATGAATTTTAATTTAAACTTGATTCAAACTCAAAAGTTGATAATGACACCTGAGTTGAAGCAAGCAATCGAAATTTTACAATATAATGCGATGGAACTAAACGACTTCATAAATGAAGAGTTATTAAATAATCCTATATTGGAAAAAATAACCACTATTGGGGAAGATGAACCAGTTCCTGAAAAAGCAGATAACGAGTTTGAATACGATTTAGATAAAGGTGAGAAAAAAGAAATTGATTGGGAAGATTTGGTGAATTATTTCGATGATTCTCGGCCAATGGGTAATACCACCACATTTACATCTGATTCTGAAGTGAATTATGATAATTTTGTCGCGGATGAAGAAACTTTAAAAGACTACTTAGCCATGCAACTTAAATTTTCGAAACTGGAGCCACAAGTTTATAAAATCTGTGACTATATTTTGGAAAATATCGATGATAATGGTTACTTACAAATGAATAATGAAGAAGCGATGATTCGCTTTGATAAAACATATGATGAAATCGAGCAATTGGTGCGATTGATTCAAACATTTGATCCGCCAGGGGTAGGCGCAAGAAGCATCAAAGAGTGTTTGTTGATTCAACTCTATCAACAGGGTTACGAGGACAGTTTAGAAGAAACGCTGGTGACTTCGTTTTTAACAGAACTTGGTGAGAAAAAATTTGCCATCATCGCGAAGAAAATAGGCGAAACGGCGGAACGTGTTCAAGGGGCATATGATTATATTAAAACGCTTGAACCTAAACCGGGCCGTTCCTTTGCATCCTTACGCGATGTGCGATATGTCGTTCCAGATGTTTACGTAGAAAAAATTAAAGACGAGTATGTGGTGATGGTAAATGAAAGTGCTTCACCGAGACTTCAAATAAATGGCTTTTATAAAAACATGATGAATCAATTCACGAAAGATTCACTGACCAGTGAGTATTTATCAAAGAACCTACAGTCTGCATTAAGGATTATAAAGAGTATAGAGCAGAGACGTAATACCATTTATCGTGTGTGCAAAGCCATTATAGAATACCAATATGATTTTTTTGAAAAGGGACTTCTCTATCTTAAACCACTCAACTTAAAGGATATTGCTGATGAAATAGAAGTGCATGAATCCACCGTCAGTCGCGCAGTAAATGGCAAGTATATACAGTGTCCAAACGGCCTATTTGAAATTAAGTATTTCTTTCAAAGTGGTGTTAAAGGTTCCAGTGGAGAAGGGGTATCGTCTGAAAGTGTAAAATCAGTCATTAAAGACCTTATCGAAAAAGAAGATCCTAAAAAACCCCATAGTGACCAGTACCTTGCTGAAGAACTCATTCGGCGTGGTATTAATATTTCCCGAAGAACCGTGGCAAAGTATCGAGATGAGTTAAATCTACCGCCTTCATCTAAACGGAAGCGCTTTTAATAATCAACAAGTGTTTTGGACGATGATCGACCATTTTGGAGCGATTTCGTCCTTTTCTTTTACGGAAAATTAAAGATTGTTAAAGGGCAGGGACAAAAAACGCCCTAGCGGGATAAAAAGTTTGTTTTTTTATCAAAAACACCTTGTATTTCATTTTTACAGTGATATAATGAGTTTGTAAGCAAGTTTTTTTTTACCGTATATGGGACAAAAAAAAACAACGTGGTAAAAAATACATCCCGAAAGATGGGGGCGATTTAATGACGAATCACCGTGGCAGTGAGAAGGATAATTTAATATTTGTTCTGAAGCATGCCTTCCCAGAAATGGAAGAGTTGTTACCACTTCGGTTCAATCTTCTAAACAGCATAAAGTTTAATCAACCTGTAGGCAGGCGTATGTTAGCGGGTACCATGGGATACACAGAGCGCGTCGTTAGACGGGAATGTGATATTTTAAAAGATCATAATCTGATCGATTATTATTCAGATGGTATGCGGTTAACACAGAAAGGCTTTGAAGTCTTAGAAGCATTAACGGAGGTCTTTTATAAGATCAACGGTATTAATCTTTTAGAAGAAGACTTGGCGAAAAAATTAAACATCAAGAAAGTGATCGTAGGCTCAGTCGGCATTCAAGATGAAAATGTATCGCTTAATGAGATTGGCTATGAAGCAGCAAAGTATCTACACAGTTTAATCGATGAAAAAAGTATTATCGGATTAACTGGCGGTTCTTCGATAGAAAAAGTGATAAATGGGTATAAAGCCGATTGGGGACCGTTTAGAAATAATGAAATAATGGTTGTCCCAGCAAGAGGTGGTCTTGGAAACAAAAACGAATACCAAGCAAACACTTTGGCAGAGCGTTTAGCAAACAAACTAAACGCACAGTATCAGATGCTCTACACACAAGATAACTTGTCTAGAGCGACCATAGAAGAGTTGAAAAATGAACCCAACATCAAGCGCATACTAGAAAATATCGAGCAATTGGATGTATTGTTGTTTGGTATAGGACGTGCGAGTGTGATGGCAAATCGTCGTGTACTCGATGCAGAAGAAATAGAATTTATTTTAAGCAAAGGTGCAGTGGCAGAGTCATTTGGGTACTATTTTAACAAAGATGGTGAAATTGTTTACGAAATTAGTACCATTGGTATTAATTTGGATAAATTTAAGCGTTTAAACCATGTAATCGCTGTTGCAGGCGGTATTGATAAAACTGAAGCGATTATCGCGATCAGCAAACTCAACCCCAATCTGGTTTTGGTTACAGATGAGCAGACAGCTAAAAAAATCCAAGAGGTTTTATAAATTTTAAGGAGGAAATAGGAAAATGAAAAAAATTGCAATTAATGGTTTTGGAAGAATTGGTAGATTAGTATTTAGTGCGATGAATGAGCAAGGCTTATTAGGAACGGAGTTTGAAGTAGTTGCAGTAGTGGATATGGCAACAGATGCAGACTATTTTGCTTATCAATTAAAATATGATTCTGTTCAAGGTAAATTCGGCGGCGAAATTACGACGAAAAAAAGCAGCCCTGAATTGGCAGAAGAAGATATTATCATTGTTAAGGGTAAAGAAACAAAATGTATTCAAGCAACAAGAAATCTTGCTGACTTACCTTGGAAAGATCTTGGCGTTGAATATGTAATCGAGTGTACAGGTTTATTTACAGATTCAGAAGCTGCAAAAGGTCACTTAGCAGCGGGCGCTAAAAAAGTAATCATCTCTGCACCTGGTAAAGGTGATGTTAAAACCATCGTTATGGGCGTTAACGAAGATGAGTACGTTGCTGAAACACACGATATCGTTTCAAATGCATCATGTACAACAAACTGTTTAGCACCAGTGGTTCACGTACTTCTTAAAGAAGGTATCGGAATCGAAACAGGCCTTATGACGACGATTCATGCATACACTGCAACTCAAAAAACGGTTGACGGTCCTTCTAAGAAAGACTGGAGAGGCGGAAGAGCTGCTGCGATCAATATTATTCCATCTTCTACAGGCGCTGCTAAAGCGGTTGGCGAAGTATTACCAGCTACAAAAGGTAAATTAACAGGTATGTCATTCCGCGTACCTACACCTACAGTATCTGTTGTTGACTTAACATTTACGGCTGCTAGAGATACTTCTATCGAAGAAATCGATGCATTACTCAAAAAAGCATCTGAAACGTATTTAAAAGACATTTTAGGCTACTGCAATGAAGAACTTGTTTCTACAGACTTCATCCACGATAGCAGATCTTCTATCTACGATTCAAACGCAACACTTCAAAATAACCTTAAAGGCGAAAAAAGATTCTTTAAAGTTGTTTCTTGGTATGATAACGAGTGGGGTTACTCAAACAGAGTGGTTGACCTCGTGAAATTCATGGCGAGCAAATAGTTAGCTTTTTCGGACTATGTCTGACATTGGACCCTGACCTAGTCAGGGTTCACTTTATGTATATATTGGAGGCCAATCATGTTTAGTAAAAAAACAATAGAAGATATAGCAGTACAAGGTAAAAGCGTTTTGGTTCGCGTAGATTTCAATGTACCCCTTAAAGATGGCGTGATCACAGATGAAAATAGAATCGTAGGCGCACTGCCAACCATCAAATATTTAATTGCAAATGGCGCAAAAGTGATTTTGTGTTCACATCTTGGCAAACCTAAAGCAGATAACTTAGCACCGTTCACTTTAGCACCTGTTGCAAAAAGACTATCTGAAATATTAGGACAAGAAGTGGCATTTCCTGCAGACGTAGAAGTGGTTGGACCTAATGCAAGAGAAGCCGTTAAAGCGATGAAAAATGGCGATGTGATCTTACTTGAAAACACGAGATACCGCGCTGAAGAAACTAAAAACGGGGAAGCATTTTCTAAAGATCTTGCATCAATCGCAGATGTATTTGTAAACGATGCGTTTGGCACAGCACACAGAGCGCATTCATCAACAGTTGGCGTTACTGCATTTGTAGAATCTTCTGTATGCGGTTACCTCATCCAAAAGGAACTCAAATTTTTAGGTGAAGCCGTAGACAAACCCGTTAGACCATTTTGTGCGATTTTAGGTGGTGCAAAAGTATCAGACAAAATTAAAGTCATCGAAAATTTACTTACTAAAGTAGATTCGTTAATTATCGGCGGTGGTATGGCGTATACGTTCTTAAAAGCACAAGGCTATACAGTAGGCAAATCACTTGTTGAAGAAGATAAATTAGACTATGCACTCAAGATGATCGAAAGTGCAAAAGAAAAAGGCGTTGAACTTTTATTGCCAATCGATCATATTGTTGCATCAGAGTTTAACAAAGATGCAGCGCCTGTGGTAACAGAAGGCATCGACATCGACGCAGACTTTATGGGCCTTGATATCGGACCTAAAACAGCAGCACTTTATGCAGAGGTGGCTTCAAAAGCAAAAACGATTATATGGAACGGACCTATGGGCGTATTTGAATTTGAAAACTTTGCAAAAGGGACTGTTGCTGTGGCAAAAGCACTTGCAGATTCAGATGCAACGACTGTCATTGGTGGTGGCGATAGTGCTGCTGCTGTAAACATCCTTGGATTTGGCGATAAAATGACGCATATTTCTACAGGTGGCGGCGCTTCATTAGAGTTCTTAGAAGGACTTGTATTACCAGGTATTGAGGCGTTAAACGACAAATAGGAAGTGAGGATCACATGAGAAAACCCATTATAGCAGGTAACTGGAAAATGCATAAAAGCATCGCCGATGGTGTGGCTTTTATCAATGAAATAAAAGGTCAAGTGGCAGATACAGATGTAGAAACTTTAGTCTGTGCACCTTACACTTTGCTTGCTTCATTAGTAGAAGTAGCAAAAGGCACCAACATCAAAATCGGTGCACAAAATATGCACTTTGAAGACAAAGGCGCTTTTACAGGTGAAGTTAGTGCAGATATGCTTAAAGAAATCGGCGTAACACATGTTATCATCGGCCACTCTGAGAGAAGACAATTTTTCGCAGAAACAGATGAAACCGTAAATAAAAAAACACATAAAGCACTTGCAAAAGGTTTAACACCGATTGTATGCTGTGGTGAAACACTTGAGCAAAGAGAAGCAGACGAAACTAAGACAGTTTGTAAAACACAAATCGTAAAAGCATTTGAAAACATTTCTGCAGAAGATGCGCCAAAAGTAGTGATCGCATATGAGCCGATTTGGGCGATTGGAACAGGCAAGACTGCAAGTAGTCAAGATGCAAACGACGTAATCGCATATATCAGAGAAGTGCTCGTTGGACTTTACAGTGATGCAGTATCTGAAGAAGTGCGTATTCAATACGGCGGCAGTGTGAAACCTTCAAATGTTGAAGAGATCATGAATGAAGCAGACATCGATGGTGCATTGGTTGGTGGTGCAAGTTTAGAAGCAAGTGATTTCGTACAACTCGTTAATTTTTAAGGAGTAAAATTATGAAAAAACCAACCGCATTGATTATTATGGATGGCTGGGGTCAAAGCAATCCTTCAGCGGGTAACGCTGTGGAACTTGCAAACACGCCAAACTATGATCAATTCATTAAAAAATATCCACATACGCTCATCGCAGCAAGTGGTTTTGATGTCGGTTTACCAGATGGGCAAATGGGCAATTCAGAAGTTGGTCACTTAAACATCGGTGCTGGACGCGTCATATATCAAGAATTGACACGGATCACAAAATCCATTAAAGATGGCGATTTCTTTGAAAACCCTGAATTAATCGCAGCGATGGCGCATGCAAAAGCACATGGCACGAAACTTCACACTTGGGGACTTTTGTCTGATGGTGGTGTTCATAGCCATATCGACCATCTCAAAGCACTTGTTTTGATGGCTAAACAACAAGGTTTGTCAAACATCTATGTACATGGTTTTATGGATGGCAGAGATACGTCTCCAACAAGTGGCCTTTCTTATGTTAGAGAACTTGAAAAGTATATGTCAGATATACAGTTTGGTGAGATTGCTACGATCTCTGGACGTTACTACTCTATGGATCGAGACAATCGCTGGGAGCGCATCGAAAAATCATATAACATGTTGGTAAAAGCAGAGGGTGAAATGGCAGATTCTGTCGAATCGGTTTTTCAAGCTTCTTATGAAAAAGGTGTCACCGATGAGTTCATCTTACCTACAGTGATTATGAAAAACGGCGCACCTGTGGCAAAGGTATGTGAAAACGATGCCATAATCTTTTTCAATTTTAGACCTGACAGAGCACGTGAAATTACGCGTGCCATCGTGGACGTTGATTTTGATGGCTTTGAAAGAACGTATTTCCCAACGAAATATGTAGGATTCACACAATACGATAAAACCATTACAAATGTTGAAATTGCATATAAACAACAATCGATAGACAACACGCTTGGACAGTATTTGGCATCGCTGGGTAAAACACAACTCCGAATCGCTGAAACTGAAAAATATGCACATGTGACCTTTTTCTTTAACGGTGGCATCGAAGCGCCAAACGCTGGTGAAGATCGCGTGTTAATCAATTCGCCAAAAGTTGCAACTTATGACCTTAAACCGGAGATGTCTGCATACGAGATGACAGAGCGACTCCTTGCTGAGATCGACAGAGATTATTATGATTTAATCGTAGTGAACTATGCAAATCCTGATATGGTTGGACACACAGGCATCATCGAAGCTGCAGTAAAAGCAGTCGAAGTTGTAGATGAATGTGTTGGTAAAATAGTGGCAAAACTTGAAGAAAAGCAAGGCAACTTCATCATTACAGCAGATCATGGGAATGCAGAGCAAATGCTTACTGAAACAGGTGAGCCGATGACGGCGCACTCGATCAATAAAGTACCATGTATCGTAGGCGGTATGCCAGGTATTTCATTAATAGAAGCGGGTAAACTTTGTGACTTAACACCGACTCTACTTGATTTGATGGCGATTCCCGTACCAAAAGAAATGACAGGCACTTCGATTATCAAGAAATAATTCACTCGGTCGTAAGACCATAAAAAACCATAGTTTAAATGAGAACTTAAATTGAAAATGGAGGTAAGTGAAATGTCAGTAATTACAGATGTATTTGCAAGAGAAATTTTAGATTCAAGAGGCAATCCTACAATCGAGGTTGACGTTTATTTAGAAGACGGCTCTATGGGTAGAGCAGCAGTACCATCAGGCGCTTCAACAGGTGCTTTTGAAGCAGTTGAATTAAGAGATGGCGACAAAGCAAGATACCTTGGTAAAGGTGTTTTAACTGCAGTGGATAACGTAAATGAAATCATCGCACCTGAACTTGAAGGTTGGGATGTATTTGATCAAGTGGGCATCGACAAGTTCATGAAAGAACTTGATGGCACACCGAATAAAGCAAAATTAGGCGCTAACGCTATTTTGGGCGTTTCAATCGCAGTTGCTAAAGCAGCAGCAGAGTCAACAGGTCTTTCACTTTATGAGTACGTTGGCGGTACAAACGCTAAAACATTGCCTGTTCCTATGATGAACATAATGAACGGTGGCGCACATGCAGATAACAACGTGGATATCCAAGAATTTATGGTTATGCCTGTTGGCGCAACTTCTTTCAGAGAAGCATTAAGATGGGGTGCTGAAATTTATCACTCATTAAAAGCGGTTCTTAAGTCTAAAGGCTTAGCAACTGGAGTAGGCGATGAAGGTGGTTTTGCACCGAACTTACCAACAAATGAAGATGCATTAAAAGTAATCATGGAAGCAATCGAAAAAGCAGGTTACAAGCCAGGTGAGCAAATTAAATTGGCGCTTGACGTTGCTGCAAACGAATTGTTTGACGAGAAAACTGGCAAATACACATTAGCAAGCGAAGGCAGAGAATTTACTGCTGCAGAACTTGTTGACTACTATGCTGGTTTGGTGGAAAAATACCCAATCATCTCTATCGAAGATGGTCTTGCTGAAGACGACTGGTCAGCTTGGCAGTTAATGGTAGAAAAATTAGGTAACAAAATCCAAATCGTTGGTGATGACCTTTATGTGACTAACACTGAAAGACTTTCTAGAGGCATCAAAGAAAGATCTTCAAACTCTATCTTAATCAAATTAAACCAAATCGGTTCAATCACTGAAACATTAGATGCAATCGAAATGGCTAAAAGAGCTGGATTTACGACGATTTCTTCACACAGATCTGGCGAAACTGCAGATTCAACGATTGCAGATTTAGCAGTAGCATTAAACACAGGCCAAATCAAAACAGGTGCACCTGCAAGAACTGACCGTGTTGAAAAATACAACCAATTGCTTAGAATTGAAGAGCAATTAGGTGACAATGCAATCTATGCGGGTATGTCTGCATTTTATAACTTAAGATAATTCCATTTCCCCTGACACTATTTATTCCCATTTTGAGTCAAATCAAATTGGTCAAATAATAAACGCAAATCTAAATCAATCTTAACAAAGCCTGAAGCTTGGTGGACAGCAACCACCAAGCTTAGTGCTTTTTTGCTAAAACCAAATGAATTAATTGTATTTTTAAGGCGTCTGTGTTAAAATACCTATGTTAAGCATACAAAGAGGGAGGTGGAAAAATGCAAATCGTATCTACAGTACTTTTAATCGTATCATCATTGATTCTCATCGCTAGTATTTTATTACAATCGGGAAAATCTGCGGGATTATCAGGTTCAATCGGCGGTGGCGCTGAGCAAATCTGGGGAAAAAATAAAGCAAGAGATTACGACGCTAAATTTGATAAAATTACAAAAGTATCAGCAGTCGTTTTCATGATTTCTGCGTTGATGATGGCATATATACAATAATTAGCTTGCTAATTGTTGTATTTTTTTCTTATGCGTTTTTATTAGACTATAATATTGTAGGGAATTATTGATCTTAGTTGTGGGGAGGATTTATCCAATGAATTACGCATTAATGTCCGCAGGTGTCGGTATACTGGCCCTTATATACGCGGCTTTTTTAGTCGTTAAGAAAATTGATAGTGTGGTGGTTACACACGATCGCATGAATGAAATTGCATCGTACATTCAAGAAGGTGCCATGGCATTTTTAAGAAGAGAGTATCGTGTGCTAATTATTTTCTCTGTGATTTTGGCTTTGGCCATAACAGTAGGATTACAGAGCTATGAAACGGCAATTGCCTTTATCTTTGGTGCTTTTTTCTCAGCACTTGCTGGTTATATTGGTATGCGCGTAGCAACAAAAGCAAATGTTAGAACGGCTTTTGCTGCAAAAGAAAGTGGTATGAATCGTGCATTATCTGTAGCATTTTCAGGTGGTGCAGTTATGGGTATGTCCGTTGTGGGACTGGGCTTACTCGGTGTAAGTGTACTTTATTACATCTTTAAAGACGCTCAAATTATTACTGGATTTGGTCTTGGCGCATCATCTATTGCATTATTTGCACGTGTTGGCGGTGGTATTTATACCAAAGCAGCTGACGTTGGCGCTGACCTTGTTGGTAAAGTTGAAGCGGGCATTCCTGAAGATGATCCTAGAAATCCAGCCGTTATCGCAGATAATGTCGGCGATAACGTAGGCGACGTAGCAGGTATGGGCGCTGACTTATTTGAGTCTTATGTCGGTTCGATTATCGCAGCGATAACTTTAGGCCTTCTTGCATTTGGTGTTGAAGGTGCATACTTCCCGCTTGTTTTATCGGCGATTGGTATCGTTGCTTCCATCATCGGAACGTTCTTTGTTAAAGGCGATGACAAATCGGATCCTCATAAAGCACTTAAAAAGTCGACCTATGTCAGCGGAATCATCGTCGTAGTCGCATCGTATTTTTTAAGTGATGCATTCTTCGGCAATACCAATGCATTTTTTGCCATCACAGCGGGTTTGGTATGTGGTATTTTAATCGGTGTTGTGACAGAGATTTATACCTCTGGTGATTATAAATCGGTTAAGCGCATCGCAGAACAATCACTTACAGGTCCTGCAACGACCATTATTTCAGGTATTGCAGTGGGCATGATGTCGACGATGTTCCCAATCTTATTTATCTGTGCAGCAACTTTAATTGCCTTCCAATTTGCTGGATTATACGGCATCGCACTTGCAGCCGTGGGCATGCTTTCAACAGCAGGCATCACCGTAGCCGTCGACGCATATGGTCCAATCGCAGATAACGCAGGTGGTATCGCTGAAATGAGTGAATTGCCTAAAGAAGTTAGAAAAATTACAGACAAACTGGATGCAGTGGGTAACACCACAGCGGCAATCGGTAAAGGTTTTGCCATCGGTTCTGCTGCTTTAACGGCATTGTCACTGTTTGCTTCTTATTCGCAAGCGATTAATATTCAAACGATTAATATCCTTAACCCTAAAGTTGTGGTGGGCTTATTTATCGGTGGTATGTTGCCATTTATATTCTCTGCGCTTACCATGGAATCCGTTGGTCGTGCAGCTTACCAAATGATCGAAGAAGTTAGACACCAATTTAAAAACATCCCTGGCATCATGGAAGGTACGGGTAAACCGGACTATGCAAGATGCGTTGATATCAGTACCACAGCAGCCTTAAAAGAAATGATGATTCCCGGTCTAATGGCAGTACTTGCACCTATCGTTGTAGGTCTCGTACTAGGTGGGGAAGCACTTGGCGGCATGCTTGCAGGTTCTCTCGTCACAGGCGTTCTTCTCGCGATTTTTATGGCAAACGCTGGCGGCGCATGGGACAATGCTAAGAAATACGTTGAAGAAGGTCACTATGGTGGCAAAGGTTCTGAAGCGCATAAAGCGAGCGTTGTTGGCGACACAGTAGGCGATCCATTTAAAGACACGTCAGGTCCGTCGATCAATATTTTAATTAAACTTATGACCATCGTATCTCTAGTGTTTGCACCATTATTTTTACAGATGGGTTCGTTATTATAAGCAAACTTTTAAGAGGTTGTACGCAGAGTTTCTCTGTGTACAGCCTCTTTTTTAGTGTCATCGTGTGTTATAATGGGTATAGAAGTATCAAAATGAATTAGGAGGCAACATGTATAAAGAAGCGATATTAAACTACCTTAAAGAAAATATGGAAAAACCGTACCTCGCACAAGATTTATTTGAGGCACTTGGCATAGACCCTATCGATCAATCGACATTTATAGCGTCACTAGAAGAATTGGTTGAATCATCAAAAGTGATAAAAACAAAAAAAGGCAAACACGCGCTCCCTGAATTTTTTCAAATCTACGTCGGACGCGTTCAAGTGGCCATGAAGGGCTTTGGTTTCGTCATCGTGGAAAATGTGCAGATGGATGATATTTTTATCCCTGCCAGCGTACTCGGTGGTGCCATGAACGGAGACATTGTACAAGCAAAAATTACAAAAGTAAGCGCTGAAAGTCAAAAGCGTGAAGGCGAAGTCATCAAAGTGGTTAAACGCGCTAATACTGAAATCGTCGGTACGTATGAAGAAAGTAAGAATTTTGGATTTGTCATTCCAGACGATCAGAAAATTAGAAAAGACATCTTTATCTCCAGAAATGGCACTTTAGGTGCAAAACAGGGCGATAAAGTGGTGGTTGAGATTACCAAATGGCCTGAAGATCGCCGTAACCCAGAGGGAAGAATCACAGAGATTTTGGGTCAGTCTGGTACGCCAGGCGTGGACATTCTCTCGATTATTCGCACGTTTAAACTCCCTGAAGTTTTTGGACATAAAGTTTTAAAAGAGGCAGAAGAGATTCCATCAGAAGTGGATGAGACCATGGCGCAAGGACGCGAAGATTTTAGGCACCTAAACGTCATCACCATCGACGGTAAAGATGCAAAAGACCTAGACGATGCGATTCACATCGTCGATTTGGGCAATGGCAACTTTGAATTAGGCGTTCACATCGCCGACGTTACCGAATACGTCAAAGAACAGTCGAAAATAGATAAAGAAGCACTAAATCGCGCCACCAGTGTTTATTTACTCAACCGCGTAATTCCCATGCTGCCTGAGCGCTTATCCAACGGCATCTGCAGTTTAAATCCTCAGGTGAACCGCTTGACCTTATCGTGCATAATGGAAATCGACAGCGCAGGTGATGTGGTGAAGCACCGTATTTGTGAAAGCGTCATTAAAACTGTAGAGCGCATGAATTATGATGATGTTTCCGATATTTTAGAAGACAAAGCCACACCTGAACTGCTTGCTAAATACGCGGCGATTACAGAAGATCTTTTTGCGATGAAAGCACTTGCTGCACGCATTAGAGAAAAACGCGACCGTAGAGGCGCAGTGGACTTTGATTTTGCCGAAACGAAAATCCAACTGGATGGCGATGGCAAACCGGTATTCGTGGGCAAAGCGGAAAGACGCATCGGCAACCGATTAATCGAAGACTTTATGCTCGCTGCAAACGAAACCGTAGCGGAGCACATGTTCTGGTTAGAACTGCCGTTTGTTTACCGAATTCATGAGATGCCAACTGTGGAAAAGATAGAAGCACTGAACAAGTTCATCTTCCACTTTGGCTATAAAATAAAAGGCAATTTAGAAGAGGTGCATCCAAAATCGATTCAGGGCCTCATCGAAGAAGCGTCAGGTAAAAAAGAGGAGCACATCATCAGCAAAATGGCACTGCGTTCACTAAAACAAGCGAAATATTCGCCAAATAACGATGGACACTTTGGTTTATCCGCCAAATACTACTGTCACTTTACATCGCCTATTAGACGATACCCAGATTTACAAATTCACCGCATCATCAAAGAGATGATTCACGGTAAACTCAGTGCAGAGCGGATCTCAGCGCTTAGAAAAATCGTAGAGGCCGTATCGGTTCAAAGTTCAGAAAAAGAACGCAACGCAGAACTGGCTGAACGCGAAGTAAACGACATGAAGATGGCAGAGTATATGATGGCGCATGTGGGCGAAACGTTCAAGGGCATTATTTCATCGGTTACCTCATTTGGTCTGTTTATCGAACTTGAAAATACCATCGAAGGCTTGCTCCGTATGGAAGAACTCGATGACGACTACTACGTTTATGACGAAGTAAGGCTTCAACTGGTAGGCGAACGCAAACGCAAAATTTATGCGCTGGGTGATGAAATCGAAATCGTCGTTTCAAAAGCAGATCCTGTACTCAGACAAATAGATTTTGAATTGGCATAAGAGAGGTTCTATGAAAAAATTAATTGTAAGTGACATTGACGGGACATTATTAAAATCAGACAAAACCATATCAGAGCCCACGAAAAAAGCCATATTTGATGCCATCGAAGCAGGCCATTTATTTGCCATCGCTACAGGCCGCATGCATGGCGCAGGTAAAACCATCACGCAAAAACTGGACTACGATGGGTTTCTCATCTCCTGTAATGGCGCTGTGGTCAAGCATCTTAAAACGGGCGAAGTGATACAGGCCATAGAACTTACGCCTAAACTTGCAACGCAGGTGGTTTCCATTTGTGAAACATATGGTGCTTATTATCACCTTTACGACATCGATGCCATTTATGCATCTCGATATGCGCATCTGGCAAAAAAATATACCGATGAAATGCCCGCTCAACCTGA
Organism: uncultured Clostridia bacterium; assembly: GCA_927417275.1. Classification (GTDB taxonomy): domain Bacteria; phylum Bacillota; class Clostridia; order Peptostreptococcales; family Acidaminobacteraceae; genus Fusibacter_C. The sequence goes on from CAKMJV010000014.1 coordinate 24,592, forward strand.
TGCCTATAAGTTTACTGTTATGTACCCAGAGTCTTTGCCGAAACTTGTGGGGTCTTTCCCCATCTATAAAATCGGGTTATTTCACGAAAATCCTGAAACCTTTCGAAGGCTCATGGATGAACTAAGGTGCATAGAGGGTCTAGAAACCTGCAAGTCGCTTGAAACATCTTTTGATGTAATGGCTCAGGGCGTCACCAAAGCCACGGGCATAGAGGCAATCAGAGCCCATTATGGACTACCCATAGAAGATGTCATCACATTTGGCGATAATGAAAACGATGTAGACATGATTTGCTATGCAGGCATCGGCGTCGCCATGTCTAATGCAACCGAAGCCCTCAAGTCCGTAGCAAAATTCGTAACCCGCTCTAATGATGAAGACGGCATCGTATTCGCACTTGAGCAATTTCTTGAAGAGTCGTAATATATAGACGCATATTATTTCCATTAAGTTTACATTACGAACGCTTGTAAGGATTGAAGCCACAAACAAGTTGTGCTAAAATAATAAAGCAGTCCAAAAAAATATTCCAGAGGAGGCATGTATGGCCGAGATGAAATTAATCGCACAAAATAAAAAAGCCTGGCATGACTACTTCATAGAAGAAAGTTTTGAGGCTGGTATCGAACTATTTGGTACAGAAGTAAAATCCATACGCGGTGGAAAAGCCAGTATAAAAGAAGCCTATGCAGAAGTGAGAAATGGGGAAGTCTTCGTCATCGGTATGAACGTCACACCGTATGACTTTGGTAGCCATAACAACCAAGACCCACTTCGCACGAGAAAACTCTTGTTGCATAAGCGTGAAATTAATAAACTGCATGACTTTTCAACCCGAGAAGGTTTTACACTGGTACCGCTCAAAGTTTATCTTAATGAACGTGGACTTGTAAAAGTTCTAATAGCGGTAGCCAAAGGTAAAAAACTATATGATAAACGCGATACCATCGCTAAAAAAGATGCGGATAGACGCATCCAAAAAGCGATCAAAGCGTATAATCAGTAGCCCTAGCAGTCGCTAAGCGATCTGCCTTCATGGGGATGTACTGGTTTCGACAGGGATGATGATCTTTTATAAGCGAGCCGTGTTTCTTGATCTGGGGTACACGTTAAAGAACTGGATCACTTAAACACAAACGCAAACGAAAATTTTGCACTAGCTGCTTAATTGCAGTGTCACCCCAAGGCCTTATCTCAGCCGCCTTGGCTGTTGACCTAAACCCTGCTGAGGTCCCATTGAAAGATGCTTTTCTAATCTGATATTGGGTATGATAGAAATAGCTTAGTCACCAGGGTGTCGTACCTCGGGAGACGTAGCGAAACCTAAATGCACGACTCCGCTCGGAGAAAGTGAAAGTGAGTTATTTTTGGACAGGGGTTCGACTCCCCTCATCTCCACCAAATGCTGGGGTGAGGTTTTTGGGTACAATGAGAAAATTGTACTTAAAAACCTCACCCTTTGCTTATGTTCAAACCCTTCCAAATGCTAAGTTTTGAATTTGATAGAATTTAATCTTGTCCAATGTCTTTTTTGTAAAAATCAAAAAAAGGAAACGTAAAAACGAAAAAACAACTTATACGAACCCCCTAGTCCAATTTTTTAAGGTTTTTGTGATAAATTTCTTCTAGTTTAGATGGGGCTTTATAGCCAATTGATTTATGAGGGCGCTTTTCATTGAAAAATAATATATAGTCGCTGACACTTTGTTGAAGTTCTTTTTCGCTTTTGAAAATTCGACGGTAAACCATCTCGCGTTTGAAATGTGAAAAAAAGGCTTCGATAACACTGTTGTTGTATGGATTTCCAGGATTTGAAAAAGATTGAGAGACTTCAAGTGATTTCAAGAGACCTCGAAAAGCGTAAGAGGTAAATGGCGCACCTTGATCACTATGAAACATAAGCTTTGAGCAATCTGGATTTCTTTCTGAAATAGCTTTTTTAAAAGTTCTCGTTAATAAATTGGTTGTTGCATTGGTTGAAATATTAAATGCAACAACTTTTCTAGAGTAAAGGTCGATGATTGCACATAGATGTAGTTTTTTATCTTTTAAGCGAAAACTTGTAAAATCGGAGCACCATATTTGGTTTGGTGCGTCAGCAACAAAATTATTGTTTAGCAAATTATGTTTCTTCTCAAAACGAATTTGTTTTAAGTGTTCACGCTTTGCATTTTTGCTAATACTCTCAAGCCCCATTTCAATCATCAGTTCTGTTATAAGCCCAGGGCTTACTTGATGGCCTTGATCGATTAGAACTGCACGAATTTTCTTTGCACCATAAATTTGATTGCTCTCTTCGAAAATTTGATTAATCAGAGGCTTAAGCATCTCTCGACGTTTAAGCTGCGATTTATTGGATTTTTTGTTACGTAAAATATGATTATAATATGTGCCCCTCGGCACTTTAAGGGCTTCACACAAAGCATGGACGCTAAATGCTTCATGTAGCTTTTCCATTTCAGCAAGCTTAACTTGGGTTGATGAATGAACGGTACAGTCTACGGCTTGTAAAATTTTGATGATGTTTTCAAGTTTTTTCTTCTGTTGAGAGTTTTTAGATCTTTTCTCTAAATCCACATCACTCAGATTTCTATATTGATTAATCCAGTGATAAAAAGTACTCTTGGGAATTTTATGCTTGGTGAATAATTTTGAAGCACTTTCTCCATTCAAGTATTTGATAATCAGTTCTTCTTTCAGCGATTTTTCAAATTTCTCTGCCATTGTATTTTCCATCCTTTGTATTTTATCTGTATCAAGTTAAGAGCGATACAAAATCATATTCTCATTTTTTTCATAAACTTTTGAAATTATTTTAGTCCTTTTAGCGATAATTACAGATAAGCGATTAACGGAGTGTGGTATAATATAAGTAAAAGGTGGTGTGTATTCATGAGAAATATTGAGAAAATAATCAAAGAGGTTAATGGCTCAATGGCCATGGAAGGAATGCCCTTAACTGAAGATGATAAAAATAGAATGAGACTATGTGCAGGAGATCGAGACAAGGTTGATAAGATAGTTTCAGAACTTATAGAAAAACATAGAACTAAGGAAATCAAGAGCCATGAACAAAGATTATAGTTATGATTATGAGTATGATGAAAGATATTGTTACAAACAATCAAACGTTCTTATAAACAAACTAGACATTAAGGATTCATATGAGCTTAGTGTTGCAGAACGAGAAATCACGGCCCTTAGAATGATGGATGCAAAAATAAATAAGATTGAAGGTCATTTTGATTTTGAGCATTTGTGTGCGATTCATAGATATTTGTTTGGCGATATATATGAATGGGCTGGAAATCTCAGATGGGTTAATATTGCAAAAGGAAATATGTTTTGCAACTATGAATTTATTCAATCTAATGCGGATAGACTATTTGAGGAATTAGAACGTGAAAATCATTTAAAAGATACACCTGAGCATGAGGTCCCAATACGACTTGCATATTATTTAAGCGAGATAAATGTTTTACATCCTTTTAGAGAAGGAAATGGTAGAACACAGAGGCTTTTCATTGAATATCTTGCTGAAAGTATTGGTTATAGAGTAGATTTTTCTGAGGTCTCAGAAAGTGACATGATAGAAGCTAGCGCCACATCTTTTTTATGTGATTATAGGAAAATGAATGAAATTTTCCTTAATAATACGATTAAGATTGTAAATGATGAGGAATAAGGGTGTTTTTAAACGTTAGCTTTCTTGTTCGGGGTAAACAAGAAAGACGGTCAAGAAAGCTAACATGGCATCGATGCCACTGTTATCAAGCTTTCTTGGCCTTTTTACTTTCAAAATAATTATACTCAAAAATGAGCTAACACTTAATCTTTTAGGGAAGTTGAATTCTTGCCCAGAGGTTTTTGAATTTATTAGAATTTAATGGATTGTAATTTATTGGTGTCTATTAAATTTATGTTAATATCTTATGTTTCTTCTAGATCTACTTTATATTCCAAATCATATAAAGATGGTAGTAAAGCATGAGAAGTTAAATAAATAGAAAATACAGAAATGGTCGTGAGTTGATATTTGCTCACGATTTTTTGTATCATAAACGATCATTTGTGCTATAGATATGCATAGAAACGTACATATTTAAATACAGTTTTATCACCGGGGGGTTATTAAACTGGAAAAATAAAAAACTGACAGTATAATTTGTCCCAAAAACATAGACTTTTGTCCCTTGTTGTAATACAATAGAAATGAAAACGGAGGTACCTAAATATGAAAAAACAAAACGTTTTAAATCTAATAAAATACCATGTTGAAAGAAATGAGAATGCTTTTAGAAATGAATCAATAAGTATAGCGAGGTACTTTGATAGTATTGGAGACAATCAATTAGCTGAATATATCATGAGCCTTATAGCTGAATCAAATTTATATACCCCCCAAGCGAGTGATTTTGTGAGTGACTTTTTGAAGCAGATAGATATTAGAGTAATGGAACCTCTAAATTTGCCTATCGAAATATCTAATGATATAAAAGGGATCATTAATGCAGTCAATCACAATATTGGGATAAACAAATTTTTGTTTGAAGGTCTACCAGGAAGTGGAAAAACAGAGGCAGCAAAACATGTTGCTCGTTTGCTTGATAGAACTTTATACTACGTTGACTTTGATAATTTGATTGACAGCAAGTTGGGTCAAACTAATAAGAACATTTCAAATGTGTTTTCAGAAATAAATATGATTCCTCAATCAAATAAAGTTGTTGTCTTATTTGATGAAATAGATGTAATTGCTTTAGATAGGATTAACCGTAACGATGTGCGTGAAATGGGGAGAGTAACTTCTGCAATTTTAAGAGAATTGGATAGGTTGACTGATTTAAATAAAGAAATAGTGATTATTGCAACAACGAATTTGTATACAAATTTTGATAAAGCACTTACAAGGCGTTTTGATGCAGTTATAAATTTCAATAGATATAGCAAGGAAGATTTGATTGAAGTTGCAGAGTATTTCTTTACATCTTTTATTAAAACTTTTAAAGGCATTTCAAAAGATACTAGGTTATTTAAGAAAATATTAAATACAGCTGAGAAGTTACCATACCCAGGAGAATTAAAAAATATTATAAAAACTTCATTAGCATTTAGTGATACTAAAGTTGAGCATGATTATTTGAGGCGGCTGTATAATAATCTTGTAGGTAATCTTGATCAAACCAATCTTGAACAGTTGCGAATACAAGGTTTTACGGTAAGAGAAATTGAAAAACTTAAAGACGAATCTAAGAGTACTATATCTAGAAGGTTGAATAAGGAGGAATTTGCTGATGAATAATGTATTAGAATTGAAAGGTAAGCGATTCATACAAGCATCAAAAGTTAATACCGGTGGCGGAGTAGCCATGAATAGCAAAGTTGTAGTAACAAGCGAACAGTTAATTAGGTTACTTGATAAAATAAGCCAAATTGGTGATTTTTGGAAGCAAGAAAAAAAGCCATTTGATGGAATTTTGATTAGCGTATATTATAACAAAATAGTTGCTAAAAGTAATCGAATTTCCGGTCTATTAAGGGGCAATGACTCAAATTCTGCTATTGTTGGCGCGAAGTTCAATGAGGAAAAAGATAAACATATTATAACGTATTTTTTAGAAATGATAGATTTAGAAAAAAGCATTGATCTACTTTCTAAAACTAACCATATCCTGAATACTAAGTTTAACGGAAGCATAAATAAGATGACTTTTGATGATGAAAAAATTTTTGGTAATGAGAAAAAGAAAATTATCGGGACTGTTAAATTTGAAAATCTGCCTATAAATAAGTCAGTATTTAAACAAGTAGTTGCTGACGTTTCATATATTGAAAGTTTTGAAATAGAAATGGCAATAAAACAGACAAAACAAAGTATTGTTACTCTGTATAATACTCATACAGATGCAAAATTATTATTAAAAAGTATAGGTATTGACATTTTAGCGAGTAGGATTTTGGATAATCAGACAATTTTCTTGGACGAAAATCAGATAACACTTTTATTTGAGAAAGTTCCGTATCTTGTTTCAATGGCAACTGAAGATTTAGCAGAATTATCTCCTGAGGATTTTATCGAACAATATCAGAAAGATACAATGTATATACCATCACCTAGTATTGAACCAATTATTGGTGTAATTGATACATTATTCGATAACCGTGTCTATTTTAACGAATGGGTTGAGTATCATGATATGGTGGATGATGTCATTCCTAAAAGTACAGATGATTATCGTCATGGAACGGCAGTATCTTCAATTATTGTAGATGGTTCAAGGCTAAACCCGTGGCTAGATGATGGATGTGGTAGATTTAAAGTAAGACATTTTGGAGTTGCAATTGGTTCTAGATTCTCATCTTTTACAATTACAAAACAAATTAAGGAGATTATTTCTAATAATAGAGATATAAAAGTATGGAATATTTCACTGGGTAGTAATCAAGAGGTCAATGATAATTTTGTTTCCGCTGAAGCTGCAGTATTAGATCAAATTCAGTTTGAAAACGATGTGATTTTTGTCGTAGCTGGTACTAATAAGCCTAATAGCAATATTGTAAAAATAGGTTCACCTGCTGATTCAATAAATAGTATGGTGGTCAATTCTGTTACTAAGAGTGGTCTGTCAACAAAATATTCTAGAAAAGGACTTGCATTATCTTTTTTTGCAAAACCGGATGTTAGTTATTATGGTGGAAGTGAGGAGCAATACATAAAGGTATGTGAACCATTAGGTGAAGCCAATGTTGCTGGAACCTCTTTTGCAGCTCCATGGATTGCGCGGAAGCTATCCTTTTTAATTGATGTCTTAGGCTTAAAAAGGGAGATTGCTAAAGCTCTGATTATTGATGCTGCTAAGGGCTGGAATGAAAATCCGACACCAGAAGAGGTAGCTCTTTACGGACATGGGGTGGTACCTATTAATATAAGTGATATTGTTCAATCAAAGAATGAGGAAATTAAGTTTTTGGTATCAGATATAAGCGAGAAATGGAACACGTATAATTATCATTTTCCGATTCCGCTTAAAGATGATAATTATCCCTATATAGCCAGAGCTACTATGTGCTATTTTCCTATGTGCGAAAGAACACAAGGTGTCGATTACACAAATACGGAATTAAATCTTCACTTTGGAAGAATCAAAGACAATGGAAAGCTGTATGAAATCAATAATGATAAACAAAATCAAGATGAAACACTAAATTCCGAAAAAAATTATCTTCTAGAAGGGGAAGCGAGACACCGATTTAGAAAATGGGATAATGTTAAATATGTTGTAGAAAAACCTAAAGACAGAATGAAGCCAAAAAAATCTTACAGGAATAAAAATTGGGGAATGGAAATAAAAACTAACAATCGACTGGACCCCAAAGATGGTGTGGGTATACGTTTTGGAGTAATTGTCACATTAAAAGAAATTAATGGTATAAATAGAATTGATGAATTTATTAAAAATTGCACTTTAAACGGTTGGCTTGTAAATCAACTTGATATTCAAACGAGAGTTGATATTAACGAAAAAGTGAATGAAGATATTGAGTTTGATCAGTAAGTAATAATACATGATTTGATTATCATATATCAGAAACGGTGGGGAAGAGGCAAAAACATATTGAGATAACGGTTCAAAAAGGCGACAAAATAACAATCCGAAATATTAGTGGCAGGAACCTAACTGGTGAAGTAACAAACATTAAAGTTGAGGCTGCTGATGTTATGTTGTTTGATGGCCTTGATAGTTCAAATATTAAAATTCACCATATAGAAATCATGCCGGTTACTACGCTCCCTTCCACTAACCCTATTTCTGAAATCTATACGTTCTCAGAAGCTGCAGAAATCTGGGGTATCGATCCAAGTACACTCCGCCACCGAGTAACCAGTGCTGATCTTATTAGTGGATCAGACTATAAGAAAAGTGGAAAAGTTTGGTTGATAACAAAGAGTGCTATGGAAAGACTGTATGGAGTTAGATAAGCTTCGTATATCTTATTGATACGGCTTGTTGTGTACATTTAGGCGGTTTGATATATTTTGCATACGATATCTTGTACCTGTATCTTTTTCATGTCTTGTATTGTAAAATATTAGTAGTTGTGATTTAAAATATGATTAAGGTTCTAGAGGTAGCTATATGAATGCAATTTCGATCAAGGAAAAAATTCAAGAAAATAAAACAATCATTATATGTGATACGAATGTTTTCTTAAGAGTATATGACTATTCACCAGAGTTTACTGATTTTGCACTTAAGTGTTTAGAGTCTATTAAACCGGATTTGAGAATCACTTATACTACTAAATTGGAATACTTAAAGCATTATAGAGGAAAATATTCTGCAGCAAAACAAAAAATAGAAAATTATAGTAAAAAGCTTAATGAGATTGTAAGTGATTCTAAGTCGAAGATTATGAAGGAATTTGACAGAATTCAAACCTATCATTTCCCTGATACCGATAAATTACGACTGGATGCAGCAAATAAAATTGATGAATTAACCAAGTTGTTCTCTGACTATTATGATGAACATTCTCTACTTGTTGAAATTAATGACGAATATCTTAGTAAGGATCCAATCGAAATGTTCTTCAAATCATTGAGTTCGCAGATAATGACGGAGTTTAAAACTGATGAATTATATTCGATTTGTGACGAGGGAATCACTAGATACAAAGAAAAGACACCACCTGGATTTAAAGACAAAGATAAAGATGGAATTAGAAAATATAGCGACTTAATATTATGGAAGGAGTTAATTCGATATTCAAAAGAAAACAAAGTTGATGTTATATTTGCTACTGATGATGTTAAGTTAGATTGGTGGGACGAAGTAACTTCTGAAACAGGTGTTATAAAAAAGACCTTCCATCAAAAACTAATTACAGAGTTCAAAAAAGAAACCAAACAGAATTTGATCGCGTTAACTTCAAATGAATTGTTCGATATCATCTCCGCTGAATACAACATTGATAAGTCAGATGCCATTGATATGGCCCTTAAGCAAACTTTTGAAAATTTTGTTATTGAAAATTGCGACAAAGTATTTGAGAAAATTCAAGATCAATTATCCTACTCCCAAGAAGAGTTTATCGAAGGGTCAAATGATATTGGTAGCGAAGGCTTATCAGATTTAGAAATAGATGAATATGAATTTATTTCTGCGGAACAGATTGAACGGAATGATGAAGAAATCATTTATCATTTTAACTATAGAGTTCGATTAATCGCAACGTCAACTGAATACTGGGGACGTGATGAAGATACTAAAGAGATTATTCAGTCACCTGAAAATGAGCATGTCTTCGAAGGTAAAATAACGGTACAGGTAACCCGATATGTTGATCAATTTATTGATTTCTCTTTGGATAATAACTTTGAGGAGGCAGAGATAATTAATGGTTCTATACAACAAACCGAATTTATTAGTTGTTATGATAGAGATGACGAATATGAACCTGCAGAGAACTACTGTCCTAAATGTGGTCTGCCAATAAATTTTGATAATGATTCATTAAATGGTTTCTGTACAGAATGCACATCAAAATATGATATTTAAATTAGACCTAATTGACTCATATTGAAACACGTTACATTACATTTACAGTAAAGATAAGTGTTTTAAACGACGTTATTTTGGACTTGAAAATGCAGCGTTAGTGCATAATGGTGATGTAATGTAAGCATATAATGGAGGAAAAGCAATGAGTAATATTATATTGGAACTTTCAAATGAAGGTATCCGCACAAACCTCTCTTATTATGGGATTGGAGATTATGCAACTAATATAGATATTTCGATGATCTTTGAAAAGTTATCACTGATATGCAATTATTACAAAGGTTTGTCGTTTAATTCGTTATCTTCGATCGATGAGTATATTAACTATTTGTTCATTCGTAAGCTTTCAAGGTACTCAGAAATCACTCCCCATATTGTTACAGATAGACAAGCTGAATTTATGAGTAGTGTAGATACCTTTACGACTATTTTCAGTAAATATACAAACAAAGCGGTAATTGAATTTATTAATAATAGTATTGAGTCAATTTGTACAACTGAAAATAATAGCGAATTAGTCTCTTCTACAATCTCAATTTGTGCTAAATTTTCGTCAGGCATAAAAGATGAAACTTTTAGCAGTCTTATAGCAAAAAAAAGTCATTTAATTATTGATAGCTTTAACGAAATCCAGACAACTTTTAAGAATAGAAAAGTCTTATTAGCTTTCATGTTGTCAGAAGAAATTTTTCACAAGAACATTGATTATCGTTTAGTGGATATTTTAAAAATTGTTAAGTCGATTATTGGTATAGATGACTTAGCTGGCATTTGTGAAGAGTTCAGCAATAATTTGCTTAAGTATGGACGAGATGTCGTTAAAGGAACCGATATGAATAAAGCGATTGAATCTCAATCAATAATTAAAGTGATAAAAGATTTCTTTAAAGATATTAAATCGCCACACGCGTATGAATTTGAAGCTGAATTAAGAAAAATTGATGATTTAGTTAATAGTTGGCTTTTAGAGAATGGACATTCATTCAGCTATGAAGTCCCAATTGATCAGTTCGCAAAAACGATGAATTCAGAGATTGAATGGGAAGCAAAAATGATGTCTCTGACACATTCCACTAACCATGAACATAAAAAACTTGAACATTTCTTTGAGAGCACAATTAGAAACTCTGTATCAGGGTTGACGGATTTAATTGCATCAACCAATATTAGCACGAATGAGTACTGGACAACTTCTAGATTAAGAGAATTAAGTATCTGCAATGTATTTGCAATGGAGCAATTTAAACTCTATATTTTTGATGCTGGAAAAATTAATGATTTCTTTAGTTACTTTAAGACCTTTGTTAAATATATCTGTGACGTTTTAAATATTGATATCATTGAAAAGGGTTTCGATGATGATATGAAAATACTCTTTCAGTTCTCTCTAGATGCATTTCATAATGTTGAGGAAGACGATATCGTTTTACTCCAGAGTGTATGCTATGGATTATCAATGTTTGCCAGTGGATTTTCAGAAAAATTATTGCGTGAAATATATATTAAAGAAAATATGAGTTTTCAATATATTAGTGATGAGCAGGTCACCCTTGGTAAACTACTTGATAAGAGCAACTTAGTTCTTACAAATATTCTTGGCGAAAATCATATCCAATGCTTACGTTATTTCTTACATAACGATGGTAAAGAAAGAATCGGAAAGAATATTAGAAATAATTTAGCGCACTGGAACTCTATGAATTCAAAGGATTTGAACAAGGGACTTTCACTACAATTATTGTGGCTACTTACGGGGATTGTAAATAGTGCTTTTTATCATTACTACGAAATGAACAATAAGTAGATAAATAACTATAGCCTAGAATTACACTACAGCGCTCTATTGCTTTCAAAATGGGGTATGCTACTGAAGGAGTCAATTGTAATGAATAAATGGGAAGATAAGTTTGATGATTTAAAGATTAAATTGGATGAAGCAATAAAAATACTAGATCAAAAGCTAAAAAATGGTGAGATCAGCCAATATGAATATAACGAGTTAAAAACATTAGATTTCGATTTATGTATTGATGATAAAGATCCAATAAAACTTTTCAAAGAATTTTATTTGGGAAGGAAGCCTATTAAATGTAGTGAGTTGTTACTTGTAATCTACGACGAACATGAAACCAGTTTTAGAAAAGCAGTTTTATTGAGTGAATGTTTTCCTGATCCGCTTGGATATAAGTATAATCAGGATATTCACGAATTCAGCATTTTGATAATCACGAGAGCTTTTAACTTAGCAAAAGAAAAAGAATATCCATCGGATTTTCTGAAAGAGTTGCAAGAACTTTACTTAGCGTTTACTTTTTTTAATCATAATAATATGAGAAATACAGAAAAACTCAATAAATGTGAATTTATGAAATTTACTTTGTCTGAGCAAATTAGAATGTTATTTATCTTTCTACAAGATCAAAGCAGATTAGTGCAAGATTTAAAAGATAAAGATATAAAAAAACAAGGGTTTTTCACAGGGATGGAATCTGCTGTATCAAATAATACTCCAAATAATAACCCGAATATGCTAGTTTCATTTGAGGACAATTTTGAAGGCATTGTAGAAGCCTTTGATATTTTGATTCGATACCTGTATTCTAAAAAGAAAAAAGACTTTGAAATTGTGACAAAGCCTGAACATGGCGATATTACACATATTGAAGTTCCTTCTTTAGAGCTAATAACACACCTATCCGTACAGAGAAATCTTTTGATTAAAACATGGGAAAAATTCAAGTATTCACAATGGAATGTTGTTTTGGATAAAAACGAAATACAGGAAACTTATGTTTTTATGCCAAAGAATCAAAATGAATATAAACAACATATAATCGCATCAAATAGAAGGCAATACTTATTAATGATTGAAATATTTAAGATGAATACTTCAAGAGAAGCGCTAAAAAATAATGCAACGATTTCACATATTTCTAAAGAGATTAATAAGGATGATATATTAACGCTGTTCTCAATCAATGAATCTGATTATTTCAAGGCTGTAGAAAGCTATAAACCTCTTATAGATGCGTATTCATCTAATATGCATAAACATTATTTTGATTTAACTATTGATGGAGTGAACTTAGAACAACTTTTTAAGGTGATAGAGCTACTATATGTATTAGCTGAATGCTATACTAGAAATATCTATGGTAACTTTATGCAAGAGGATGAAACTTGGTATAAATATTTGTGTCCAATTGTATCAATTAATTATTTGATTGATTGTTTAACAAGATATTATGGATATAGTAAGATTGAGTCATTAAAACTTATTAATTACTTTACTTTCAAACCCGGAATTAAAGGTGAAAGCGATATTTTCTCAAGGCCACTAATCTGTGTAAACCCTGAGCATATAGTTTTCTCTCCTGCTTTAATTCAGCAAATGAATATTGAGAGAATTGTCGAAATGTTACTAAGTAATTACGAAGTTAATATCGCTAAAATTGGAACTGATTTTGAAAATGAAATTAAGTTCGTATTGAGACATTTTAGTGGAATAAAAGTAAACACAAATAAAATTGATTTCGTTGCTTCTGATGGAAAAGACATTGAATTTGATTTTATAGGTACTTTTGATAATCATCTATTACTATGGGAATTTAAAGCTATGACTGTTCCATATAGTGATAAACGACATTCAGAATGTAAGAAAACTATTAAACAAGCAGTTGATCAAATCGAAAGAAGATGTCAAATACTGAAGACGGACTGGGATAAAATAAAAACACTAGTTAATATTGACTTGCCAGATGATCCATTCGATGATGATAAAATAGTTAAGTTGGCCTGTACAAACATTTTTGATTTCACTAATCTGATATACGGTGAAGGAATAAGGATTGTTGATAAGTCTACCCTTCTAAAATTCTTTGTTAACCCAGTAGTAAAAGTCATGAGTGTTCATGACAAAAAGGTTTTAAATACAAAAAAACTCTGGAAAGGCTCCTCTCCAACTATAAATGAGTTCAAACTGTATTTAGAAAATCCAATAACTACATCACCATATAATGAATGTTTAGAAGCTTTCCCAAAGGTATTTGAAATATTTGAAGATGATTATCCATATGCAATAATTGATCAGATTTTAACGAAAAATCCATATGGACAAGAAATAGAAAAAACTTTTAATTCAGAAACAAGACCATTAGCAATTAAACCATTTCAACGAAAAAAAGGATCTAAGAAAAAAAGGAAAAAGAAAAAGTAATAATTTTGACTTGTGTTAAATCATATATGGATACAAGCTAGAAAGCTGCCTTTTAAACGTTAGCTTTCTTGTTCGGGGTATACAATTGAAAGGGGCTGTCGGGAAATAGATAGTTTCAGAAAAAAATATTTATAATCAAAAAGGAAATCCTCCTATCAGTGTCGAATAGACATTGTAGGAGGATTTCCTTTTTGATTATAAATATTTTTTTCTGAAACTATCTATTTCCCGACAGCCCCTTTCTTATTTTAACTAATAAATACTCTGAATAAAACGCTTTAAATCTTCATCCTTAGGATTTTCAAATATTTCTTCAGGCGTTCCCATTTCAGCGATTTGACCGTTGTTTACAAAAATGACGCGGTCCGACACTTCACGTGCAAAACCCATTTCATGTGTGACGATGAGCATGGTCATCCCCTCTTTAGCCAGTTGCTGTATAACGAGCAGGACTTCGCCCACGAGTTCAGGGTCAAGCGCTGAGGTGGGTTCATCAAAGAGCATGATATCGGGATTCATCGCGAGGGCTCTGGCGATGGCAACACGTTGCTTTTGACCACCAGATAGCATCGCGGGATATACATCCGATTTATCTGCTAGCCCAACTTTTTCTAGTAGTTTATATGCTTGCTGATTTGCTTCTTCTTTTTCTGTACGCTTTACCACACGTGGACCCAGAGTTATATTGTCGATGATTTTTCTGTGCGGGAACAGGTAGAAATGCTGAAACACCATGCCGATGCGTTCACGTAATTTGGTGAAATCTCGCTTCACGGCTTCACCTTCGTAGATGATATCGCCTTCGTTTTTTCTTTCCAGTCCGTTGATACACCTGAGTAGCGTACTCTTACCAGAGCCACTTCCACCGATGATGCTAATCACTTCACCTTCATAGACTTCTAAGTTTACACCTTTTAATACTTCAAGTTCACCAAAATACTTATGAAGATTGCTAATTTTTAAAACCACTTTATCGTTCATTTACTTGTAGCCTCCTCTCTACCCTTCGTAAAACTGCACTGAGTAGTGTGATGATGATATAGTAATAACATCCTGCCACAAATAAAATCGGAAACGGATTATATGTTGCCGCGACAAACTGACGTGCGATGAGCATGGTTTCCGTTATGGTGATGACGCTCGCCAGTGAAGAATCCTTCACGGCTATAATAAACTGATTGCCTAAAGCGGGGATTGCCTGTTTAACCGCCTGTGGCAAAATAATGTAGTAAAAGATCTGAAAACGGTTTAGACCGATCGCTTTGCCCGCTTCTTCCTGACCGTAGTGCACTGCATTGATGGCGCCTCTAAAAATTTCACTGATATAAGCGCCACTGTGAAATGCCAAACCGATTACGGCTGAAGTAAAACTGTCAAACTCAAGTCCCAGTTTTGGCAAGCCAAAATAAATAAAATAAAGTTGTAAGAGAAGTGGCGTCCCTCTTACGATGGAAATATACACATTGGTTATGGATTCTAGTAGTTTAAGACGCGTGAGTTTTAACAGCGTTACCAGTAAGCCAAAAAGTGTCCCCAGCAAAATAGATAAAACAGATAACTGAAGCGTTAAACCAACTGCTGGTAGAAACTTCGGTGCAAATTTTATAGCAACCTCGAAAAAGGCCACGATACTTTCAATAAACTGTGTCATATACGCCTTCCTATCCTTCTAAAAGGTTTACTCCGAACCATTTGATGCTGATTTCTTCGTACGTACCATTTTCAATGATTGTCAATAACGCTTCGTTCAGTTTTTCTAGCAGTTCTTCATCTTCTTTTCTAACTGCGATACCTATTTCTTCGGCATAGAGCATTTCTCCAGCGGGTTTAATCTGAATACCAAACTTTGCTGGTGCTTGTAGTCCGACGAAAATGCCAGTTACCAGACCATCCATACGTCCTTGTTCAAGCGCCATGAAGTTATCGACATCACTTTCAAACTGTCTAATATCGGTAATATTATCTTTTTCATTTAGCATGTCGTGGAAGGTGGTACCTGTTACAACGCCGACTACACCCTCTTCAAGGTCATCCAAACCGGTCACATCTGACTCTGAAGGCACGAAAAATTGCGCGCCATCATAGTAGTATGGATCTGTAAAGTTCACTTCTTCAAGTCTTGATTCTGTAATCGCCATACTGCCTATAATCATATCAAAACGGTTGCTGGTGAGGCCCCCTATAATACCATCCCAAGCGGTTGTAATGGGAACGGCTTTTACACCCATCTCATTTGCAAGTGCATTTGCGATGTCGATATCAAAACCTGCAAGATCGCCTTCTTCATCGATAAAATTAAAAGGTGGATACGCACCTGTCATGGCAAATGTCATTTCGCCAGCGTCTTGTATTTTTGCATAGGTCGTCTCATCGGACGATTGACAGCCTATTAATGTGACTAGAAGCAGTGTAAAAATAGCCCCTAATACGATTTTCTTCACCCAGTTATTCCTTCTTAAATCTGTTTTCATGTTTTCCTCCTAATTCGTCTTTGAATCACAGCCTCAGCACTTCAACGTAGTGTGCTTCTGTGAAAATAAAAAGGCACTCCCACTCTATTTGATATCAAATAGAGTTAGAGTGCCTAAACTTCGCAATTACGCTCGTTTTATGCCACCATCGGTAGCATAGGTCATGACGTTGTCGTCCTAACCAAACCCCAGTTCTAAAAACACATTTTTCAGTCGAAATTTCATTTTTCGAAAAGCTTATACCCATCCACCAACTCGGCGTATCCATACTCACAAATCAACTACTCAAAAGACTTACTTCACTTATTTTTAATTTACTGCCTAAAAAAGTATAACACAAACGTAATATGTTGTCAATGTTCAACGGTGTCATCAAATAATTATGTTGAGTCCAAGGCTATAAAAGTGTTAAAATGTAGAAGCAAATTTATAGAAAATTATATGGTGTGCATGTGGTAATCCTATTACTACTGCGCTTGGGAGGCCTATCTGAAACAGAATCGTAAAGGTTGGATCGTAGTTGCGGCAGGCACTGGCATGAACTTAGCCTTTGGTGTACTTTACGCATGGAGCATATTTGCAGGAAAATTACAGGAATCACTGGGTTGGACTAAAACGGAATCGTCGATTCCATACACCATTTCCATCATTATGTTTGCAGTTATGATGGTACCAGCAGGTCGACTGCAAGATCGAATTGGGCCCAGATGGGTTGCAACATTAGGTGGGGTACTAATCGGCACAGGCTGTATTTTGGCGGGCTCAATGAACAACTTATTAGGACTTTCCATCGCCTTTGGTGTATTGGCAGGTTCAGGTATCGGTCTTGGCTATGCTTCAACTACACCACCGGCAGTAAAATGGTTTTCGCCTAAGAAAAAAGGCCTGATCTCAGGTATTGTCGTAGGTGGTTTTGGTTTAGCGCCTTTGTATATCGTGCCGCTAACTAAATACCTGCTTAGTCGCTGGGATGTGTTTACCTCTTTTAGAATTTTAGGCTTCTTATTTTTACTCATCACTTTGCCGCTTGCACAGTTCATTCGCAATCCAAAAAGTGACGAAATGCCCGAAGGTACAGCAGCACCTGGCTCTAAAGCTGAAGCGGATCATGCCGCGTCACAGTTGTCCTATAAAGACATGTTTAAAACAAAAGAATTTTATCTGCTTTGGTTTATGTTCTTTGCAGGAGCCACTGGCGGACTTATGACCATCGGTAATTTAAAAACACTGGTTACAAATTTACTAGGTGATGGCATAGGCTTTCAACTCGTTGCATTTGCAGCGATTGCCAACGCATTAGGCAGACCCATCGCCGGTGTCATTTCAGAGCGGATCGGGCGCGGTAAAGCCATGGCGATTCTATATGTGCTTCAGGCGATCGCACTGTTTACCTTTAACAGTTACACCACCCTCTTACCCATCTTTGCCGCAGCCTGTATGATCTATTTTTCTTATGGCGCTATGGCATCCGTATTTCCATCTGCATGTGCAGACAACTACGGTACGAAAAATTTAGGTCTTAATTATGGCATTTTATTTTCTGCATGGGGTGTCGGTGGCATCTTTGGTCCTATTTTAGGCGGTCGTATCGCAGATGCTACAGGTTCTTACCACATCGCTTTTGTGGTTTCTGGCATGATTTTGTTAGCAGCAGCTGTGGCAGGCTTTATTTACAAACCGCGTCAACGCACATAAAAAAACACCTGATACAACGGATTAATACTCTGTTTGTATCAGGTGTTTATTAATTTTTTGATAGGATCGCGCCTATTTTCATTTTTTTTAGATTACGATATAATAAAAGCATCAAATATGTACAATAGGAGCCCTTTATGAACCTACCTGAAAAAATTGCCGCCTGTGAAATCGCTTACGCAAGACAATTCTGCACCGAATACGAAGATGAAAACATCATTCGCTTTCGTCATCCTGAAATCAAAGACATGTACAGTCTAAATTATACCTTTATTAAAAAGAAAAACAAAGAACTAAAAATGCGAAGTCTTTGTGAAGAAGAAATCGCATATTCAAAAGCTGCTAGAGAAAAATACACGAATGTAATCATAAACGCTTCCCTTCATCCCAGAGTTTTAACCTACATCAAATACCCCTCCGTTTTTACAGTAAACGGGTTTTATGTTTATGACTTAAAAAGACTAAACGCATTAATCCCAGTAGATGGATGCATCGTTCAAAAAGTCACTGCGCTTGAAACGCTTGAGGAAATACTCAAAATAGACATCGATGTAGATGGACCCACCACCGACCCTGAATTTTGTACCCGAAGACTCTATGGAAAAAGCCGTGTCTACTTATCAGAAGGTGGCGTAGATGCTTATATTTGCACCCACGAGGGCGAGGCCATCGGACGATGTGATTTATTTATTCATGAAGGCGTCGCTAAAATCGAAGATTTTTCAATTCGTGAAAAATATCAGCGAAAAGGCTATGGAAAATCAATCTTAAAACATTTAATTCAAATTGCTGTAGAAAAAGGATGTGAAACGATTTACTTGGTAACAGATGAATCCGATTCAGCAAGAGAGATGTATATAAAAACAGGGTTCGATCGATTAACCGAAACGACAGAAGTTCGATTTATGCTCGATAAAAATACAACTTCATAGAAATAGTAAAAGAGCCAAGGCACAGTGGATGATCAATATCAAAATCAATCGCTGCATTCTTGGCTCATTCATTGCGCTCATATAAATATCTCAGGTTCTCTTCTCTCGCAAAACTCGGCTTCAAGTTCCTGCTTATGCCTCAAGTAATTTTCATCGTCATAATACTTAGCATGTACAGGGCACTTCTTTATACACGCCCCACACTTAATGCAAATCGAATTAAATTTACGCACATCCTCTGAATCAATAGAACCCATCGGACACACGTTTACGCAAGACTTACAATCCGTACACGCACTGCTTGTTTTCGGCCTCACCGCTCTAAGATCCACTGGATTTCCCGCTTCATCAAGGGGTCTATAGTACGCTCTATAAGGGCAATTTCCATTAATATTAACGTCCTTACCAATTTCCCCCGCACATATTTTGCCATGTATTTGACTGCCAAAATCTTGAACGCTGTCCATATCTCGTGCATCTGGTCTATCCTTCGCTAATACATCTGAAAATGCATGTTCACCTATAAACGCCGCTGCCGCAATGACTCTAAAGCCATTCATTTTGAGTATGTCACTGAGTTCAATTAGCGCATCATCATACTGTCGATTGCCATAAACCACCACTGGAATCGCCAGCGCCCCATTTCCTAAAATATCGTTTAGATACTTTAAAAGGACATTCGGCACACGACCTGCATAAACCGGCACGCCTATAATCAGTAAATCCGATGCTTGGAAGTTCACACCGCTTGTTCGCGCATTTGGCAATGTAAAGTCGATTTCAGTTGAAGGCGTATATAAATCAACATGTGTAGATAGAGTGGCTGCTAGTGCTTGAATTATTTTTTGGGTTGTGCCCGTTGGACTGAAATATAGGGTGCTTATTTGATAATTCATAGGTTTAACCTCATCGAAGATTGTCTTTTCTATGCTCTGAAAGATATTGGAAGTACTTAACATATTCATATGCATTATAACATGATTCTTTTATTTTAATAAATGTAAACGAATCTTCAGCTAAATCTGATTTCTCTTATTAGTAATTTTTAACCACTAGGTTTCATTCTATTTAAAAAAGTTTTTATTCGTTTGTGTCTCGGGTTTTCAAATATTTCTTTCGGTGTACCCACTTCAATGATACTGCCCTCATCAATAAAAACCACTCGATCTGCAACTTCTCTAGCAAAAGTCATTTCATGTGTGACTATTACCATCGTCATCCCTTCATTTGCAAGTAATTTTATCACCTCTAAAACTTCACCAACAAGTTCAGGATCAAGAGCAGAGGTAGGTTCATCAAAAAGCATAATTTTGGGGTTCCTTGCAAGTGCCCTAGCGATAGCCACACGTTGTTGTTGACCACCAGATAATTGAACCGGATATGCCTTTGCTTTATCTAACAACCCTACTTTCCCAAGTAAATCCAAAGCGACTGCCTTTGATTCTTCTTTCTTTTTTTTATCTACCACATGTGGCGCCAACATAACGTTTTCAATAACACGCATATGTGGAAAAAGATTGAACCGTTGAAAAACCATGCCTAACTGTGAATAAATCTCAAATGCTTCATTGGGTGGTACAGGTATTCCTTCGCTCTCTTCAAGTCGTGAATCTAATAACTTTCCATCAATATATAACGCACCGGATGTAATGCGTTCAAGATTATTGAAAACTCTTAAAAGGGTACTCTTTCCCGAACCACTTGGACCAATGATACATACGACTTCACCTTTATTTATAGTCAAATTAATGTTTTTTAATACTTCTAATGTACCAAAACTCTTACTTACGTTTTTTATTTCAATCACCGTTTTACTGTCCCTTCTTTTATGTTATTAAATGTTTTTTCGTTTTATTTTCTAATAACGCTTGAAAATATGTGAGTATAGAACAAAAGAAAAGATATATAATAGCGGCTTCAGTATACAACCACAAAGGCTCATAAGTTCTAGCTGTAATTTGCTGGGCTACTTGAAACAACTCCGTAACTGTAATTGCCGCTGCAAGTGATGTATCTTTAACCAAACCGATAAAAGCATTTGACAGAGGTGGTACAGCAACGGTTAATGCCTGTGGAATGATTACATACCTAAGTGTTAATCCCCTTGATAAACCCAGAGATTTTGATGCCTCCCATTGTCCTTTGTCGATCGATTGAATCGCTGCTCGAATCGTTTCAGAATTGTACGCGCCAACATTCAATGTGAAACCAATGACAGCAGATATGAAAGCATTGAGCGTCACTCCGATACCAGGCAAACCATAGAATATGATAAATAGCTGTACCAACAATGGTGTGCCTCTAATAATCCACACGTAAAAACGTGCCACCGACCGCAGCAGTTTATTTGATGAAATTCTTGCTAGCGCGGTTAAAAATGCAAGCATCAAACCCAATGTAAAAGATATAATTGCTAGTGGCACGGTATACATAATACCTGCCTTTAATAAAGGAATAAAGGAACTCAAAAGAATCCCTCCAATCCTGATCATGCTATCACTCATCTAAACCACACTCCATTTATTTTGAAACATCTTCTCCGAACCATTTTTGAGATATCTCAAGATATGTGCCATCCGATAACATTTCAGCCAATATACGATTTACTTCTTCAACCAATTCTATGTTTCCTTTATTGAATAACAATCCTGCTTCATCACTGGTTTCTGCTTCTGCAACCACCTTTATCGGTGCATTGGGTTGTTGTTTTTTGAAATCTAAAAATGAAAGTCTATCATTAATCGTTGCATCGATACGGTTAGATATCAATAAGTCGAGCGCTTGATTAAAACCGTCTATTTGAACAATTTGTGCACCATTAGCAGTTGCAATTTCAGCTAGATTACTTGTTAAAGACTGCCCTGATTTTTTATCTTTTAAATCAGAAAAATTATTGATCTCCGTGTTTGAGTCGTTAACAATTAGCACGGCGCGCGTTTTTATATAAGGGGATGAAAAATCATATTTTTCTATACGATCAGGGCGAATGGTGACTTGATTGGCAATCATATCAAATCTCTTTGAATCTAGTCCAGCAAACATCCCATCCCATTTGGTTTCAATAAACTCAGCTTTTACACCTAATCTATTTGCGATTTCTTCTGCGATTTCAACATCAAAACCGGTTAATACATTTTCTTCATTGTGAAATGTAAACGGTGCATATGTGCCTTCAGTTCCTATTCGGATAACACCATTCGCTTTTATCGTTTCAAGTAAATTCCTATCTTCATTATTTGATGCGGATCTCGATTTTGCAAAATAACCCCCACCAATTATAACCAATACTATAACGCCTATTATGCCTAAAATATATCCTTTTTTCACTTGTTTCCTCCATTTGTACTTTTAGTTTTTGTTTTGCTTAAATCATACTATTCATATATGTTTAAAATGATTATAGATGTGATGTTCTTTATTGTCAAGTTTTTCATTAAAAAAAGCAGCCTCATTTTCGAGGCTGCTCTTCAATACAACTATCTGTTTACGCGCTAGTTTATAGGGGCTGGTGCTTTAAACTGTAACCTCAGTTACCCTCTTCTTCATTTAAGAGAGCCCTCAGTCCACATTTATACTTATGGCCTGAGTTGGACATTTTTCAACTGTTTTGTGGATCAACACCATATTCCCTGGAATAACTTGTTCTAATCTAATAAATGCCTTTTGATCGATCATTTCATATACTTCTGGTAGCATCTTCACGCATATGCCACAACCGATACAATAATCTAAATTGATACCAACTTTTGGTTTCGCTTTATCGGTGATACTTACAAGCAATTCTTTTCTGTTGATTAGTTTTCCTGTAAGCCAAGCCATAACCAAAATAGCTATAACCGTTAAAACCCAGCGCACCCCCATAAAAGATACCCCTAAAAATTTAACTTCGTTGGCGAGCATGGGAATTTTTATGACTGCCCAAGAGCTTAAAATAATGACGATATTAGGGACACTGGCACCCTTGGTTAGTAGCATTTTACTTATTGGAAATGCAGCATAAATCGGTCCTGCTGAAATACTGCCCAAAATAAGCGATAATATATTGCCTAAAAAACCAGATTTTTCTCCAAAGTGCTTTATAATCCATTCTTTGGGAATCATCGCTTCAATCACAACCGTCAATAAAAATATAACGGGCAACACTTCAAACATTTCAATCAAATAATAGACACTGTTTTTAATCGCCAGTGACGCCTTTTCTGGCATTACGATGAAGAGGCCCATATAAACAAGCGCTACAAGCACAAGCAGTTTGTTTTTCTTTAAAATCGTTTTGGCCTTCATAATATGACCCCCATCACCGCTGCTATAAGAAGCGCTGCAATAAAGCTGAACACATTACGAATTAGAGCAAATTTAACCCCAAATTCTTTTTTTTCAAGCGGAAATGTAACAACACCCACCATCGTCAGAGTCGTTAGAAATGCAACTGCGGGAACAATACTCGCACCCACATCCACAAATGATCCTACGAGAGGAAACGCTACAAAGGCAGGAATCAAGGTAACACTCCCAGCAATTGCCGCTATAATAGTGGCAAGCGTTGTATCATCTGAACCCAAAACACTTTTAATAGACTCTGGGGGGATAAATGTCAATACGATTCCAATTATGAAGATAATACCGATGATCTCACCAATCATATTTCCCATCATATGCTTTGATTTTTTCATCGCTTCAAACGTCTTCTCCTTACTTTTAACTACGGATAGACCCATTAATGCGATTGAGATGCCCCAGAACGACAGAGTATAAATATCCATTTAGTATCTCCTTTCAAATCTTATAAAATGAGTATATACTAGAAGAAAAAAAAGAGGCGTTACTTAAGTAACACCCAAAAGGAAATAAAATGACGCTTATTCAAGACATCTACACAAACTTTTCTCTATTAAAAACAATCCCTAAAGCATTTTGGGAGCAAGATGCTCAAAGCAGCAGAGGCTTTGAGATAAAGAAATATCGACAAGGTGAAATCATCCATTTCGATGGAGATCACTGTCATTCCATAGAAATTATCATATATGGACAAGTTGTTATCGAACGCATCGATGACGCTGGAAATCTTATGACCATTACAGAGTTTCTCCCAGATGATATATTAGGTGGAAATCTACTGTTTTCTAAAAATCCGCATTATCCTATGATGGTCACTGCTAAAACAGATTCAACCCTTCTTAGCATCCCGAAAATCTTAGTCTTCGATTTTTGCGCAACCAACATTGAATTTCTACGCGTCTACCTAGAATATATTTCTGATCATTCTATTTTATTAGGAGATAAAATAAAGCATTATGTCAATCGTTCCATACGAGAAAGCTTAATCGCATACTTAAAAAGTGAATACAAATTACAAAATAATCAAACGCTCCAACTGCGTATCTCAAAAAAATCTCTGGCTGATCGCATTGGCGTTCAAAGAACTTCATTGTCTAGAGAACTACAAAAGATGAAGAATGAAGGTCTCGTTGATTATGATAAAACGAGTATTTCTATACTTGATCGGCGTATATTGTTATAGATTTTTTTGTGATTATTGTGTGAAAAAGTCCTCTTTTCTCTAGCACCAAAAGGATATTTATCTAAACCTGCCTTGTGTCCAGTATCTGGATGCTTTTAACTGTTTACTTTTCTAGAAGTAGAATATATTATTTTCTCGCCAATAAAATATAAATAGTCTGTTGGGATATCGATTACATTGATTAATGGTCTGCCTACTAAAGGGTACACTTCAAAATGTTTTATGCTATCAATTATTCTTTTTACTGCATTGAAAGCAATTACTGTATCAAAATCATCTTACAAGTAATTCCTAAGCTTCATCAAATCTTCTTTAGTCAATGGTAAAAATTAAATCGTCTATATCATTATAGTCCCAATGCCGATTCAATATTTTCTACCGTCGACCAGCCTTCCTCTCTGGCAGATTTTTCGCCTTCTTCAATATGATCTATGAGCTTTATTGTTGCTTTCATTTTTTCATAATCCTCAATATCCATCAACACGTACTTCCCTCTGCCCTTTTTTGTAAGATATACAGGCAACTCTTCTCTACATTCTTTTAACACGTCATTATAATTTCTTAAATCTGAAACCAATCTAAAAATTGACACATAAATCAACTCCTTCGACACTCATTATATTTTACAGAATTTCAATCATTGCGTTGCAATACTATACTTCTCATGTACATAAGAGATAGATAGTCTATTGTTGCATTAAAATAATAAAGTCTGTATATTGTAGAATAAGAAGAAATCTGATCCATTGCGGAATAGCTTTCTTTATCTTTTATTAATTCGTCTAGATTGACTCGAACCCCATTAGATTTGCATGCTGAGTTACGTTTGTTCTTCCACAGGCTGGACATTTCAATATACCTGTTAAAGGGTACGTGCCATTATGAACCTTTTGAGACTTCCTGATCAACATATTTACCTATCTATATCTTAGTTCAACAGCAAGGATGGATCATTGATACGTCGCTTATTAGTTGCATTCAGCCAATTATCATCCCATTCTCTGATTACGTTGACCTCCCGAAAATACTGAAACGAACGAATTATTCTAGAGGGATTGTAAATTTCTGTTTCTGGTACATACTCTGATAATGTGATAGCATACTCCTTACTAGATTTCTCCTCTATATCAATGGCACCGTTTCTTGTAACTTCTATAAACTTATCAATCAATTGAGGACAATGTGCGATAAGAAGGGATTTGATATCTTTATAGACCCATTTATCAATAATTGAGAGTGCATAATAAGGACTGACTGAGCCATCAAAAGGATTTAGATAAATATGATTGTAAAAATCTATATCGATTATGCAACCATGAACAGTTCCACTACCTCCGAAAGCTCTAACAAAATCAGATATTCTCTTTAACATTACATCATATTTTTCAAAAACTTTTCTGATAGCATATGCAAAGGTAGACATGTTTTCATAGTAATAATTTACATCATTCTCATCTAGTGATTTTAACCTACCACCCTTTAATAAATATAACTTTCCGTTATCTCTTTTGTATAAAAATAAATACGAGCCTTCACGCTTTAGCATAATAACATTACCATCACGACTGTTAAAGTTTAGGTTTATCCCTAATCCTTTGCAAAAATCTAAATATTCTTCTCTATTGATTTTATAGATTCCATCTTTCCAATTATTGAAAACATCGTAATTAGATGTTAAATCAAACCTTTTCAAAGCAATATTTGAGTTACTATAACCTATTTGATTGTCAGCAAATACTGTCTTTTCATGACTGATGAAAAACTCATTCTTATGATTGTGTCCATTCACATATATCCATCCCGAATGATATTTGTCATTACACCAATCTGAGAACGGCATATGCGTCTGAATGATCACCTTATAATCACCTATTGAATCTACTAATTTGCAGTACAATTTTCTTGTTATTGTAGACAATTTGATTTCATCAATCCTTGATTCTATTGTTTTTCTATAAATACCGTTAAGCGCATTAAACTCTTCATTCAAGCCAGAAAATCCTATTGCGCCAAACACAATGAATGAACTTCTATTACATAACTCTTGTAATTCGTCTGCACTATTGCGCATAATATCATCTTCTGATAGCTTAATTAATCTCCCAAATGGACTCTCAATATCGTAAGTCAACGTTAGCAAATTATTCTCTAGAAAGTTCATCCCTAACTCTTCAAACATCTTACTATATTGGTCGAGTATTTTGCTCAGTGATTGTGGTTCAGAAGTGTCATGCCATAACTCATGATTGCCTAGTGTAACAATAACTTTTCCACTTTCCCATTTTTCTGCAATCAATTGATAAAACATCTCAGATATCTTGAAGTCAAATGAAATATCGCCAGCAATAAGAAGAAAATCTTTGCTAAAATAAGAATACTCATTCGAACTCATAGTTGACAACAAATTTTCCACGACAGACTCCACATATAACCTAATTTCTAATTCAGAAGCTCCATTCGGAAACCGCTTGTGAATTTTGTGATTTAAATGAATATCACTTACATAATAAATTGATCTTATGCTATTATCATATCCATGATCTGAATCAAGTTCATGTAATATTGTCTCGGCTGCAATAATTTCATTATTCTTAACTGGAGTATAGTTTAGCAATCTTATGTTTGCCAACACATGATTTTCATAAAAATGATCATCTTCTATAACGGCTTCTTCTTCTGATTTCTCTTCATTTTTATCTATCTCTTCTGCTCTTTCGG
Organism: uncultured Clostridia bacterium; assembly: GCA_927417275.1. Classification (GTDB taxonomy): domain Bacteria; phylum Bacillota; class Clostridia; order Peptostreptococcales; family Acidaminobacteraceae; genus Fusibacter_C. Next base: position 51,709 of record CAKMJV010000014.1, read on the forward strand.
TTAAAGCTTGAATTATACGCCTTGTCTGATATTTTTCCGGAACGTATATACTAACACCCTTATCTATTTTTACAGCTTCTTCACAGAGTTCTTTAGTAAGAAATCTATTTGGAAAATACTTGATCGCTTCAACATTACTCCTATATGCTTTCAGACACAATCGTTTTGATCGCTTTTTATCATCAATCCATCCTAGTGCACGCCAGTCCATTTCTATTGCTTTTGTTCTTAGTTCCATTGTCAAGAACTCATCTGGGACACCAGATATAGCTCTAACACTTTTCCTAACAGCATTATTACAGACTACTTGCGAAATATATTTTGGGGGTATATAAAATAGATTTGGATCATTACTATTCGCCGCTTTTATATACAACTCATCATCCAAAAATCTTTTGCTAACATATCTTACTGCACTTGAACATTGATAAACGGCTTCTAAACAAATTTCCTTCGTTTGAATTTTTTTAGGAATGAATTTCAAGGCAGAGCCATTTGACTTTACTGCTACTAAGCAACGTTCATGTGTTAATTGTAAGCGTCAAATAGCGCACACATAGAAAATGAATGCGCTGTCGGTTAAACTTTTTAGGATCTACATGTATTTTTAACCGAGTCGCTCCATGGAAGCAAATAATCAATCGCATCATCAGATATAAGAGGTGTATTTGGAAG
>CAKMJV010000015.1 GCA_927417275.1 uncultured Clostridia bacterium
CAAAAAGTTGCCAGGGACATTCTTTCTTTTCCTTTCCCAACAAAAAAACAGCTCCAAAAGAAGCTGTTTTTCACCTTATCGGTTGTCCTCCACAAACTGCACGCTAAACCCATCTGGATCCTTCACATAAAAGAACCGCATGACGGGATTTGGCGATATAATCTCAGATTGCTGAATAAAACCTTCAGCAGCAAGTTCTTGCATAAGGGGTTCGAGTTTTCCTTCCACAAGAAATCCGATAGAAATACCATCCACATTTCCAGCAGGTGCACCGGAATCTTGAATCAGTTCTAACTCCGTCTCGCCTTCACCTAAAAAAGCAAGCTCTAGTTGATCGTTTAATTTCATTCTTCTATTGACCTTTAGGCCAACGAAAGTTTGATAAAAATTCAAAGAAATCTCTAAATCTTTAACATGTAATGTCGTCCAAGAAAATTTCATACACATCCTCCTTTCCTACATTATATCAAATGGACGGAGATTGTTTACTTAATAATTTAAAAATACTGTATACAAGAGGAAACAAACCACCGAGAATCGGAATCAAAACGATCGGCAAAATACCAAGTAAGAAGCCTGAAGCAATTAAAGCCACAGGTAGAACGATTTTTACTAAACTCATAATAATGCTAAGAACTCGGCCCAAATGTGCACTCGAAATCTCCGTTTGCAAAAGTGTCATAAGAGGCACATCAACATACGCAACCGCAACACCCATTAAAAAGTAAAGCACACCATAATAAAAGGTATAAGCCATCATCGGGAACATGAAATGGCGTGTGAGCGCTGGCAGACCGATGCACATAGCAAGTGCAGCAATCAGAGCATTCATAAGTGTTAAGAGTTTTTTATAGTCGATGAGCTTCATGACTTTTTCGACAGAAAGAGTCCCGATCACCAAACCCAAAGGAAACAAACCGTTAATGAAACCAAAGGAACGCGCGGGCAACTTGAGTATCGTATTGATCATAAAGGGACCAGGCACATTCACCGAAAATCCAAACACAAAATTTAAAGAAACAAAAATTAAAAACAGTTCCAATATCCGCTTAGACCCTTTAAATGTCTCCCACCCCTCAATAAGGTCGCACTTTATACCACCTAAAATCGACACTTCATTTATAGGACGCCGTGTCAAATCAGCCGCTTCCAATCGATCATCATGATTGAACGCATAATCAATAAAACACTCAGTAAACGCAGAAAATATAAACGAAACACCATTGAACAAAATAAAAGATCGAATATCCACGAGGGCAAACACGATCCCCCCTAACATAGGGCCAACGATTGAAGCAGATGAATCGATTAACTTCCCAAGCGCATTCAACTTAATTAACTTCCCCTTTGAAACAAGACTTGGCTTAGCCGACTCCATGCTGATGCCAAAAAATGTCGTAAACACATTTAAAAGCACTGTTGACGTATAAATAACACCCAGTGTCAATGGTTTTGTAGTCGATATACCATATAGCACAAGAAACAGTATACCGTTTGCCAAATCCATACTCACCACCACCGTCTTTTTAGGCAGACGATCTGCAAGTACCCCCGCGATGGGGCTGATGAGTACCATCGGAATCACGCTTAACATAATCGTCGTGGCATAATTCAGAGCAGACCCCGTCAAAACGAGCACATAAAGTCCAATCGCAAAAACATAAACAGATGACCCAAGTATAGAAACCCCTTTGCCCATGGCATATAGCCATAAGTTTGTGTGTTCACGTCTATCATGATAAATGCTTTCCATAATTACCTCCTAATGATTTCTTGCTTTAACTGTACACCATTGGGACGTGACCCTATCAAGGGTTAATTTCAAAAAAAACAGGCCAATTATCATATATTTTAAGTGGAAAAACAAAAAACATGGGGTAGCCCCATGTTTAATCCGATCGTTTGCCGTGATAAATTAACGTATAAACCTTTTCATTTTTAACAAAAAAATCTTCAAGGGGCCCACCTTCATCAACAGACGGCGTCGTCATGCTGTCTAACTGATGATAACCCAGTTGCTTAAGTTTAGACACAACTGACGTTCGTTTAAACAGTTCCCTATTGGCCTCTGAAATTTTAGAATGCTTTGAAAAATTCTCAAACAAAATATAATACCCGTGAAGTATGGTGGTAGGCTTCGTAAAAACATTGACCAAATCCAACAAAAAAACAGTGTGTTCAAACGCATAATTGCTAGCACCTGAAATGTCCAATAGCAAATCAATGCTCTGCGCTTTAAGCGGCAATGCGTTAAAATCGGCACAAAGATAAAGCACTTTACACTTAGGTTTATGGCGCTCAATAATCGTCTTGATCCAACGCAAAACCTCTACATTATGATCAACCGCAATATATAGTGCAGTTTCAGGAAAAGCATCGATAAAATGTCGCATAAAAAAGCCGTGACCCGTTCCTAACTCCAGTGCAATGCCATCCGCCACCACACCAAAGTCCACATGACGTTTCGTCCAGCCAAGCGCTTGGTTTAATTTTTGTAAATACGCCAAACTAGTGGTGACCATATAGCTGTCGATAAACGCATCCTCATATTCAACCGCCTCCGGTCCGTCGTAGTGAGACGTCCCCATGAGAATACCCGATTCAATTTCAAGCGTGTGACCACAAGTGCATTCTAATATCCCTTGATAAATTTCCTTGTTTTGAATCGTCCCCTCTTTAAGCGAATACGCCGACTGAGCATGACAACGCCTACAGGCCAGTATTTCTAAAGAAGACATGGGCACACCCATTGAAAAACCCTTATGATCCGACGCAGCATTTAATTTTGAAATCTCCACTTGAAGCGCATCATACATTTCGCTTAATCGTTGCTGCTCTGCTTCAATGGCTACGCGTTTATTGTCAAAGTATTTCTTATAGGTAAGTCGCTTATCATAATCCGTAAGCTTGCCAATCCTTCGAAACAACATGAGTTTATGAATCTCCGACAAAGAAAATCCAATCCCCTTTAAATACAAAATCTCATCGAAATCATTTTGACAAATTGCATCAAAATCGTATTGACCCCCTACTTTTTCAGGGACCATAAGGCCTAAATCCATATAATGGCGTATCGTGTCGATACGCGTATGATTTTGTTTCGCAAATGCCCCGATTTTCATACGACCTCCCGCTAGCGCTTACTTTCTAAAAACATGTCCTTAAACACCTCAACCAGCCTCGGCTCATAAAGCGTACCAGCACACATATCCAGTTCAAGGATGGCTTCTTCGTGTGTTTTGCCTGAACTGTAGACGCGATCAGAAGTCATGGCATCATAACAGTCACAAATCGCTAAAATTTTCGCCGCTTCGCAAATGGATTCCCCCGTTAACCCCAACGGATAACCAGAACCATTAATACGTTCATGATGTTGAGCGATAATCTTAAAAACATCGTCACTAAAAGTAGATAAAATCAGTGATTCACCTAAAGTCGCATGCTTTTTTATCGCTTCGTATTCGTCCGCCGTTAAATGAGCAGGTTTATTTAAAATCTGATTATCAATATAAATCTTACCCACATCGTGAAATCGAGCCGCTTTATTTATGTCATAAAGCGCTTGCGAATGATACCCTAACTTAAGCGCCATTTTTTTAACCAACGCAAAAACACGATCCGAATGCTCTTTTGTATAATGATCCTTCGTTTGTAAATCCGTAAGTAAATCAGTCAACCTTTTATTATTCACTTCAAAACGCGCCATACTCGAAGGACCATGTGCGTGAATAAGTAAAATCGTCTTTTCCAAAGTAAACAGCGATATCAAGGATTCCGCACGCTCCACCAAAATCAAATCACCAACACCAAAGATCTCCTTGGTTTTTAAGTCCATCAATTTCCCAGAAAGAACCACATATGTCTTCATCAAATCATTTAAATCCAGTGGGTCAATGTAAAAAATCGCCTCTTTATTAAGATGATATTTCCCAACTTCAAATGCATCTGATTTATAGATACGATCAATTAAATTACTCGCCTCCGTCACAGTTGGTTGATCACTCACTTGGTCTACTTTATATATCATATATGAAGACATAAAACCTCCTTGCGGGTAAGGGAATGTGTATAGATACTTTAAATTTTATCACCAAATGTAGGTGTATACAATCAGGAAAAAGGTCCATGGTGAGAAAAATGTCCCTGGTGAGAAAGAAAAATGTCCCTGGCAACTTTTTGTTAGTAGTCGATGTATGAAAACATTCAATTTGCATAATTATGATCAAAATATTATGTAAACTAACCAAAAGTTGCCAGGGACATTTTTCCCAGGGACATTTTTCTTTCTCACCAGGCACATTTTTGTCCTAATGAAACTATTTTGCATTCATGGGACAATTTTTTTCTACCTAAGAATTTCACCACTGTCCATTTGCGTCTAATGTACAGTTATCAGAACTTACATATAATTATTTATAAGATATAAAAAGGAGGCACAAAATTATGAGAAAAGCATTTATCGCACCATCAAAGTATGTACAAGGTGAAGATGAGTTACTAAATTTAGGGTATTTCGTAAAGACATTTGGACAATCGGCACTATTAATTGCACATCCTGAGGATGTTAAGCGCGTTAAATCAAAACTAGATGCAACAGAAGCAAAGTATGGCATTAAGTTTATTCCGAGTAATTTTGGCGGCGAATGTTCGCGTGAAGAAATCGCTCGATTAACAGAAGTTGCTAAGGCGAACAACTGCGATTGCACCATCGGACTTGGTGGTGGCAAGGCCATTGACACGGCGAAATGTGTTGCTAAGGGACATGCGCTAATCATATGCCCAACCATCGCAGCGACAGATGCGCCTACGAGCCATTCGGCTGTACTTTACACACCTGATGGTTCTTTTGATGACTATGCTTATTTTAATCAAAATCCAAGTGTGGTTTTGGTAGATACCACGGTGATCGCAAATGCACCGACGCGCTTTTTAGTGTCTGGGATGGGGGATGCACTTTCTACCTATTTTGAAGCACGCGCGACACGTAATGCGTATGCAAATGTAAATGCTGGGCTGCCATGTGGCTATAGAGAAGGGTATTGTGGTCCGGCGAAAGGCACGCTTACGGCTTTTGCTTTAGCTAAACTTTGCTATGAGACATTGCTTGCAGATGGCGTAAAGGCAAAACATGCATGTGATGCGAATCAGGTGACCACGGCACTTGAAAATATAATAGAAGCGAACTCATTGTTATCCGGCCTAGGGTTTGAAAGTGGTGGTCTTGCTGCTGCACATGCAGTGCATGATGGCCTTACGATCTTAGAGGGGACACACCACCATTTCCACGGAGAAAAAGTTGCATTTGGTACGTTGGTGCAATTGGTACTGGAAAATGCGCCAGAAGCTGAACTCAATGAAGTCCTTGGCTTCTGTCACAGTGTAGGGCTTCCCGTTTGCCTTGCAGACATCGGTGTAGATCACCTTTCTGAGGAAGAACTTATGGCTGTTGCTGAAAAAGCGTGTATTCCAGAGGAGTCTGTTCATTCTATGCCATTTCCGATTACAGTAAATGCGGTTGCGGCTGCGATTAAAACGGCAGATCTTATCGGCGCTGCGTTTAAAGCATCTAAACTTAACGGATAATTTTGCCTGAGAAATAAGAGAGGAAATGACATGAAAAAAATTATTAATCAGCCGGCGCACTTGGTCTATGAAATGTGCAAAGGCATTGAACTCACCCATCCAGAACTTGCATTTAACGAAAAATTTAAAATCATAAAAAAACGCGTTCTCAACCCTCAAAAGGTGACGCTGATCAGCGGTGGCGGCAGTGGTCACGAGCCTGCACATGCTGGTTTCGTGGGCAAGGGCATGATCGATGCTGCCGTGTGTGGCGATGTCTTTGCATCCCCTTCTCAAATCCAGGTGTATCAAGCCATCCGAGAAACGGCGAGCGAAAAAGGAACGCTTTTAATCATTAAAAATTACAGCGGCGACATCATGAACTTTAAAAATGCAGCGCATCTTGCAACGGAAGATGGCATAAACGTGGACTACATCAAGGTGGACGATGACATCGCGGTACAAGATTCTCTTTACACCGTAGGGCATCGCGGCGTTGCTGGTACGGTCCTCGTTCATAAAATTGCAGGGGCTATGGCTGAAAAAGGTGGTTCACTGGCAGACGTTAAGGCCGTGGCAGAAAAAGCGGCACAAAATGTGAAGAGCATCGGTTTCGCGTTTAGTTCTTGCACGGTTCCCGCAAAAGGCACGCCGACATTTGATATCGGTGAAAACGAAATGGAATACGGGGTAGGCATCCACGGTGAGCCCGGCATCAAAAGAGAACAAATCATATCCGCAGATGCACTTGCCCAGCGCATGGTGCCAGCCCTTTTGTCCGCTCTTGAAATGGAAAAAGGTGAAATCGCACTGATGGTCAATGGTTTTGGTGGCTCACCGCTCCAAGAATTATATCTACTGAATCATTCTGTATATAAAGAATTACATGCACGCGGCATCACCATACACAGAACTTTCGTAGGCAATTTCATGACCAGCATCGATATGCTCGGCGCATCGGTCTCCATTATGAAACTCGACGATGAACTCAAGGCACTACTGAATGCACCTTGCAGCGCACCTGGTTTTCATGTGGACGGACCGATCCCAGAGGCTGTTTATGTGCCGCTTACATTAACTGCAGATGACGCAATCCGAAGCAAAGTGTCCTTTGAAATTGAAACCGACGCAGCGCACGCATGGATTCAAGACGAAGCAATCACTTTAAAAAATCTCCAGTACATGGTAGATGCCATGAGCGCATGTATCATCAAAAATGAAGTCCCATTCTGTGAACTGGATGCACATGCTGGTGATGGCGACTTTGGTATGAGTGTGGCGAAAGGCTTTAAACAGCTCAAGTCTGAGTGGCACGAAATCATAGCAACCGCAACTTCCATCGGCGCGTTTTTAGAAGCCTGCTCACTGATTATCATGGAACATTGTGGTGGCGCATCGGGTCCGATTTGGGGCTCCGCTTTCAGAGGCGCAGGTAAATTTGCCGGCGATGCCAATGCCCTCAGTCTCGACGCCTTTGCTGGTATGATGCAAGCCGCAATCATTGCCATACAAAAAACGGGTGAACGCTCATTTGGTCGCGGCGCAGTGGTGGGTGATAAAACCTTAATCGATGCGCTCGTTCCAGCTGTTGATGCGCTCTTTGAAAGTGCACAAGCGGGTGTTTCCATCAAGCAAGCACTTGAGCTCAGCGCACAAGCTGCAGTTCGCGGTGCAAAATCAACTGAACTGATCGCAGCGCGAATGGGCAGAGCAGGCACAGTTGGCGATCGCAGCATCGGACATCCAGATGCAGGCGCTCATGGACTTGGCGTGATCTTCACCGATTTAGCTGAAAAAATGCGATAAGGATCCCACGCTATAAAAAACCCCAAATCATCTCAATTTCTGATGATTTGGGGTTTCAATTTTGGTGTTATGCTAGCCTAATGCTTTTCTATACGCCTGAGGCGTTACGCCATTTAATTTCTTAAAACATTTTATGAAATAACTGCTGTCCTCATACCCACACACTCTGGCGATGTAGTTTACGGTTATTTCTGGATTGGATAACAATGTTTTCGCTTTAGCGATTCTAACGGTGTTCATATACTCTGTGACATTCTGTCCATAGTACTTCGGGAACAACCGACTTAGATAACTCTCCGAAACATTGCACACTTGAGCCAGTTGCTTTAAAGTTATTTTTTCCGAATAATGGTTTTCAATATATGCAATCGCAGGCTTTAACATCTCTTCCTGCGGCAAGTTATGCGTTTTATCATATGCGTGAAAAGAATCCACTGAAGTCGTAATCTCTTCAAGCAGTTTCTCGCTTGGGTTTTGCACCATATATTTGCAAATGGTCTGTAGAATCTTTGCGGTGGCTTCGATTTTATGAAAAGGCACCTTAGGCAAAGCATCATACGCCAATCTTAGGTCTGGGTTTTCGTGAAACAACGCCTCTAAATCGGTGGGTTTATAAATCTGCTCAATCTCGTGTTCAATCTCCTGTTTACGCGCCTCTAAGCCATCCTCAAGTCTGATTTGACCTGCCATAATGCCGCCTAAATACATATCGTTTACGATAATCGGCACTGCCACATCGATGATGTTCGCATGACACAAATAAATAAAAGGTGCCTTCGAACGCGCCGCTTCAAGGCCACCGTGTGCATCACATTTCTCACACAGTTTGGCATACTTAGGCATCGTCCTAATTTCTTCGCAAAAACGTCGACAAGCACTATGCACAGTAAGCGGGCGCCCCTTATAGTCCACCGTAATAATCGCCAAATCAGAAGATTGTGCCAAATTGTCTTGAATCGTTTGAAATTCCTTGGTTTTAACCGCATCATAAAGTTTATCCCATGTATCGTTCAAGTCACAACCTCCTCGCTATACCAGATGCTATGATTATAACATGAGAAAAACGTCCCTGGCAAAACAAAAAGTCCCTGGAGAAAAACGTCCCTGGCAACTTTTTGTTAGTCTTCGCCACAGTGTTTGGTGTGGCCACAAGCTTGGGTCTAGGCTCGAGCCAGATAGCCACAGGCTTGCAATATATCTGGGGAATTCAAGCGACACCGGTAACCATCTCAATGGTCATAGCAGTCATGACCCTTATCTT
>CAKMJV010000016.1 GCA_927417275.1 uncultured Clostridia bacterium
GGGGGGTTCAAAGTGAATTATTCAAAACGTGTCCTTGAAATTATTGAAATTCTTATTGAACAGTCGGATTTTATTTCTGTTTCGGATATTGCTGCACAAATGGTGATCAGTAAACGGACCATATTTAGAGAGATGGATGATGTTGAGCAGTTATTAACGTCATTTGATGTGACGCTTCATAAAAAGACGAAACTAGGCATAAAAATCGAGGCCACACAAACACAAGTTGAAGCCATTAAAGCCTATACCAAAACACATAAAGGTGCACATTATTCTCAAGAAGAGCGTTTGAATTTAATTAAAGTGGAACTCTTAAAAAGTCGTGAACCAAAGAAGTTTTATCACTTTTCAAACATACTAAGTGTCTCAGAAGCGACGATATCATATGACATGGATAAGGTTGAGCCCTGGTTTGAATCGCGCGGCGTCACACTTATAAGAAAGCCTGGTTACGGGGTTTATCTGTCTGGCAAAGAAGGTGCTTTTAGAAAAGCCATCGTTGATTTTCTGTATGAAAACTATGAGCATCAAGACTTGATTGCCCTTTTGGATAGTCGAGAAGATTTCGTAGAAACCATTATGGATCGAGATATTATCGTTAAGATTAATAAGATTCTCGGCGATTATGAAAACATATTGGCCCATCGGATGACGGATAATGCATTTATGGGGTTGATGTTACACCTTTCCATCGCCGTATCACGTATCTTACGCGGTGAGCGTATCGTTATGAATAAAGAAGTTTTAAATCGATTGAAAAATGATGCGCAATATGAAGTGGCAAAAGAAATAGGCGCGGACATCGAGAGCACCTTTCAAATTAAATTTCCAGAAGATGAGCTTGGCTTTATTACCATGCATCTAAAAGGATCTAAGCTTAAAACAGGGGCCCTTATCGATGAAGAAGATTTGATTTTATCAAATTTCGAACTCAGCCGATTGGCGCTGAACATGATTTTACAGTTTAAAACGTTGAGTGATTATGATTTAAAAGAAGATGAAAAACTGTTGATTGGCTTGGTGAGTCATCTTAGGCCTGCTTTAACCCGTATGAATCTGTCACTGGATATCAGAAATCCATTGTTAACTAAAATCATAGAAATGTATCCAGAGATTTTTGAAATGTCTAGACAAGTATCCACACTTATCACCAAACAATATGGATTTGAAGTACCCGATGAAGAAGTGGGGTACATCGCCATGCACTTTGGTGCTGCGATAGAACGTTTCATTAAACTTCAAAGCATAGACAAACGCATACGCACGGGTGTGGTTTGCTCCAGTGGCATCGGGACCTCTAGTTTATTATATTCTCGATTACTCAAATTATTTCCACGGTTAGAGATCATCGGACAATATTCTAATGAAGATGTTCGTTCGGGGGCAATAGATGCACATGCACTAGAACTTTTGATTACCACGATTAATCTGTCACATCATGAACTGCCCAGTATACATGTAAATCCTCTGCTTATGGAAGAGGATATCGAACGCATTAAGCAAGTGATAAGTATCCTAAGTAGCCGTGTAAAACCGTACTTAAAAAAGCAAGCTTATGAAGTGGATGAGATACAAAAGCAAAGCGTGGATATTAGACGTATTCATGCGATAACCGATGCAGTTCTCACCATAGAAGAAGGTTTCAAACTCTATGATCGGATGAAGATTAAAAATATAAGTGATCTAATCATAAAGATATCTGAAACCCTTACACCCGATAAAAACATTAGAAAAAAACTCGTTTTAGCGTTTAATGAACGAGAGAAACTCGGCAGTACGCTGCTACATGGTGAAGGCATTATTTTGTTACATGTTAAATCTGAAGCCGTTCATCAGTTGACGTACCAAATTTGGAGACCTATTAAACCGCTCAGTCATGACTCTGGCGAGAAAATAAGGGCAGCGGTGGTGATGCTGATGCCATTATCGGCTGGAGAAGCACAACTGGAAGTGATGAGTCAACTGAGTAAAGCGATGATCGAAGATGATACTTTTACTCGGCTCATAAAAGTCGGAACAGAAGCGCTACTTACAGTCAAAGTGAAAGAAATTCTACACAACTGGTTGTCTAAGCAAATGCAAGGCGGTAAAGCCTATGAAGCATAAAATCCAGCAAATGGGGCGCTTCTTAAGCCGCATGGTGATGCCGAACATCAGTGCATTTATCGCATGGGGCATACTGACCACACTTTTCCATAAAGATGGGTGGTTGCCCAATGCAGAAATAAGCATGATTATTCATCCCATGATTATCTATGCACTACCGATTTTAATCGCCTATTCGGGCGGTAAATCCATCTACCAAACGCGTGGTGGTGTCATCGGTGTAATCGCAACCATGGGATTAATCGCAGGTTCTGATATCCCCATGTTTATCGGTGCGATGTTAATCGGACCACTGAGTGCATGGCTCTTAAAAACCATAGACTTGAAAATTAAAAGTTATATCCCAACGGGATTTGAAATGCTCGTTAGTAACTTTTCGTCAGGGTTTCTAGGTATGATGCTTGCGGTACTCACTTTCAAAATCGTGGGGCCAATGATCGAAACACTCAATGTGATGATGGAAATCGCAGTGGCCTTCGTTCTTGATCGAGGGGTACTATTTGTGGCATCGCTGTTTATAGAGCCAGGTAAAATACTGTTTCTAAACAATGCAATTAACCATGGTGTGTTAGGACCGCTTGGGATACAAGATGCGCTCGTTAACAGTCATTCGATATTCTTTCTACTAGAAGCAAACCCAGGACCTGGTCTAGGCGTTTTATTAGCCTTTTGGTTTTTCAGTAAAGGCGTGGCAAAAAGTCATGCACCCAGTGCCATCATCATCCACTTTTTTGGAGGCATACACGAAATCTATTTTCCGTATGTGCTGATGCGACCCCTGTTGTTTGGTGCCGTTATATTAGGTGGTATGAGTGGGGTCTTCACTTTTCAATTGCTGGGTGCGGGGTTAATCGCTACACCCTCTCCAGGAAGTATTTTTGCACTGATGGCACTTGCATCAAAAACCAGTTTTTTACCCGTTTTAACAGGTGTCCTGGTCTCTACATTGGTTTCGTTTTTGGTCAGTTGCTTGATTTTGAAAAAAGATTCGAATTGGCAGTTGGATGAGGAACAAACGGATAAACGATTAGACATTGATCAAGTTTTTGCATCTTCTAATGGACCTATTCGTCTTTCACGCGTGATTTTTGCTTGTGATGCGGGGATGGGGTCTAGTGCCATAGGTGCTTCACTTTTAACAAAAAGCATAAGAAAAAGTGGGTTGAAATTACCCGTTGAAAATGTATCGATTGATGCCATTCCAAAAGATGCGGTTCTAGTAGTCACCTATAAAGATTTAATTGAGCGCTCAAAACGCCAAGCGCCAAATGCCATTCATATTGGAGTGGGTGATTTTTTAAATAAAGAAATATATGAACAGTTGTTAGTGGCGATTATTAAGTATTGTGTGATTGAGGAGGTTGTTATGGAAAACAAGATGCCTACGGAAATTTTGATGAAATCGAATATCGTGTTAAAAAGAGAGTCTGTTTCTATGGAAGAAGCCATCGAACATGCAGGTCGTTTGCTTTTTGAAAGCGGCTATGTAACAGAGGGCTATATTAAGGGCATGCTAGCAAGAGAAGAGAAGTTCTCAACATATATCGGTAATCAAGTGGCGATCCCACATGGTGAAAATGCGGTTAAAGACTGTATTTTGGCATCGGGCATCGTGGTGGTTCAATATCCTGAAGGCGTTCGATTTGGCGATGATAAGGTCGCAAAACTGGTTATAGGGATTGCTGGAAAAGGCAACGAACACATCCAACTGCTTGCAAACATCGCAGAAGCCATCGAAGAAGAAGAAATCTTGAATAATATGCTCAATTCTGAAGATCCTGCATACATTTATAATCTTTTTTCAAGTGAAGGGATGATGTAGTTATGATTTTGACGATTACGTTAAATCCTGCAATAGATAAAACCATTGAACTCAGTGGTTTTGGTATAGGACGCTTAAACAAAGTTGAAAATGTCATTCTCGATCCAGGTGGCAAAGGCATCAACGTGTCTAAGGTGATTGAATCCTTAGGTGGCAAAAGCATCACATCTGGTTTTTTAGGCGGCACTGCTGGCGACTACATCGAAAATGCGCTTACAAAATTAGGCATTAAAGCGGATTTTGTGACCATCAATGGCGAAACGCGTACAAACCTCAAAATTTTTGATGCAGAAAGCAAGGAAACTACGGAAATCAATGAACCAGGTCCTCATGTAACGTCAGATGAAATAGAACAATTGATGCAAAAGATAGAAAATATCGTTAAGCCACCTTGTATGGTTGTCTTATCGGGCAGTGCCCCACAGTCGATTCCGAGTGACGTCTACAAAAGAATCGTACAAGTTTCAAAAGAAAAAGGTGCAGTGGTATTTGTCGACGCATCAGGTCCGGCTTTTGAAGCTGCTTTAGAAGCAAAGCCAGAATTCATTAAACCCAATAAACACGAACTTGAAATTTATTTTAATAAGCCGTGTGACTCGGATGAAGCATTGGCGGAAGCGTGTACGCATTTTTTAGAAAAGGGCATAGAAAACGTGATTATTTCACTTGGAAAAGATGGGGCATTTTATGCCAATGCACACCAAACGGTGCGGTTACATCCACTGAAAGTTGACGCGCATAGCAGTGTGGGCGCTGGTGACGCATTTGTTGGCGCATGCGCTTATGCCTATGAAAAGCAATACGACACCGATGAGATGCTGAGGCTCGCAGTGGCAACCAGTGCCGGTGCTGTAATGACCATCGGAACGAAACCCATGGATGTCGAATGGATTACACATCAACTAGATCGCGTGGTCATAGAACCACATGAGAAGAGATAGGAGAATAGGATGAAAACAAAAGCGGTAAGAATGTATGGACTTGATGATTTAAGACTGGAAACATTTGAACTTCCAGAAATGAAAGACGATGAAATACTGGTAAAGGTCGTTTCGGACAGCATTTGTATGTCCACTTATAAAGCGGTAAAGCAAGGCAAAAATCACAAACGCGTGCCTGAAAATGTAGCCGATCATCCCATTATCGTGGGTCACGAAATGGCAGGGGTCATCGTAGAAGTGGGTAAAAAATACGAAGGCCAATTTAAACCGGGCCAAAAGTTCTCGCTACAACCCGCACTAAACTATAAGGGCAGTCCTTATGCACCTGGCTATTCTTATGAATTCTTTGGTGGCAATGCAACTTATAACATCATTCCGCCTGAAGTTATGGAACTTGGCTGTCTTTTGGTTTATGAAGGCGACAGCTACTACGGCGCGTCTCTGGGTGAGCCGATGTCATGTATCATCGGTGGCTATCATGCAAATTATCATACGGTCCCTTATAAGTACGAGCACATTATGGGGACAAAACCAAATGGCAACATCGCTATTTTAGGGGGCGCAGGTCCGATGGGACTAGGTGCCATAGATTATGCACTGGCGATAGACGGTAAGCCGAAACGCGTGGTGGTAACGGATATCAGTGATGACCGTCTTGAGCGTGCAGCGAAGTTTATCACACCTGCCTATGCGGCATCTAAAGGTGTGGAACTGATTTATGTCAATACGGCAAAGCATGAAGATCCCATCGCTTATTTAAAAGACTTAACAGAGGGTCATGGCTATGATGACGTATTTGTCTATGCACCTGTGGTGCCGCTAGTGGCGCAAGGCGATCAACTTTTAGCCTACGACGGCTGCATGAACTTCTTCGCAGGACCAACCGATCAAAAGTTTACTGCACCCATTAATTTATACAATGTGCATTATAATAATACGCACATTATGGGTTCAACTGGGGGCAATACAGAGGACTTAATCGAAGCACTGGATCTATCTGCAAAAAATCTAATTAATCCATCTGTGATGTTGACACACATCGGCGGCATCGATTGTACCATAGATGCCATTATGGATTTGCCTAACATACCAGGCGGCAAAAAACTCGTTTACAACCACATCGATATGCCGCTTACAGCGATAGAAGATTTTGAAAAATTAGGCGCAACCGATCCGCTTTTCAAATCGCTTGCTGAACTTGTAAACAAACACAATGGCCTTTGGAACGTGGAAGCTGAAACATTTTTACTGGATTATTATAACGTACTTTAAGGGGGAAGAATGAAACGATTTGAGTTTATACTGGGCAATGAACACGGATTACACGCTAGACCTGCAGGGATGTTGGTGCAATTGTGCGGAAAATACCAAAGTGCCGTGTCACTCTTTAAAGGGGAACAAAAGGTAAATGCGAAAAGTCTTTTAGGTGTGATGAAAATCGCTGCATCTAAAGGAGATGCATTAGCTTTAGAAGTTGAAGGTGAAGACGAAACCATTGCATTTGAAGCAATCAAAGCCTTGATCGACAGAAACTTTGACGAATAGTTTTGTCATTGACAACGCTTTAAAACCCATTGAAATTTCTGCTTAGGTGACATATAGTGGGGATGAGGTGAGGGGTATGAGCATGTCTTTTCCAGTGACATTAAAGAGTGGTTTTTTTGAAACGCAGGAATGTATGATGAAAATAGATCATTTGTCTCAAGTGATTTATTTGGACTGCGAATATTCAGGTGACTGCTATGTAATTGATTTTGCCAGAGTTAAGCGCATTATCTATAACGTTTTAATGCACCATGAGTTGGAAATTCAGACCGAGCACACCTCTTACATTAGTGTCATACAGAAAACGGAAACGCAAAATGGCTTGAAAGAAGTCCTTCAAGCCTATTTTGGGAATCGCTATATTGAAATCAGATGAATCAAACTATGATAACGTCCAGTCTATGGGCGTTATTCCTTTTTGTACCAAGAAGTCGTTGATTTTGGAAAATGGCTGACTGCCATAAAAGCCTCTGTATACAGAAAGTGGGCTAGGATGCGGCGCTGTAAGAATTAAATGATTCGGATTGCATAACAAATGCGACTTTTTTTGTGCAGGTCCACCCCACAGTACAAAAACCTTTGGGCGAGGGTCTGCATCGAGTTTTTGGATTACGGCGTCTGTGAACGGCTCCCATCCCTTGCCTTTATGGGAATTGGCTTCATGTGCACGAACAGTCATTACGGTATTAAGTAAGAGTACACCTTGATCTGCCCATTTCGTTAAGTTGCCGTGTGATGGCATCGGACAACCGATATCCGTACGGAGTTCCTTAAAGATATTTTGAAGTGAAGGCGGAACTTTTTGGCCTTCTGGTACTGAAAAAGAGAGCCCATGTGCTTGATTTTCTCCGTGATAGGGGTCTTGGCCAAGGATGATAACTTTCGTTTGCGCAAAGGCTGTATGATTAAATGCACTAAAAACATCATTTTTAGGTGGATAAATGGTATGGGCTTGATATTCACTTTCTACAAACTGGAGCAGCGTATCAAAGTAAGGTGCACTAAATTCAGACTTTAAAATGTCGTGCCAATCGTTTTTCAGGGTATCTAACATATGACCTCCAAGTGTGATTTCTTAAATTTTATCATATTTTCATCACAATTGTATCGTATACTATAGAAAAAGGAGTACGAGATGCTTAAAACAGCCGAGATATTAGTCGTCGATGACGAAGCACATATAAGAAACCTCATTAAAGAATACTTATCCATCGGAGATTACACCGTAACCTGTGCAGCAGATGGACTTGATGCATTAAAAGCATTAGAGTCAAACACATACGATTTGATGGTTCTAGATGTTATGATGCCTAAAGTTGATGGGTGGATGGTGATCAGGGAAGTTAGAAAATCCTCGCGGATGCCCATCATTTTGCTCACCGCACGCGGAGAAGAATACGATAAACTCTTAGGCTTTGAACTCGGTGTAGACGATTACCTCGTTAAGCCGTTTAGCCCTAAAGAACTTATGGCGCGTATTAAAGCCGTTATGATGCGTACGCAGTATGCCAATGCAACCACCGATGAACATTCAAAAAACAAACTCACCTTTGAGGGATTAACACTAGACCGTCTGGGCCGAACCGTAGAAATCGATGGACGGCGCTTAAATATGACACCGAAAGAATATGAGTTGCTGTTGTATTTAATGGAAAACCCCAGAATTGCTTTTTCAAGAGAGCAGCTGCTTAGTGCCGTTTGGGGGTATGATTTTTATGGCGATGACCGCACAGTAGACACGCATATTAAGATGCTTAGAGAGCATTTAAAAGATAAGAGACATTGGCTGATAACGGTTTGGGGATTGGGTTATAAGTTTGATCCTTCTCAAGCGAAAGGGTGAGTGCATGAAAAGTATACGGACGAAACTATGGGCTGCAATGATGGGTTTTGTGGTGGTTATATTAATTCTATTATGGCTTTTTCAGGTGGTGTTTTTAGAGACATACTATCAAGCCATGATGCTAGGTCGCATACAAAACCAAGCGATGCTTTATGCCGATCAACTATACGACGTGGACTTAAGAAATGCGTTGTCTTTAAATGAGCCGTTAAGCGATGAATTTTCAAAATATGCAGAGACAAAGCAGGTGGGGGTTGAAGTTATTAACAGCAGTGGTGAAACGGTCTTCCAACACGCCGTTGCCATGGAGCCGATGTTTAGACATACGTTTAGGACGGTATTTGCCTCTATACTTGAGGGCGAAACCATAAACACTCAAGTCTCTCATATGCGTTTTGAAAGCACGTATTGGGTAATCGGTGTGCCTGTGGTGGGTTCGAACCAGGAAGTAACCGGAGGCATAATTATCACAGCGCCCATAGAATCCATGGATCAAACGGTGGAAATCATCAAAGAACAACTGGTTTATATTACCCTATTGCTTCTGGTACTTGCCTCGCTTATGGCTTTCCTATTATCAAAGCAATTTAGTAAACCCATATTAAAAATTAGCCAAGCGACGAAAAAAATAGCGAAAGGTGAATATGAGACGAAGCTCAATACCCATCAATCGGATGAAATCGGACAACTGGCAAAGGACATCGAAGAAATGTCGTTTGAACTCGGTCAAATCGACAGACTTAGAAAAGAGTTAATAGGCAACGTATCACATGAACTTAGAACGCCACTTAGCATCATACGCGGTTATGCGGAAACACTCCGCGATGTTTCAGGTGATCACCCTGAAAAGCGCAACCATCAACTGGGTATTATTATTTCTGAATCTGAACGTTTAAGTGGGCTTATAGAAGACATACTCAATATGTCGCAAATTGAGTCAGGTGCCATAACCATGTCAAAACAGCCTTTCGATTTGATGGAATTGGTAAACGATTTGCGTATAAAATTTGAAGTAATGCATCCCATAGACGTGATTTCGGACCAAGCGCAGATGGTGGTGTATGCAGACCGCGGTAGAATCGAACAGGTATTTTATAACCTCATCGGAAATGCCATCGCACATGCACAAACCAGTAAGCCCATCCAAATCGAGATTCATGCATCTGAGCAGGTGGTCCAGATCGGCATTAGAAATTACGGAGAGGTGCTATCTGAAGAAGCCTTAAAACGTATTTGGCAGCGTTTTTATCAAGTACAATCCTTAGAACAAGGCAAACCCAAAGGTTCGGGTCTTGGACTTGCCATCGTAAAGTCGATTTTAGAAAGTCATAAAGTAAAATACGGCGCAGCATCATCTGCCGAGACAGGCACATTGTTTTGGTTTGAACTGAATAGAAATTAAAATAAAAAGGACGCTATCCAGACTTTAATAGACTGGGTAGCGTCCTCTATTTATGCTCTGAATAAATAATCAGAATATTCTGTTGATTTACATTTAAAGCTATAATATAATAAAAAAAACATCTGTGGTATTACCACAAGTCAGGAGATCAGATGAAATCTGCAGAAGCGTATGTGGAAGAACATTTGTTAAAAGAAATATTAAATGGTGATCTTTTGCCTATGACCCTGTTAAAACCTGAGCGCGAACTCGCTGAAAGCCTGGGCGTAAGTCGTCCGGTGGTACATAAAGCCATTATACGATTAGAGGCAAGAGGACTGGTAACCATCGTACCAAGGAAAGGCGTTTGGGTAAATGATTACCGCGTGTCTGCAAAATTGGGCATTTTGGAAAGCATTTATGACCTTTACCATGAAGGCATTAACCGCGAACTAAATTTATCGATGTTGGCGTTTATTAGAGAGACCTTAGAGGCGATTATTATCCAAATCATCCAAGGGGATGCATCCCAAAAACAGGCTTGTTACGACCGGCAATCGAAAAACACATACGAAGATGGAACAGCGGTTTTTATATGGATTCATGGATTCGCCATTTCATGTGGCAATCCGATCTATCCGATGCTCATTAATGAGTTTAAGCGCGGGATTATAAATGTAAGTGATGCGGTTCTGGTTAACGGCGATGCACAAGTCTTTTTAAAGCGATTAACAGACATCAATCGTTTGATTATAGATAACGAAGTAACAAGAGAAGGGGTAAGAAACGCACTACATGCATTATTTAAATACATTGAGCGTCAATGGCTGATCGAAAAGAAGGAGGCTAGCCTGTGAAAAAAAATCCAGCAATAAAATCGTTTATGAGTGCTGCCATCATCTTATGTATTATGTTGGTGCTTACTGGCCTTCTAACATTTCTAATGCCCAACGGCACATTTGACCCCTCGGACTTGTCCTTTATGGAAAATCCCACACGGGGCATCCGTTTAATCCACTGGATCGGCGCACCTATTTTGGTTCTGTTTAGTGATTCTGGGGGCCTGATACTGGCAATTATTATTTTTTTACTGATTATAGGCGGTGCGATCAATCTATTAAAGGCGTCTGGTTTAATCGAAAGCCTCATTTTAAAGATCGTAAATAAATTTGTGGATCAACCCATGCGGCTTATGGCGTTACTGGTTTTTGCTTTTATGGCACTGGGTGCTTTTGTCGGCGTCTTTGAAGAAGTCGTTCCCTTGGTGCCAATGGTTATGCTTTTATCAAAGCAAATGGGATGGGATGACCTTACAGGCCTAGGCATTAGCCTACTTGCAACAGGCCTGGGCTTTGCAGCAGCAGTAACCAATCCATTTACCATAGGCGTGGCACAAGAACTTGCTGGTGTACCCATTTTTTCAGGTGCACTTTTACGTGTTTTGGTGTTTGTCTCTGTTTACGGACTAACGATTTGGTTTCTAAGACGGCATATTCTCCGAACACAAGGCGCGCCTGAAAAACATGAAAATGTAAGCACCTATGAAATTCCCAAAGCAGCATTTGCCTCTTTCTTTATACTTATGGGCATTTTGTTTGTTTTGGTGTCATTAACACCTTTTATTGAAAGCCTTAGAGATTTAACATTGCCCCTTATCGGCATCATCTTCTTAATCGCTGGGGTAACCGTAGGTCGAATTACATCTGGAAATTTCAAATGGACAGCAAGACAATTTTTCATCGGGGCACGCGATATGGCACCGGCGATTCTCTTAATTTTACTCGCGTCTGGCATTAAACATGTGATGCTTGAAGGACAGATTCTCGATACGTTTTTATATTTTATCGCACAGCGCATAGGTGATGTTTCGCCAGTTATGGCATTATATGCCGTGTTTTTTACGGTGTTGATTTTAAATTTTTTCATCGGATCAGGCAGTGCGAAGGCGTTTATCCTCATGCCTATTTTGATGCCTATCATGGATATGTTGGGTGTAGGGCGACAATTGGGCATTTTAGCATTTCAGTTTGGCGATGGTTTTTCAAATGTCATGTATCCCACAATTGCTGTTTTACTCATCGCTTTGGGATTAGCACAGGTCAGTTATGTGAAGTGGTTAAAATTCATCGTGCCATTACAAATACTTTTGGTTCTTTTATCCTTTGGATGGATTGCAGTTGCCTATCTGTTGGGGTATGGTTTATAAATATAATTTAGGGGGGATTTATTTGACATTTAATCTTAACAGCGGCTTTCTTTATTTGATCGCGGGATTTGTGATCTTGTTTGTCATCGCGCAATCGATTTTCTTTTTAATGAAAGCGTTGAACCAAGCGAAGTTGATGGGTATTAGTAAAGAGGCTGTAATGCGCACCATACGCTCCAGTGCTGTTTTCAGTATCGCACCCGCCATTTCCATCTTACTGGGGGTTATATCACTATCCAAGTTTTTGGGACTGCCTTTACCATGGATTCGATTGAGTATACTGGGTGCAATAACGTATGAGTTAACAGCAGCAGCCTCTGCGGCTGCATCCATCGGTGCATCCGTTACCGAGCAAATCGTAAATCCTAAGGTTTATACCACCATCGCTTGGGTGATGACACTGGGTATTATTCCAAGCACACTTTTAATTCCTCTATTTTTGAAAAAAATTCAAAAGGGTTTGATACAGGTTAAAAACAAAGACAAAGCATGGGGAGAAATATTTATAACCGCTATATTTTTAGGCATGATTTCAGCGTTTTTAGGGGTGGTTTTCTCCGATATTCGCTCAGGACTAGCAGGCTGGATTCCTGTGTTTGTCCTACTGAGTTCTGCGCTCATTATGACCCTTTGCGGGCTCATATTAAAGAAGACGCAAGCCAAATGGTTAGAAGATTATGCATTGCCTTTTAGCATATTGGGTGCAATGGCATTTTCCATACTGATTACTGGCATCATATTGCCAAATGCGTAAAGGAGTGATAATGAAGATGAAGCAAGTAAAAAATTATGAAGAAGATGTTCATCACTTTGGCCGTATTTGGATGTTGAGTGCCTTTGTGATGATGATACTCGTTCCTACACTAGTAAGTGTTTACTATGATGCGTGGCCAGGTTTTAAACCTGTTTTAACAGGGCTTTTGGGTGTTGCGCCGATCTTTTGGACGGTGGCAGTTATAGAAATTATCACCTATACGCCGATGCTTGGTACAGGTGGTTCTTATTTGGGATTTGTGACAGGTAATCTCACGAATTTGAAAGTACCCTGTGCGCTGTATGCCATGGAAAATGCAAAAGTCAAGCAAGGCACACTTGAAGGTGAAGTGATTTCAACCATTGCCATCGCGACATCTTCTATCGTTACGACGCTTATTATCGCTTTGGGCGTCTGGTTGTTAGCACCGCTCACCCCAGTACTTAATTCAGCTTTTTTAAAACCTGCTTTTGATAACATATTGCCTGCGCTATTTGGTGGGCTTGCGGTGGTATATGTGAGTAAAAACTGGAAAATCGCGATTATCCCCCTGCTTTTTATGTCTGCACTGTTTATAACGGTTCCGAGTTTATCAAGTTCCGTATCTGTGTTGGTACCGATAGGCTCTCTAATCGCCATTATCGCTGCAAAAATCATGTATAAAAAAGGACTATTAAATACAAAATAGGAGGTTTAGTATGGAAATCTTATGGATTTCAGGTCTGTTACTGGTATCAGTCATCGCTTTAATTATATATCGAACGATTCGTTTTAAGCCACCTGTGGTTGAAGCGACTGAATCACCTAATGCACTTACACCTGCACTAGATGAAGCGCGTATCATATCCCATTTACAGGAGATGATCCGATGTAAAACCGTTTCTTATCACGATCAAAGCAAAATGGATGCACAGGCATTTAAGGCTTTTAAGGACTTATTAAAGGCGCAATATCCGCTTATTAATGCGACGTGTACGTATGAAGAGGTTGGAGAACGCGGCATACTTTTTCACTGGAAAGGCAAGCATTCTGATGCGTCTGTGGTATTGATGTCGCATTATGATGTGGTGCCTGTAAATGAAGACCTATGGAGTAAGCCGCCATTTGAAGGCGTTTATGAAGAAGGGGCTGTTTGGGGACGAGGCACACTTGATACCAAGAGTACGCTCCTGGCTACGATGGAGTCGGTGGAATATTTAATCGGCAAAGGATTTCAACCTGAGGACGATATATATCTTGCTTTTTCAGGGGATGAAGAAATAAGTGGCATGTCTGCTCCGGCAATCGTCCAAACACTTAAAGAACGTGGCATCCATCCAAAACTCGTATTAGACGAGGGTGGTGCGGTAGTAGAAAAAGTATTCCCTGGAGTCGTCAAGCCATGCGCACTTATTGGTGTGGGTGAAAAAGGTTATATGGATGTCATCTTAGAGATTGATGGCAAGGGGGGGCATTCATCTGCACCACCTGCACGTACATTGGTGGGTGAGTTGGCAGCGGCTGTGGTCAAACTGGAGAAGAGCCCATTTAGAGCGATCTTTACCCCAGCTGTGAAAGAAATGTTTGAAACATTGGGTCGCCACTCTAATTTCTTCTATCGACTCATTTTTGCAAATTTATGGTGTTTTGCCCCAACCCTTAAATGGCTATTAAGAAGGCAAGGCGGCGAGATGAACGCCATGATCCGCACCACCATCGCACCAACCATGATGCAAGGCAGTTCTGCATTTAATGTGATGCCGCCCAAAGCAAGTGTGGGCATAAACTTAAGATTATTGGGTACAGATACTGTAGAAAGTGCAATCGGGTACATTCAGGATGTGATCGACTATTCTCAAATCAAGTTAACGGTTGCGGAGAGTAGAAATGCATCGCCTTTTGCGAGTACTAAGTCAGAAAGCTGGCAACTGGTAAAAGAAGCCATCGAAGCCACGTGGCACGATGTAATCGTATCGCCTTACTTAATGATGGCTGCAAGTGATTCGAGACATTACTGTGAAATCAGTGAAAATGTTTTGCGCTTTTCTGCCATGACTTTGAGTAAAGCAGAGCGTGAACTGATTCATGGCAATGATGAGCGCATAAAGGTATCCGCACTCATGGAGTCCGTATCCTTTTATGTGCGCTTGATTGAAAAACTATAGGGGGCGTTATGTGTGGTCGATTTTACTTAGATGCAGATGCTGAATTTTTAATTAATTATTTTAAATTGAGATATGAACCC
Source organism: uncultured Clostridia bacterium (assembly GCA_927417275.1). Classification (GTDB taxonomy): domain Bacteria; phylum Bacillota; class Clostridia; order Peptostreptococcales; family Acidaminobacteraceae; genus Fusibacter_C. The sequence goes on from CAKMJV010000016.1 coordinate 14,823, forward strand.
AGAGAACTGCCCATTCAAGCGGTGGTTTATCCCAGTCAGTCCAGTCCGATTCTCATCCATCATAAAAACGAGAAAAGGATTGGCCTTATGCAGTGGGGGTTTCAACTCCCTGGTATTCAGCGGCCTATAATAAATTCAAGATCCGAAACCATACATGAGAAAGATCTCTTTAAAGCAGCGTTTGAAAAGAAACGTTGTATTATCCCAGCCAGTGGTTTTTTTGAATGGAAGGAAGGGTCTAACGAAAAGCCCAAACCCATGTATCGCGTAAAAACCAACTCAGATGGGTTGATGTTGATGGCAGGTATCTACATGAAGCAAACAGATGCTTTAGGCATGGTGAATTGGCGTTTTTCTGTCGTAACACGTGATGCCAACGAACAAATGCAAGCAATACATCATAGGATGCCGCTCATTTTGGATTTAGAGCATGCGGAACGTTGGCTATCTGCGGATGTTACTTTATCCGAACGCATGTCGCTTTTGAAATTCGATGGCGTAGGGATCCAACTTGAAAGCGTTGACAACGCCAATTAACTTATGCTAAAATACGTCTAATAACTGATGAGCAAAAGAGTACTTTAACGGACCATTAAGCGAGCAGGCGTTGGTGTGAGGCCTGTATGAGAAATGTTAAGGGAAGGACATTTGTGAGGTATATCGGTATCCTCCGTTATCGGGAACTAAGAGGACTTTATGAGCATCTTATAAAGTTGAACTAGGGTGGCACCGCGTGATATCACGCCCCTTGAACGTAACTGTTCGAGGGGCTTTTTATATGCACCTCGAAACACACAAAATGAAGGGAGCATTTGTATGAAAAGAACAATGGTAAATGCGTTAGGAAATGAAGTCGGTAAATCAATTGTGTTATGTGGCTGGGTGCATCGCATCAGACAACTTAAACGGGTGGGTTTTATCATCTTAAAAGATCGATCTGGGTATGTTCAGTGTGTGGTGGAACCAGAACTGCTTAACACCATCCGCTTAGAATCGGTTATAAAAGTCACGGGAAATGTCGTGATAAGTTTAAATGACTATGGGCCTTTGGAAGTGCAAGTTGAAAAGATAGAAATGCTCAATCAATCGGAGCAGCCACTCCCCATCATCGTCAACCAAGCGGATTTGGATGTTCAACTTGACACCTTACTGGAACACCGTGTACTGGGATTGAGACATCCTAAAGAGCAGGCCATTTTCAAAATTCAAGCGGGGATAACCGAACATTTTGCTGCATTCCTACGAAAAAATGGCTTTACACAGATTCACACACCTAAGTTGGTTAAAGAGGGTGCTGAAGGTGGGGCCAATGTTTTTAAACTCGATTACTTTGGCGAAACAGCCTATCTCGCACAAAGTCCTCAATTCTATAAGCAAATGATGGTGATATCAGGCCTTGAAAGGGTGTTTGAGATCGGCTCAGTCTTTCGGGCGGAGGCACATAGCACCAGCAGACATCTAAACGAGTATATCAGTTTAGACCTTGAGATGGGGTTTGTAGAAAATGAGTCTGAACTTATGGCGCTTGAAACAGATTTGTTGCGGACTTTAATGACGTGGCTAGGTGATGAATATGCGTTGGAATTAAGACGTTTAAATGTGACACTCCCCACTGTACCAGATGAAATACCTCATATGAAGTTATCTGAAGCCATAGAGATTTTAAAAAATCTTTATCATAAAAATGAACTAGAAGGGGATTTAGACCCAGAAGGCGAAAAACTAATATCAAAATATATTTTTGAGAAAACGGGCAGTGATTTTTTATTTTTAACCCATTATCCAAGAGCCAAAAGACCCATGTATACAAAGCCATGTGGTGCACATGAAACACATAGTTTTGACTTGTTATTTAGAGGCCTGGAAATAACCACAGGTGGCATGCGTATACACGATTTAGAAGCACTTAAAGCAAATATGCACTATAAAAATCTCGATCCAAATGCCTACAGTTCGTATTTGGAAGCCTTTAGGTATGGCGCGCCTCCTCACGGTGGGCTTGCCATAGGGCTTGAACGCCTAACCGCACAACTGCTTGGTTTCTCAAACATCAGAAGAACCACGCTTTTTCCTAGAGATGGTCAGCGCTTGGTGCCATAGGATTGGGACAGGTGATTGTTGCAAATAATAAGGAATAAATGCTCATGTCATAATGAGATTTATTCCTTTTTTTTATCGTCTTGTAAAATCGTTAAAGATTCGACCGTCTTTTATTTCGATGATGCGATCTGTCTTTTCAGCGATGCGTCGGTCATGTGTAATGATGATAAATGTGGTACCAAACTGTTTGTTTACATCTCGTAAGAGATCATAGATGACTTCAGTGGTTTCGGAATCGAGATTGCCGGTGGGCTCATCTGCCAGAATAACGCTGGGGTTATTAATAAGTGCTCTAGCGATCGCGGTTCTTTGTTGTTGACCACCCGACATATTGCCTGCCAGGTTGTTTTTTACTTTTTCAAGGCCGACAAGCGACATGATTTCATGTGCACGAGCATCCATTTTTTTATCTACCTTTTGTCCTTTAATAAAGTGTGGCATAAGGACGTTTTCAAAGGCTGTGAATTCTGGTAGCAAATAATGAAACTGAAAGATAAAGCCGATGGTTTCGTTTCTAAGTTTAGCCAATTCATCTTTTTTCATTTGATCCGATCGAACGCCGTTAATCATCACCTGTCCATTTGTTGGTTTATCCAGTGTACCGATGATATTAAGGAGTGTGCTTTTTCCGCTGCCCGATGCGCCGATGATGCCATTAAAAGAGTTCTTTTTAATGCCGAGATCGATGTCGAAAAGGACTTGTGTTTTAATTTGAGTGCCGTATATTTTATTAACTTGACTGAGTTGTATGATGTTGTTATCCATTTTTAATCACCTCGATTGGCGAGAGTTTTTTCGATTTTATCGCTGGAATGATGGATGCTACTGTGGAAGCAACAACCGCTATTAAGCCAGATAAACCGATAAATGATAAGTTGATATAGATGGGAACAACTGGTGTACCATCTGGATTGAGTGCGAATTTAGTAAAAGACCATAAGAGTCCAAGACCCAAAATAATACCGAAAATACCACCGAGTATGCCTAAAATTAAACCCTGTAAGAGGAATATCTGGCTAGAGAGTCGATCGTTAATCCCCATGGCTTTTAATATGCCGATTTGTCTCGATTTTTGTAATACGGTTATCGCCAATACACTGGCGATGCCAAGTACCACTGAAATAACTACAAATACTTGAATCATATAGCTGGAGGTGCTTTGTCCACTGAGTCCACTGAGGAGTTGCTCGTTATCTGCTTTCCAGTTATTAAATAAGATATCATCTATGCCACTTTCCTTTTGCATGCGTTCAGAAAGCACGTCAGCATCAAAAGGCACATCGATTTGCATTTCGATGGCAGAAACTTGGTCTGAGGTGAAACCAAAAAGCATTTGAGCGGTAGTCAGTGATCCAATAACCCATGATTTATTGATGCTAGAAACCTTTAAGTCAAAGGTACCCACTACTTTGTTTTCATAAATGTCACCTTCAGGTGTGATGATTTCCACTGTATCACCGATGCGAATATCAAAATCTTTGGCGATGTCAACACCGATCAGGATTTCATTATCTTCAGGAAGTTGTGTACCTTCAACCAGTGCATCCGAAAACTTATATATTTTATCTGCTTCAATCAGTTCAAAGCCTCTGTAAACAATTTGCTCCACGTCGTCACCCACTTTTATAAACGCACCACGCGTCAATGTAGGTGAAATATTTTTGATTTCTGAATGGTTGGAAGTCACAGTGGCCCGTATCGACGTATAATCATTTATAGGCGCATTTTTTTCATCGGCATTAATGGTGATGTGAGAAGCATTGCCTATGGTTGCGTCCAACAAGCTGATTTGTAGCCCTTGTATCAAGGACCCGATAAAAATCTGAACAGAAATGCCGATGGCAATCCCTAGTGCGATAAGTACCGTCTGACCCTTACTAGAGGTTAAAAAACGGAGTGCAATTCTAAAGGCCAGTTTCATAAGTAGCCTCCTTGATTTTAACTAAATCATCGAAGCTGTTTGCATAAAAATCAGCATGAATGTGATCTTTAGCATGTGGGGTATGATGAATGGCATAGCCACCTGCGACGATATTAAAAGGAAATGTTTGCTTTAACGGGTTAAGTTGAACCATTAACTCGTGTAACCTCGTTAAATGAAAATAATTAGTGACGCTGATGCAAACCAGTTGGGGCTTAAGACTTTCGATCGCTTGAAAAACCTCGCGCTTTGGGGTGTTTGCACCGATGTAAATCACCTCATAATTTAGCAGTGTTAAGTAATCTGCCGTCATACGTGCGCCAATTTCATGGTATTCTTCCTCGAGGCAAAAGACCAGTGCCCGTTGACTGGGTGGTATACTTGGAAATTTGGCGATTCTCTCTCGTGATACAAAAGGGAAGCTCGCTTCTAGAGCAGTTCTAACGATGCCGCTGTTGACATGTTCTTGCCAAATGGGTACTGTTTGATCGATATCATTGCTTGCGATGGTGTTAAGACTTGGGGCTAAAACCTCTTCATATAATGACACCAAATCAATTTCAGAGTTTTCAAGGGCGTCTATAACCAATTTTACAGCAGACGCACGATCAAAACTATTTAACGCTGAGACAAATGCCTGATACAATTTCGCTTTTGAGTTCATATGAAATCCTTCCTTTAATAGGTTATGAATTTATGTATACCCAAATTGATTATGTCAACACATACAATTTGGGCACTTCATTAGATTTATAATAGTGATTCTATGTGACTTCCAAGGTCTAATGGTTCAAATGAAGATTCAAATCGATCCACCACTTCGCCTTCTTTATTTACGAGGAATTTTGTGAAGTTCCAACGAATGGCGTTACCCATATTAAACTCAGGGTAATTTTCATTTAAAATAGACTCTATGATTTTGTTGGTCATATTAGAGCCATCAAGGCCTTTAAAGGGTGCTGATTCTTTTAAATATTTAAATAGGGGATGTGCATCTACACCATTGACGTCAACTTTTTCAAATAAAGGAAAAGTAACGCCGTAGTTAATGCTACAGAACGTTTTTGTGTCATCGCTTGTTCCTGGTTCTTGCGCATTAAACTGATTACATGGAAATCCTAAGATTTCTAATCCGCGATCGCTGTATTTTTCATATAGTTTTTGTAAGTCTTCATACTGTGGTGTAAACCCACATTTGCTTGCTGTGTTGACGATCAGTAAGACTTTGCCTTTATGTTCGCCTATTGAAACGTGTTCACCATCAATGGATGTTGCATTAAAATCGTAAATTTTCATTTTGACCTCCTAAAGTCCAATTAATTGTATTTGATTATATTGTATGCAATTTATATTAAAGTGTCAATACTTTTGACTAAAAAAATGTATTTGACATATGTCGCAAACGGCGTATACTATATTTGACGCATTTAATGAAATTTAGAAGGAGATTAGTCCGTATGAGTGAAAATTGTAATGCAAGTTGTAATACCTGTTCAATAGATTGTAGCGACAGAAAAGAGTCGAAAGCACATCTCACGGAAGAAGCGCATGCACTAAGTAAAATTAGGAAGGTTATCGGTGTTGTAAGTGGGAAAGGTGGGGTAGGTAAATCGCTTGTGACATCCATGTTGGCAGTGGAAATGAACAAACGTGGGTATAGCACGGCTATACTCGATGCGGATATTACAGGGCCATCTATTCCAAAGATTTTTGGTGTCCACGAAAAAGCATCCTCAAATGAAATTGGGATATTTCCAGCAACATCAAAATTAGGAACGCGTATCATGTCGATTAACTTACTTTTAGCAAATGAAACAGATCCAGTTGTGTGGAGAGGCCCCATGATCGCGGGAGCTGTAAAGCAGTTCTGGACGGATGTAATCTGGGGTGATGTTGATTACATGTTTGTGGATATGCCACCTGGCACAGGAGATGTCGCATTAACTGTATTTCAAAGTCTGCCCATTGATGGGATGATCATCGTAACCACACCACAGGATTTGGTTTCTATGATTGTTACCAAAGCCGTCCACATGGCCACCATGATGAAAGTACCAATCATAGGATTGGTTGAAAACATGTCTTATTTCGTATGTTCATCATGTGATGAAAAACACTTTATTTATGGCGATAGTAAAGTGCATGATGTAGCAGAGGCAAATGGACTTAGTGTATTAGCGGTTTTACCGATTGACGCTAAAAATGCAAAGGCATGTGACAGAGGCATGATAGAGTTTGTGGACACGCAACATATAGAAACGGTTGCGGATGCTATCCAGATGTTATAAAACTTGTTAACGTATATTAAGTCGTGCCATATCTTTGTGCAATACAATCAACAAAATAAGTCCAATAACGGTTGTTATACCTGCGAGGAGAAATGCAGGTGTAAATGAGTTGGTCATATCAAGTAGTTTAGAACCGATTAAACTCGTAAGTGCACCTACGCCAAAAGCACTAAATACTAAGCCATAATTAACACCTAAGTATTTGGTGCCAAACCCTGAGGCAACGAGTACTGGAAATAGCGCAAATGTCGTGGCATATCCGACGCCTAAAAATAGAGCACAAAAGATTAGTAATCCATAATTCACAGCGATCCATGGCAATGCAAAAAAAACGATTGCTTGTACCGTATAAGCACTAATCATAACGCGTAATGTCCCATATCGATCAGATAAATAGCCTACGATAGGTCGACCAAAGCCGTTCGTAAGGGCATATGCCGATATGGCTGTGGCGGCAATTGCAGGTTCTAAGTTTAACACGATTTCACCAAAAGCAGGAATTAAACCAATTGCTGTCAAGCCCCCTCCGATAACCATGGCCAACGCTAACCAGAGCATGTAAAAATCTTTGGTTCGAATAAATGCTCTAGGTGGCATTTCTACAACGGTTATATTCGATTTTTTTGCTGTGTGAGTCACAGATTTTTCTGTTTTGGGAGCAATATATCCATCGGGCGGATTTTTTATGATTCGTGCACCGATTAATGCAATAAAGGCCACAAATACAGAGAGAACCAAAAAGGTTCCATCGACGCCCCATAGATTAATCATCTGTCGTTTAAGAGGTGAAAAGACAACTGCTGCAAGGCCGAAACCCATTACTGAAGTTGAAACCGCAAAACCGGGGCGATCGGCATACCATTTTCGAGCTGTTGGCGCGATGCATGCATAGGTAAGGCCGCATGCAGTACCGACTATAAAACCGTATGAAAATATAAGCCATGCGGGATGAGGGATCCATCTAAGTAAGCCAGATAAAGCATACCCGATAAAAAATTGCAAAGCGCCCCATGTAGCGACTTTTTGTGGTCCAATTTTGTCTTGAATCCAACCTGCGGGAATCATGGTAATGGCAAAAACTATAATCATGACTGTAAAGGGAAGTGTCGCTTCTGTGGCTGTCCATCCCCAGTCCTTGACTAATGGAACTACAAATGACCCCCAAGCGTAACTCATGCCACCCATTAAAGAAAGTAAAAAACCGCCCAGTAGAATAATCCACCGCCTGCTTATATGATCCTTTATAATCGCCATATTTTGTCCACCTTTCATATTATTGTTATTAATATACCCACTTGTCACAAATGAATCACGGGGTGTTTAGAGACCTTTTATAAACAATTAATAGTTTCTTAATATTATAGGCGTATAACGAACATAGACTTAACAATAGGAGGGCATATGTGGCTATACGGATTTTTGGGCGTGTTACTTATTGCATTCGGGATCTTGATCCATGGCTTTAAGCAGTATCGATGGATTTCGAAATATAATAGAATGACAAATGAAGAAAAGATGCTTGTCGATATCACGGGCATGGCAAAACTAATGGGTGTGGTACTGTATTTTGATGGCTTTATGCTTATTCTAGCCACAGTCTTGGTATTCTTGGGTGTCGACGTTCCTTTTACGCCGATAATCGTAGTGCTGATTACATCACTGGGGTTTATGACGCTCTTTATGCAAAGATATGATGGCAATTTATTTGATGAAAATCACAAATTGAAAAAAGGGGTTTTTAAGAAATTTTTAAAAAGTGGCTCTGTAACGGTAATCGCATTGGTTGCGGTACTTGCTATGATATTACTCTCGACGCGTCCATTGGATGTAGAAGCAAATGAAGACGCACTGGTGATCAACGGCATGTATGGCACGACGATCCGTTATGATGAAATCGTAGAAGTACAGTGGCTCGATACATTACCGAACGTTGAAATGCGAACAAATGGTGCGGCCATAGGTCCACACTTAAAAGGTCATTTTAAACTCGAATCATTAGGTGCTGCAAAATTATTTGTAAATAAGAAGTTTGAGCGTTTTATTTTAGTAAGAACACAAGATCAAGTGATCATTTTTAATATGGATTTGGAGTCACTCAAACATATTTACGATCAGTTGATGCAAAAATAACTTTAGACAAAAGCACTAGTTAGTGCTATTATAATACCATGAAGAAAAAATTTGACTACGGGGAAGAAAATTCTATAAACTTGAAGTTGGTAATCGCACTTTCAAGAACGCAACTCGCGTTCGGACGTGGTTTACAGACTTTTTTGAATCAATATGATTTAACCACCGCTCAATTCAGTGTGCTTGAAGCGCTCTATCACGTGGGAGATTTAAAGATATGTGAGCTGATTCAAAAGACACTATCAACCAGTGGGAACATGACGGTGGTGATTCGAAATCTTGAAAAAGAAGGTTTGATTGAACGCCGCATTAATTCAGAGGACCGACGTGGTTTTTTAATCGGATTAACTGAAGCGGGCAGAACCTTAATTCAGCCCGTATTTGAAGAACATCTGGTTGTATTAAAGGATGTTTTTAGCGGACTTGCGCATGATGAGAAATTAGAACTGCTTAGTTTGTTGAAAACATTAAACGGAATTGCTTAATATAAACATCGATGAGATCCATTCTTAACATTTGAGAATGAGGTCTCATTTTTTGTTAAGATGGTGTATAATAATTGATAGTAAATCATAACTGAGGTGACCATGTCAGAAAAAAACAACCGCTCAAGTGCAGAGAAGATGCTCATGTGGGCAATTATTTTTCTTTTTTTAGCGATTATCTTTTTTAACATATTAAGATTGCCCAATATGGGTTTTTTCGATACATTTAGAACCAAGTATTTAGATGCTTTTACAGTGATGTTACTCAGTATTTTATTTGAAGCCATGCCATTTGTATTAATTGGCGCTTTTGTTTCATCGCTGATACAGTTGTTTGTATCGGAAACTTTTATTGCAAGGATCATTCCCCAGAATCGATTTTTAGGTCTACTAGCTGCATCACTTATGGGCATTATTTTTCCGGTATGTGAATGTGCCATCGTACCTATAATGCGTAGATTGACTAAAAAAGGCGTACCTCTACACATTTCCCTGACCTTTATGCTGGCCGTGCCTATAGCGAATCCTGTGGTTTTACTATCCACCTACTATGCATTTTCAGGTCAGTTGGAAATCGTTTTTTTAAGAGGTTTTTTTGGTATATTAGGGGCCATAACCATCGGACATTTTGCGGGTCGCATGGCTGGTGGTGTGAGTCCTTTAAAAGACACGAAGTATGTTGGTGATTTGAGACCTGTTGCACCCGTAACGCAGTTATCCTTGCAAATGCCTTCAAAATTTCAGAAGATAAAAACAAATATAAATCAAATCATAGGACACACGGCAGGCGAGTTTTATGATGTTGGCAAATTCTTAATCATCGGTGCAACTTTATCCGCTGCGATGCAGACATTTGTTCCAAGAGAAGCGATTTTGTCTATAGGCAGTGGTGGCATCGCCTCTATTATCGTGATGATGAGTATGGCATTTGTTTTATCTTTATGTTCCGAGGCCGATGCTTTTATTGCCCGTACTTTTTTAGGTCAATTTACCACGGGTTCTATCGTAGGATTTTTAATCTATGGACCGATGATCGATATAAAAAACACCATGATGCTTTCAGGTGTGATGCACGGTAAGTTCTTGGTTAAGTTTATAGCGCTTATTACAGGTGTGTGTTTTATTTTAGCGCTCCTTGTTAATCTAGTGGGTTTATAGGAGGTATCACATGAAGTTAAATATAAATGGTCTGTTATGGTTTTTGGTGCTGGGTCTTTATACATTTCTAATTGGCGATTTGATGCGCACCGGCGATATCTCTTTATATTTACATCCCAAAATGTTGATTTACGTCTATTTCGCTTTTGTGACGTTGGTTCTTTTAACCCTATATCAAAGTACGCGTATTTTTAAGCCTTCATCTTCCGCTAAGTTTAAGTCGGGTATTTTGATTTTTATGCTCCCTTTATTATTAGCATTTACGGTGCGGCCTGAAGGTGTCTCTATCCAAATGGCTGAAAATAAAGGCGTATATGTCGTAGGTGAAAGCAGTAAAAAGATCGATTTATCCCAGACCATAGGCACATCACCCTACAAAGATGAAAATGCGCCTTATTATGTCGCTAATTTTCAAAATGTACTTTTGGACATGTATTTTAATCCGAAAGCATATGAAGGTAAGACGGTTCAAGTGATGGGCTTTATCTATGAAGCACCAGAATATGTGGCTGGTGAATTTATGATTTCTAGACTCTTAATCAGCTGTTGTACTGCGGATGCGCAGGTGGCTGGATTTAAGTGTAACTGGGATGCATTAGAGACATTGGACAAAGAAAAATGGTATCTGATTGAAGGCAAGGTGCGGCTCGTGACAACCTATAATCCGCTTTTAAGCATGGATGAAACAACCGCTGTAATCGATGTGGTCTCTGCATTAGAAGTGGAAGAACCTGAAAACCCGTATATCTACCCGTGAGTGTAAAGGAGTGTTTTGATGAATCCATTAAATAAAATAGAAGAAGTAAAAGAAGTGATAAGCAAAGAAGACATCGTCGTCGCCCTTTTCAGCGATTTGTCCTGCAATGTTTGCTTAGCCATCACACCTGATTTGATACAAATGGCTGAGGAGCATCCAAAAGTGGCTTTTATATCTATGGACACAGAAGTGGTTAAAGCAATGGTGGGTGAATACCTTATATTTGCCTATCCGACGATTATCGTATTTGCACAAGGGAAAGAGTCGGGGCGCTTTGAACGGCTATTTTCTATGATGGATATCGAAGAAACCGTTTCTAGGCTGGAATCCTTTATATTTTAACGTATAGCCATTAAAAAATGCGATGATAGATAAGCATATCCTTGAATGAATCGGGATATGCTTGTGTTATACTATTGATTGACAAATATATAACAATTAAAAACATCGGGGGCTTATTGTGAAAAAACATATAATAATAATTTTGGGCATTATGTGTGTCTTGCAATTTTTAGTAGGATGCGGGAATAAAAGTGAAAAAACAACCGTCACATTAGCAGATCAGTTTGGACTCGCTTACGCACCACTGGAAATCATGAAATCGCAACAGTTTTACGAAGCGGCTCTTGAAAAAAGAGGCTTAGACATAGATGTGGTATGGAAACGCTTTGGCAACACCATGGCGATACGTGAGGCGATGCTTTCAGAGGATTTAGACATCGGCTTTGTGGGTATACCCCCTTTTTTAATAGGCCTTGAAAATGGCATGGATTGGCGTATTATTACGGGACTCTCTGAAAGTCGTGTGGCACTTGTAACCAAAGATGATACCATTGAAGGCATCGAAGCGATTTCAAAAGATCATAAAATTATTTTGCCACAGGCGGGCAGTATTCAACATATTTTATTACAAATGGCGGCCTTTAAAACGTTTGGTGATGCGCATCGATTTGATGCGCAACTGGTTGCATTGTCACATCCTGACGGTGTGATTGCATTTACTGCTGGGGATGAAAAGCAGTTGCATTTCACGACACCCCCTTTTTTACAAGAAGACTTAAAAGTTGCTGGTGCACGTGTCATTTTAGACGAGCAGACGAGTTTTGGTGAGGCGTTTACATTTATAGTCGGCATTTGTCCAACGCGATTTTATGAAGAGACTGAAATGTATGAGGCCTTTTTAGAGGCGATGGACGAGACTTTTCTATTTATGCAAAATGAACCAGACGCTGCTTTTGAAATTTTGCTTAAAGCATATGAATATGAATCTGAAGACTTAGCGCAGTATTTATCAGAGAATCAATTGCGTTTTGGAAGTGACATTAAAGGATTAGATACTTTTGTTGAATTTATGTTGATAACGGAGCAAGTTAAGACCACTTATACACAAGAGGTCTTAACTTGGCCAAGAGAAGGATCAGAGTAATGGATAGAAAATGGTGCATTAAAATCGGTTTTATCGCATTTTTACTAGGCTGCTGGCAGATTTTGGCCTATTCAGGTGTGTATCCGGAGGCGTTTATCCCTAAAGTAGAAACCATTTTAGTCAGATGGTGGCATCTTATTAGAGAGGATCATCTTTTAATGCGCGTCGCGGTGAGTTTGAGTACGATTATAGTGGCAGTTGCGATAGCACTTGCTTTATCGGCTCTATTGATTTTGATCGGAAAAAAATCCTATATCGTAAAAGAATGCTTAAAATTATCCGCATCTATCGCTGGGCCGATTCCGGGCATTGCACTATTACCCCTTATCATTTTATGGCTGGGTCTTTCCACTGAAGCGATGATGGTGATACTGATTCATGCCATGATTTGGCCGCTTTGGACCACACTGGACCTTTCTGTTACGCGAATTCACAATAGATTCAACCGATTTATGCATGCATTTAAAATAAGCAGATGGAAACGCCTAAAAGACGTCTATTTTAAAGGGATTTTACCAGATTTATTAACAGGTATAGAAGTGGCGTGGGGGAGAGGCTGGCGTGCACTCTTAAGCATCGAAATGATATTTGGAATTGTTGGCAATCATTCTGGACTGGGATGGTTGATTTATGAACGACGCATGTATATGGACACGGCTGGTATGCTTGCAGGTCTATTAACCATCGCCATATGCGGTATCGTATTTGAGTCGGTTTTATTTAAGTCAAAGGTAGTGGAGGTGCACCGTGAAAACCATTATTAGTGCGCACAATCTATGTAAATCATTTGGCAAACAACTGGTTTTTAAAGACTTAAATTTTGAAATCATGGCAGGAGATACAGTAGCCATCGTAGGTCCTTCAGGCATCGGAAAGAGCACACTATTAAACATCATCGGTCAATTAGAAGTGCCCAGTTCGGGGCATATTCACTATGAACCAAGCCTTTTTGAGGGCATACACATTCCGTTTCCATTTGTTTTTCAAGAGCATGAGAGTTTATTACCTTGGTTGACCGTGGCGGAGAATCTTCGACTGATTCAGAAAGACGTCTCCATGGATGCATTAATAGACGTATTAGAGGCTGTAGAACTCACGGCGCATCAAAATAAGTATCCGAGTGCACTATCTGGTGGCATGAAGCAAAGGGTAGGCATCGCACGTGCATTATTATGTCATTCTAAATGTTTGCTTATGGATGAACCTTTTGGTAGTTTAGATGAAGCACTTAAAATCAAACTTCAGCAGCTGATTCTATCAATTAAAGAAGAAAAACATCTAACAGTGATTATGGTTACACATGATCAAAGTGATATTGAGCGCATGGCAAATCGGATTATAGACTTACGACAAGCATAGAAGAACGCCCCACAACGATAACGTTGAGGGGCGTTCCTTCTAAGGGTATTATAGTTTGCTCGAAATGAGCGCGGTGCTTAGGTCATAAATTTTTTCTGTGATTTTACCTTCTTTGGTTATTACAGCAGCAGGTAATTTTTCAAGTCCAAGTTTAAGTGCTAAACCGTTTGATTTATATGTGTCAATTCGATTGACCACCAATGAACCGCAATTGCTTTTTTCTATGGCTTCGATTTCTGTTAAGAAATTTCTTGACTCTGGGTCTATGGCATTATAGACATAAATCAGGCCTGTTTTTTCCTTTTGCATGATTTTTTCATCAAAGATTTCTTTTTCAGCAATATAGCGTTCTGCAGCTGTACCAGCGATAGCGCCATCACCAACGGCTGTAGCAATTTGCTTTAACCATTTGTCTGTAACATCACCAATTGCAAATACGCCTTCTATGCCGGTTTCTTTTTTCTCATTTACAGTAATGTACTTGTGCTTCGTTAAAGGCAATTGTGTCTCAAACAATTCTGAGTTTGGCAAATAGCCGATAAATTCAAAACAGTTGTCGCAATCCACTGGAATCTCTTCCCCTGTTTTAATATTTTTGAGCACAACGGTTTTAAGATAGTCATCGCCTTCAAATCTTTTTACAACAGAGTTCCATACAAATTTCATCTTTGGATGTGCCAGTGCTGCTTGTTTAGCGATCTCATTACAATCCATTATGCCTTCATCGTGCATAACAGAAACAGTAATTTGACGGGCAAATTTAGCAAGGAACATGCCTTCTTCGATGGCAGCATCGCCAGAACCGATTACGACCACGTGTTTATCTGTGTTTGCAGCAGCATCACAAGTCGCGCAAAAGCTGATGCCTTTATCAAATAAGAATTCTTCTTCACGCTCAGCACCTGTTGTTCTAGAACGACCACCTGTAGCGATGATGATTACTTTTGAAATGTACTTGTTTCTAAAGGTCTCAACGATTTTTTCTTCACCTTCTAATGTAACACTAGAAACTGCTGTTAATTTAAAGTCCACACCCATATTTTTAGCTTGTTCTTTCATTAAGTTCGTAATGGCTTCACCTTTTGGTGCATCTGGGAACCCAGGATAATTAGCAATCTCATTTGTATACGTTGCTAATCCGCCGATTAATGATTTCTCTAGTAGTAGTGTTTTAAGTCTCGCACGACCAGCGTAGATCGCAGCGCTAAGTCCTGCTGGACCGCCACCGATGATTACAACGTCGTAGTGCTCAACAACTTTTTCTCTCGCCATTTAATAACTCCTATTCATAGGTTACATAAAAAACTTAACCAGTAGTTTACTGCCGACAATCGCACCTAAAAACATACCCACTGCAAAGACCCAGCCAGATAAAGACAATGAAGCAATACCGCCATATAATGCACCAATGTTACAGCCAAATGCAAGACGTGCGCCGTATCCCATCATCAAACCACCGATCACTGCTGCAGCCACTTGCTTAAAACTTTTTATTTTTTTGAGTTTAAAGCCAGATGCAAGAAGTGTGGCAGCCAGTGCACCTGCGATTATACCAAAGTTACGCCATGAATCAGGATGATTCAATAATCCACCATTAAGCGTTGCCTGTGCACCAGGACTTGCAAAGTAGTACCATTTATCAACACTGCCGCCAACGGCTTCAAAAATCCAAGCACCCCAAACGGCAAATGCGCCAGAAACACCCCATGGATTTTTACTCACCGCTAATGTTACGATTTGAAAAAGTGAGAGTAGAACAGCAGCTGTAACGTATGTGAAAGGGTTTTTGAGCCATTTAATATAGTATTCATTTGACTTCATACGATCAAAGAATTTAGTTTTTTTATTTTCCAATGTTTACACCTCCAAAATTGGTGTGAAGTCTAATTACTTCGTTTTTTCGATGATAACTTCCCATTCACCATCATCTACTTCTTCAACTTCAACATTGTAGCCTTCTTTTCTAGCCCACTCAGGCACGTTTTTCATCGCGCAACTGTGGTCAATTTGAACGATTAACATATCGCCAACTTCTAATTCTTTAATAGAATTTTGTGCTTTTACCAATGGAATCGGACACGCTTCACCGTAACAATCTAACATAACTTCTTTCATTTTTCTGCCTCCTTAGCAATCGCTTATATAGTTTTTGTAATATTGGACGCTTATGCCCAATTTTAAGATATAATAATAGAATTAAAACTAATGTGAGCCACTACGTTTTTTCTCATATTGTTCTGCGACAACATATAAAATCAGTAGCACACCAAGTTGTAAAACAACAGCGCCCATCCATCCAAAAATGTCTGGTAAAAATACACTGCTACCTTTAGAAATAACATGCTCTTTCCACCACCCAAAATCATGTGCGCCCCAAAGTGAGCCCATCATGAAAAAGAAAAATGCTATGGTGTTCATAACAAATCCTTCACCCACACGCATCAGCGTACCAGAGGCACATCCACCTGCGATAACCATACCAACACCGAAAATAAACGCACCGATGAGGGTAGCGAAACTTATAGGTGCGACATAGCTCATACCTGGAACAGCCAGGCCCGCATTTGCGTAACCATACTTTATTGCAGTAAATCCTATGGTGGTAATAGCAAATGCGACGATAACAGCACGTGTTACAGAAGTGCTGCCAGTTAAATAAGGATCACGCATAGATGCCGTGAAACAGAAACGCCCCTTTTGTAGGATAAAACCAAATGCAGCACCGGTTAACCAAAAGAATGCAACATTAGAAGAATTCATATTTAGCAATAATGCGATTCCCACAATACCAGCAACAGTTAAAAAGCCATAGGGTATCTGATTCTTCTTTGGTTTTCTACTAGCGGATGAGCGTCTTGATGTTGTTTGTTCAGCCATAAATTCACACTCCTAGTTTAAAAAAAAGTTTGCTACACTCTTAACAATCTCACGATTATATGATAACATTTTATCAATGAATTTGATTCCACGCAAATCTAAAGCAGTATAAGAAAAACCGATACCCACTAATTTAGAAATTCTGTCATGATATGAGAGAGGTGACTTATGAATTTAACAGCACTTGAATACTATAGAGAAGTTGTTGAAGCAAAAAGCATATCGAAAGTGGCGACAAACCGACATATTTCACAGTCGGCGTTAAGCCAAAACATTCACAAACTTGAAGACGAGTTGGGCTATCAATTGCTTGAGCGAAGCAACAAAGGGGTAGAACCCACAGAAGCCGGCAGACTCCTCTTTAAGTATTCGGGAACGATGATGCGCATCTATGATAAGATGAAGGAAGAACTGGATGCCTTAAAATACAATGTTGAAAATGTCAGAATCAACGGCTATTTGTCATTGGTGAACTATTCACTGCCTTGTGTATTATATAAAGTGAAAAAAAAGCATCCCAGTTATAATTTTGAGATGCATGCGAAGTCAAATATTGAGTCTGTTAATGATTTAATCAACGAAATAACGGATTTGTGCTTTGTAACAGAAGAGCCTTGTGATGATCAGTTGGAATATGGACGCATCGGAAAAGAACGCATCGTTTTAATCGCAAACGCCAGTTCTAAAATTCCCGATATCATAGATGTAGAGGAGCTTCAAAAGTATGAGATGGTATTATTAGATGATGATGCACTAACGATTTCGTCATTTCTTAAGCACAAGTTAAAACCAGTGGGATTATCCATCGATAAGATTCCGATTATGTTTAAAGTGGATTCGATTCCTGCTGCAAAATCTTCTATTAATAACAATTTAGGCATTTGCTTTTTACCTTACATGTCGGTAAAGAAAGAACTTTACGAGAAAAAGTATAAAATGGTTGAGGTAAGAAACTTTAGCATAGACTATGACATTTACTTGGTCGCTCAAAAAAAGCACGATCGTAATCGCGCTGTAGATGATGTGTTCCAGTATTTTATCGAAAACGGAGAAAAGGATTTCTGTTAGTTTATCAGACATAAAAAAAGGATGCGATCGCTAAGATCCATCCTTTATAACATTATGTGGTTTCTTTTGTGACGATAATCTCCCAGACGCCGTTGATTACTTCATCCACTTCAAAAGAGATTTTTCTCTTGTCTAAATATTCTTTAATGGATTCTATGACGCAACTGTGATCCACAACCAACATGAAGGATTCCCCCACCTGAATGTGATCTAATTCATTTTGCATTTTTAATAATGGAATGGGGCATATATCACCAAAACAATCAATTTTATGCATAACGACTTCCTAACGTTTAAGAGATTTACATATAGTATAGCAACTTTCTATTTTATATTCAATGCCTAGGAGATATATGATGGACTTTTCAGTGGTAATACCGGTCTATAACAGCACACAGTCGCTCATCCTGTTAACCGAAGAAATTCGCACTTATTTTAGTGCCATGGATGCGTCGTTTGAAATTATATATGTAGATGACTTTAGTACCGCTTCCACGGGCACGGTTCTTAAGCAACTGTCTAAATCAGAGGATGTACGCGTTTTATTTAATGCGCGGAATATAGGTCAGCAGCGCACACTACTTAAAGGTCTAAAGGCAGCAACGGGTGATATCGTGGTGACGATGGATGATGATTTACAGCATGATATTTGCGCGCTGGATTTGGTGATGCCGCGGATAGAAGCAGGGGCGGATTTGGTATTTGGCGTGTATGAACATTACGGCGACCAAGCGACACGTCAGTTGGGCTCAAAATTAATCGGCCTTTTCTTTAAACTGAAGTATAAAGCACTAAATGGCAATCGCGTGAGCAGTTTTCGCGTAATGAAGGGGTATTTATGTGCAAAATTACCTATATCCAAGCCTGAATTTGTCTACATCAGCGCTGAATTATTAAGGCATAGCAGAACGGTTGAAAATATCGGAATCCAACGTAGAGCGCGGCGTTTTGGAAGATCGGGATACAATTTGATGAAATGTGTGAACATCACACTAAAACTCTTTTGGTTTTATGGTTTGAAAACTGAATTCAAAACGGAAGGTGCAAAGCATGAAAAGACTATTGATGGTAGGTGCAGGAAGTTGTCAAATAAATGCGATTCAGCGGATTAAAGCGCTTGGGATAGAAGTGGTGGTTGCAGATTATCATGTGAACTCAGCGGGAAAAGCACAAGCGGATTATGCACTTTTGGCTGACACTTTTGATGAAGAAGCGATTTTGGAAGGTGCAAGGCACTATCAAGTGGATGGTCTTCTAACTGTCGGTACCGATCAGCCCGTTTATGTGGTAAATAGCGTGGCGGAAAAATTGAAATTGCCGCAGTTTATAACCCGAGAGACTGCATTTTGGGTGACAAATAAAAAGGCGATGAAGCAACGATTTGACACATTTTCGCTGCCCACAACGCCTTATGTGTGTTTAGCAGAAAACTTTGAGGCAGCACAACTTTTAGGGCTTGAAAGCCCATATGTACTAAAACCCCTTGATTCTCAAGGACAGAGGGGCATATATAAAGTAATGACATTATCTGAAATTCAAAGATGTTTTCCAGAGGTCCTTAAACATTCAAGACAGTGCGAAATACTGGTTGAATCTTATTATAAGAACGATGAAATTACCGTGAGTGGATGGGTGACAGGTGGAGATGTACAGGTGTTTACCATTAGTGATCGCGTTACGTTTCCTCCAGATGAGAAACTGGGGGTATGCCTAGCGCACAATCATCCATCTAAACACAGCGCGCAGTACGGGGAAGCCATCATCGCGGTGACCCATAAAATATGTAAAACTTTTCATATCGACGAAGGTCCAATTTACTTTCAAATGTTTGTAGGCGCTTCAGGCCTACGTATTAACGAAATCGCATGTCGATTGGGTGGCGCATACGAAGACATAACGATTCCATATGCAACCGACGTCGATGTCCTCGCATTAAACATATATGGTAGTTTAGGACAAATGCGTAATGCGTGGCCACAGTCGTATTTACCCATAGAAAAAAGGCCTGTAAAGCCTTATAGTACCCAACTTTTCTTTTGTCATCCTGGAAAAATAGATGCCATGACACCAATTGAAGATATTCTGAGTTGGCCTTTTGTCATCGGTGCAGCGTATAATTATCAAGTTGGCGATGTCATCGGTACACTTGAAAATGCTTCTCAACGTGCAGGTTACTTTATCGTGACAGGGCGAACATCAGAGGAGGTAAAGCGTCATGTGCTTATGGTTTTTAATGCACTTTACGTCCTTGATCCATCGGGGCACAACTTGGTTTACGCCCCACATATTATCGGGTAAAATCCACTTGATAAATGCGCGTTTCCCAAGGGTAGGTACCTGAAAATCTCGAGATGCGCATGGCATAGATGGGGTTCTCAAATGAGAACACCAATGTCCCATGTGTTTGGATCAGTGATAAGAGTGCTTCATAGTGATCCATGTTGCCATATAGAAATCCCCAAGTCTCTGAATTACGTGCAAGATAATCCATTTCATCGTGTAAAACGATATGTGTTATGCCTCTTTCTTTGAAATAAGTCGTCAAATCTGTTTCGATAAAAGCCAAATTACGTATGTCGTAAAAGGCCTGTGCATCGAAGGCTTCAAGCCCATTAAGGTTGCCAAATACCACTGCGTTTTCAGGAAGCGCATGCGCAAGTTTGCTCACCATTTCTTCATAGGGCAACTGATAAAATCGCTGTTTTTCGTATGTGTTGATGTTTTGACTGAGATTGATGACACTAAAGATTAAAAAACATAGTGGAATTAACCAACCCCGCTTATGAAGTTTGGATGTTTCAAGGAGTAGTAAAATGATAAAAGGCATTATAAAGACAATAGCCGTTTGATTATAACGCGCAATCAGCAAGAGCGCGATGAATATAGAAACCAGTGAAACGTAAGCGCCTGAATAATGTTTGGGTGTTTTTTTGTAAAGTGAATGGGCGATAAAGGGTGTCCAACCGATGCAAAAAAGCGCTAAGGTCAACAGATGTCCCTTGAGATTAAATAAATCGTATGTGCCACCAATTTGCTCATAGAGCTTATAAAAATACCAATAGAAACCATTCACACGTCCCAAATTTGGACTGTCTATTCCCAATGATGCGCCAAAGGTCAAGTATTCAGAGACAAAGTTGGGATTCAACCATTTTCCTGCGACGAAATAAAGGCATAACCCCGCACCCATTAGCCCTAGAAATTGAATTAACTTCTTCCACTGTGCGCCATCGAAAAGAGCGTGATAAAAAAGTAGGCCAGATATAAGTACACCTAGAATAAAACTGTTTGGATGAACGCCCATGGTAATTAAAACCAATAGTGCATAATGAAGTGCAGATTTATGCGTTATAATTGAGTAGTAACCGAGGAGTAGCGCAAATAGAATCATCGTTTCTTGACGGCCCATATGACTGCTGTATATAAACTGTATATTAAAAGTCAGCGTTGCGAGCCCGATTAAAGCCATATATGGCGCATCGGCAAACTGTTTTCTCATTATTTTATAAAAAATCCAAAGGCAAAGCGAAGCAAAAACTAAAGATACCATTCTCACACTGAACACGTGATTGTAGACGCTCAAAAAGGGGATAAGTACGGCATTATAAGCCCATCGGAAAGGATGGACAACACGTGGATAGGCATCAAAAAAGGGTTCAGTGATGCGAAATGATTTTTGAAAAGACATTTCATTTGCGATGCCTTTTAACCATAACTCATCTGAGTGTACAGTTGGAAATGCCATAAGGGTCAGAACATTTACGATCATGTAGAGCATTATTATGAATAAGGCGATCAACGCATAGGGATTTTTTTTAATATAGGATTTCATAGGAAGCCTCACTAAAGGATATAGATTTTTCATCTCTATCATAATAGCATGTGAGCGATTTGTATAGTAGCCCATGAAAAAGTGTGTTAAAAAGGTATCATTCTTATTTAGAATATAGTATAAGCAAACACGATAACCAGATTTTAGATTGTTAAGTTATAATCAAGTGGAAAGATGTATTATTTTTTACATCAAATTGTCTATTTTTTAACGAAACACTCCAAGCAATCTCACAAATTCGTTTAGGAGGTCAACATGACAAAAAGACATTTGCACATCATCCTGTTATGTATTGCGATGGTCATACTTTCTTCATGTGCCATTGATACCACATATTCAGGTGCGATGAATGTCATCGAAGCATCCGATGCACTTGAAAACTTCAGTGCGCAATCAAACGTCATTATCATCGATGCACGTGGTCAGGAAGCCTATGACAAAGGACATTTAAAAGGCGCCATTTGCTTATCCACAGAAACTTTAGTGAAAAGTGAACCGGTTCCCATGACCCTCGTTTCAAAAGAAACGTTTGAGGAAGTGATGCAGTCACATGGCATCTCACCTGAGCATGTCGTTTATATTTATGATGACAATGTAGGCGTAAGTGCCAGCCGTATCTGGTGGACCATGAAAGTTTATGGACATCAAAATGTTCAAATAATCAACGGTGGATCAACGGCTGTGGTTAAAGCAGAGGGCGAACTGACTACAGAAGCAACCAAATTACCCGTATCAACATACACAGCTTCTGATTTAGATGCCTCTATGATTATATCTTATGAAGAAATTGAGGCATTAATTGAAAGCCCTAAAGAGGGAGTTAAACTTCTTGATGTGCGTTCAAATGCTGAGTACGCTGAAGGTTTTATTCCAGGTGCAATCCTCTATCCACACACACTAAATCTCTATTCAGATGGCACTTTTATGTCTGCAAGAGATCTAGGTTTGTTTTATAAAGATGCAGGATTTAAGCCATCCGATGAAATTATCGTTTACTGTAAATCCTCTTTTAGAGCGACACAAACGGTTGCTTTATTAGAAGAAGCGGGCTTTACAAATTTAAAAATTTACGATGGCGCATGGCTTGAGTGGTCTAGCCGCTCTGAGAACATAACGCCAGTGATTGAGACAGCACCCGTTGGTGAATCTGACGGATCATAATGAGTGGATTTGATGGAGGGTATAAGTGATGCGTAAAAAGTGGTTAGTATTATTAATGACATTGGTAATGGTGTTTTCTATAAGTGCATGTTCTAATGAAGAGGCACCTGTTTCCATGGAAGTTGCTACGACAGAAGCTGCAACAACGGCTGCTGTATCTGAATCAAATGACGAAGTAAGTGGCATGGAAGCGCTTTCAATCGCATATTTTGACAATATGCCAGAGCATAAATACATGATCAGTTCAAAAGATCTGTTGGTTAAGGTAAATGCAAATGAAGAGATGACGATTCTTGACATTCGATCTGCTGAGGACTATGCAAAAGGTCACTTAAAAGGTGCGGTTAATATGCCTTGGGGAACAGCGATTGCAGAAGGGTTGTCAAAGATTCCTGCAGATAAACCCGTATTCTTGTATTGTTATACAGGACAAACAGCAGGTCAAGCCGTTGTAACGTATAATATGGCTGGATTTGATGCGAGAAGTATCAGTTTGGGTTGGAATTTCGGTCTTTCTAAAGCGGAGGGCATCGAAGCATTAACTTCAACAGAAGCAAGTGTTCTAACGGCAGATGTTTCTGAAATTTCAAGTGACGTTCAAGAGGCAATTACGGCGTACTATGAAGGTCTGGGTACAATTGCCGATGCAAAATATAAGAACTATAAAGTTTCTGAAGACGATTTAAAAGCAATGATCGATTCTAAGGATGACAGCATCTATATCCTTTCTGCCCGTTCGGCAAAAGACTATGCTGTAGGACATATCGATGGCGCATCTAACATTCCATTTGCTGTGGGTATGGCAAATCAATTTTCGGATTTACCTAAGGATAAAACCATCGTGGTTTACTGCTATACAGGTCAAACCGCAGGTCAAACGACTGCAGTACTACGCATGATGGGTTATGATGCCGTTTCTTTAAACGGTGGAATGGGTACAGCGGCAAATGCCCCACAAGGTTGGTCGAACAAAGGCTATCCTGTGGTTAGCGAAGCGGGTACGAAAGTTGCTGAACTTTATACAAATATGCCTGAAGATAAGTTTATGATCGGTGAAGTGGCGTTTATTGAAAAAGTAACTGCTGCAGAAGAGATGACGATCCTAGACATCCGTTCAGCAGATGATTATGCAAAAGGTCATGTTAAAGGTGCGGTTAATGTGCCTTGGGGTGTTGCTATTGCAGAAAACTTAGTGAACATTCCTATGGATAAACCCCTTTATATTTATTGTTATACAGGACAAACAGCAAGTCAAGCAGTGGTGACTTTAAACGTTGCTGGGTTTGATGCTAAGACGGTTAATTTAGGTTGGAATTTTGGTATTTCAAAAGTGGCAGGTGTTGAAAGTGTAACGACGACAGATACTGCGGCGCTTCCAAGTGGCGTTTCGGTAATAGAGCCGGCTATACAACATGCGATTACTGCATATTATGAGGGTATGACTGCACTTTCTGAAACGGTTTATAAGAACTATAAAATCTCAGAAGACGATTTAAAAGCAAAAGTAGATGAAAAAGATGAATCAATTTTTATCTTGTCTGCTAGAAAAGCAGAAGATTTCGCAGCGGGTCATATAGAAGGCGCGACGAACATTCCATTTGGAAAAGATATGATTGCTGCATTTGATGCACTGCCTAGAGACAAAACCATCGTGGCGTATTGCTATACAGGTCAGACGGCAGGTCAAACGACGGCTGTATTAAGACTTATGGGCTATAAAGCAGTTTCATTAAACGGCGGTATGGGTAAAGAGTCAAATGCACCTCAAGGTTGGGCAAACAAAGGTTTCCCAGTGGTTAAGTAAGTTATGGTATAAAACAGAGATGCCTTTCATGATATAATATGTAAGGCATCTTTTTTACATAGCGTGTAAGTCATATGATCGGAGGCAACGATGCAAGAAAAAATACCATTTAATCAGCCACGCGCGCTGACCACAGATATTACGGAGACCTTGTATGTAAATCCCCTTGGTGGTATGAAGATCGAATGCCAAGTGAAGGACCTGATGCGCCAGCAACTGGATATTCCGAAAACCACTTCATTATACTTACTACAGTCTGCAACACAAGCTTTGGAAGTGATGGCACTTAGTTTGGAGTTGTCCGCGGGTGACGAAGTGATCATGCCTTCTTATACGTATGTGGCCACCGCAAATGCGTTTGCAAAGACAGGTGCTAAAATCGTATTTGCAGACATTGAACCCCAGAGCCTTAATATCTGCGCAAAAACCATCGAACCTTTAATTCATAAAAAAACAAAGGCAATTGTCCCGATTCATTATGGCGGGATGGCTACAGATTTAGAGGCGATTAAATCGCTAAGTGCACAGTGGGGCATTTCTTTGTTTGAAGATGCTGCACATGGTGTTGACAGTACATTTAACGGAAAACCTCTCGGGACGTTTGGCGACATGGGCTGTTATAGTTTTCATGCCTCAAAGAATATTCACGCCGGTGGAAGCGGCGGTGTATTGCTGGTTAATGATAAGAACTATGATCCGATTGTTTCAGAAACGATCTATCAAGGAACCAATAGAGTGGACTTTTTTGAAGGAAAAGTTTCCAGTTATCAGTGGCAACGCTTGGGGGGGGCCTATGAAATGTCCCCTTATGGTCTTGCGTTTTTAAACACTGCGCTCCGAGAAGTAAAAGTGGTAACGGCTCATAGACAGGCGCTATGGATGCGATATTACGAAGCTTTTTTACCGCTTGAACAGAAGGGTTTTTTTTCATTAAGACACACGGGTCCAGCCAATGCGCATATTTTTTATTTGATTTTAAAAGAGAAGGCATGGCGCAAGGGTTTACAAAATTTTTTAGCCGAGAAAAAGATCGAAGCCTTTACGCATTATGAGCCTTTACATCTATCCAAAGCGGGTTATAAATACGGGACGGCGGTTGACGCGTTGCCCAATACCGAGCGCATGGCACAGTGTCTTTTAAGGTTACCACTTTATAACACACTTACCTTTGATCAGCAAAATCGCGTGATTGAAGCGGTGATTGCATATTTTAAGTCGTTTTAATCTATACACAAATCATTTAGAAGGGAATGTAATATGGCGTTTCGATTATGTGTTACAGGTGGTGCAGGGTTTATCGGCAGCCACTTTATCAATTATTTAGAAGAACTACGTATAGCAGGTGAATTTAAAGGTCAAATTGTCGTTTATGATTTACTAACCTATGCAGGGGATTTAAACCGAATCAAGACCGAGGATTATGTTTTTGTAAGGGGCGATGTCACGGACCGAGATTTGTTTTATCAAACATTGGCCCAACATGACATTACGCATATCGTACATTTTGCTGCTGAAACCCATGTGGACAGAAGCATCCTAGATATAACTGACTTTATAAAGACGAACATCTATGGTACGGCAAATGTTTTGGCCTGTGCATCGCGTTACTGGCAGACGTTACCTGAAAAGTTTATGGGTAAACATATGATACACATTTCAACGGATGAAGTCTATGGTGCGATTAAGGCATCCGATACACCTGCAAATGAAGCGTCGCCGCTTGCACCAAGCAATCCATATGCTGCCACCAAGGCAGCAGCAGATCAGTTGGTATTAGGTGAAATCTACGGCAATGCCTTTCCTGCAACCATCGTAAGAAGCAGTAACAATTTTGGGCATAATCAAAATGAGGAAAAATTCATCCCTAAAATTATGGCCTGTTTAAAAGCGCATCGCGCCATTCCCATCTATGGCGATGGTAGTCAAATGCGAACATGGCTCAGTGCAAAGACCTTTTCTAAGTTCCTCTATGCCTTAATGACTGAGGGAAACACGGGAGAGATTATCAATATCCGCGGAGAAGAAACACTTTCGAATTTGGCATTGGCTCAGCGGATACGCAGTATATACACGCGTTGTTTCGGTTGTGAGGCAGCACCTATAACCCATATCACGGATCGGAAAAACCATGATATATTTTATCATATTGATAATGAAAAGCAGTTTAAGCGATTCCCAGAAATAGAATTTGAGTCTTTATCAGATTTTTTAGAAGCAACCTTTAAAGATCAATGATGTGATTATTTTCATCATGGATCTTTTTTTTGTGCAAAAAAAATGCGTGAAAGGGTTGACAAAGTTCATGAGAATGATTATCATTAACTTGCAACTAGTTGAAACTTATTATCAATTAAAACAGTTAATGGAGGCTATGAATTTGAACTTAGACAGAATGCTGGCTTATCACTGTGCACCTACATTGTTTGGACTAAAGCCTGCGAACTTAATCGCGCATGATGCCATACACAAGCATTATTCGGATGAGGCATTTGACATGGCTAAAGAAGCTTTAAAAATACGTGATGTACACATGGCGCGTCTCTGCAGTTGTGACCAAAAGGAACTCACTTTGGTATATAACAAAACCGTTTTAGAAAAACACTTACAATCACCAGAGATTTGGGGGTACTTGTTGGTCCATGGTTATCCTATGTACGGGACTTTTGATGAAGTGATTACGCATTTAAAAAAACGAATCATCGAATCGGGTGGTTTCCCACATGAAGTAGGTGTTTTTTTAGGATATCCTTTAGAGGATGTCATGGGATTTATAAAGAACAAGGGTCAGAATTGTAAATTTTGCGGGTATTGGAAAGTTTATGGTGATGAAGCACAAGCAAGGAAATTATTTGATGCGTATAGCAGTGCGCGTGATGAAATGGTTATGCGGGTTACTGCAGGACATTCGTTAACTGAAATTTTAAAAGCAGCTTAATTTATTTAAAAGGGAGAAAGCGATGAGTAAAATAGCAGTGGTTTATTGGAGTGGAACAGGTAACACAGAAGCGATGGCTAATGCCATTAATATAGGTGCAAAAGAGGCAGGTGCGGATGTAACTTTATTTGAAGTGACACAGATTACATCGGATCAAGCAGCAGGTTATGAGAAGTTGATTTTAGGCTGTTCGTCGATGGGAGCTGAAGTTTTAGAAGAAATAGACTTTGAGCCATTTTTCACGGATTTAGAGGGAAAAATATCAGGTAAAAAAATAGCCCTCTTTGGTTCATATGGTTGGGGAGATGGCGAATGGATGCGCGATTGGCAAGGTCGTGTTGAACGTTCTGGCGCAAACCTATTCGAAGAAGGCCTCATAATTAACGATATGCCAGATGCAGCAGGACTTGAATCGTGTGAAGCGTTTGCTAAAAGATTTGTCGCATACTAATGATCAAAATGTCCCTGGCAACTTTTTGTTAGTGGTTAAAACCACTAACAAAAAGTTGCCAACTGTGAAGCGTAATATTGTGGTGCACAGGTTACAAATAAATTAACTTTTTACATCGATTCGTTATTTAATTAACAAAAGGAGGATTCAATTGAAACGTTTACTATCATTATTACTTTGCTTGGCCGTAATAACTATGGGAGGAATTAATTTTCAGTCCATAACTTATGCAGATGGAACCGATGCGAATACATCTGCAACGACTTGGGTAGAAGAAGTAACTACACCAGTTAGTGTGCCTGCTCAAACCCCATCAACACCATCAAAAACTTCTACACCATCATCTCAAATATCAAATGGGGAAACCTATACTGTGGTCTCTGGAGATGTATTATGGCGAGTTGCTCAAAAAAATAACATTTCACTAGAAAAGTTAATTTCGCTTAATCCACAAATCACAAATCCAAATAAAATTTATGTAGGGCAAAAACTTATTGTGTCTGAAGTAAAAGTGGAGATCAAATCTACTGAAGTTCAGCAGTTAGGAAATGCATATGCTAACGGCACCTATAGAGGCGTATTTTATGATTCTGGCGTTCAACAAGTAGGTGTTCAGTTTACTTTGGTAGATAATATCGTTACCGCAGTAAGTTATAGAACACTAGCCTATAAAGATATCAACTATCGATCTGAAAAAGAAGATCCAACGATCCTAGCAATTACAGAACAATTTAACGAACTGATTCAGTTCATGGTTGGCAAAGATATAAATTTGGCGATAGAAGAAATGTACACGCCAGAAAATATCGTCGCTGATAAAATGGTTGGCTTAGACACGATCACAGGTGCAAGTGTTCGAAGTGCAAAGGTAATATCAGCAGTAAATGATGGTCTTAATAGAGGCGTTTATAGCAAAGGTTTACCATCGGTTTCTTATGAAAACGGCACGTATAGAGGCGCATTTTCAGATGGTGGTTATCAACAAGTTGGCATTCAATTCACACTGGATAACAATATTGTAACAGCAATTTCTTATAGAACGCTAAAGTATAGTGATATTGATTACAGAGGCGAAAAAGAAGACTTGAAAATCATAGCGATTAATGATCAATTTAATGAACTTATTCAACATTTAAATGGAAAAGATATCCGAACTGCACTTGATGAACTTTATACACCTGAGCGAATTGTTTCAGATAAAGAAGTCGTTACCGATGTGGTAACAGGCGCAAGTGTTAGAAGTACAAAAGTAATTTCTTCAATAAATGATGGCTTAAACAGAGGTGTATATGCATACGGTGCAAACACGACGCCTCAATTATCCATTACAGCAAAATCATTTGAAGATGGAACCTATAGAGGTAGTTTTATAGATGGTGAAGAGCAACAAGTTGGTGTCCAACTTACACTTGCAAACAACATCGTTACAAGCATTAGTTATAGAGTGCTTGGCTACCGAGGAACTGACTATAGAAAAGAAGCAGAAGACAAACGCATAATGGCTCTAACCACGCAGTACAACGAATTGATTCAACATCTAGTGGGTAAAGACATAAGAGAAAATCTTCATACTTTATATACGCCAGGTGCATTTGTCCAGGATCAGGCAGTTGAACTTGATACAGTTACAGGTGCTACAGTTAGAGGCAATAAAGTCGTTTCAGCGATCATGGATGCTCTAAATAGAAAACTTTACTCTAAATAATTTATGCTTAATAAGAGAAACGTCCCTGGCAACTTTATGTTAGTGGTTAAACCACTAACCAAAAGTTGCCAGGGACGTTTTTTCTTTTCATTAGAACGCTGGTACTACGGCACCCTCATATTGCTCAAGGATATACGATTTAACGGCATCTGATTGTAGGGCCTCTACTAATTTTAAGATGGCGTCATCAGTCAAGCGATCAGGAAGCACCGTAACGATATTTGCATAGGGCGAGTCAGATCCTTCAAGTAAAAGCGCATCAGCAACCGGATTGAGACCTGCTTCTAAAGCATAATTCGTGTTAATTACCGCAGCATCTACATCGTCTAATGATCTTGGCAGTTGAGCTGCATCGATGGGTTTAAAAACCAGACCCAATGGATTTTCGATAACATCTGCCTCTGTTGCTTCTAGGCCAGCAGTTTCGCTGAGTTTGATTAGGTTATTTGCTTGAAGTAATAATAATGCGCGCCCTTCGTTGGTTGGGTCATTTGGAATCGCGATTACTGCGCCAACTGGAATTGCATCTGCACTTTCAAATGATTTCGAGTAAAGACCAAGCGGCTCTACGTGGACACTGCCTGCGCTTACGAGTTCAAGGTTATGCTCTGCGCCAAAGGAGGTCATATAAGGCACGTGTTGGAAAAAGTTTGCATCGATATCCCCTTCGCTTAGCGCGAGATTTGGTGTTACATAGTCTGTGAATTCAACGATTTCAAGCGTGATACCTTGCTCAGCAAGAACGGGCTTGATTAAATTTAATATTTCAGAATGGGGTACAGGTGTAGCGCCAACTTTCAAAGTGATTTCATCTTCATTTTTTGAACCGCAACCAACAAGTGCAAAAGCACCTAGAATGAGCGTAAGTGTGAGTACTATAATTTTTTTAGTCATGTGTATGCTCCTCGTGTAATTTAGTTTTTTATCTTCTTCTGTTTTTCAGTATCTTTTGTGCCATGAGATTTCCGCTGGATTGTATGATTTGAACCATGACGATCAGCACGATTACAGTGATAAGCATCACGTCGGTTCTAAATCTGTGAAAACCATAGCGTATGGCTAAATCGCCGATCCCGCCTCCGCCCACAGCCCCGGCCATAGCAGAGTAACCTAATAAATTGATGATGGTGATGGTGGTTCCTAATACCAGTGATGGCAATGCTTCTGGTATCAACACACGCCATACGATTTCAAATGGACTCGCTCCCATGGCAATCGCTGCTTCTATAACCCCACCATCCACTTCTTGGAGGGCACTTTCAACCACGCGTCCGAAAAATGGAATGGCAGCCACCACCAACGGCACAATGGCCGCATTTGTACCAATGGAAGTCCCTACGAGATATCGCGTAAAGGGGATGATGAAAATCATTAAAATGATAAACGGCAATGACCGTGTCATGTTCACTGCATATGAGAGTCCAGTATGAAGTGATGCATTTTCAAGGATGTGACCCTTTGAAGTGATCACGAGCACGATGCCAAGGGGAAGGCCAAATAAAATGGTAAAAGCGGTGGATATACCAACCATATAGAGCGTTTCAATAGTCGCTTTCAAGACCATTTCAAACATTAGAACACCTCCGAAATAACATTTTGTTGATGCAGTGCATCTCTTATCGCAGACAAAGTAGGTGAATCCGCGATCACATCGATGAGTAATCGTCCCACAGTTTCTCCTTGGATGTATTCAATCTGACCAGAGAGGATATTGATTTCCACACCAAAGGTTTGAATAATGTGGGATAAAATAGGTGCGTTTGCACTACCTTTGGCAAAAATTAAAAGGAGGCGATTGCCTATAGGTGGTCGCGTATTGGAAGGTGTGATCTCACCGATAAAATGGCGTGTTTCTTCACGCGTAGGCCGAGTAAAGACATCAAGGGTAAATCCAGATTCTATGACTTTGCCGGCTTCTAAAATCGCAACTTTATTACAAATGGCTTTAATAACTTCCATTTCATGTGTGATAACCACCAATGTTACACCCAGTTCCTCAGCTACGCGTTTTAATAGGTCGAGAATTTGCTTGGTGGTTTTTGGATCAAGTGCTGAAGTTGCTTCATCACACAGTAGAATTTCTGGTGCGTTTGCCAAAGCACGTGCGATGCCCACACGCTGTTTTTGTCCGCCACTTAGGTTGATCGGATAAGCATGTGCTTTATCTGTGAGTTCAACTTTTTCAAGTAAAAACATAACCCGTTCGTGAATGTCCGCGGCATCCATTTTCAGTAGTTTTAAAGGAAAAGCGATGTTTTCATAGATGGTTTTGCTGCTCAGTAGATTAAAATTTTGAAAAATCATGCCGATCTTTTGGCGCGCCTGTCTCAAGGGCTTGCCTGAAAGAGAGAGCATATCTGTACCACCGATTATTACGGAACCAGAAGTCGGATCCTCAATACGGTTGATACAGCGAACGAGAGACGATTTACCGGCACCACTGAGACCGATGATGCCATAAATATCTCCTTTTTCAATATGAAGATCAATACCGTCAAGCGCTTTAACGATTTGATCGCCTTTTGAATACACTTTGGTGAGTGCATGAATTTGAATCATAAAGTGATTTCCTTTCTTATCAAAAAAATAAAAGATCCTTACGCGAACATGCGAAAGGATACATCAAAGTACACCTCTCACATCTTCCAGTTTACCTGCCGGATTTAGCACCATTACTAAAATTAGTTGGTTGCTGGGTTTCATAGGGCCGTTCCCTCCACCGCTCTGGATATGAGTTAATATGCAATTAAAAAAGCTTCTTTCCAAACAGAAAAGAAGCCTCATAAAAAATGTGCAAGCTTATCTGTGGAATAAATAATTCCCAGGAATTAGCACCATCACTAAATAATTAGTTGGTTGCCGGGCATCATAGGGCCAGTCCCTCCGCCACTCTGGATAAGTGTGAATATGAAATTGTTTTTGCTATGAAATGGATTATACGGTAACGATTATTACATGTCAACACTATTACAAAACGTTAATAATTCAGAGAATTCAGAAATAAGAAAGAAATGTCCCTGGCAACTTTTTGCAAGTAGCGCTTGCACTTGCAAAAAGTTGCCAGGGACATTTCTTTCATTCCCAAGTGGACCAAACTTCAGGTGCATAGCCTAAGGTCGCTTGTTTGCCGTTTCTAACAATGGGCGTTTTGATGAGTTTTGGATAATCGAGTAAAATCTCCTGAATCATACCAGCGCCTTTTATTTTATCGAGATTTTTTTCTAGATAAAGAGGGGACGTTTTATCGATCATATTTTGAAGACCTACAACGCGTGCAACGTTTTCAAACTCGCCTTTACTCATACCGTATTTAGCAACGTCAATTGCTTGAAATTTTATGCGTCTTTCTTTGAAATAACGCTCGGCCTTCTGCGTTTCAAAGCACTTCTTTTTACCGAATATTTGTATGTTCATAAGGCACTCCTTCGTCTGCGTAATTTACATATTTGACATCCATGTACTATGATATAATAAATTAAAGCATTAATAAAGTCGGTATTTTGGAGGTCCTATGCAACGTAAACTTTTAGCATTTGGTATTGTGAGTCTAATTCTATTTGTTAGCATCCTCGTCTATGTGGGTATTCAAAATATAAACGACGATGTAACAGTTGTGGATTCGGTTATACAACCCTTGGTAATGACAGATGAAACGACTGAAACAGCGCCTGAGGCAGCATCCACAACCGCAATTGAAGTCCCAACAACAGAGGAAGCGCCAGACATTACTGAAAATGTACCTTATTACTCCGCAACAGAGGTTGCTAAGTATTTGCATTTTTATGCATCATTGCCACCAAATTACTTAACCAAAGCGGAAGCGCGTGATTTAGGTTGGGATGCTGATAAGGGAAACCTATGGGATGTGACAGAAAAAGGTGTAATCGGCGGTGATCGCTTTGGAAATAGAGAGGGTCTACTGCCTGATGCAGCACAGAGAGTATGGTATGAATGTGATGTGAATTACAAAGGCGGCTATAGAAATGCCATGCGATTGGTTTATTCAAACGACGGATTAATATACTACACAGATGACCATTATGCATCTTTTAAAAAACTATATGATTAAAGTAAATGGAGAGGAGTGAATCTTATGAAAGATGTTGTATTAGATGGGCGTCAAATGAATACGGTAGAAAAAACACACGATTATTTGAAAATGCAACTTAATTTACCGGAACATTATGGTAGAAATTTAGATGCATTATGGGATGAACTATCAACTTATAATCAACCACTTAGCATGCACGTTACATCATGTGATACGTTAGAAAAAGAACTAGGTGACTATGGTTTGAAACTCATGGCACTCTTTGAAGAAATAGGTATGTACAACAAAGCCATCATGGTTAAATTTGAGCGGTAATGACAGGAGGACACATGGCAATCAAAACGAAATTATACTTTTCAGAATCAACAAATCCTTGGTTTAATTTAGCTTACGAGGAGCAATTGGTCAATGAAGTTGCTGAGGATGAAGTCTATCTCTATCTATGGCAAAATCAACATACAGTAGTAATTGGAAAGCACCAAAACCCTTGGCGTGAAGTCCTTGTTAATGAA
Organism: uncultured Clostridia bacterium; assembly: GCA_927417275.1. GTDB lineage: Bacteria > Bacillota > Clostridia > Peptostreptococcales > Acidaminobacteraceae > Fusibacter_C. Next base: position 48,843 of record CAKMJV010000016.1, read on the forward strand.
CTGGAGCAAGACGGTGGAAAATTAGCCAGACGCCTTTCGGGCGGTGGCGCTGTTTATCACGATTTGGGTAACTTAAACTTCACCTTTGTGATGCATAAAAAGCATGAAGATTTACACAGACAACTCAAAGTCATCGTTGAAGGGGTAAAAACATTAGGTATTGATGCAGCTTTTTCGGGACGTAATGACATACTTGCAGCGGAACGCAAATTTTCAGGCAATGCCTTTTACTTCGGAAAAGAAAACTACTATCACCATGGCACCATCTTAGTGGATGTAGACATGTCCAAACTCGGTAAGTTTTTAAATGTTTCCATGAAAAAACTTAATGCGAAAGGGGTAGAATCCGTTAAGTCACGCGTGATTAATTTGAAAGAACTCAATTCAGAAATTACCATAGAGGCGGTTAAAAAAGTAATCGCTGATGCTTTTGAGTCAGAATATGGCGTTGCTGAAGAAAAGCATTTTATATCTGAAGAAACAACATCTTTGAGTGCAAAAGAACGATTTGCCCATTATGCGTCATGGGAATGGCTTTACGGTAAAACGCCGAGTTTTGATGTCACTTTTGAAGAAAAATTTGCATGGGGCGAATTGGTGATAAGTTTTAAACTGAAAGGCGCCATTATCGAAGAAACAGGGATTTACTCTGATGCCATGAACACGGATCTGGTGGAGTTGCTTAAATTACGATTTAACGGAAAAAGGTTGGATCAAAAATCATTACTTCAAGCAATAGCAGAAATAAAAACTTCCGAACAAATAGAGCCGCAGCTTGAAGAAATTAAAGAATGGTTGAAGTCACTAGCCATATAGTAATTGAATGTATCTAAGGATTTAAAATGGGCATTTAACGTTTTAAATCCTTTTTTATGTTTTAAAACAGATACAAAAAACTATTTTTTTGTATTGACGACAATAAAAAAGCAAGATATAATTGTCGTATACATTGTATACGTTGTATACAATCAAACAAAAAGATAACAAACAGGAGGCGTTATGAGTATTTTTTCTTTAGAAGGTAAAGTAGCAATCGTAACAGGCTGTAGAGCGGGATTGGGCCAAGGCATCGCATTGGCACTGGCAAATGCAGGTGCTGACGTTGTGGGTGTAGATTACGCAGAGATGAAAGAAACAGAAGCAAAGGTACTTGCTACAGGCAAGGCATTCTTAGGCATAGAAGCAAACTTATTATCTATAGAGCCAATTGAAGGCATCGTGGAAGCGGTCGTTCAAAAGTTTGGTAAAGTTGATATTTTAGTAAACAATGCTGGTATTATTCGTCGCGAAGATTCTGTTAATTTCACAGAAAAAGATTGGGATGATGTCATGAACATCAACATCAAAACAGTGTTTTTCTTTAGCCAAGCCGTTGCGAAGCGTTTTATTGCGCAAGGACATGGCGGTAAAATCATCAACATCGCTTCTATGTTATCTTACCAAGGTGGCATAAGAGTCCCTTCTTACACAGCGAGCAAATCGGGCGTTAAAGGCATCACGATGCTCATGGCAAATGAATGGGCGGCACACAATATAAATTCAAATGGTATAGCGCCAGGCTATATGGCAACAGATAACACGGCGGCACTACGTGCAGACGAAGACAGAAGTGCAGCTATTTTAGATCGAATTCCTGCTGGCAGATGGGGCACACCTGAAGATGTTGGCGGTACAGCAGTATTTTTAGCATCTCAAGCAGCAGATTATATCAATGGATTTACCATCGCTGTTGATGGTGGATGGCTCGCTAGATAGACATAATTGATTTACAAAAGGAGATTGACATGCTTTTAGAAACAAGATACTCAACACACCCAAATGATTCGATGCATTATACGACTGATGAATTGCGCGATCACTATCTGATAGAAACATTATTTGTAGCGGACGAAGCCCAATTGGTTTACAGTCATAACGATCGCATCATCGCAGGTGGTATTATGCCTGTTTCAACTGAAATCAGTTTGTCGGCAGGAAAAGAATTAGGTGTGGCTTCATTCTTTGAAAGAAGAGAAGCTGGCATCATCAACATCGGTGGTCCAGCGCGAATCGTATTAGACGGAGAAACATTTAACTTAAACACGTATGATGGTCTATATATTGGTATGGGAACGTTGAGTGCAACTTTTGCATCTGTTGATGCGAGTAATCCTGCCAAACTATACTTTAACAGCAGTCCAGCGCACAAAGCGTTTCCAACACGGATCATTACACTTGAGCAAGCAAACAAGGTGGAAATGGGCGATGCGGAAAACTTAAATGTTAGAACCATCAATCAATACGTTCATCCAGCCGTTTGCCAAAGCTGTCAGTTGGTTATGGGGATGACGACGCTTAAACCAGGCAGTGTTTGGAATACGATGCCTTGTCATACACATGAAAGACGTATGGAAGTGTATATGTATTTTAATATGAAGCCTGAAGTGCGTGTTTTCCACCTTATGGGTCAACCCGACGAAACACGACACATCGTGGTTTCAAATGAACAGGCGATTATTTCGCCAAGTTGGTCCATCCATAGTGGTGTGGGCACCAGCAGTTATACGTTTATCTGGGGTATGTGTGGTGAAAACATCGAATTTACAGACATGGACCATGTTGCGATTGGAGATTTAAAATAGTATACTTTAATGAGCAAACAAAGCCTATTAAAACCTATTTTAGATAAAGGAGTAACACATGCAAAGTTACAAGTCTCTTAAAGCAAATACGATTGGCGATGACGTCTATGAAATGTTAAAAAGCGATATTTTGAATTTAACGGTAAAACCAGGTCAAGTGCTCACAGAGCAAGAAATCTGTGAGAAGTACAACATATCGAGAACACCCAGTAGAGATGTGCTGCAACGCCTCAGAAATGATGGTTTGGTCGTAGCCATTCCCTACAAAGCAAATTATGTATCACTTTTGAGTTTGGATACCATCAATCAGATGATTTACATGCGAAATGCCATCGAAACAAAAGTCATAAAGGATGCGGTTGAAATTTTAGATGAGGCATTTGTAGCCTCTTTAGAGTACAACCTTAAACGTCAGGAACTCCTTTTAAAAGGTGATTTTACGCCAGAAGAGTTTTATGAAATAGATGGTGCTTTCCACAAAACGTGGTTTGAAAAAACGAAAAAGTGTGCGGTATGGGATCAAATTCAAAAATCACAAGTGCATTATACGCGGTTTAGAATGCTAGATATCGTCGTGGTGAAGAACTTTTATGCCATTTACGAAGAACATAAAAATCTCGTAGAATTGATTAAAAATAAACAAATAGACGCAATTGAAACGTATATGACACGCCACTTAAATGGCGGCGCCATAAGGCTAGGAGACAAAATCTTCAATGAGTTTGCAGATTATTTTATCGAGTAATAGATGCAACTCATATGCAGCCTAAAATATTGGAGGGTTATTATGAAAAAGTTTTTTGCATTGATTTTAGTGGTGGTAATGGTACTGTCTTTTGCAGGTTGTGCAAAAGGGGAAGAAGAAGTTAAAGCAACGGTTTTAAAAGTGGCTTTCAATCAATCAGAGAGTCATCCACAATATAAAGCATTAGCTGCTTTTGGTGAAGCACTTGCTACGGAAACAGATGGCGCTTATACGCTAGAAATTTCACCAAATGCATTATTAGGCGATCAAAGAGCAACTGCAGAGTTGGTACAATCAGGCGCTATTCAAATGTCTGTAGTAGGCAACCCAATCGTTGAAAACTTTAATCAAGAATTTGCCGTTATAGGTTTACCTTATATTTATGACAGTTTAGACCATCAAGAAACTGTATTTACTTCTGGCGTACTTGGCGATTTATTTGCTTCTACGAGAGAGCAAGGATTCGTAGTTGTAGGTGCGTTTACTGCAGGTTCTAGAAACGTTTATACGGATAAGCCGATTACACAACCTTCAGACTTAGCAGGTTATAAAGTGCGCGTTATGCAATCTGATACGATGAAAAAAATGTTAGATTACATGGGTGGCGTAGGTACACCGATGGCACAAGGCGAAGTTTACACAGCGGTTCAACAAGGTGTTTTAGAAGGTGGCGAAAATAACGAAGTCACTTATGTTGACTTAAAACACTATGAAATTTCTCCATTCTTCTCATATACGCAACACTTAATGGTGCCAGACTTAATTATCATTAACAATGCAGTTTTAGATGCGATGTCAGATACACACAAAGCGACTTTTGAAAAATTGATGAACGAAGCAATCTCAAATCAATTTGATGCTTGGGCAGAGAGCGTAGATGCAGCGAAAGCAATTGCGATCGAAAATGGCGCAACATTTGTAGATGTAGACATTACACCTTTCCAAGAAAATGTTAAGCCACTTCATGAAGAAGTAACAGCAAAATCAGATTTATCAAAAGCACTTTATGAAGCAATCAGAGCATTGGTAAAATAATATAAGATTGATTCAAGCATTTGAGAATCTAGAAAGACAAGATGCTTTCTAGATTCTCTTTTCCTCTAGACCATTAAGCGTGCACTTTTCAAATAAGGAGCTTCTATATGAACGCTATAAAAAATGTATTAGATAAAATCGTTGAGATTTTTTGTATTTCGATTATGGCAGTGATGACACTATTGGTTACTTGGCAGGTTATTACGAGATATTTTTTTAACAATCCAAGCGTTATTACGGAACAATTGGCACAATATCTATTTGTTTGGCTTGTACTGTATGGCGCAGCGTATGTCTTTGGCAAACGTGATCACATGGCCATCGTCTTTGTCGTAGAAAAAATGCCCCTAAAAATCAGACGCGTTGTCATCGTGATTCAAGAAATTGTGATTGCTTTGTTTGCAGCGGGTGTTATGGTATACGGTGGCAACAAAACCATGCAAACTCAAATGATGCAAAAAGATGCCGCACTTCAAATTCCCATGGGGATCGTTTATTCAGCGATTACTTTTAGTGGCATCTGTATTATTTTCTATGCGATATATAACATTGTGTCGACACTAAAAACACCAGTGGAAAACACATAATAGAAAAGGGGTATTTATATGGATTTAGCACTTCAAGCAGGATTGCTTATGATTGTGGCAGTACCGATACTGCTCATTATAGGCGTTCCCATTAGTATCAGCATAGGACTTTCCTCTACGCTTTCGATGTTGTTGATTCTCCCCTTTGAAGGGACGATGATTACTTCAGCGCAAAGGTTATTTATAGGTACGAACTCTTTTTCATTGCTTGCCATTCCATTTTTTATTTTAGCGGGTAATATTATGAACAATGGTGGGATAGCACTTAGGCTCGTAAACTGCGCAAAAGTTGTAAGTGGGAAATTACCGGGTTCCCTTGCACAATCAAACATCGTTGCAAACATGCTTTTTGGTGCAATTAGCGGTTCTGGCGTAGCAGCTGCTGCAGCGGTAGGTGGGACCATGGCACCACTTCAAGAAAAAGAAGGTTATAGTAAAGAATTTAGTACAGCAGTAAATATAGCATCTGCCCCTACGGGGATGTTGATCCCACCAAGTAATACATTAATCGTATTTTCAACTGTAGCGGGCAGTGTATCCATCTCAGCGCTTTTTATAGCGGGATATATTCCAGGCATCTTGTGGGGACTTGGTGTTATGGTCATCGCGGGATTTATGGCAAAAAAAGAAGGGTATGTAAACAAAGACCGATATTCACTTTGGCAAGGCATTAAGGTGTTTGTAAATGCAATCCCAAGTCTTTTATTAATCGTAATCGTTATCGGTGGCATTTTAAAAGGTGTTTTTACAGCAACAGAAGGATCGGCTATAGCCGTCGTCTATTCGCTTTTACTTTCTTTTGTCTACCGTTCAATCAAACCAAATCAATTGCCTAAAATTCTACTTGATTCTGCCCGAATGACGGCGATCGTTATTTTCTTAATCGGCGTATCCTCAATCATGTCATGGGTTATGGCTTTTACAAATATTCCATCTATCATCGCAGAAGGCCTTTTAAGCATTACAGATAGTAAAATCGCGATTCTCATGATTATGAATGTCGTTTTACTACTGGTAGGTACTTTTATGGATCCAACACCTGCGGTACTGATCTTCACGCCGATCTTCTTGCCCATTGCACAAAGTTTTGGCATGCATCCCGTTCAATTTGGTATTATGATGGTATTTAATCTTTGTATAGGCACCATCACACCACCTGTTGGTCCGATACTTTTTACAGGGTGTAAAATCGGTGGCGTTACCATCGAGCAAGTTATAAAAAGACTGCTGCCATTCTTTGCTGTCACGGCAGCGATTCTCATGTTGGTGACTTATATTCCCGCGATTTCTATGGCGCTGCCAACCTGGTTGGGACTTATAAAGTAATTTGATTTTGATCGTTTAAAAGCCTCACAAAAAGTGAATGTCACTTTTTGTGGGGTTTTATTTGCATATTGATTTATTCTATGTTACCAAAATGTAATAGGTCTTTATGTGAAATGATTTCAAAATGTGCTTCCAGTCACATATTTATAAGTTCACTCTATGTATAATGGTTTTAAAGAGAGAGATCATCCAAAATGGAGGTTACGAAATTGATAAAGGGATTTAATAAAGGCAACTGGGAAGAATCAATAGATGTAAGGAATTTTATTCAAAATAACTACGTCCCATATTTGGGGGATGCGTCCTTTCTCGTGGGTAAAAGCGAGAAAACCAATGCGCTCTGGAAAGAAGCGCAAGACTTAATCATCGAAGAAATCGAAAAAGGCGTCATCGATATCGAAACAAAGGTCTTTTCAGGCATCAGCAATTTTGAAGCGGGTTACCTCGATCAAGCAAACGAAGTAATCGTAGGTTTTCAAACCGATGCGCCACTGAAACGCATTATGAACCCATACGGCGGTTTTAGGATGTTAGAATCTTCTTTAAGTGCATATGGTTACACCATCGATGATCAGATGTCTAATGATTTTCAAGACTATAGAAAAACACACAACCAAGGTGTTTTTGATGCGTATACAGATGACATGAAAGAAGCGAGACGTGTGGGTCTTTTAACGGGTCTACCCGATGCTTACGGACGTGGTCGAATCATAGGCGATTACAGGAGAATTGCACTTTATGGTGTGGATCGCCTTATCATTGAAAAAAAGCGTGATTTTAAAGCGTTATCTAGTCAACCGGCTACAGAGTTGGTCATCCAAAAGCGCGAAGATATTTCTACGCAAATACAAGCACTTAAAGACATCAAAGAAATGGCCCAAAAATACGGACACGACATTTCAAAGCCAGCACAAAATGCAAAAGAAGCGGTTCAATTTTTTTATTATGGTTATTTGGCAGCAATTAAAGAAAATAACGGTGCAGCCATGTCTCTAGGACGCAATACGGCGTTTTTAGATATATATATAGAGCGCGATATCGAGGCGGGAGTGATTGATGAGGTTCAGGCACAAGAACTGATCGATCAACTGGTTATCAAACTCAGAATGGTACGTCACTTAAGGACGCCAGACTACAACACATTATTTGCAGGCGATCCAACGTGGGTGACTGAATCCATCGGTGGTATGGGCGAAGATGGCAGAACGCTGGTTACCAAAACGGCTTATAGATTTTTGCACACACTAACAAACTTAGATCCAGCACCAGAGCCAAATATGACGGTGTTATGGTCTGTAGATTTGCCAGATGCATTTAAACAATACTGTTCAAAGATGTCTATCGAAACAGGTGCAATTCAATATGAAAATGATGACTTAATGCGACCGATTTACGGCGATGATTACGGCATCGCATGCTGTGTTTCACCAATGCGTATCGGTAAAGACATGCAGTTCTTTGGTGCGAGAACCAACCTTGCTAAAGCGCTGCTTTACAGCATGAACGATGGCGTAGATGAATATATGAAATCAGAATCTGGTGATGTGATCCAGGTTTTTGAAGGCATCGGTGCGATGCCAGAAGGACCACTGTCATATGATGTGGTTATGGCCAAATTTAAAAAAGTGATGGACCAACTTGCGCGACTATATGTGGATACCATGAACACCATCCACTTTATGCACGATAAATACGCCTATGAAAAAGGTCAAATGGCACTACATGATTCTGAAGTACACCGTTATATGGCATTTGGTGTCGCAGGATTGTCGATTATAGCGGATTCACTCAGCGCAATTAAGTACGCAAAGGTAACGCCAATCAGAGATGATAAAGGCATTACGGTTGATTTTAATATAGAAGGCGAATACCCGATGTTTGGAAACGACGATGACAGAGTGGACAACCTTGCAAATGAAGTGTTAACTTATTTTTCAACGGAGCTAAAAAAACATCAAACGTATAGAAATTCAGAGCATACCTTGTCTGTTCTAACCATTACGTCAAATGTGGTTTATGGTAAAAAAACAGGTGCTACGCCTGATGGTCGGGGCAAAGGTGAAGCTTTTGCACCAGGTGCAAATCCGATGCACGGACGCGATAAACACGGTGCTTTGGCCTCACTGAACTCAGTGTCTAAGTTGCCATTTAAAGGCATCTGTCAAGATGGGATTTCAAACACATTTTCCATCGTACCCTCTGCACTTGGAAGGTCTGAGCAAGATCGATTAAGAAATTTAGCAGGCCTATTAGATGGCTACTTTAACAAAAAGGCATTCCATTTAAATGTAAACGTACTCTCTAGAGAACGCCTTATAGACGCCATGGAAAATCCATCGAAATACCCGACGCTCACCATTCGCGTTTCAGGATATGCCGTACACTTTAATCGATTAACCAGAGAGCAAAAAGAAGAAGTCATCAAGCGTACATTCCACGAACGCGTCTAAAGGACTAAGATAGAAAGGGTAGGTGACATTATGAAAAAAGCTAAACTGCATTCCATTGAGACCATGGGTCTCGTAGATGGTCCAGGCATTCGTACGGTTTTCTTTCTTCAAGGCTGTCCGCTAAGATGCCAATACTGTCATAATCCCGATTCACAAAACTTCATGGGTGCACAAGAACTAAGCGTTGAAGAAGTCGTAGAAATGGCTTCTCGATACAAAGAATATTATCAAGCGACAGGCGGCGGCGTTACCTTTTCAGGTGGCGAGCCACTGATGCAAGGTGCTTTTTTAGTAGAAGCACTGCGCGCTTTAAAAGAGAGAGGTGTATCCACTTGCATCGATACATCCGGCTATGGACAGCCACAATACTATGAGGAAATTTTTAAACATACAGACCATATTTTACTGGACATTAAGCACACGCGAGAAGAAGCGCATCAAACCTTGACGGGTAGAGGCATGGAAGGCATCAAACACTTTATTCACGCCCTACAAAAGTTTAACGGGACCATTACCCTTAGACACGTCATGGTGCCAGGATTAACCGATCAAGAAGCCATTATGGATGAGATTTTGACAATGGTTCTGCCAATACAAAAAAACATTGATAAGATCGAAATATTACCGTATCATAAAGCAGGTGTTGAAAAATACACACAGTTAAACATGCCTTACACCTTTGAAAGTGTACCGGAAATGTCGCATGCGTTAGCAGAAAGTTTTGAGCGCACCATGAATGAGAAACTCAGTGCAATAAAAAAAAGCCATCTTCAGCAAAGTGCTTAAAGAAAAGCCGAATGGGGTATATCCCCTACAGAGACAATAAGTAGGTAGGTGGTTTTATCAATCGAGTAAAGTGTAATCGTGAAAACTGTATAAATTGTGGAAAGTTAATGTGTATTAACAATATCCCCTTGCTGGCAAATCTCAACGATGAAGAAGTTGAGAAAATCTCAGAAGGGGTTTCTTCGCGTGTTTATAAAAAAGGTGAAGTTATTTTTTCTCAAGGCGAAAAAGCAAACAAACTTTACATCGTTTGTTCAGGAAGGATTAAAATCTTCAAAAACATGCTTGAGGGAAAAGAACAGATTTTATATATTTTAGCCGAAGGCGATTTCATCGGTGCATTTAATCTGCTCAAAGCAGATGAGTTCGATTTTAGCGCAGTTGCACTTGAAAATACACAAATCAGCATGTTAGAGAAAAGCGCGTTTGATAAAGTGATGATCTCAAATCCCGAGATTACGCTTAAGATTTTTGAAAAAGCCTATGAGCGCATCATTAAAGCAGAGAGTTTGGTTGAACGTCTTTCAAGTAGCAATCCCGATGCGAAAGTCATCGGTCTCTTAATCGACCTCTGTGAAGATTTTGGCTCCGCCACCGAAGAAGGGGGCATCATGCTCAATCTCACCATCAGTCGCGAGGAGATGGGCAGTTATGCAGGCATCGCCAGAGAAACAATGTCTAGAAAACTTCAAATGCTTGATGAGACTGGATTAATTAAACTATTGGGTACAAAAAAAATATTGATTTACGATATCAATAAACTTAAATCCTTGATATAATAGATAGGTAAAGGATGAAGTTGAACGCTCTCCTAAGTTGTGGGAACAATTTAATTCAGGAGGAAAATCATGCTCTTTAGTTCAATTAAAAATTGGAAATCTGAATCACATTTATATTCTGAAGCATTCAAAACAGCACTTGTTTTTTTAGAATCAAATGACTTTGAAACTATGCCAGCAGGCGAAATCGAATTAGAGGGTAGAAATATTTTTGCCATCGTCATGGATAAAGAAACAGATGCTGTAGAGAACCGTGCACCAGAAGTACATGAAAAATACATTGATATTCAATTTATGGTAAGAGGTACAGAAAAAATAGGATTTACAAGAAGAGATTCCAGATTTGTAGTAAAATCGGATTTGTTGGCAGAAAAAGATTTGCTGCTTTATGAACATTTTACTGACAATGAATCGTTTGTTGTATTAACGCCTGGGGATTTTGCAGTGTTTTATCCGCAAGATGTTCATCGTCCATTGTGTGCGCATAATGAAAAGCAAAACGTGCGTAAAGTGGTCGTTAAAATAGCGGTATAAAGTAAACGCCTTGTGGGAGGCGCTTTATTTTTTTGAAAGAAGGCAGTGCATAAACAGAGGAGGGAAGTAGATGAAACTATTTAATTCAATGACAAAAACGATTGAAACATTTGTACCTTACAATGGACCAGAGGTTAAAATGTACACATGTGGACCGACAGTTTATAATTATGCACATATCGGCAATTTAAGAACCTATATACATGAAGATATTTTGGAAAAAACGTTAAATTACTTAGGTTATGATGTGAAACGTGTCATGAATATCACCGATGTAGGGCATCTTGAATCGGACGCAGATGATGGCGAAGACAAAATGTTAAAAGGTGCACAACGCGAAAATAAAACAGTTTGGCAAGTGGCAGCATTTTATACAGATGCTTTTTTTGTAGACTGTGAAAAACTTAATATAAAAAAGCCAGACATAATCGCAAAAGCAACAGATTATGTCCCTCAATATATAGAATTTATCAAAACATTAGAAGCAAAAGGATACACTTACTTCGCAAATGGTAATGTTTACTTCGATATCTCAAAGTTTCCTAAGTACACAGAACTTTCTAAAATGAACTTAGAAGATTTACGCATTGCGCATAGAGACGATGTGGAAGAAGATTTGCATAAGAAAAATCCACAGGATTTCGTGTTGTGGTTTACGAAATCGAAATTTGATAATCAGGCCATGAAATGGGATTCGCCATGGGGCGTTGGCTATCCAGGATGGCACATAGAATGCTCCGTTATCGCCCTTAGTAATTTGGGGGAACAAATGGACATTCACTGTGGGGGTGTGGATCACATCCCGGTGCATCATACAAATGAGATCGCTCAAACGGAGAGTTACACGGGCAAAACATGGACCAAGTACTGGTGGCATGCAGAGTTCCTAAACGATTCCCTCGGAAAAATGAGTAAATCAGCGGGTGAGTTTTTAACGGTTTCTCTACTAGAAAAGAAAGCCTTTGATCCGTTAAGTTACCGCTATTATGTGCTGAATTCGCATTATAGAAAGCAATTGGCATTTGGTTTTGAAAATCTAGAGATGGCGCAAACGGCATACCAAAAGTTAAAACGAAAGACGCTCGCGCTTAAAAAAGATCACCAAGAGGATCTAATAATTACAGAGGCAGGTAATAAACTACGTGCCGCATTTAAAGAGACCTTAGCAGATGACTTAAATACGGCAAATGCCATAACGGTTTTATATGATGTCCTAAAATCCGACTTATTAGATGCGGAAAAAGTAAGTATTATAGAAGAAATGGATCGTGTACTGTCGCTTGATTTGTTAAAAGAAGCCGAAGTTTCTGAGGAAGATGTGAATTCCGATGAAGTGGTGTGGATTGAAAATTTAGTTGAAGCACGCGTGAAAGCAAAGGCCGATCGAGACTTTGCAAAAGCGGATGCCATTCGCGATGAACTCAAAGCAAAAGGCATTATATTAACCGATACAGCTGAGGGATGTAAGTGGTCTCGCATATAAGTGGATATGAAAAAAACGCCTTTGTGGGAAGGCGTTTTTTTCTTTGGGAATATAGAAAAATGTTGTGGGAACGATCGTTGGTTTAGCGCTGTACACGTCCAGAAGCATCGCCGTTTACAAGGGTCATAACTTCTTCTAAAGAAACGTGATTAAAGTCGCCAGGGATGGTATGTTTTAAAGCAGAAGCCGCTACTGCGAACTCTAAGGCACCTTGAGTGCCCATGTTATTAATTAATCCGTAGATCAGACCAGAAGCAAATGAGTCACCACCACCCACTCTGTCTACGATTCGAATATCATACTTTTTAGAATCTACAAACGCTTCACCATCAAATGCGATGGCAGACCAGCCGTTATCAGAAGCCGAATGACTTTCTCTTAAAGATGAAACAACCACTTTGAAATCAAACAGTGTTTTCATCTCTTCAAATATGGCTTTGTAGCCATCCAATCCAAGTTCACCTTTTGTAACGTCTGTGTTGCTTGGTTTAAAGCCCAGTACCTTCTCAGCATCTTCTTCATTGCCGATACATACATCCACATATTTCATCAATGGACGCATGATGCTTTGTGCTTTTTCTGGGGTCCATAGTTTTTTTCGATAGTTTAAATCCACACTCACGGTAACGCCGTGTTTTTTAGCAGCGATCAATGCCTTTTCTGTAAGTTCTGCAGCAGCGTCGCTTAATGCAGGCGTAATGCCCGAAAAGTGGAACCACTGTGCATCTGAAAATATCGCATCAAAATCAAATTCGTCGGCATGTGCTTCAGCGATGGAAGAGTGCGCGCGATCGTAGATGACTTTTGAAGGACGCATAGAAGCGCCACTTTCTAAAAAGTAGATGCCGACTCTTTCGCCGCCTCTAGCGATGTGTGTTGTGCCCACGCCGTATTGTCTAAGTGCGTTTACAGCAGATTGGCCGATTTCGTGTTTCGGTAATTTCGTTATAAATTCTGTTTCTAAGCCATAATTAGAAAGGGATACAGCAACGTTTGCTTCGCCGCCACCGTATACCACATCAAATGATTGTGACTGTACAAATCGCGTGAAGCCTGGACTTGATAATCTAAGCATAATTTCGCCAAGGGTTACAACTTTTTTCATCTTCAGTCTCCTTAAAAGTTAATGTTTTAATGCGCTTATTTTACTGCTCTACAAGCATTGATTTTTTCTACAAATTGTTTTGCGATGGTTGTGATGGATGCATAATCGCCTGTTTTGGCACCTGCTGTTAAATCACCACCGACGCCCACTGCGACGACGCCGTTTTTAAACCATTGTTCCACGTTATCTAAACTCACACCACCGGTTGGCATAATGGCCGCTTGTGGAAGGGGTCCGTTGATTGCTTTTACGAAACTCGGTCCAAATGCGCTACCTGGGAATAATTTAACCACATCAACACCATAAGAAAGGGCTTCTTTCACTTCAGTAATCGTCATGCAACCTGCCATGTAAGGCACTTTGTACGTGTTACATAATAAAGCGATGTCTTTTTCAAAATGAGGACTTACTATATACTGAGCCCCTGATAAGATGGCGATACGCGCTGTTTCTGAATCGAGGACTGTACCCGCACCTATGATCATTTCGCCATTTGAAAAATGATCGCAAAGCGCTTCGATGACTTGATGAGCACGTGGTACAGTAAATGTGATTTCTATTGCTGAAATACCACCCTCTAGACAAGCTTTTGAAATTTTGATGGCTTCATCGGCAGAATTGGCACGGACTACTGCTACGATGCCACTTTTAACGATTTGATTGATTACTTTCCAATTATTAAACATAAGATCCTCCGTTATCTATTTGAAGTTTCATTATGTGAAACGCTTGCTCGTATTATGAAACTCAATTTCATTATACAAAACTTTTTCAACAGTTGCAATGGGAATTTTAAAACTTTAAAAAAAAAACCAACTTTATGATACATAACGCATACGCGGTATCATAAAATCAGTTTAAGGTTCAAGATGCTATAATTTGCCCATTGCCTTAGAAATGGCTTGCTTAACTTCTAGGAGTTCAGGGATCAGTTTGTTTAACACGTCATCTGACATGCGTTGTTTCGGTCCAGATATGGATATTGCGCCTACCACAGTACCAGAATAGTTTGTGAGTGCTGTACCTATACAGCGAATTTCGGTTTCATGTTCTTCATTGTCATAAGAGATCCCTTTTGATCGAATCTGTTCTATTTCTTGAAGGAATGATTCGATATCGACGATGGTATAAGGCGTGTGCTTTACAGGTGAAATCTGTGTCCAAAAATTGCGTACAGCATCATCACTTTGAGTAGCTAAGATGGCTTTTCCAACTGCGGTACAGTACATCGGGGACCTTTTACCGATATACGAGTGCATGCGCAATGTATGCGTGGATTCCACTTTGTCCACATAAATAATGTCGGTTTGATCTGGGATGACCAAGTGAACAACTTCACCACTTAAAACGCTCAATTTTTCTAAGTATGGACGTGCGGTTGCAATTAAATCGTTTTGTCTGATGACACTTGCGCCGAGTTCAAAGAGTTTAACGGTGAGTTCATAATGACTGTCATTTGTGTTCTGGCGAACATACCCTAATTCGATGAGCGATTTAAGCAGTCGATGGACGGTACTTTTGTGTAGATCTACGACTTTGGAAAGCTCTGTGATCGAGATATGGTTGTTATTTTTAGCAATTGCTTCTAAGATGCTGCTGGCTCGCGCGAGGGATTGTACTGAGTCTGACATGATTGCCTCCAATTTATTTGCTTATTCCATTATACAAGATTGTGTTTCATCATGCAAACGGTCATGTGTCACTTTTGGAGACACTTAATTCGACTTGTTTTGTATCTGTTTTGATACAGAAATCGGATGATGCGTATGAAATGTTCAAATGTGTAGTTGATTAGATACAATTATTCGGATTAAAAGATGATATGGATTGGTTTTTGTGAAGCGTATCAGATGGAATGATGTGTTTTCAACCGTGTGAGTAAACTCTGTTCGATTGGCATAGATGTTGCTTATATATAAGTTAGAAAATAATGGAGGTTTGAATATGCATAAAATCATTTCGATGGAACAAGCAATTGATCGTATAAAAGATGGCATGACGCTCATGATTGGCGGATTTTTGGCCTGTGGTACACCTGAAAGAATAATAGATGCACTTGTTAATAGCGGTGTAAAGGACTTAACGATTATCGCAAATGATACGGCTTTTGTAGACAGAGGGATCGGTAAACTCATCGTTAGTGGGCAGGCAAAAAAAGTAATCGTTTCGCATATTGGTACAAATAAAGAAACTGGAAGATTAATGCATGCAGGTGAGATAGAAGTTGTATTGGTACCACAAGGCACACTTGCAGAGCAGGTACGTGCAGGTGGTGCTGGGTTAGGTGGCGTTTTAACACCAATTGGTGTTGGCACACCTGTAGCTGAAGGGAAAGATCATTTGCTGATCGATGGAAAAACCTATTTGCTCGAAAAAGCACTTCGTGCTGATGTGGCATTAATCTTTGGATCAAAAGTAGATGAAAAAGGGAATATATACTATCACGAAGCGACTAGAAATTTCAATCCGTTAATGGCAACTGCTGCAGACTGCGTGATGGTTGAAGCACAAGAAATCGTAAAAACGGGTGATATAGATCCACATCTCGTTATGACACCCAGTTTATTTGTCAACTATATTGTGAAACCATAGGAGGTTATGTCATGGATGCGAAAGAAATCATAGCAAGACGCGTTGCAAGGGAGTTTAAAGATGGTGATGTCGTGAATCTGGGTATCGGTTTACCCACATTGGTACCTAATTATATAGATGAATCCGTAGAAATCATCCTGCATTCAGAAAATGGCTTTACAGGTATAGGGCCTGCACCAGACGAAGATCAAGTGGATCCGTATCTGGTAAATGCAGGGGGAATGCCTGTTACCATTATACCAGGTGGTGTCTTCTTCGACAGTGCGATGTCTTTTACCATTATTCGTGGTGGGCATTTGGATGCCACAGTGTTAGGCGCATTACAAGTAGATGAAGAAGGCAATTTAGCAAATTGGATGATTCCTGGTAAGCTCGTACCTGGTATGGGTGGCGCTATGGATTTAGTAGGAGGCGCGAAAAAGGTAATCGTGGCGATGACGCATACGGCAAAAGGTGAAGTGAAGATTTTAAAAAAATGCACATTGCCATTAACTGGCGCTAAAAAAGTCAGCAAAATCATCACAGAAATGGGTGTTTTAGAAGTGGTTCCTGAGGGGTTAATGCTTATGGAATATAATCCAACATATACTTTAGATGCCATTCAAGCTGCAACTGAAGCGACTTTAATCATTTCAGATCATTTAAAACCCATGTTTTAGTGTTTGGGTAAAAACGTTTAATAAGCGTATAGAAGTGGTTTTTTTATGTAATTCTAAGACTTTTTTAATGGTATCCAACAGAGGGGTTTGATAATATATAAACAGTCAAGGAAATTGTCGTGTAGAAAAACAATTTCTAGTTACTCAATAGTGAAACAAAAGGAGCAAATGATGAAGCAGATGAAAAAGAAATGGCTTTCATTGATGATGTGTGTGGTGATTTTATTAACCACGATGATGCCAGTCTGGGCGGACGAAACCCCTGAAATGGATATTAGTTCTTGGGCAGTTTCTCAACTGAACGAAGGTGAGAAATATGGCATATTCTCAATCGAATGGTACTATGATCAATTTAAGTCTGAGATTACCGAAGAAAGATTGACTTACCTTATTGAAGGCGTAGATGCTAAACTTTCTGAAATTAAGGTAAAAGTTGATTTTCAACCGATTGAAACGAAGCAAGATTTTTCTAGAGAAGATGTGGCACTAAGACTATATAATGTCTTAGCCTCATATGGATTAACAGATGCACAAGCGCCAATCGCTTTTATGCAATCATGGGGGGTTTTAAACGGTGGAAATAACGGCCTCATGTTAGAGCAATCATGTAACACAGAACAAGCGGTCTTAATGGGCATCAACACGGTGCTTCAGACGTATAGAAATCTAGAAGAAGGCTCGAAAGGTGTATTTTGGAAAGTTGAAAACCAAGGCAATATCGTCTATCTTTTAGGATCTATTCATTTAGGTACAACAGATATTTATCCGTTACATGAAAAGTTGGTCGATGCATATAATTCATCGGACGCATTGCTTGTAGAAGCGAATCTTCTGAATCAATCAGAAGGAATCGAATACTTTATCAGTAAAGCTTCTTATTCGGATGGCAATACACTCGACAAAGCAATCGCACCAGAACTCTATGAAAAAACTACAAAAGCACTCGAACGCTTTGGAATCGACATAGCGGTTTATAACGGGTTAAAGCCTTGGAGTGTCGCAAATGATCTCAACGCATATTCTATGATGTATGATCAAGCGACCAATGAAGTGAGTGAGAAGAGTGCTGCTGGAATCGATATGTATTTTATTCTTAATGCATTTTTGGAACAAAAGCCCATATTTGAGTTAGAAGGCGTTGCCTATCAAGCAGATCTGTTTGATGGATTGTCGCCAGAATTCCAAGAGAGTTATTTAGAGTCTATCGTAGACAATATTTTAACGCCGTCTGAAAATCCTGAGGAAAACAGTGCAGCGCTTTTAAACACTTGGTTTGAATACTGGGAAGCAGGCGATTTAGAAGCATTTAGAGAAAGTTTTACTGCAGCAAATGATGCATCAGGCGATAACGAATTATCTACCATGTTGTTTGGTAAAAGAGACGTAGACATGGCTGAAAAAATAGCGACTTTATTAGAAGGCACATCACCGACAACATACTTTGTAGTTGTTGGCGCGGGTCATCTAATCATTGAGGGAAACATCGTCGAATTGCTTGAAGAAAAAGGCTATACAGTAGAGTGGATGTATTAATAAGATAAATAAGCGCTGAAGTTGTTGCACTTCAGCGCTTATTTTATTATGATAGTGAAAAAGAGGAAAAATAAGACGATGATTAAATCATATGAACAGTTAAAATGGGAAATGGAAATCTTAGACGAATTTATAGAAAAAGCATATGAAGGACTAATTATCATCGATCGAGAAGGAAAAATCGTTAAGTTTAAATATGAACGTCTTTTAGATATAAAAGAAGAGGATGTAATTGGCAAGCATGTTACAGACGTCATAGAAAACACGAGACTACATATTGTGCTTAAAACTGGGACGCCTGAAATCGGAGATATTCAAAAAATAAAGGGGCATGATGTTGTAACCTCGCGTATTCCCATCATTAGAAGTGGCGAAGTCGTCGGTGCTGTGGGAACGATTCTCTTTAAAGATGTCCAA
This sequence comes from uncultured Clostridia bacterium, assembly GCA_927417275.1. Lineage (GTDB taxonomy): Bacteria > Bacillota > Clostridia > Peptostreptococcales > Acidaminobacteraceae > Fusibacter_C. Next base: position 67,495 of record CAKMJV010000016.1, read on the forward strand.
GAGGTGAAGCATTTATCAGATCATCTGGAAAAAATGAAGGCACATGTAAAAAAAGTAAACAAAGAATTAAAAAGACTTAACTTAGCTAAATACTCGTTTGAGCAAATATTGACAGCAGATCCTCAGATGGTGATGCTGATTCACACGGCAAAAATGGCGGCAGAAACCAATTCGAGCGTCTATATTGAAGGTGCTAGTGGTACTGGTAAAGAGTATTTTGCCCACGCGATTCATGAAGCCAGTTATAGGCGATACGCCCCCTTTATTCGTATAAATTGCGCGAGCATTCCCAAGGATCTTTTTGAATCTGAACTGTTTGGATATGAACCAGGTGCTTTTACAGGCGCATCCACACATGGGCGCATCGGTAAGTTTGAACTTGCAAATGGTGGCACGATTTTTTTGGATGAATTAAGCGCAATGCCACTTGAGATGCAGGTGAAATTATTAAGAGTCATCGAAGAGCGAGAAATAGAACGCATAGGCGGCAATCAAAGCATTCAGTTAGATGTGCGGATTATTTCAGCGAGTAACGAAAACTTATATGATCTTACTGCTACAGGTCAATTCAGACACGATTTGTATTATAGACTAAATGTCGTTGGGCTAAAATTACCCCCTTTAAAAGAGCGACAAAGAGACGTCGCTTTATTAACACATCATTTCTTAAGCCAGTTTGCAAAAGATAAACCCATAGAAATTACGAAGCAAGCGCTCAATGCGTTAGAAGCATATTCATGGCCTGGAAATGTCAGAGAGCTTAGAAATGTCATCGAAAGTGCGCTGGCGCTTATACAAAGCAATGTATTAACGATTCGAGAATTGCCCGAAAACATCTCACTTTATGGATCTGCCCACGGTTCAAAAGGATATGCTTTTGCGTCAGATGGACTAGACTTAAAAGTGAAGTTGGACCAGTTAGAGCGTCAAATGATCGAGGAAGCACTCTATCAATCTGGTGATTGCAAAACAAAAGCGGCTCAAATGTTAGGGATACATCGAACCGCACTGTATAAAAAAATGCATAAATTAGGCATATTAAGTTAATCTGGATTTCGGAATTTTTCATGGGCCATTTTATAGGACTCAGCGAGTTTATCCGCACCTTGTATAAACAATAGACATTCCGAAGCATCTAAATATCTATTATATGCCTCGTGTTTTAAATGATACATGGCGATTCCTTTACGCGAAAGAAGTGCAGACATGTTCGACATTAAGCCATGCATGTTACAAAAATTTATCCCTTCATCTGCATATCTGAGCGCGTTTTGGTCATCGGATAGTCGATGGTAATTATAGGATAAGATCACATAAGCTTTGATGATCAATAATTTGTTCATGTGATTAGCCAATGATGTACCATCAAGTGCCGATAAAATATAGGAAAGAATTTCATTACTGAGCTCACAATAGCGCATGGTGCCATAAACAGAAGCAAGTGCAAAAAGTATACGCAGTTCGACATTTGAATATTTGAAGTCCTTCCAATGATTAATATCATAGTTGGGTATACACACTTGTAATGATTTTATGAACATCTCACATGCTGGCTCTAAATCTACAGGTTCAGCACTGTCTATATCTACCATTTGCAACCCTTTAAATAAGTATTTGAGCTGCAATAAAACGCGATGATCGATGAGATTGTGATCGTTTTGATTGCTAAAGGTTTCAAAGGATTTAATAAGATTTTCCAACTGTTCTCGCTCGGAATTATAGATGTATTGATCAATACGTGCATAATATTTAAAGAGTTCACTCGAATTTTTGTACTGATGCATGACTTCATGCAAATCGATTTTAAAAAACAAAGACAAAAGTTCGATCGTATCATATTTGGGTATACTGGTTCCCTTTTCTAACTTACGTAGTGTTTCTACACTTAAACCTGTGCCTGCAACGACATCTTCTTGCGTATAACCTAAGGATTTTCTAATTTGCTTGAGTCTCTTTGAGAATTCAATTAAATCATATGTACTAAACATAAGGAACCTCCTAACCCCAACTTTGATTGGGTTTTCTAAATTAAAAAAAAGGTGTATGATAAATGTACTTAACAAACATAGTACACATTTGGATGGTTTTACATAAGTATATTATATAAATGGTTGGATATAAAACTTTTTTTGTGGTTTCTACATGTATATAATAAGTTTATGTGAAAGTTGAGGGATTGTGTATGAAAGATACTTTATATGAAGACATGGATGTTATTAAAATTAATGAGGAGATGCATGCTGTTGCCTCGCAACCATTTAGTAAAAAACCAATTCGTAACTATATTGACGATCTGTGCTGTGATGAAATAGAGTTAATCTATAAAGAAACATACGACATACTCAATCACGACGAAATCGAATATAATAAAATCATACAAATCGTGTAAATAAGGCTTTTGCCTTATTTTTTTTGTGTGTATATGTATCATACAATAATCGAATATTAGAATCAAGGCATTGCGTAAATCGCAAGATTAATAGTAAGGGTTAGTGTGTTTAAGTAAAAAAAAGATGTCCATTCGAGGGCATCTAATTCTTGTCGGTATGTTTTTCGCAGTATAAGATAACTTCTTCCATGGGAAGTGCTATTATTAAAATGTAATTTGAGTGTGTTGAGCATCTACGATGAAGGTTTGATAGGAAACCTTATAATGCGTTTTAAGCCATTTTTCGAGTTCGGCAATTGCGTAAGGAAGGTTAGAAGACCCATCTTGTTGAAAGCCAACCAGTTGGAAAATAATATCTCGACTGTTATTGGTGACTTTACCAAGTTCACTTTGTCGCCAAAGCCACTGCCGTGTTTGAACTTTTGAACCGCTGGTGAAAACCAGTTCCCCCTCGGGCATAGCTTCGTAAGCGCTTTCTCCTAACGGGAGAAAAACATCTTCTTTGGTACTAAGCCGGACGCTTAAATCATCATCAATGTCCGCTAAATCATGACCGCCCATGGAAACCCTATACTTCAAAGCGATGGCATTACATAAATCCACGAGGTCATTAATTCGAGGCAATTGACTGCCTTTTATGACGCGTTTGCTCATGGCTTCCACACTATGGGTGTATTTGTTTGGATTGATTCCAATCGCTAGGAGCGCTTCTCTATAAACGGCCAAATCTGGATGTGTCTTAATTTGATCTTCGGGAATTTCTAGGCGTACTTGTCTTTCTGAGGCTTCTAAAAATGTGTGAACGGCGTTTGAAGTTTCGTGGTTTTTAATGCCTTTTGCCACGATAATGCCAAAATTCACATTTGGTACTTTGTTAAAAACCCAATCATCGACTGTGTATTTCATATGCACCTCCAATTGTATGTAAAATTTAAGTTATCATACATCAAAATGCATATTTAATCAAGACCATTCAGCTGTAGTATTTAATCTTAATCGTTCTTCGTGTACAAATGTTTCACGAGAAATAGATAAGCTCATGGAGTCGGGTTAAGAATTTGTACATATGCAATTGCAATGTAACGAAAAAATGTTACATAAAGTTAAGAAAATAATACAAAAGATTGTAATATGATAGATGGGTAAAGAAAGTAGGTTAAAATGATTAACATATGTAAAGTCTGCAAAAGTGTCACGACGCAATGGGTTATCGGTCGAAAAAACACCCTTTATCACCATTGCTCCAACTGTGAGTTTATTTCGAAAGATCCGTCTCATTATATCACCCCAGAAGAGGAATTATCAAGATATAGCACGCATAATAATTCATTAGAAGACACAAGTTATGTGGCCTATTTTAAACATTTCATTGAATCAGCTGTATTGCCTTTTGTCTCTGAAGGTAAATTTGGATTGGATTTTGGAAGTGGTCCTTCTCCAGTACTGGCACAACTTTTAATGCGAGATTACGGCTATGCGATGGACATTTATGATTTGTTTTATGCACCAAGTAAGGTGTTCTTAGGTCAACGATATGATCTTGTAACGTGCACAGAAGTGGTAGAACATATCCCAAATCCACTTGAGACGTTTGAAACGTTTAAAGATTTATTGCTAGTGGATGGTACGCTCGCTGTAATGACACAATTCCATACCAATCAGATCGAAGACTTTAAGAAATGGCATTATATTCGTGATCAAAGTCATATCTCTTTTTTCACACGTAAAACCATGGAAACGATAGCAGCGCGTATCGGTTTGAAAGTAGTCTACTCTAATGAAAGAAAATACACAACCTTTCAACAAAGGTGAAGTATGAGGTTGATGATGCATAAGAAAATAGGCGTTTTATTGGGGTTGGTGGTCGTATGGGGCATATTATGGTACACGGGGACGATCGATAAATTAAATAACTTTGATACTTTCCGCGATATAATAAGAGCGTCAGGCGTTTATGGTTACCTGATTTTTATAGGGCTATATACGATTTCTGCTGTTTTTTCGCTACCAGCGATGGTCATGACCATTACAGCTGGCGTTGTGTTTGGACCATTTTTAGGTGGCATATTGTCATTGGTAGGTGCTACTGCAGGCGCTGTAGCGGCTTTTTTTTCATCGAGATACTTTTTCAGAACTTTTTTGACGCGTAAGTTTGGCGCTTCTCCCATCTTTGTAAAAATCGAAAAAGGAGTCGAGGCAAATGGTATTGATTTCTTGATTTTAACGCGTTTGCTTCCCATATTTCCTTATAATCTTCAGAATTACGCATATGGACTTACATCCATGAATTGGCTGTCTTATGGGCTCGTTAGTTTTATTACGATGGCCCCTGGAACCTTTATTTATGCGTACTTTGCTGGAGAAATTGCTGTTAATGGTGTCAGTCAAAAAATGTTCTTTCAACTTTTTATTGCCGGCATAATTTTGTTTTTTTTATCTCGGCTTCCAAAGTGGATTGCTAAAAATAAAGGCATAGACATTTGATGTTTATGTTATAATAAAGACATTTAAATAAAAGAATCGCGGAGGCACTATGAATCAATTCTTGGATAAATTGGGCACTAAAAAAAACTTTATAGGCTTATTGTCGTTATTACTCATAATGGGTGTGATTGCTATTTTTGCAATCGAGTTACCTAAGCGATCTTTTGAGATTGAGAATCAAGCCTTCAAGTATAAAAAGGTCGATCAAGGTGTTCATTATTTTGAAGATCAATCAGGCAATGTTTTGACCGCTTATAGACAGGGATTAAATCCGAGAATTACTTCTTACTATGATGCTGTGCTTATTACGTATAAAGAGGAATTGCTCTTTCAAGAGATAACGTATGAAGAGGATGAACCTTATCATTTATATTTAGACAATGCATTAATTTATAAAAGTGACCTGATGGATGTAAAGTATACTGAAAGTACATTTGTATTATTGCCCATTGAAAACGATGGATTATACATAGAGGATGCGCTCTATTATAGAACATTGGTCCATCATGTGATGTCACGTATAGAATATTTAAACCAAAATGCGATTTTGAATAAAATGATGATGTTGGTATTCACCTCTGTTTTAGGATTGATCTGTTTGCTTTTTCCAAAAAAATTATGGGTTTTACAACATTTCTTAAGTGTACGAAAAGATGAGCCTACTTTATTTTTCCTCGTCACCACGCGACTTATGGGTTTGATATTCTTTCTGCTTGGTATAAATGGTATATTACTGTAAATAATTATTGGAGGCTAAATGATGAAATGGGGCATTTACGGAGCAGGTGGCATCGCAGAGGCATTTGCAAATGATTTTAAGAAAGTGGCTGGTTCAGAAATTATTGCGGCATATGCAAGAAAACCAGAAAGAAGCAAATTGTTTTGTGAAAAAAACGGTATAGAACGTTTCTATTTCGATGAAGATGCTTTTTTTTCGGATAAAGATATTGAAGTGGTTTATATATCTACACCGCATGCACTTCATGCTGAGGTTGCTATAAAAGCCTTAAAATCAGGTAAGCACATTTTGTGTGAAAAGCCCTTTGCCATGAACGCAGATGAGGCAAAACGCGTAATGGCAGTTGCAAGAGAAGAAAAACGATTTGTTATGGAAGCGCTATGGACGCTTTTTTTACCTGCGATCAACAAAGTTATGGAATGGGTTAAAGCGGATCGAATTGGCACTGTCAAAGCAGTACAGGCAAACTTTGGGTTCATCGGAAATAATGATCCTCTGGGACGCCTCTTTAATCCAGATTTAGGTGGTGGTGCGCTTTTAGACGTGGGCATTTATCCCGTGTTAATAGCAAACCATATTGCCCAAGGAACCCCCATTTCTATTAATGCACAAGCCCAGTTTACTGAAACGGGTGTCGATGCATCTACATTTATAACGGCAAAGTACGCAAATGGTATGCTTGCTTTATTTGGGGCATCAATTGAAACAAATCTCATCAATCATTTGGTGGTTTATGGAGAAAAAGGTCGTATAGAAGTGCCTTTGTTTTGGATGGCAGATGAAGCCACCTGTTATTCACAAGATGACGTGGAAGTGTTTAAATGTGAGGAATCGCAAAAACACGGGTATCATTATGAAGCGGATGCAGTATGTCGCGCGATTGGTGATGGACGCATGGAAAATGAAACCGTTTCACATCGGTTTACTTTAGAACTTATGGAAACTTTAGATCGTATACGCGCTGAAGTTGGACTGAAATACAAGCAAGACCGATAATAAAAAATAAGAAAACCTGCAGATTGCACATACACTGAGAGGATTATTCAGTGCTGTGCAAGTTGCAGGTTTATTTTTTTAAGATGATTTTTCCTTGCTCAACATCTAACTGTACTAATTTTAAATCCACCAAGTAAGCAATGTGTGCTTTGAGTACTGAACGGTTAAGAATATGAAGGGGAACAGTTTCGTTTAAGTCATATGCGGTATAAAGCATTTCATGCAACTGATCAAAGGTATGAGGAGACTGATCAAGCGCATTTAACAGGAGACTTTGTGTTGCGTTAAGCGCTTGGATATTTGAGGTTATTAATGCGTCAATTTGATCGTAATAACCACCATGCGCGATGACAAAACCCTTTGCAGAAAGTGTTTTTAAACGCTCTAAACTTTTATAATGTTCAGCAACATGATAAGTAAATATTAAAGGGTGTTTCGTAACCATTTCTGTAGATATTAGTGCATCTCCTAAATAAGCGATACCATCAGGTGTGATAAAACCATATTGATTCGGTGAATGTCCTTTCAGTGAGATAGGGGTAAAACTGTGGTTCTCACCATTAAAGGATACGCAAATAGGCGCTTCGGAATCGACTAGATGTGTCACTTTTGAAGGCTTTGCCATTAAAAACTTGTTTTTTAGTGTTTCAATGGGATACGCGCCATATAAATAGGTGGGTTCAAGAATTGGATTTTGCACAAAATCTTGTTCCAATTCAGGGCAATAAACTGGGGCGTGATATTGTTTTTGGATATAGGCATTGCCACCGCAATGATCCGCATGAGAATGGGTATTAAATATAGCGACAACCTCGATGTTCTCAAAACCTCTAATGGCTTTTCGGATACTTGAATCGTCATTACCCGTATCAATCAATAAAAGTTGATTACCAACTTTATAACCTCCGATTGCTACTTGAGAGGGAAAATAATAACTCTGACCTAATATTTGCTGCATAGGGACCACCAGACCTTTATAATAATGTTTTTGATTGGAATCAATGACATGTTTTAGTTTATCACGAGTCATCGGTTAAAGTAAATAAAACCACAGAAATTCTTACATTTCTCTTACTTTATGTGATTCTAATGACGTTCTAATTTAAACTTAACGATTTTGGGGTAATATAAGAATAGAAGAAAGAAACAAACATGGAAATAAAGGAAGGTCTAAGATGAATTTATTTAAATCAAAAGTTGATCGAACAGAAGATTTGAGCATAAACATGATGTCGCTTGCAGATAAAGTTAAAGGTCAAGGCGTTGGAACTGCCTATTTAGAACAGGTAAAACTCGTACGTGAAACCATCGGTAATCGCTATGATATTACCATCAATAAAATAAAGCATAGCACCATCACGCATTATCATTCTATTAATTTTAGGTTTTTCTTACATGCACGTTTGGTTAAGAAAAAAACGGTTCGAGTGGGATACGTACATTTTATTCCTGAAACAGTTGAAGGCAGTATCATCCTTCCAAAATGGATGAAGCGGATTTTTTACTGGTATATCATTGAATTTTATAAAACCATGGATGTTTTGGTTACTGTTAATCCTATGTTTGTCGAAAAATTAGTCGCATTGGGATTTGACAGAAGACATGTTAAATATATACCGAACTTCGTTTCTGAATCGCTATTTTATCGGGTATCAGAGGCAGAAAAGATGGCTTTAAAGACACATTATGACGTGGAACCTAATAAATTTGTGGTTTTAGGTGTCGGGCAAGTTCAAACGCGGAAAGGAATTGTAGATTTTGTGGAAGTCGCAAAAAAATGCCCAGAATGTGATTTTATATGGGCAGGTGGTTTTTCATTTGGCAAAATTACAGATGGCTATGAAGTGTTAAACGAAATTGTGAGTCATCCACCAAAGAATGTTAAGTTTTTAGGAATCATAGATCGTGAAGAAATGAATAGTTTGTATAACCTTGCAGATGTGATGTTTTTGCCTTCATACAGTGAACTTTTCCCCATGACTGTACTTGAGTCGATGAATGTCGGTTTGCCTCTCGTATTAAGGGATTTGGAACTCTATGAAGACATCTTATTTGATTATTATTTAAAAGCAAATGACAACCATGGATTTGAAACGCTTATTCAGCGACTATCAACAAATCCTGAATTTTATCGCCTATGGTCAGAACAATCTCGCACAGGCCACAAATTTTATTCTAAAGAGTCTGTGGGTCAAATGTGGGAAAAATTTTATGACGACATGGCAAATTACGAAAGCAGTGAAGACTATGACAACCATTCTCAAGCAGCGAATTAAATGGATCGTTCCGAGCATCACATTTGCGATATTGATGGTTTTGTTCTTTAAAACCAATCAATTGGAAAACATGATAGACGCTTTGAAGCAAATAAAACCTATTTTCATAGGCATTGCTATATTGTTGATTATGGGGTATTGGTTATTTGAAGCGTATATATTATATCGATTGATCAAACACTCAGAGGCACACTTGAGTTTTTCTTCTGCGCTTAAAATTACATTGGCAGGTCAATTTTTTAATGGCATCACACCTTTTGCTTCAGGTGGACAACCGGCACAGTTGTACATGTTGCATAAACATAGCATCCCTATAGGGACTGGCGCATCGGTTTTAACGAGAAAATTCATTATTTATCAAGCGGCTTTGGTCGTGTATAGTTTAATCGTCGTTGCATTTGAATCTGCATATTTTATGCATGAGATTCCGCATTTTGCATTTTTAGGATTGGTGGGATTTGCAGTAAATCTAATCGTTATTTCAGTTTTGTTGCTGTTAGCTTATCGCTATACGTTTACCATGCGAATGGCAATTGGTTTAGCAAGATTTATTAGAAAAAGAACAAAGCGTTTATCTATAAGACGGCGCTGTACGCACACTTTGGTTCAACTTAGAAATTTTCATGTTCAAATGGATAAAGCGCGTGAAAAAAGAACAGCGTGGTTCGTGTTAGGATTTTTATCGATGTTACAATTGACCTTGTTTTTCAGCATCCCTCTGGTCATAGGATACGGTTTTCATCTAACCAACTTATCGATATTTTACATGATTGGAGCAGCGGCATTTGTCTCGATGATAACTGCTTTTATTCCCATTCCTGGGGCAGCACTGGGGGCAGAAGGGAGTTTCTTTTTAGTCTACCAAATCTTTTTCCCATCGAAACTTGTGATAACGGCTCTGTTGCTATGGCGTATTTTTACTTATTATGTGCCACTTTTAGTGGGTGGAACAGTGGTTATGACTTTAAAAAAACCTATTGCAATTTCGAATCAAATGCGTTAAGATACAAAATAACTTAATAAGTAAAAGCGAAGATAGAGAAGAGTAAGGACATGGCACATGTATAGAGAGCGGATTAATGGTGGAAGATCGGCGATGTAAAATGTAACGAATGGGCTCTAGAGCGGAAGCCGAAGTAATAGTAGGTGACACGGGTTTCTCCCGTTATAGAGATAGAATATCGGTCTATGGGCCCGTATTTGATGGAGATTATAGCTAGGCTATAAAAAGAGGTGGCAACGCGAGCATTCGCCCTCTACATGTAATCATGTAGGGGGCTTTTTATATGCAAAAAAATAGGAGGATAAGAATATGGAAAAGAGTGTATACAGTGGAAATGGATTTTTTGGTAACTATGGTGGTAGATTTGTTCCTGAAGTTTTAGAAGAAAAGTTAGTAGAACTCGAGCAGGCATTTGAAAAGTATCATAACGATTCAGCGTTCATTACTGAATTAGAAGCACTTCAAAGAGATTTTATAGGCAGAGAAAATCCTCTAACTTACGCTAAAAACTTATCCAATCAATTAGGGGGTGCAAAGATTTATCTAAAGCGGGAAGATTTAAATCACACAGGTGCGCATAAGATAAACAACTGTATCGGACAGGCGTTGTTGGCAAAGAGAATGGGCAAAAAAAGAATCGTTGCAGAAACAGGTGCAGGACAACATGGCGTTGCAACGGCAACGGTTTGTGCATTATTTGGCATGGATTGCACCATTTACATGGGTAAGGAAGATATGGAAAGGCAGCAGCTTAATGTTTTTAGGATGCGGTTATTAGGTGCTGAAGTGATCCCTGCTCTTGGAGGACGCCAAACGCTAAAAGATGCTGTGGATGAAGCGTTAAATGACTTTATTAACCATGCTGAGACGACTTTTTATTTGCTTGGTTCTGCCGTGGGACCCCACCCATATCCGCTAATGGTTCGAACTTTTCAAAGCATCATAGGCATAGAGACGAAACGTCAAATTTTAGCAAAAGAAGGACGCCTTCCAGATTACTTGATTGCCTGTGTTGGAGGCGGGAGTAATGCAATCGGACTTTTCCATCCTTTTTACAGCGATGAAGGTGTGCGCATTATCGGTGTAGAGCCTGCGGGTCACGGTCTTGAGACGGCTGAACACGCTGCTTCTATGACATTGGGAACACCAGGTGTGATTCATGGGTTTAAATGCTATACGCTCCAAGATGCAGATGGACAACCTTTACCTGTACATTCCATCGCAGCGGGCTTAGATTATCCAGGTGTCGGGCCAGAGCATTGTGCGTACAAAGATTCTGGAAGAGCAACCTACGAATCGGTTACCGATCAAGAAGCGCTTAATGCCTTTAAACAGTTAAGTCTTAAAGAAGGGATTATTCCAGCACTTGAAAGTGCGCATGCCATAGCTTATGCGATGAAACTTGCCCCTAAATTAAGCACGGAAGCAATCATCGTCGTGAATCTTTCGGGTAGAGGTGATAAAGATGTGGATCAAGTCCAACAGATGCTGGACTTACAAACAGATAAAAAAACACCTGAGATTTATGGGTTTTAATCTGTGACCAAAATGAACAAAAAGATTCATTATGACCACAAGATTGCTAAAAAAATATCAAAGTGATAGACTTTTAATTGAGCAAGGGCAATGCCCAATTAGGAGGAAATTATGAAAAAACAATTATCACTTATTCTTATTCTTATGTTGGTATTATCCATGGCGTTAAGTGGTTGTACGAGCGATAAAGAAGAAAAAGCAGCTTTATTTGTTGCTGGAACATATGAGGGAGAAGGACAAGGTCACGCAGGTAAAATCAAAGTTGCGGTTACTGTGACTGAACAAAAAATCGAAAAAATCGAGTTAATTGAATTTAGTGAATCAGAATTTGCAGTAGATCCTGCAAATAAATTGATAGAGAACATCATCAAGGCAAATAGCGGCGAAGTTGATGGCGTATCGGGTGCTACTGTAACTTCTAATGGTATTTTAGAAGCAGTAAGAAATGCATTGGCTTCGGCTTATGTAGACGGAGCAGTTAAGCAAACAGTGGCAACTACTGAAGTGGCTACAGATGCTACGCTTGAGAACAAAATGGCAGATATCGTGGTAATCGGCGCTGGTGGTGCAGGTTTAGAATCTCCAATCGTTTCAAACATTCACCAAATAATTGCCCCTGCAAGCAAAGCTGATGTTCGTGTCG
>CAKMJV010000017.1 GCA_927417275.1 uncultured Clostridia bacterium
TGACTATTTAGAACGGTTGTAGCCGTTATCTTAATGTGACTTTATTCTAATTGTGGTAAAGGTTTTTTGGGGTTATACAGGTGTCATTTTTTTTTCACAAAAAAATTTACATTAAATGGAATATATGATATATTGTTTACATATTTTGGGAAAAGGAGGGGGCTAATTTTCAAACACTGGTTTACTATGATCATTATCAAAAAGAAGATGCCATATTTTGAATAAAGTTAAAAGAATATGATTTAGTCGGAGAGCAGTTTTATACGTCTCTTAAGAAGGCTTTGAGATGGGTGTTTTGATCATTGATGAGAATTGACTATTTAGAACGGTTGTAGCCGTTATCTTAATGTGACTTTATTCTAATTGTGGTAAAGGTTTTTTGGGGTTATACAGGTGTCATTTTTTTTTCACAAAACAATTTACATTAAATGGAATATATGATATATTGTTTACATATTTTGGGAAAAGGAGGGGGCTAATTTGCAAACACTGGTTTACTATGATCAGTATCAAAAAGAAGATTATGAAAAGTTGAAAGCATCAAACCCAAACATTATTGGCATCTTATCGGAAGAGATGTTGAGAAAAAACTATGCTCGGCTAGAAGTGCCTATTCTCATTATATTCTCTCAACCATCGCTAAAACTTATGCATGCCTTCTCAAAATACGAATGGACAAAAGCGGTTGTACATATAGGCATTAGGCATACAGACACCCTTAAATGCGCTCATCTAACTTTTGAGAACCATACGCAACTTGAGCAGCACTATGAACGGTGTAGACTCGATCAAAACGTCAACATTAAAAAGAGATACTTTGAAAGCATCGATCTAGATGACCCTTTAGATGTAGCGTTTATAAAATCTATTTATCCAGAAGGTATTTTTAAAAGAAAAGCAAAGAAACAGCTAAAAAAAAATAGATTTGTTAAAACGGGCATTATAACGATTGTTGGAAATTCGGAATTGGCAAAAGTATTTTCAAAAGCACTTTCCCGAGCCATTGATGGACGCGTGTTAATCGTGGATGGTGATTTTTTAAAACCCAGTATGGCGATGCATTTTTCCATAAATAAGATTCAAACCGCCGTAGAAAGTCATTTAACAGGGCTTGATAATACGGGCATAAACATAGCATTGGATGCACTTTCTAAAGGGGTTTCACTTGAGTCTTTTATGGACGACGTCATTTTGAAAGTTAATCCAAATCTTCATGTACTTTTGGGAAACTATAATATTTATAATTATGAACACTATGAGATGCATCAACTCAATCATTTACTCAGTCAATTGAAAAACTTGTATGATATCGTTGTTGTTTCGGTAAGTGAAAATATTTATGATCAGATGACTATGGTGAGCATACATCAAGGTCAAATCGTGATAATGGCACCTGATAAAAACAGTGTGGCACTGAGATATGTTTATCAAATATTGCCATTATTAAAACACAAACAAGGGATTACCGATAGAAAGCTTACTGTGCTTACTTTTGAAAATCGCAATTCATATAAATCCATATCAACGACAGCCATAAAAACATTATTACCAAATCATTATATAGGTCCTTTTTCAAACAGGAAAAACGATATGAGAAGACTGTTGTCTAAAGTTCAAGAGAGGATGATTTAATGGGCGTAATTGAAAGTATTAATATTCCATATGGCGGAATTAAGTCCCCAGAAGTAGCTGAAACGTCATCGATGGTTACCAAACTGCTTGATGAAATTCTTACACAATATGCGGTACTGATCGCAGATGTAGAAGATCGAAAAATTGACGCAAACTTTCTCAAAAATGAGATTGGTAAACACGTTGATCGTCAAAAGGGCATTTATCAACCCGAGCAAATGAAGCAGTTGATTTTTGATACACTCTATGGATATGGTCCACTACAAGCATATATTCGAGATGAATCAATAAGTGATATTGATGCACCGCGATATGACTTTATCACCATAAAACGCAATGGAAAAATAGAACGCATCCCATCTGTGTTTACGGATGAACGATCATTTGAACGGTTTTGTAGATTGCTGATTATCCGTCATGGTGGTCTGATTAATGAAGTGGATAATCATTGTAGAGTGAGTGACAAAGCAAATCGATTGAGAATTAACGTTAGTATACCCCCTAGAAATGCCATAGGTGCTTCACTAAACATTAGAAAACATGCAGAAACTTCCTATGATTTTGATGATTTGATTCAATTGCAGATGATCGATGCAAAATCGCGTCTCTTAATTGAGCGATTAAATCACTTGAGAAAAAATGTGCTTATTTGTGGAAAAGGTGCTTCAGGTAAAACCACGCTTTTAAGGGCCATCATCAATCATGGGGATGAAATGGAGAGGGTGTTGATATGTGAGTCAGACATGGAACTTTATCCACAGAAGAAAAATACCATCGTTCAAACCATTAAAAAAAGACAATTTGGTGGAAAGGTTGTATCCCTCTCAGACCTAATTAACGAAGGATTAACCATGAGTCTAGACACTTATTGTATCGGTGAAATTATAGGTGAAGAAGCATGGGCATTTGTTAAGGCTGCATATACTGACCATCGGGTAATGGGTACGATTCACGCAAGATCTGCAGAAGATGCCATTACGCGTATGTCACTGTTATTAGAATCTGAAACAAAACTTTCGTCAGATCAACTTAAAAAAATGATTGCGAAACATATTCAATACATTATTTATCTAAAGAATTTTAAAGTGGCATCGATTACTGAAATGATTGATTATCAAGAAGCAGCATCAAATTTTGTTTATAAAACCCTTTATGAAAGAAAGGAAGCAGATGAAAATTTGGTTAATCCTCATTAACATTTTAGTTACGGCCATCATAAGTTGGCATTTATATCATCGTATGGCTTTAAAGAGCGTTCAGATACGATCGCATGAAATGAAGTCTTATAAAACCAAAAAAAAAATAAGTTCAAAAATCGAGCAAAGATATATCGTTCAAACGTTTTTTGAGTCATATATTCAGATCGATGAATTGGGTTTGCTTTACCTGATTTGGTGTGTGTTGTGTTTGAGTTTAGCTGTTATTTTTTCTGGATTTATTTCGTTGGGTTTAATTCTATTGCCGATTGTGTTACTAGAATATCGGCTCGATAAAATTGATTTGTCGATAGACCGATCACTCTTGCAACTGCTTTCACAAGTCAATGCAAGACTTGCACAGTCAGAAGATCTTATGGCAGCACTTAGCGCTTCACAAAATCATATAGATAATCCTTATATAAAGAAAACATTGATTAAGTTCAATCAGAGCATTCGACTTGGTCTTTCACCTCAGCAAGCATTTCAAAGCATCCAGGCGACGATTCATAATGACTATTTCAAATATGTTTTCTTAAACATCGAACAAGTCTATTTGAGAAGGGGAAATGTTTCTGAACTCATGCGCGCAATTGAAAGTGAGTACACCTCGATTCAAATCGAAGTGAATAAAAGAAAACTAGAGTTAACACAAGAAAAGCACTTAACGTTACTAAGTGTCGTGATGTTGCTTTTTATTACATTAAAGATTATGAATGATCAAGATTATATAAAACACTATTTATCGGCGCATCCTTATTTTATGGGACTTTTAGGTGGCTTTGTGTTGATGGGACTTTTGTGTCTTATAAATGCGGCCAGAGAAAAAACATAGGAGGCAAAAATGGTTATGGTTTTGCATGGAAGTATTTTATTGCTGGTGATTTCCATTTGGATGGATTTTAAACGCATAAACCAAATAGCGATTAAAACACACCATGCACAAAGTGTATTGAAAAAAAGCCACCGATTAAAGCGATCTAAAAACTACTATAGGCTTTATAAATACATGTATTTGCAAGCTTCTTCTGGTGCAAGAGCCGAAGATATGCTCAAGCAATTACATAGGATTACAGATGAGATGGCTCTTAAAAAGTATTTATTACACATGTCTGTGATGATTACGCAAAGCAGCGATGTATTTGGTGCAATAGGTTATTTAAAAAAGCAGTTAAAGGACGAAGATGGCATCCTATTCATAGGGATTCTAGAAACATTATCGATGACGGGTCTTTCACATGATGTTTTTATCAGATTAGATCATATGTTGTTTCAAAAATATCTCTCACAACTAAGAGATGAAACAAGACGCATAAAAAAACGCTACTTTTTTGCGGTCTTGTGTTTTGTTATAGCGGCTTCAGGTGCGCTGTTAATGCCACTTATGAATCAAATGTTTATATCAGCAAACATGATTTTTAAATAATAGGAGGATGGTTTTATGCGTATGTTAAATCGAATAATCAAAGAAGAGAAAGGTGAATTTGGAATGGGTTCAGTAATTGGCATAGCCATAGGATTAATCATTGCTGCATTTATTTTGATTCCAGGTATTCAAGTTTTTGCAGGGCAAATTATGACGGACATGCAGCAATGGTGGTTAAACTCTATTAGTTCTCAGATTTTTCCGAGATAAGTATGGGCATTGATCAAGTGTTGGTTATGGGGATTGTATTGGTTTTGGTGCTTGCCATATTTGTTGCTTTGTTTGATATGATTTTACCATTAATTATCAAAGGACAATTTGATGACGTGTGCAGGAACTATCTCTTGTTATCAGAGAGTCAAAATGGATTAGATAACGAAGATATTGTGCAACTAAAATTAGCATTAGAAGATTTGGGGATCGAAGCGTTAACCTTTTCGTATCACGAGAAGCACGAAGTTACCAGAGGGGGAATTCATGCCTTTGAAGTGCAGGGCGTTTATAGATATTTTAAGATGCAATCGATTTTTAAACGTGAGGCGGTGGAATTGCCATTTGTGTTCAAAAGGGACTTCATTGCACGAAAAATTGTTCAATAAGTCTTTTAAAGGTGCTTCAGAAATTGGACTGATTATGGCGTGTTTCTTTTTATTGCTATTTATTGTTTTTCCATTAAGTTTATTAATCCAAGAATTCAGCCTTTATAAAAATCAGATGCGCTCAGTTCAGACACAAACGGAAATGACTTGTTATGATATTATGACGCGCTTTGACTTTAATGCATTGTCTGAAGGAAATTTAGTCGCCATTGATTTTGAGCAATTATTTAAGACGGAATTTGAAAAGGATTTGAAGCATTTTATGTCGATAGAAAGCTTGGTGGTTAATCTTAATCATACAGAACCTCATACGTATCTCGACATAAAATTTAATTATCCCTATTTGACACAAGTCGTTTTTAAATCACATATTGAAAAACAGGTTGTCGTCTCATTAAAAGTCGTACTACCTTTAAATGAGTAAATGGAGGTTCTAAGTGAAGAAATTAATGGCGATTATAGGGTTGATGATGATTAGTTTTTTACTAACAGGCTATCAAATCAATCAAATTAATAGCGCAAAAGAAAATGCATGGGTATCTGCTGTGCATTTAAAAAGTGACTTAAGTGTTGGTACGCGTATAGAAGACAAGCACTTGTCTATGGGGATGGTTCATAAGGACCATTTGGTAAAAGGATCGTTTATAGAAAAAGAGAGCATACTTGGCCAAACGTTAATCGTCGGTCTACCTAAAAACACCGTATTGAGTAAAGAGATGTTAAAAGAGCAAAGTTATCATGTGCCAGAAAAAGGACATTCTATGACAACCATCAAGCTAATGCCAGATGCTTCTTTATGTTGGCAATTTTTAGAAGGTGAATGGGTGCAGGTGCTTTCTGTAAATTTAGAAGGTAAAATAACAGTGTTGGGAAAAGTGATGATCAAAGAAGTCTTTGATCAAAATGTAGAACAAGTTGGTGTACCCGTTTATGTAATTGTAGAAGCATCACATCAAGTGATAGAAAAAATCGTTAGCCATAGAGCTTCAGAAAGACTCGAATTAATTAAAAAAAATGATTAGCATGTCAATTTTTGCTATAATAGATTTAAGAGCAAGAATTGGAGGTGCCTATGGATTATAGCAAACTTTCTCGAGAGTCATTAATTCATGAAATTAGACAGTTAAACCTTGAAAAAGAACAGTTGAGTTTACGCTTAATAGGCGAAAAATTAGGTGTAAACGAGGCTTTAAATGATGCAGAAGCCCCAATTTTTATCGTTAGTTCTGAGTACCGTATTCAATGGGCAAATCAAACGAGTTTGGATGTCCATCAATCGTTAATAGGCAAAAAATGCTACCAAGTATTTTGGGGGTATGATGATGTTTGCCCAAATTGTCAGTTGCTTCAATGTGTATCCGATCAAAAAATAACTGCGATAGAAATGGAAAATGTAACGAAAGATAAAAGTGTTTTGGTGCAGTATTTTCCATTGTTAAGTGCAGGCGAGGTTTATGCTACCATGGAGATTCATTTGCCAATCCATGAAAAAAAAGACATGCTACCGTTTTATTTGGATCAGATTACACAACTTAAACAACAACTTGAAACATTAAACATAAAGAATGCAAACACCGTTAAATTGGTTGAAAAGTTTTCAAAAGCCATGCGTGTACCGCTTAGATCCTTTGTGGGTTACTTTCAAGCCTTTCATCAGGGAGAAAATGAAAAACTTAAATTAGAATACTTAGAAATATTAAAAACAAGTTCTGAATTATTATATGAAACGTTAAATAAATTACTGTTGTTTGCAAAATTTGAGTCAGGTGAGATAAAAGGCAGAAAAGAGAGTTTTGGCCTTAAAAAAATGGTAGAAGAAACACTTAATCAAGTGCTTATGCCCAATCACTCAAATCGTGATCGTACGTACAGTTTCAAATATGCAGAATCTATTCCTGAAGTGCTGATCGGCGATGCGTTCAATTTCAAACAACTGCTGTCTTATTTACTGGAATTTGTGGAATTTGTATCAAATCATGAACATATCGAACTTCAAATTTCTGAAATATCTCAGACGCATTCAAAAGTGGTTTTAAAACTCTCATTGATGTCTAAAAATCAGTTTGTATCAAATCGTGTCAAACTAATTACTTATTATGACATTGATTCAAATAATCAATACCAAACCATAGAGGAATATTCCTTGGCACTTGGACTGAGTTTGGCAAAGCGTATCGTAAAAGAGCAAAGTGGCATCATCGAGTTATCTTCTGGTCTTGATCATATTTTTTATGTGAATGTTCTATTGGATTTTGAAAAAGTCGTTCCAGTAAACACAGAAACTAAAATGTCGATCAAACAGTCAAAGCCAAGGGTTTTGTTTGCGGATTTTGAAAAGCCCCAAATTGCTTTAGATGTATTAAAATCATATGATGTGTATTTTGCTCAAACGGGAGACGAAGCGGTGGCTCAGTACCTCCAAATTGATCCAGATTTGACGATCATTAATGTGTTGATCGAACATGCGGATGGTTTCAGTGTTTATGATGAGATAGAAAGACGTAGAAAGAGAAAAACCCCCATCGTTGCAATATCAAACAAACTGGTGGATAATGAAAGAGCATTTATGATGGATTATGGTTTTGATGCTTATTATGCGAAACCGATTAATAACGAAATCATAGAGCATATATTTGAAACCTATTTATAAAATTATCATACAGAAAGAGCGCCGGTGCGCTCTTTTATGTTATAATGAAAAATAAATATCAACGAATGAAAAGTGATGATGGATGGTGAATTATGAAATTTCGATGTATTGCAACCGCTGTATTTGGCATGGAAGCGATCGTAGGTCAAGAAATAAAAGCGTTAGGATTTGAAAATGTAGTGGTCGAAAATGGTCGTGTACTTTTTGACGCCGATGAAAGAGGTATCGTGCAAGCGAATCTTTGGTTAAGAACTGCAGAGCGTGTATATATACAAGTGGGTCATTTTAAGGCGACGACATTTGAGCAATTATTTGATCAAATTTTTGAATTGCCATGGGAATTATACATTCATAAAGAGGCGACTTTTCCCGTAAATGCAAATTCGGTTAAGTCTAAATTATTTAGCTTATCAGATATTCAAAGCATCAGTAAAAGGGCTATAGTTAAGCGTCTTTCCAAGCTATATCGTACAGAATGGTTTAAAGAAACCGCGGAAACATATAGTATTAAAGTGAGTTTGTTGAAAGACGAGGTTACAGTCGCCATTGATACTTCGGGTACGGGACTTCATAAAAGAGGTTATAGAGAAAAAGGCAACGAAGCGCCTTTAAAAGAGACACTTGCAGCTGGTTTATTGCTTGTAAGTAAATGGCATGCTAGGTATCACTTGATCGACCCATTTTGTGGTTCAGGGACGATTCCCATAGAAGCTGCGATGATTGCTATGGATATTGCACCTGGCTTAAATCGTACTTTTGACGCGGAGAAATGGCCGTTTATTAAGCAAGAGATATGGCAAGACGAACGAAAAAAAGCGCATGATCGCATCATACGTGATTCGGAAGCAAAAATTGAAGGATATGACATCGATCGTAGAGCGATCGGAGTTGCTAGACAAAATGCAGAACTTGCAGGGGTGTCTGATATCGTCCATTTTCAAGTAAGAGATGTAAATGATTTTAGCACGAAGGGTCAATACGGATATATTTTATGCAACCCACCTTATGGCGAAAGACTTAATGAAGTCGAATCGGTAAAAAAACTCTATCAATTAATGGGTAAATTATTTGCACCTTATAAAACCTGGTCAAAATATATCATTACTTCATATGATGATTTTGAAAATGCATATGGAGAAAAATCAACTAAAAATAGAAAACTGTATAATGGACGCATAAAGACACATTTCTATATGTATTTTGGCGAGAAACCGCCACGTATAAAAAGAGAAGAAGTATAAAGGCAGGTTGTTATGAAGAGAGGGCATGGACTTTCATGGGTTATATTAATACTTTGCATCGTTTTGGTTATGCAAATTGAACCCATAATCTCTTGGGCATCTAGATTAATAAAAGAAGACTATAAACTCTCAAATCAGGTTTATTTTAATCTGAATAATGATTTTGAACATCGTGCTCAAATTTTTACTGTAGATAATGCGTTTGTAATCGTAGGTCGAACAGCCGTACAGTATATTTCAAAAGCGGGTGATGTCATATGGGAGAAAGATGTCTCTTCTCAAAATGTAAGTGTTGCGCCTGGTAAAAAAGTGTTTGCGCTTGCCGAGAAAAAAGCTGGCGATGTATTTATCATTAATCAATCGGGAGAAATAATAGCGAAACACTTTGGATTAGGGGCTATTGAAACGATCAAATTATTTAACGATCAATATGTTGGGGTTATTAAGTCAGATGGTGAATACGTACTGCTGGACAAAAATCTAAAAACGATAAGCAGTACCACTTTGCCTACCGGTACGGTTATCGATTATGATCTGGATATTAATAATCAAAACAGCATTCTCGTCATTTTGGATCTTAGCAGAAAGGCATTCAACTCAAAATTAGTCATTATTTCATTTAATGGGAATATCATTAGTGGCAGTAACATCGAACAAGAAATAGCCTATGACATGATTTTATATAGTAATCATATTCGGATACTCGTGGATACGGGGATGCTTGTTTTTGGTTACGATGGCAAAAAAATGGAGCAAAAGAGCATGGAGCAGACCATCGGTGCCTTTGCACAATCGGATGGATTCTGGGTGTACTTGGTCAATTCAGTGAATCAAAGCACAGTCGACGAAAAACCGGAACGCTTTGTAAAAATGGATGCTAAAGGAGAGGTTATACATGAATTCAGCCCGCCTTTTACACCGATTAAGCAATTTAGACAATTTGGTGAACAATTGTTGTTATTTAATGAAGAGAAAGTAAGCATCGTAGATGTCACGGGAAAAGTGATAGAAACTTACCATGGATCTGAAATGATAAAAGCGGTACACCCACTTGGTACTGAGGGTTTTGCCATAGAATACATTAATCATCTTGACATTTATTTGCTAAAATAGTTGGAGGAAAAAAATGAACTGGATGGACTTTTTAGTTATAGGATTGCTTTTGGGCAGCTTATATTTTGGTTGGAAGCGTGGTTTTATAGTAGCAGCCATCGAATGTGTCAAATGGATTGCCTCAATTGTATTAGCTAAATTATTTCATGTAACATTTACGAATTTTTTAATCCGAATTTTTGGCGATCCGAGAGAAAAAATATCTGAACATGTTAATAACTATTTGTTTAACCTACTCAATTTTGATCGCTCAACGCCAACAAACATAGAACCTTCAGCATTTGATCAAAACATAGCGTTTTTAAAATTACCGCCAGAATTTGAAATGCGTATTCGTGAAGAACTTTCAGAAAAAGTGGTAAATACCACGACGGGTTTTGTAGACGTGGTAACCACACATATGAGTGAAATGATTCTCTATGGCCTTGGTTTTATCATAATGGTGCTCGTGTTACTTTCACTATTTGGTTTTGTACAGTTTGTTGGAAGTATCCTTTCTAAATTACCGCTTATTAAAACGTTTAATCAAGGCGGAGGATTGCTCCTTGGTGGTGTTATCGGCCTAGTAATCGTCTATCTGATGATGACAGGGATAACTTTTTTTAGAGCGTTTGGGTGGGCACAAGATGCGATCGTTGCAGTAGAGACATCTAAATATGCGATTTACTTTTACAAATACAATATTTTTGAATACGTCTTTATACAGATGCTCATGCAGCGCTATTAGAGGGTCATTACAAAGGAGAAGTAAAATGGAAGTGAAAATCGACGCAAGAGGGCTTAACTGTCCTAAACCTGTCATTGAAACAAAAAAAGCAATAGAAGGCATAAAGGAAGGCAATATTATAACCGTTGTAGATAATCTGGTGGCGAAAGAAAATGTCTCGCGTTTGGCTAAAAGTTTAAAACTGCATTTTAGCGTAACGGAAGTCGATGGCAACTATGAAATTAGTATTTTTAAAGGCGCATACGCCCAATCCGCAGAAGACATGGTTCAAAAAAGACCTGATTTATTAAATGCGGTTGTGGTGATCACCAGAGACGTTTTGGGTCAAGGGGACAGAGCACTGGGTGAAGTGCTGATGAAAAGTTATTTTTATGCCCTTTCTGAATCAGAACCTTATCCCAAAGCCATCGTTTTTCTAAATGAAGGGGTCAAATTAACGACATGTAATCAGCAAGTGATCGATCATCTGAAAAAACTCACAGAAATGGGCACAGAGGTACATAGTTGTGGTACGTGTTTAGATTTTTACCATTTAAAAGAGATGTTGCAAGTAGGGACGATTTCAAATATGTACGCCATCGTAGAACTGATGAATGATGCAAATAATACCATCACTTTTTAATAGACCGAGGAGAAGCAATGGACATAGAATATATGATTATTTCGTTTAGTTCAACACATCAAGCCATGCATTTCGAAAAATGTTTGTTGATGCATTTTGCCATCGAGTTAATCCCCACACCAAGACATATTAGTGCAAGTTGTGGCTTATCGATAAAGTTTGAAGTAGAGGATCATATATCTTTAATCAAACATTTAGAGGATGAAGATAAAATGGGCATTAAACTCTATCATTTTATTATAGGCAATAGCGATTGTAAGATTATACCACTAGAATGGGAGGTGTAAAATGCCACTAAAACTCGAGTTAGGCGATAAAATAGTAACAAAAAAACCACATCCTTGCGGCAGTCATGCCTTTACAATCGTAAGATTAGGTATGGATTTCATCATTAAATGTGAAAAATGTGAAAAGGAAATTTGGATTCCACGGGTAAAAATAGAAAAGAGAATCAAAGAAATTTACCGAAACGGGGAAAAAATACAAAAATAAAAAAACACTTGTCATGCCAAGTGACTAGTGATATAATTCATATGTTGTAAGTGCGGCATTTTTGTCGCTACTTCTCTGCCCTAAATTCTAGGGCCATTATGTCCATAGGGAGGTGTAAAAGATGAGACAATACGAGTCTATTTTTATTTTAAGACCATCAATCGATGAAGAAAAGAGAATTTCTGAAATCGAAAAGTTCAAAGCGATAATCGCAGCTGATGGCGAAATAGAAAAAGTTGAAGAGTGGGGAAACAGAAAGTTAGCATACGAGATTGAAAAAATCAAAGATGGCTACTATGTTTTAATTAATTTTAAAGCAAACCCAACGCTTCCAAAAGAACTTGAAAGAAATTTCAAGATTTCTGACGACGTTATCCGTTATATCGTTATCAATTTAGAAGACAAATAATTAAGGATGGGGGCTCATGAATGAATAATGTAGTATTAATCGGGCGTTTGGCAAGAGACCCAGAATTAAGATTTGTTCCCGGCAGCGGGATGGCAGTAGCCAACTTTACGATGGCAATCGATAAGGGATTAACACGAGAAAAAAAGCAAGAATTTGAAAGCCAGGGCAAACCAACTGCCGATTTTATAAGAATCGTCGTTTGGGGCAAACAGGCAGAAAATTGTTCTCAATATTTGGCTAAAGGAAAACTGGTTGCAATTCAAGGTTCTATACAGACGGGCTCTTATAAATCAACAGCAGGAGAAACGCGATATACGACTGAAGTACTTGCAAATAGAGTAGAATTCCTCGAATGGGGAGAAAAAACACCGTCGACAGCATCTAAAAATGACGATTTTAGTTTTGGAGCAGGCAGCTTTGAAGACTTCCAATCGATTGAAGATGATGATGACGTTCCATTCTAATAGAAGGAGGGAAAACCCATGATTAAAAGACGTAGAAAAAGAAAAGGTTGTGCTTTTTGTCAAGATAAAGTAGAATCTATCGATTATAAAGACACAAGAAAATTACAAAAGTATCTTACTGAAAGAGGTAAAATCTTACCTAGAAGAGTAACCGGTACTTGCGCGAAGCACCAGAGAATGGTAACAAGCGCAGTAAAAAGAGCGAGAATTATTGCTTTTTTACCATTTGTTAACGACTAATAAGAGCGCTGTCCATTGGGCAGCGTATTTATTTTTTTTTGTAAGTCATGATTAAAAAAACCATTAAATAGTGTATAATCTTAGTAGTGAGTTATATTTGGAGGTTGTATTTTGAATAAAACGCGAGAAATTGCTGAAGCAGGTTTATTTGCAGCACTTATTGCCATGATGATCGTAGGCGCATATTTCGTTCCGTTAGCAGGCTCGTTGATAACGATGTTTCTTCCATTACCCATCATCGTTTTAACGATGAAGAATAAAATTATAAATGTCATATTTTCAGCAATTGTAGGCGTCATCGTCTCGGGTGTTTTTATAACCTTTGTAGGCAGTGTGCCACTTGGTGGGATCGCTTTGCTGGTGGGTTTACCCATCGGACTAGCCATGAAGCGCAAGCAAAAGACACTCGTTACCATACTGATTGGTACGTTATTTGGCACAGCTGCATTTGTCGCTATATTTGCACTTATAGAGCAATTTACAGGGGTCTCATTGTTTCAAATCATAGAAGAAAGTTTTAAGTTATCTACAGAAATGCAAGGGGAATTAACGGCGATATTAGGGGCAGACTCTACCACAGCCGCTGCGGATGCTCAAAAATTGTTAACAGATATGCTCTATTTAATCAAACTCATTATGCCAGCATTTATGATGGTCTTTGCCATGTTTTATGCGATGATTAATGTGGTTATGGCGCATCAAATTCTTAAGCGATTAAGAATAGATCATGTGCCACTGGGGCGTTTTGAAGATTTTTCTTATCCCAAACACCTGGCATATGGCAGCATGGGGATGTTGGTCTTATCTTATGTAGTGGGTGCCATTGGTTTGGTTGATCTTGAATTAATTACGACTAATTTTGCTTTTTTATTTACAAACATTTTTGTCGTACAAGGATTTGCGGTAATCTATTACTTTATGAAGGGTAGAGTGGGCAAAGCTACAAGTATCGTAATCATCGTTTTACTTTCTGTGTTTGGACTTATGCAGTATATTTCATTCTTAGGTTTCTTTGACGTCCTTATGGAACTCAGAAAACCTAGAATCAAAGTCAATTAAGCATCAAAAATCGAAAACAAACGAGGTACTTAATATGGGCAACAATAAAATGAGCAATCCATTTAAGGAAACGGTTAATGTATACTTAGTCGTCATCGCACTTTTGGTGATTGGTTTAGCCTATTATAATCCGATTTTGGGCATCGCAGGTTTTTTTATTCTCTTGTCGATGATCTTATATAATTGGTACAGTGATCGTACAAAATCAAGAAAATGGCGCAAGTATATCGAGGCAATCTCCACAAATATCGACAGTGCGGCAAAATATGCGGTGTTTAACTTGCCAGTACCATTGGTCGTCATAGACCATGATGGACGTATTAATTGGTACAATTCTAAATTTACGGATATGGTTAATGAAAAAAGTGCCATTGGTAAAAGCATTCTCAATATGATTCCTCAACTGGTCATCGATCAACTCAAAAATGGTGAACAACAAGAAGGCGTTAGAATCGGCGAGCGTTCATACGATGTCTATGCGAACCAAGTGACATTGGACGAAGACAATCCGATTATTATGCTCTATTGGTTTGATATCACGGAGTACTTTGATTTAAAGATGAAGTATCGAGAAGAAAGACCACTGGTTGCGATGATTAATGTCGATAATTTTGAAGACGTAATGAACGAAACAAAAGAAGAAAAAATTCCTTTTGTAACCTCTGAGATAGAGAAAAAGGTAAATTTGTGGGCAACGCGCATGAATGCCATGATTAAACGCTATCAAAAGGATAAATACATCGCCATTTTTGAGTCCAAATATTTAGAGAATTTAGAAACCAAGCGTTTTTCAATCCTAGATGAAGTACGAGAAATCGATGTGGGGAATAAGATTCCAGTTACGCTAAGTATCGGTATCGGCGTAAATGGCAATACACTTGCTCAAGTTGAAGAAGATGCATACACGTGTCTCGAACTTGCACTGGGTAGAGGTGGCGATCAAGTCGTAATAAGAAAGAAAAACACCTTTGAATTTTATGGTGGAAAAACAAAAGCAGTGGAAAAACGTAACCGTGTAAAAGCGAGAGTTATCGCACATGGCTTCAAATCGCTGATAGATGAAAGTTCTCGCGTTATGGTTATGGGACACAAATCACCTGATATGGATTCGTTTGGCGCAGCGCTGGGTGTTTTTAGAGGCGTTCTTAATCGAGGCAAGGAAGTGCATATCGTTCTTCACGAAGTCAATGACGCCATCGTTAACGTCTATGATACCATCAGAGGCAAAGACATATACAAGTTCTTAACACCTGAGCAAGCCATAGAAGCCATCGATGAAAATACACTGGTGGTTGTGGTTGACACACATAAACCGAGCCTTACAGAATGTCCAGAGTTGTTAGATCTCACTGAACGTGTGGTTTTAATCGATCACCATAGACGCAGCACAGAATTTATAGACAAAGCGGTTTTAAAATATATGGAACCCTATGCATCGAGTACGTCGGAACTCGTAACTGAGATTCTACAGTACATGGAAAACAAACCGAAAATTGAAAAAGAAGAAGCCGATGCACTCTTAGCAGGTATCACCGTGGATACTAAAAATTTCTCTTTAAAAACAGGCGTTAGAACGTTTGATGCAGCTGCATATTTGCGTCGTCAAGGTGCTGACACCACACGTGTAAGACAGTTGTTCCAAGATGATTTGGATACGTTTATCGAAAAAGCAGCCATCGTAGGAACGGCCGTAAGACACAAAGAGACCATCGCCATATCCACTTCAGCCGTAACAAGTGCCAGTATACAACTGATCGCAGCACAAGCAGCAGATGATCTCCTGGACATAAGGGGCATAAATGCATCTTTTGTCATCGCAAAGACCTTAGAAGGAACCGTATTTATTTCTGGACGCTCACTGGGTGATATCAATGTCCAGATTATACTTGAGATGCTAGGAGGCGGTGGCCATTTAGAGGTGGCAGGGGCACAGTTTAAAGATGCAGACATAGAAGAAGTCAAAAGTAGGCTCATTCAGAGCATTGATCAATATTTTGAGGAAGGGGTAATACGATGAAAGTCATACTATTAAAAGACATTAAAGGCACAGGCAAAAAAGGTGAGATCATCAATGCCAGTGATGGGCATGCCCGAAATTATTTGATACCAAGAGGGTTAGCAAAAGAAGCAACAGATGGTAGCGTACGTCAACTCGAACATCAAAATGCTGCAAAAGTAAAAAAAGAAGAAGAAGCATTTGAACAAGCGCAAAAACTTGCTGAAGAAATCAACAAACTAGAAGTGACCTTTAAAACAAAAGCAGGAGAAGGTGGCCGATTGTTTGGCTCTATCACAAGCAAAGATGTGGTAGACATGATAAAATCTAAGCATAATATCGAGATTGATAAGAAGAAAATCACATTGGATCAACCCATTCGTACGCTTGGCACCACAAATGTATCGATTAAAGTTTATCCAAAAGTGACTGCAAACATAAAAGTACATGTTGTTGAAGAATAATTGTAAACAAATTGTAACTTCATCTCAGTAAATATAAATAAATTGTAAAGCACAAACGACTAAAAATAAAGTATGATAGGTATATAGACATCCGTTGGAATGACAGAATGACAACTTGGTTAAGACAGAATGACATCGTGGTTTGACACAAATAATAAGAAGATCTTAGGGTCTTCTTATTTTATAGGTGAAATAGTCAGAAAAATCAGAAAAAGAAAATAAAGCAAATAAGAAGGGGCGGCTTATGTTAAATTCAATCAAAAAAGAGATAAAAAAAACACTCGTTGGCAAAGATCACGCCATAGACAGTATTATGATCGCGTTATTATCAGGGGGACACGTTCTAATAGAAGATTTACCGGGTCTAGGTAAAACGACTTTAGCAAAGGCATTTTCAGCGGCATTGAATTGTAAGTATAGCAGAATACAGTTTACGCCGGATCTAATGCCTTCTGATCTCATCGGCATTTCCGTATACTCAAGAGAAAAACAGGCCTTTGTTTTTCATAAAGGACCTTTGTTTACAAATATCTTATTAGCAGATGAAATCAACCGAACATCCCCTAAAACGCAGTCCAGTTTACTTGAAGCCATGGAAGAGGCACAAGTGACCATAGATGGTGAAACCCATTACTTAGAAAAACCATTTTTAGTTATAGCAACTGAAAATCCCATAGAATTACAAGGCACGTTTCCACTACCCGAAGCGCAGCTTGATCGATTCATGATGCGCATCTCTTTAGGCTATCCTTCGTCACAAGAAGAAGGTGAAATCCTAACACTTAAAGAAAGCTTAGAAGCGATCCAAGCGGTGGTGCAAAGAGATGAACTGATTAAAGCCATGGCGGAGATGGAAAAAGTATATGTGGATCCAGCGATAAAAACATACATCGTCAATTTGGTCCGTGCAAGCAGAGAACACGAAGCGATTAAGTTAGGCGCAAGCCCGAGAGCTTCTGTACATTTGTTCAATGGGGCAAGAGCGAAAGCCTATCTGGAAGGCAGAAATTATGTGCTTGCATCAGATGTCAGTTCCCTTTATGAGACCATAATAGCCCATCGATTAATCATCAAAGGCGAAGCGCTGTATAGAGGCATATCACTAAAAAATTTGATTTTAGAAATCATTGGATCTGTAGAAGTACCGAAAGTCGTCCGATAAAAATAGCGAAAGAATGAGGAAATAGAATGACTAAAGGTTTTAAGAGAATGTTTGTCTTACTTTTGGTATTTCTACTGATTGTAGCAACGCTATCAGGAGGCAAATCGATATATAATTTCCTATTTACTGCCGCCATTATGTGGTTTGGAATGCGCTTTATTTTATCGCATAACGCCCGTAATCTGTATATTTTGTATTATGCAGGAGACAAAGTCATCGAGTCAGGTGATATGGTAAACATACAGTATAAAATCTCAAATACGAGTTTTATACCTATTATGCATGCGGTGATCGATTTTAAGTTAGACCCAAAAATAGATTCTGAATCAAAATTAAAGGAAATCGCATATTTTGGAAGCAATGAAAATCGAAATTATTCAAAGCAAATGCTCTGCAAATACAGAGGTTACTATAAAGTGGGTCAAGTTTTAGTGGAAATTAATGACCCGCTATTACTCAGTAAACGGGTAATCAATTTTAATAAAGAGATGAATTTAACGGTTCATCCACGTGTGGTTCCTATAAACAGTGACATGTTTGAATCAAGGGATCTATTTGGCACGCTTAAATCAAATGTACGTACGCTTGAAGATCGAACAAACCTCGTCAACATTAGACCTTATAACTATGGCGATCAACTGAAAAACATCCACTGGAAAGTCAGTGCAAAGAAGGACGAACTCCAAACGAAGGAATTTGAACAGACCGTAAGTTCCAAATTGGTGATTCTAATCAATGGGTATAGGATACAAGGCGTCGATTTAGACTTAGAAGAAAAAATGGTTTCTTTTTGTGCATCGCTTATTAAAAGTGTATTGGATCAACAAGTTCATATAAAACTCATTATGAATGACGCTTCTGGAACCACCATAGAAAGCAATACTTCTAAAGACTTCCATGAATTCTTAGAGGGATTGACAGGCTTTAAGTGTGACTCTGAGTTGGCGTTTGCATCATTTATTAACCATCGAATAACTGAATCCCACGCTGAGCAAAGTCAAGCCATACATGAACTGGTGGCTATAACACCGAGACTGTCAAAGGCCTTTGTGCATGGTTTAAATACGCGCGGACAAAGGATTCACGTTTTTTCTTTTGCGCCTACGAGTAGCGAAGAAAGAGAATTGATGGCAAAGGGACACTTTGAATACCTACGCTTCCACACCATAGATTCCTATATGGAGGTGTCCAATGGGTCCTAAAATAAAAAAATATAAATGGATGACCGCATTTGTTTTATTTTTTGCATTGATGCTAACACTGGATATTTTTGTAAATTTTTCAGGCGATAGTTTGCAGCTGTTTTTTGTTTCTGCGCTTGTCTTCACGTTGCTTTACT
The DNA here is from genome assembly GCA_927417275.1 of uncultured Clostridia bacterium. GTDB lineage: Bacteria > Bacillota > Clostridia > Peptostreptococcales > Acidaminobacteraceae > Fusibacter_C. The sequence continues at coordinate 18,832 of CAKMJV010000017.1, forward strand.
TGATGAAAACATACGGAAAAATCACACGTCGCTTGATGCTGGGAATCGTGGTTATACTTGCGCTTGTTTATGGAACCGATTTAGCACTCACAAAATACGAACAGTTTAAACAGCAAGACTTGGTTATAAACAACCAAAGCACCGCCTTGTCCTATGAAGAAATATACAATACCGTAAAAACGCGTCATCAAGTGACTTCTCTTCATAAATTCAGAGATTTTTTGGACTATAAAAAGGGAATTGCTTTTGGCGAGTGGTTGGTTAATGTACGCATTGATCAGCATCTTCTTAAACGGGAAGAAATCCCACGAAATGGCACCTATGAATGGCTGTTCCAAGTGCTTGTCACTTTTATAGTCGGGTTGCTTATGGCCATCATTATGCGGTTTAAGGGACTCAAACTATTATTTATTACACCTTTGATGCTATATATCTGGATGTGGTATCAGTACATGGATGTAGCGTGGCATATTACGGCTTTTTACTTCGCAGGCTTACTTTCATATTTTATTTTGGAACATCACGAACGTCTTTTGGCTTCAAAAACGTCCTATAATACAGAGCAGTACTCTGGTTTTAAATTGATGCTTACAAGTATAACTTTGTCTTTTGCATTGGTATTCATTTCTGGTGCATTAACACTGGTATTTCCAATAAACACGGTTAATCGGTTGATAGATGGTGTAACACCGAGTTTGTGGGGCGCACGTAGTGGTTATGAGGGCAATGCAGTAAAAATGTACTCTTTAGTGGATACCCCTTTCCAGAACATAGAAGGTACACTGGGTGGACCCATTAGAAGCATAAATAGCGTAGATGCACTTTTTTGGGTGAAACTTGATCAAGAGGTTAAACGAGGCGTATATTTAAAAACCAGTATAAAAGATCAATACGATGGTTTGAGATGGATCAACAACGGCACGGTGTATCGTAACCAGTATAAATTTTATAAAGATGACCCACAAAACTTAAAATTATTAGAATCGGGACTATTTGAGAAATTAAGCGGCACCATCCGCCTCAATAAAAAAACGGTGCAAACCGTTACGCTGTTTACACCGATGGGTTTATACGAAACCAGTTTAAATCCAGCACGTGTTTATGTTTCGGCAGAAAATGAAGCGTTCTATAAAGCCGCAGCTTTCGTGCGTTACTTAAACACTTATCGGTTCTCAGCAACGCAACAAGACTTTTATTATCCATCGGATTTAGATTATTTACAGTTGCCCACTCGGATCGATTCAAAGACAAAGAGTTTGGCGCAAATTTTAGGTGCTATGGGCGAAACAGACTACGAAAAAGTCGTTATACTCACGCAGTTCTTAACGTCCAATTATGAGTATACGCTTACACCAGAAAAGCACCAGGGCAGCAAAGATTTTGTTTCTACATTCCTGTTTGATACACAAGAAGGGTATTGCACTTACTTTGCATCTAGTATGGCCGTTTTAGCGCGTCTAAATGGAATCCCTGCTCGATATGTAGAAGGTTTTTTGGTAGATCCAAGTAAGGAAGATCAAGAGGGCTATGTTAAGATTACAGAGAGCAATGCACATGCTTGGGTAGAAGTGTATTTAGAGGGGTACGGATGGATCGTCGTTGAAAGTACACCGCCATTTAGTGAACCCGTTAATTTAGATGCACCATTAACCCTTGATGAACTACTCGCTGAAAAAGATGAAGAAAGTGTAAACCAAGGCCCCGTTATCATTACGCCGGATTCGGGAGACGACACCATCAGTGGTCGACCCAATGTGGACGAACTGCTAGAAGCACTAGAGGGCGATGTGGGGAATTATTCAGGTGCAGTCTTATCACAAAATGAAATAGACACCTCTCAAAGCAGTTTGAAATGGTTGAACTTTTTATTCCTCGTACCATTGGCTTTGTTAGTGCTCTTTATCTCCAGACTGCCATTTGGATACTTTAGAACACAAAATACACACGCATTTGCTGTTAGACAACTTTATTATCTCTCCTATCTCTTTGCAGAATCTGAAGCTTTTGATCATTTTGAACCGGAAGTCACGCTTAGAAAAATGCGTTTTGCGAAAGATGAAATGGACTTGTGGATGAAAATTTTATACGATCGACCTGTGAACGTAAGTAAAGAGGACATTGAACACGCCATTAATAGCAGTGAAAAATATATAAAAATGGCAAAAGAAGCGTATATTGGTTATAAGGGACGATGGGCCTATTTAAAAATGCGACTCTTCAAGGTGCATAAGATGATTCCATAGTGTAACCCAATCGTGCTATAATAAGTTTAATACGAACGATAGGGGATCACACGGATGAACTTAAAAACCATGCCACATGACATAAATGCAGAACAAAGCGTCCTGGGCTCGTTGCTTTTAGACAGCGACTTAATCGGCGATGTACTAGATATCATCAGCACAGAAGATGAGTTCTACCATGAAGCACATAAAGAGATTTTTAGAACGGTAAGAAGGTTGTTTTCAGAAGGCCAAACGGTGGATTTGATAACGGTATCGGATGAACTCACTAAAAATCAGTTGCTTCAAGCGGTGGGGGGGTTTGAATACCTCACAGAACTTTCGGACGTTGGGACACTGATTTCAAATGTAGCGAATCATGCAAAAATCGTTCATGAAAAGTATATGCTTAGAAGACTCATAAGAGCGTCCACTGAAATCGTGGAAAAAGGTTACGATTCCCACGATGTAGAAGCACTCATCGAACAGGCAGAATCTAGCATTTTTGAAATTGCACAAAATAGAGATAAAAAGGGCTTTCAAATCATATCGGAGATTCTACAAGAGACTTATGAAAAGATCGTTAGGCTCCACGAAGATCCTAATGCTTTAACAGGTATACCTTCTGGATTTGATGCGCTTGATGAAAAGACAAATGGTTTACAACGTTCAGATCTTATTTTAATCGCAGCGCGACCATCCATGGGTAAAACGGCATTTGCTTTAAACCTGTGTCAACATGCAGCGGTGAAAGAGAAAAAGAGCGTCGCTATATTTAGTTTGGAGATGGCTGCAGATCAATTGGTACAGCGTCTATTAAGTGCTCAGTCCCTGGTTTCAATCGGGGATATTAGAACCGGTCAAATCGAAGACGACGATTGGTTTAAACTGGCACGCAGTAGCGCTCAGCTTGGTGAGGCGAAGATCTTTATAGATGACACACCAGGTATTACGGTGGCTGAAATAAGAAGTAAGTGTAGACGTCTTAAGATGAATCAAGGGCTGGACATGATCATGATTGACTACCTTCAATTGATGTCCGGAGGTGGGAAATCAGAAAACAGACAACAGGAGATTTCAACCATCTCAAGATCGCTTAAAGGCATCGCTAGAGAAATGAACTGTCCAGTTATCGCATTATCACAGCTTTCAAGGGCATCAGAATTAAGAGCAGATCATCGCCCGATACTTTCAGATTTACGTGAATCGGGCGCGATAGAGCAAGACGCCGACCTCGTAATGTTCTTATACAGAGACGAATACTATAATCCTGAAACAGTGGATGAGAAATTAAAGGGGATTGGCGAGATTATCATCGCAAAACAGAGAAATGGTGAGACGGGTAAAGTTTATCTGGCTTGGCTGGGTAAATATACGAAGTTTGCAAACACGTCTCAAATGAGGTGATGTCTTGAGTTTAGAATTTCGAAAGATGAAAAGAGAAGATGTGTATGCGTTTGAAAAGTGGGGATCTCATACAGATCCTCGTTTTTATCAATATAACTTTCCATTTACACGCAAAGCGGAGTTCGATGCTTGGTATTTTTCAAAGCAAAAATTACTGAGCAAAAAAGTGTATGGTCTTTTTTTGGAGGACTATCCACTTGGATTTATAACGCTGAAGCATATTAACTGGTTTAAGCGCACAGCGGAACTAGGTGTTGCAGTGGATCCTAACTATTTAAGCGAAGGTTTTGGAACGGAGCTGATAAAACGCTTTTTATCGTATGTGTTTAATCGATTTCCCATAGATACCATGACTTTGAGAGTCGCAAAGTTTAATAAACGCGCTCAGAAGAGTTACGAGAAAATAGGATTTAAAATCGTTAAAGAAAGTTATGAACCCTTTGAAGAACAGGGCTTTAAGGATATTCTTTTGGAAAAGTACCCCGAACTATTTGACCAAGTAGATGGCACCCTATGTACAACTTTCTATTTGATGTCCATTCATAAATCAAAATACTGTAAAATGTAAAGCGACTCATAAGTGTGGGTTCGCTTTTTTCGTTTGATAAAACATGAAATAATGATAGAAAAACTGCGTGAAATGTCATATAATTGATTATAAATGTTTTTGTTTTGTATTTTGTATTCATATACTTAATTAAGGGGATAAAATGAACGCGACAATCAAGCTTAAAGCACGTGCAAAAATCAATTTAACATTGGACGTTGTCGGAAAAAGAGCAAACGGGTATCACGATGTAGAGATGATTATGCAACAAATTGATTTATATGACGTGGTTACCGTACATTGTTTAGAAAAAGATGAGATTATATTGACTTCCAATGAACCCTTTTTACCACTTGACGATCGTAATATCGCATATAAGGCTGCAGCACTTATGAAAAAAACGTACCAATTGCCTCAGGGATTTCATATACACATAGACAAACATATTCCTATCGCTGCAGGACTTGCAGGCGGTAGCACCAACGCTGCGGCAGTTATAAAAGCCATAAATAAGCTTTGCGCCTTGAACTTACCCTTAGATACACAAATGTCCCTTGGGTTTAAACTCGGGGCGGATGTTCCATTTTGTTTTTTAGAGGGATGTGCACTTGCTACTGGCCTCGGGGAAATATTGGAACCTATAAGAGGTTTTGAGTTGGGCTGGTTGGTACTGGTTAAACCGAACTTCGGTGTTTCCACTAAGGAAGTTTATACCGAGTTAAAATTAGAAGCCATAATAACACATCCAAGGACTGGGGTTATGCGAGAAGCACTTGAACAGCAAAACCGTAAAGTGATTATTAATGAACTTTCGAACGTTCTCGAAACGGTTACATTAAGCATGTACCCTAAAGTTGCACAGGTCAAAGCACTTCTGAGCAGTTATGGTGCAGAAGGTGTTTTGATGAGTGGTAGCGGCCCAACGGTTTTTGGAATATTTAGCAGCTATCAACGCGCAAAAACAGCACATAAAAAACTGAAAAAAATCTATACACAAAGTTATGTGGTATCAACCTATAATGGTAAATAATAGAATTGGAGGAATAAAGCAAATGAATTTTGAAAAATTAGAAATCCGAAATTATAAGCCTTTGGGAGAAGTGGTATTTGAATACCTTAGAAATGCCATTCTTGCAGGTGAATTGAAACCAGGTGAACGCTTGATGGAGGTTACCATAGCCGATCAATTGGGTGTAAGTCGTACCCCCGTAAGAGAGGCCATCAGAAAACTTGAAAAAGAAAGTTTTGTGATTATGATTCCAAGAAAAGGTGCATATGTGGCCGATTTAACCAAAAAGGATATTCTTGAAGTATTAGAAATACGCAAGGAACTTGAAGGTTTTGCAGCCTATTTAGCAGCAGATCGCATGACTTTAACTGAAAAAGAGAAATTGGGCCAAGTGGTTGAGTCATTTAATGAATCACTGATTAATATGGATAAGAAAAACATGATAGAAAGCGACAACCAATTTCATTCACTTATTTTTGAAGGCACTAAAAATCAACGTCTTATCAACATCATCTATGATTTACACGATCAGTTCCAAAGGTTTAGATTGATTTATTTTAACGAGTTTAATAACTATAAAGAGATACAAGCATCTCACAACCGTATATTCGATGCCATCATCAAAGAGGATGGGCCAAAAGCAAGACTTGAAGCTGAAAATCACGTTGAGAATATACGTTTTCTCGTGAACAAATGGATCGCGGAATAATGGGAACTTCTGAAAAACAGTTATTAAACATCGTCGTAGAAAGTCAAATTTTAGATGGTTTTGGTGAAGTGAATGAGATGACACTTTACACAAGTGCAACTTATAATCAGATCAAAGATAAGTCTTACCTTATGTATGATGAAAGTGAACTTACAGGTATGGCAGGTACAAAAACACTTTTAACGTATGATGGTCAGTCTGTTCATATCAAAAGATATGGAGAAAATACGAGCACACTGATGATATCGCCAGAAGTATGGCATGAAAATGCATACCACACGCCATATGGTCTTATTTTAATGAAGACTTTTGGAAAAGCGTTAACTTGGGAAAAAACTGATACATTAAACATTCATCTGACCTACCTGCTTGAAATAGAGGGAGAAACGGATAAACCTTCTGTGGTAACGATCAAAATAGAAAGCAAATAGGATGTGTGAAATGCGAGAAAAGTATACGTCGAGAATGAAAGACAAGAAAGTCGCAAGACAAGGACTCGTGATCGCCTTAGTTTTAAGTGTATTTCCAGCACTGTTGATTCATTTTGCAAATCTTGAGGGCATCGTTGAGTTATATATTGCTTCTTTGGTCTATACATTCATCTTAATGGTATGTGCTTATATGTTTTATATGCACTATCAAGATAAAGTCGGACTTGAAATTAAAGATTTGGTTAAAAAGGAGCGCATTATCAGTGGAGAACTGCTGATGATTAATACGGAAGAGAAACTTAAGAATGTGATGTCTCTTGAATTTGAGCGCTGCTATAATCAAAAAATAGAATCTTCTATCATTTTTTTTGATGTCGACGAACTGGGTGAAATCAACTCAAAATATGGGTATAATATCGGTGATCAAGTGGTCATCGAAATTATTATGTCGACCAAAAACTATATGGAAATTTCGGATACCATTAGAGGCAGTGGTGCAGTCCTTGCCAGAATAAAAGGCGATACCTTTGCATTGGTACTCCCATCCATATCCGTCAAGCGCGCTTACATAGAGACGGAAACGCTTAAAACGGTGATTGAACAATTAGATTTAGGCATAACAGAAAAAGTCACATGTCGATTTGCGGTGCTTTCTATGCAGCACTGGATCTCAGAAGATAAATTCTTAGAACTCGCTTATGAAAAATTAAAGTTGGCTAAAAGTTACGGTAAAGGGGTTATCGTATAATATGCCCATTTTTAGGCGCGTGCCGAAAATTCAGCGCATGAGGTGAAAGATGCATCCGATATTGTCCATGGAAAACATAAAATTGATGTTGGAACACATAAGCGATGGGGTGCAAATTATCGATGACAATGGACATCTCATCTATTGTAATCATATTTCTGCAAAACTGGACGATATAAACATTTCGGATGCTATCGGTAAACACATTACAGAAATATATCCTTCATTAAAAGAAGAGAAAAGTACATTATTAGAAGTACTCGTTACTAAAAAACCGATTTTAAATCGGGAGCAAACCTACCGTACATACAAAGGAAAAGTGATTGCGACGATCAATAGCACGTTGCCTATTCTAAATGGCGATCACATAGAAGGTGCGATAGAGATATCGAGAAATATCACCTCTTATAAAGAACTTTCTGAAAAAGTAATCGATTTACAATCGAAATCTAATACGCAAGAAACGGAATCATTTGAAGCGAAACGGACCCCTGCGCTGTACACCTTTGAAGACATCGTCACGGCGCATTCAGAGTTTAATCGGATTAAAGCCGTCGCAGCTAAAGCGGCATCCACGGAAATCGCAGTGTTAATATACGGTGAAACTGGTACGGGTAAAGAACTGCTGACACAAGCCATTCACAACGCAAGTCAGCGAAAGCGTAAACCCTTTATCGCACAAAATTGTGCGGCACTCCCCGGTTCATTACTTGAAGGCATCCTATTTGGTACGGTTAAAGGGGGGTTCACAGGCGCTGTTGATCGTCCAGGTCTTTTTGAACTTGCAGATTCGGGCACATTGTTCTTAGATGAAATAAATTCTATGCCCCTTGAACTACAAGCAAAACTTTTACGCGTGCTACAGGATGGCCGCATTCGCCGTATTGGCGATACAAAAGAAAGACAAGTGGATGTGCGGATCATCGCGGCTACGAATATAGAACCGAACCTCGCCATAGACTTGGGCTTAATTCGAAGAGATTTATATTATCGATTAAACACGGTAACACTTTGGATTCCAAAACTGTCCGATCGCAAGGAAGACATCCCTTTATTGACTCAATTTTTTATAAAAAAATACAATGGATTGCTTTTCCGTGGGATTAAAGGCGTTACAGAAGAAGTGGCGTCGTTATTTAATCGTTATCCTTGGGATGGCAATGTCAGAGAGCTCGAGCATGTCATCGAAAGTGCGGTTAATTTTGTCGATCAAGACGTCATTACGCTACAGGATTTACCCTATAATTTAAAAAAATTCAGCAACGCACATCCAAAGTTTTATACCGAGCAACCGCAACGCCATGTGGACCTTGGACTTACTGAAACACTTGAAAAGACTGAAGAAGAAATGCTTAGGTATGCGCTGTTAAAATGTAAAAATAATACTGCAAAAGCTGCAAGACTCTTAAAAATACCGCGTCAAACCCTTCAGTACAAACTTAAGAAATATCATATAGATGAACAATAAGCACAGCGCCCAAAAACGGGCGCTTTTTTTATGTATTTTTACTGGTTTCATTTGCACAAAATTAATGAAAAGCATGTGATTGCAACGCCTAGACTTAAATAGGGCAGCACCATTGTACGTGTTAAACTTTTGGCATGAATATTGCACCTTTAGTAAGGTGGAGTTATTAAGAGGATAAGCGTTAAGCTTATGATATTAGGAGGCGCGTATGAAAAAAGGCTGTAAGTTTGGTACACATCGAGTTATTGAGCCGAAGGGCATTTTGCCACAACCGGCATTGGTCATTTCAAATGACATGGAGATCTATGACAATGAAATTCGCATAGATGTTCAAACGCTTAATATTGATTCAGCTTCTTTCACACAGATTAAAGAAGAAGCGGGTGGTGATGAGGCGAAAATCAGAGAGATCATGCTTAAAATCGTTTCTGATTACGGCAAACACAAAAACCCAGTAACAGGCTCTGGCGGCATGCTCATCGGAACGGTGGAAGCAATAGGCACTGCACTGGAAGGCAAAACAGACCTTAAAGTGGGCGATAAAATTGCAACATTGGTTTCTTTATCATTGACCCCGCTTATTATAGAAGAAATCGTAGCCATTAGAAAAAACATCGATCAAGTGGATATTAAAGGCAAGGCCATCTTGTTTGAAAGTGGTTTATATGCAAAGATTCCTACGGATATTCCAGAAAACTTAGCACTTTCAGTGCTAGACGTAGCAGGTGCACCGGCTCAAACGGCGAAATTGGTTAAGCCAGGCGACACGGTACTTGTTATCGGCGGCGCAGGTAAATCGGGTATGCTTTGTCTTTATGAAGCGAAAAAGCGCGCTGGTGTTACGGGTAAAGTTATCTGTTTACAACATTCAGACAGTGCAAAAGACCGCGTGATGAACGCTGGACTTGCGGATCATTTTATTACTGCAGATGCAACCGATGCTGTAGAAGTGCTTAGAAAAGTTGAGGAAGTAACAGGTGGCAACATGTGCGACATCACCATCAACTGTGTAAACGTACCGAATACGGAGATGTCATCGATTTTAGCGACGAAAGACGACGGCATCGTTTACTTCTTTAGTATGGCAACGAGCTTTACCAAAGCAGCACTGGGTGCTGAAGGCGTTGGTAAAGATGTAAACATGATCGTGGGCAATGGCTACACCAAAGGTCACGCAGAAATAACGCTTCAAATTATGAGAGAAAGTGCTGTTTTAAGAAAAATCTACGAAGAACTTTACGCTTAGGGATTGAAAGGGGAGTATTATGAGACATTATACAGACATCACCATTTGGAAAGACGTAACGCAAGCAGAGTGGGATTCATGGGAATGGCAAGTACGCAACCGTATTACAACACTTGATAAACTCAAGCAAGTGGTTAACTTAACTGCAAAAGAAGAAGAAGGTGTCGTAAAGTCACTTGAAATATTAAGAATGGGCATCACGCCGTACTACGCATTATTAATGGACCAAAACGATGCGAAATGTCCAGTGAGAATGCAGGCGGTACCAACCATTTACGAAACGCACAAATGCTCGGCAGATATGGACGATCCACTACACGAAGATGGCGATTCACCAGTCCCAGGTATCACACACAGATACCCAGACCGCGTTTTATTTTTAATCACGGACATG